>NZ_FNLF01000002.1:3372565-4047078 GCF_900103175.1 Tsukamurella pulmonis
CGGCGATGTCGTTGATCATGGCTTCCAGCGTCGCCGGCCGCGCTGCCGAGCGACTCCGCCCTTCGGCCACGGAAATCCCCGCCCCGGATCGGCCGGGAGGGGGTTGACAACCTCCGATCGCCACGGTATGCACGCTGGTCACAGCTTTGCCGCGGTCCCGCGGTGTCGTACGGTGCAGCCATGTCGCGCACCAGCTGGACCGTCGGCGTGCGGGTCGCGCCCCTCGTGGTGGTGCCCGTCCTGCTGGCGGTGAGCGTGTACCCCGGGCGCTTCCACGCCTCGCCCGGGTACATCGCCGGGTCGATGCTCGCCGCCGCGCTGTTCGCGCTCGGTGGGCGCGCGCCGTTCGCCGTCTCGATCGCCCTGTCGCTGCTCGGCGGCTGGCTGCTGTCGGTGGAGGCGTGGGGCCCGGCCGGCCTCGTGCCGTACCTCGCCTCGCTCGCCCTGGCCGAGCTCGCCGCTTCCCAGCGGCCCCGCCGCGAAGTGGTCACGGCGACGATCGTCTGGGCGGCCTGCTACATCACGGGTTCCGTGCTCGACAACGAGCAGCACACACTGATCCGCGTGCTGGCCGAGACGATCAGCTTCGTCGGCCTGCCCGTGGTGGGCGGCCTCTACATGCGGGAGCGGTTCAGCCAGGCCGAGCGGGAGCGGCGCGAGCTCGAGGAGCAGGCGCTGCACGCCCGACGGGACGAGCGGGCCGCGCTGGCGCGGGAGTTGCACGACCTGATGGCGCACCACATGTCGGCCATCTCGCTGCGCGTGGGCGTGGCCCGCGGCGTCTACGCCGGCATCGACCCCGGACTCGACGAGGTGCTCAGCGACATCCACGAGACGGCGACGGATTCCCTCGCCGACATCCGGCGGCTGCTCGCCGCGATGCGGGAGCGGGATCCGGTGGCGGACCGGACGATCGACGACACCGAGACCGAGGTGCGCCGCGCGGTGGAGCGCACCGTCGACGCAGGCTTCGACGTCCGCGCGCGGATCGATCTGGGCGGGAGCGAGCCCACCGCGATCGACGCGCTGACGCTCGTGCGGGTCGTGCAGGAGGCCCTGACGAACGTCATGAAGCACGCCCCGCGCGGCGCGGAGGTCGCGGTGGACGTGGAATCGGCCGACGGCGCCTGGCGGGCCCGCGTGGCGAGCCCCTTGCCCGCGCACGCGCACCACGGGCACGGCTACGGCCTGACCGGTATGGCCGAGCGCGCCGAACTGGCCGGCGGGAGCATCACCGCCGGGGCCCGACGGCGGGCAGTGGGTGGTCGCACTCTCGGTGCCGCGGCGCGCGGCCTGACGAGCGCTCAGTCGCGTCCGGCGAACCGGGCGAGCTCCACCCGCGAGCCCGCGCCCGTCTTCTGCCGCAGGTTCGCGATGTGCGCCTTCACCGTGGACTCGGCGACGTGCAGCCGGCGCGCGATGGCCGCGTTGGCCAGTCCCTCGGCGACGAGCGCGAGCACGTCGCGCTCCCGCTCGGTGAGCGGGACGGCGGGCTGCTCGGCGGCCGCGGCCGGGGCGGACCGGGCGCGCAGGGCCTCGTCGAGCACGCGGCGCGCGGGCCCCGGCGACATCGGCACCTCGCCGCCCAGTGCGCGCCGCAGACCGTCGAGCAGCGCCTCGGGCGCGATGTCCTTGACCAGGTAGCCGACGGCCCCCGCGGCGAGCGCGGGGTACATGTGCTCGTCGTCGTCGAACGTCGTGAGCACGACGATCCGGGCGGCGGGATCCGCGGCGATGATCTGCTCGATGCCGCGGACCCCGTCGACACCCGGCATCCGCAGGTCCATCAGCACGACGTCGGGCGCGAGCTCGCGGTAGGCGCGGGCCGCCTCGTCGCCGTTGGTGGCCTCGCCGGCCACGCTGAAGTCGGGAGCGGAGGTGAGCAGCATCTTCAGGCCGTCGCGGATCAACCGCTGGTCGTCGACGATCAGGACGCTGCTCACGCAGCCGATCCTAGACGCGGACCGGCGCCCTCAACGGAGTCAGCCCTGCCCCTCGCGCACCGCCTGCTCGATCCGCTCCCCGATCTGCTGATCGATGGCGCGCCAGTACTCGAAGGCGCGAGCCAGGACGGGCTCGCTGACCCCGTCGAGCAGGTGTCCGGAGACGTTGGAGACCAGGCGGTCGCGCTGCGCGTCGCCCATCACCTCGCGCACCAGCGTGCCCGGTTGGGAGAAGTCGTCGTCCTCGCGGTGCGCGACGTACGCCGCCCGCACGATCTCGCCGTCGGCCGCCCACTGCGGCTCCGGCTGTCCGGGGTAGTCGGCCGCCGGGCCGCCCTTCGAGTTCGGCGCGTACACCGGGTCCCGCACGGGGTCGATGCGCATGGCGCCGTCCTTGGAGTAGCTGCGCACCTCGTTGTGCGGCCGGTTCACCGGGATCTGCTTGTAATTGGCGCCGAGCCGGGCGCGGTGCGCATCGGCGTAGGCGAAGACCCGGCCGAGCAGCATCCGGTCCGGGCTCAGTCCGATACCGGGGACCAGGTTGCTGGGCTCGAACGCCGCCTGCTCGATCTGCGCGTGGTTGTCGGTCGGGTTGGTGTGCAACGTCATCCGGCCGACCTCGCGGAGCGGGTAGTCGGCGTGCGGCCAGACCTTGGTCAGGTCGAACGGGTTGAACCGGTAGTCCGCGGCGTCGTCGAAGGGCATCAGCTGCACCTTGAGCGTCCAACTCGGGTGCTCGCCACGCGCGATCGCCTCGAACAGGTCGCGGACGTGGAAGTCCCCGTCGGCGCCGGCGAGGCGGTCGGCCTCGTCCTGGGTGAGCGTCTCGATGCCCTGGTCGGCGATGAAGTGGTACTTGACCCAGTGCTTGACGCCGTCCGCGTTGACCCACAGGTAGGTGTGCGATCCGTAGCCGTTCATGTGCCGCCACGAGCGCGGGATGCCGCGGTCGCCCATGAGCCAGGTGACCTGGTGGGCGGACTCGGGCGAGAGGGTCCAGAAGTCCCACTGCATGTCGTGATCGCGAAGGTTGTTGTCGGCGCGGCGCTTCTGCGATCGGATGAAGTGCTGGAACTTCATCGGGTCCTTGATGAAGAACACCGGGGTGTTGTTGCCCACGAGGTCGTACACGCCCTGGGTGGTGTAGAACTTCAGGGCGAAACCGCGCGGGTCGCGCCAGGTGTCGGGGCTGCCGCGCTCACCCGCCACCGTCGAGAAGCGCGCCATCATCTCGGTCTTGGCGCCGGGCGCGAACACCTCCGCACACGTGAACGCGGTGACGTCGCCGGTGGTCTCGAAGGTGCCGAAGGCGCCGCTGCCCTTGGCGTGCGGCTGGCGCTCGGGGATCCGCTCGCGATTGAACTGCGCCATCTGCTCGATCAGGTAGTGATCGTGCAGGACGATCGGGCCCGCGGCGCCGACTGTCAACGACCGCTCGTCGCTCCCGGCGGGTGCACCCGAATCCGTGGTGGTGAAGTTCGCGTTCTCGGACATGGCTGGTCTCCTCCGCGTATGTGGTTGTCGTTCAGGGCCGTTCACGCGCGCCGGGCTGAGAGGCGAGCGGGGCGCGGCCCTGCCCCCACCGTAGCGAAAACGACGGAGCCCCGCCCGGAGGGATCCGGGCGGGGCTCGTCGAAATGTACTGCGGATCAGCCCTTGTGGGACTTCACAGCCTCGGTGAGCTGCGGGGCGACGTCGAACAGGTCGCCCACGATGCCGTAGTCGGCGATCTCGAAGATCGGGGCCTCTTCGTCCTTGTTGACGGCCACGATGGTCTTCGAGGTCTGCATACCGGCGCGGTGCTGGATGGCGCCCGAGATGCCCAGGGCGATGTACAGCTGCGGCGACACGGTCTTGCCGGTCTGGCCCACCTGGAACTGGCCCGGGTAGTAGCCCGAGTCGACGGCGGCACGCGAGGCGCCGACGGCGGCGCCGAGCGAGTCGGCGAGCTCCTCGACGACCGAGAACTTCTCGGCCGAGCCGACGCCACGGCCACCGGAGACGACGATCGACGCCTCGGTGAGCTCGGGGCGGTTGCCGCCCTGGATCGGCTCCTTGGAGGTGATCTTCACCGCGTTCTCGGCCTCGGCCGGAACCGCGACGTCGACGATCTCACCGGCGCCGGCGACACCGTCGGCCTCGACGGAGCCCGGGCGCAGCGACGCGACCGGGGTGTCGCCACCGGCGGTGGCCTCGACGGTGAACGCGCCACCGAAGATCGAGTGGGTGGCGGTGCCACCGGGACCGAACGCGATCACGTCGGCGACCAGGCCCGAGCCGAGGCGCGCGGCGAGACGGCCGGCCACCTCCTTGCCCTCGAACGTGGCGGCGGTCAGGACCGCTGCGGCGCCCTGGCTCTCCGCGAGCTCGGCGAGGACGCCGACCTTCGGGGTGACCAGGTACTCGGCCGCCTCGGCCGACTCCGCGCGGTAGATCTTGGCGGCGCCGGCGGCCTTGAGCTGATCGGCGACGGCATCGGTGGTGCCGGGGGCACCCACGACGACGGCGGCCGGCTCACCGATGGCCTTGGCGGCGGTCAGCAGCTCAGCCGTGACCTTCTTGAGCTTCCCGTCGACCTGCTCGACGAGGACGAGTACGTCTGCCATAACGGCTTCTCTCCTTATGAGTGGATTCGAGGGTCTCAGATGATCTTCTGGCCGATGAGGAACTGCGCCACCTTCGTGCCGCCGTCACCCTCGTCCACGACCTTCTCGCCGGCCTGCTTGGGCGGCTTCGGGGTGACACCCGTGACCGTGGTGCCGGCGTTCGCGCCGCCGACCTCATCGAGCTCGACACCGATCTCCGCGAGGGAGAGCACGTTGATCTCCTTCTTCTTCGCGGCCATGATGCCCTTGAAGGAGGGGAAGCGCGGCTCGTTGATCTTCTCGTTCACCGAGACGATCGCGGGCAGCGAGGCCTCGAGCGCGAAGACGCCCTCGTCGGTCTCCCGCTCGCCGGTGAGCGCGTCACCGTCGACGTTGAGCGTGCGCATGTGGGTCAGCTGCGGCAGGCCCAGGTACTCGGCCAGGATGGCCGGAACGGCGCCGACGCGACCGTCGGTGGCCTCGTTACCGGCGATGACCAGCTCGACACCCTCGATGGTGCCCAGCGCGCGAGCGATGACCCACGCGGTCTGAATGGCGTCCGAGCCGTGCATGGCGTCGTCCTGCACGTGGACGGCCTTGTCGGCGCCCATGGACAGCGCCTTGCGGATCGCGTCGGTCGCGCTCGCGGGTCCGACGGTCAGCACGGTGACCTCGCCGCCGTGGGCCTCCTTGATCTGGAGAGCCGCCTCGACCGCGCGCTCGTTGATCTCCTCGAGCCACGGATCGATCGACCGGTCGACCGTGAAGTCATCGGACAGCTTGCGTTCGGACCCGGGATCGGGAGCCTGCTTGATCAGTACGACTACGTTCGTCATTGGTCTTCGTCGACCTCCATCGATGATCGGATACTCGTAGGCACATTCTCACACTGCAGCGAGGTACGGCTAACCCTCCCCCGCCTCAGCTTCAGCGAGTAGAAGGTAGCACCGCCTCACAACACTGTTTAACGCCAGAGTAAGTTACCGATTGGTAACTGTCCATGTGGGATGGCCCACGCCCCACGACGACTAGGCTGAGAAGAATGTGTGACCCGCTGCCCCTGACCGGCGAGCGAACAGTTCCCGGTATCCCCGAGGAGAACTACTGGTTCCGCCGGCACGAGATCGCCTACCTCGCGATCACTTCCCGCTACGCCGGGAAGTCGGTCTTCGAGGCCGGCAGCGGTGAGGGCTACGGCGCCGCCATGCTCGCCGACGGCGGCGCGAGCGTCACGGCGCTGGACTACGACGAGTCGGCCGTCGCGCACGTGCGCGCCGCCTACCCGGCGGTGACGATGCTGCACGGCAACCTCGCCGAGCTGCCCCTGGAGGACGCCTCCGTCGACGCCGTCGTGAACTTCCAAGTCATCGAGCACCTCTGGGACCAGCCGCAGTTCCTGCGCGAGGTGGCGCGGATCCTGCGCCCCGGCGGCGAGCTCGCGATCTCCACGCCGAACCGCGTCACCTTCTCCCCCGGCCGCGACACGCCGCTCAATCCCTTCCACACCCGGGAGCTGAACTCGGCGGAGCTCGTGGAGCTGCTCGAGGAGGCGGGCCTCGAGGTCACCGAGAAGCTCGGCGTCTTCCACGGCGCGCGACTGGCCGAGCTGGACCGCCGCCACGGCGGCAGCTTCATCGACGCGCAGATCGAGCGCTCACTCGCCGGCGAGCCCTGGCCCGAGGAGCTCTCGAACGACGTCGCCGCCGTCGCCGCACAGGACTTCGACCTGCGCGCGGACGCCCCGGACAGCCTCGACCTGTTCTTCTACGCGAGGAAGCCGTGACCGCCGGGCGTGAGCCCGGGATGATCGCCTTCGTCCTGCACTCCCACCTGCCGTGGCTCGCCCACCACGGCGCGTGGCCCGTGGGCGAGGAATGGCTCTACCAGTCGTGGGCGGCCTCCTACCTGCCGATGACGGAGATGCTCGACCGGCTCGCCGCCGAGGGCCGCACAGAGCAGCTCACGCTCGGCGTGACCCCGGTGCTCGCGGCCCAGCTCGACGACCCGTACTGCCTCGAGGCCATGCACCACTACCTGGGCAACTGGCAGCTGCGCGCCCACGAGGCCGCCCTGGCGGACGGCCCGGCCACGGGATCGGCGCACCGCTCGCCGATGGCCGAGCTCGGCGCCCGCGAGCACCGCAACGCCGCGCACGCGCTCGAACTGTTCGAGACGCGCTGGCGCCACGGCGGCACCCCCGTGCTGCGCCGCCTCGCGGACGCCGGCACCGTCGAACTGCTCGGCGGCCCGTTGGCGCACCCGTTCCAGCCCCTGCTGCACCCGCGCCTGCGGGAGCTCTCGCTGCGCGAGGGCCTCGCCTACGGCACCGCCCGCCTGGGATCGCCCGCGCGAACGGGCATCTGGGCACCCGAGTGCGCCTACAAACCCGGGATGGAGACGGGGTACGAGGCCGCGGGCGTCACGCACTTCATGGTCGACGGGCCCACGCTCGGCGGCGACACGGCCCTCGCGCGCCCGGTCGGCGACTCGTCCGTGCTCGCCTTCGGGCGCGACCTGCCGGTGAGCTACCGCGTCTGGTCGCCGAAGTCCGGGTATCCCGGGCACGCCGCCTACCGCGACTTCTACGCCCACGATCACGCCACGGGACTCAAGCCCAGCCGGGTCACCGGCAAGAACGTCCCCGAGTCGGAGAAGGCGCCGTACGACCCCGAGCGTGCCGACGCCGTGATCGACAAGCACGTCGCCGACTTCGTGGACACCGTGGTCGCGCGCCTCCGCGAGGAGAGCACGCGGATCGGGCGCGACGCCCTCGTCGTCGCCGCGTTCGACACCGAGCTCTTCGGGCACTGGTGGTACGAGGGGCCGATCTGGTTGGAGCGGGTGCTGCGCGCACTTCCCGAGGCGGGGGTGCGGGTGGGCACGCTGCGCTCCGCCGCCGAGGCGGGGTTCGTCGGCGCGCCGCGCGAGATCCCGGCCAGTTCGTGGGGCTCGGGCAAGGACTGGCGGGTCTGGGAGGGCCCGCAGGTACAGGAGTTCGTCGAGCTCAACGAGGACATCACCGCGACGGTGCTGCGCGTGCTCGACAAACGCGCCGCCGAGCAGCGCGGTGCGCGGGACGTGGTGGCCGACCAGGTCCTGCAGGAGGCGCTGATGTGCCTGCAGTCCGACTGGCCGTTCATGGTCTCGAAGGACACCGCCGCCGGCTACGCCCGTGACCGCGCGTACAAGCACGCGCACGCGCTGCGCGAGATCGCCGAGGCCGCCGAGCGCGGTGATGAGACCCGCGCGGTCGTGCTCGCCCGCGGCTGGCGCCACGCCGACGATCCGTTCCCCGGTCTCGACGCGCGGCGCCTGCCGGCACCGCTGGGAGGGTTCTGACATGCGCGTCCTGCTCGTCTCCTGGGAGTACCCGCCGGTGGTCGTCGGCGGCCTGGGCCGGCACGTCCACCACCTCGCTCTTCAGCTGCGCGATCAGGGTCACGAGGTGGTCGTGGTCTCGCGGCAGCCCACCGGCACCGACCCGCGCAGCCACCCCACGACCGACGTGATGCTCGACGGCATCCGGGTGATCATGGCCGCGGAGGACCCGCTGGCCCTCGACTTCGGCACCGACATGATGCCGTGGGTGCTGTCGATGGGGCACTCCATGCTGCGGGCCGGGTTGCGCTTGGCCGGGTACAACCCGACCGCGGGCGAGGACGCGCTGCACGGCGCGGGAAGCGTCGGGCGGCCCTGGGTTCCCGACGTGGTGCACGCGCACGACTGGCTCGCCGCACACGCGGCCGTGGGCCTGGCGGAGGCCTTCGACGCGCCGCTCGTCGCCACCGTGCACGCCACCGAGGCGGGCCGGCACAGCGGCTGGGTCTCCGGACCGGTGAACCGGCAGGTGCACTCCACCGAGTGGTGGCTGGCGAACGAGGCGGACGCGGTGATCACCTGCTCGCGCTCGATGTCCGACGAGGTCAACCGGTTGTTCGGGCCGGGCCTCGCGCAACTGCACACCATCGCCAACGGCATCGACGCCACGGCCTGGCCCTACCGCGATCGCGCGGACCGCGCGGCCGTCCGCAGCGCGGCACCCCGCCTGCTGTACGTCGGGCGACTCGAGTACGAGAAGGGGGTGCAGGACCTCATCGCGGCGCTGGCCCGGGTGCGCCGCACGCACCCCGGCACCACCCTGACGGTCGCCGGCGACGGCACGCAGGCAACGTGGCTGCGCGAGGTGGCCCGCGAGCACCGCGTGCTACGGGCCGTGGAGTTCACCGGCGCCCTGGACCACGAGGAGCTCGTCGCCCAGCTGCACTCGGCCGACGTGCTGGTGATCCCGTCGCGCTACGAGCCCTTCGGCATCGTCGCGCTCGAGGGGGCGGCCACCGGCATCCCCGTCATCGCCACGACCGCGGGCGGACTCGCGGACTTCATCCGCACCGGCGAGACCGGCCTGTCCGTCGAACCGGCCGACGTGCCCGCCCTGACGGCGGCGATCCGCACCGTGCTCGACGATCCCGCCGCCGCGAACGGCTGGGCACGCGCGGCCCGCACCGAGGTCGAGGAGCTGACCTGGGAGGCCGTCGCGCGCGAGACCGCGCAGGTCTACCTCGCCGCCAAGCGCCGCCCGCGCACCCCGCTCGGGCGCCGCGTCATCGACGAACGCCCACTGCCGGAACGGGATCCGACCAACCCCGCGTGAGCGCCGGGCCTCCCACCTGCGCGATGTGCATTATCGTGAATCCTGTGGCACCGTCGATTCATGACTGTACGACCGGAAGACGTGCTGCCCGACGATCAGGACACGGCCGATTTCGGCGGCGTCCCGCTGCGTAAGGGAACCGTCGCCGCGTTCGTGCGGAACGCGCAGTCGCTGGAGGCGGCGCCGGAGGGCTCGCCCGAGGCCGAGCAGCTCGTCGCCGCGCTGGCGGACGCCGTGCCGCAGCTGCGCGCGATCGGTGTGCTGGACGTCTTCGCGCCGGTCTCGCCCCGCGTCCGCGCCGTCGTCGACGCCGTGGAGAGCTGAGCGTGCTGGTCCGCAACGAGACCGCGGCCGACGCCGCCGCGGTCGCCGACGTGCACCGCTCCGCGTTCGCGCCGATGACCCCGCCCGGGCGGACGGAGCCCGTCGAAGTGGTCCTCGTCGAGGCGCTGCGCCTGAGCGGCGCGTGGATCGACGAGCTCTCGTTCGTCGCCGAGGACGACGACGGTGCGGTGATCGGTCACGTCTGCCTGACCCGGGCCGCCGTGGGTGGGACGCCCGCGCTGGCCGCGGGGCCGCTGGGGGTGCGCTCCGAGGCGCAGGGGCAGGGCACCGGCTCGGCCCTGATCCTGGCCGCGCTCGGCGCCGCCGACGCCCTCGGCGAGCGGCTCGTGGCACTGCTCGGGCACAAGGACTACTACCCGCGGTTCGGCTTCGTCGCCGGCTCCGAACTCGGCATCACGCCCGACGTCCCGGAGTGGGCGGGCGATTCCTTCATGGTCCGGACGCTGGGCGCGTACACGCCGGACGTGCGAGGCGAGTTCCGCTACGCCCGCCCGTTCTACGTGCTCTAGCCGGCCCCGCGCCCTCGCCGGTCAGGCGTTCCCCGGCAGGCCGCGGGCCTGCTCCTTCTTGCGCTCGATGTCGGCGAGCGCGCGCTCGAGTTCGGCGCGCTCGGCGACGTTCGCGTCCCACATGTCCTTGCGGTTCTTGACCACCTTGGCGGGCGAGCCGACGGCGATCGAGTAGGGCGGGATCTCGCCGCGCACCACGGCGTGCGCGCCGAGCACGGTGCCATGGCCGATGAGGGTGTTGCGGGTGACGGTGACCTTGGTACCCACCCAGGTGTCGCCGCCGATCCGGACGGGGCCCTTGACGATCCCCTGGTCCTTGATGGGAACGTGGATGTCGTCCATCTTGTGGTCGAAGTCGCAGATGTAACACCAGTCGGCGACGAGCGAGGCGGGGCCGAACTCGATGTCGAGGTAGCAGTTGACCACGTTGTCGCGGCCGAAGACGGACTTGTCCCCGATGCGCAGCGAGCCCTCGTGGCAGCGGATCTTGTTCGAGTCGCCGATGTGCACCCAGCGGCCGATCTCCATCCGCCCGAGCCCGGGCGTGGCGTGGATCTCCACGTTCTTGCCGAGGAAGACCATCCCCTTGAGCACGATGTGCGGATTGGCGAGCCGGAACTTGAGCAACCGCACGTAGCGCACCAGGTACCAGGGCGTGTACGCCTTGTTCTTGAGGACCCAGCGCAGCGACGCGGGCGTCAGGAATCGCGCCTGCTGATCGGCCTGCCGCGCGTGCCGCCACCGCGATCGGTACGGGGCGTTCCACATGCTCGTCATGCAGGGGAGCCTATCCGGCGGTGCGCCCCGACGATCCGGTACTCCTCGCCGCGATAGTCTGTGTGGCGATCCGTGGGTTCGAATCGAGGGAGACACATGCGGTTGGGTAGGCGCGCGCTCACACTGGGCGCGACGGTGGCCGCCGCCGCGGTGCTGGTCTCGTGCTCGCCCGATGACACCTGGGTGTACGCCGACGACTCCGCCGCGTGGCCCGGCATGTACGGCGATTCGCGCAACAACTCCTACGCCGATCGCGACGCCGCGTCGTCGCTGGTACCGGCGTGGAACCGCGACCTCGTCGGACCGAACACCGTGGCGCCCGCGATCTCCAACCGCGGTGTGGTCTCCGTGACCGCCCGCACCGAGACCGGCTGCAGCACCTTCAGCCTCGAGCTCACCGTGGGCCGCAAGACCTACTGCCGCCGCGACGCCCCGGGCGCCGACCTGCAGGCCCCGCTGGTGGACCAGTTCGAGTACACCTACCTCGGCATCCCCGGCTGGCTCTACAGCTTCAACGCCGACAACCAGGTGCGCTGGCGCTACCCCACCGCGGGCGCGCCGCTGTGGATCAAGCTCGCGGGCGACAACACCGTGCTCGCTGTGACCCACCTGGGCCAGATGGTGCTGGTCGACACGCACGACGGCACCGCCGCGGGCGCCGCCATCGGGCTCTTCCCGCAGGTCTCGGCGAACGCCAACGGCGCCGGCATCGAGGACTGCGCGACCAACGGCCCCGGCTGCCCGGTCGCGGGGCCGCCGGCCGTCGACACGCAGGCCGAGCGCGCCTTCGTCGTAGTCGGTGCCGGGAGCGGAGCGGCCGCGCCGGATCAGCGGGGCGGCGGACGCGGACCGTCGAAGGTGATGGCGGTCGACTACGACAAGAACGGCGGCGACCGGCACGACCTGCGGTACGCGTGGGAACGCGCGGACCTGCCCGGCGGGGTCATCGGCTCGCCCGCGCTGTCCACGGACCGCTCCACGCTGTACGTGAACCTGCGCGGCGAGAAGCTGGCCGCGCTGGATGCGAAGACCGGCGAGACCAAATGGACGCACGACCTCGGCTACCAGAGCACGCTGCCGCCGTCGGTCTCACCCGACGGGACGATCATCCCCGCCGCGCCGGGCCTGCACCGCGCCTCGTTCGTCGCGCTCAAGGACGAGGGTTCGAGCGTGCGCGAGGTCTTCAAGCGCACGGACGTCGCGATGATCTCCCCGGTGACGCAGATCCGCGGGGGCATCGGATACGCGGTCGTGCGCTCGTGGGCGGCGGTGCAGTCGCAGCTCATCGAGTTCCGCACGGACACGGGCACCACGCTGCGCACCTTCGACCTGCCCGACTCGGTCACGGCCTCCTCCGGCGTCTCGATCGGTCCCGACGGCGAGCTCGTCACCGTCGGCAACGACGGCACCGTCTTCGCCTTCACCTCCGGGCGCCGCACGGGCGACAGCGTCGCCAAGGACTGACGGCTGCGCCGGCCGGCGGGCCGCGGGCAGTGTTACGCCCGGATGACCCGCGCGGTTACCCGCCCGTCACCGACTCCTCATCGCGCTCCCCCGGTGCGCAGTGCGTTCGTGGACCCCTCCACGATGGTGCGATCCGCCCACCGCTCTGCGAAGGAGCTCAGCCCGATGCCCATCACCGATCGCCGGATCACCCTGCGGTTCCTCGCCGCCCCGACCGACGTCGCAACCCTCGGCGGCGGCGTCCGCGGGGGCCGCATCCTCGAGTGGATCGACAAGGCCGCCTACGCCTGCGCCGCCGCCTGGTCGGGCGGCTACTCCGTGACCGCCTACGTCGGCAACATCGGCTTCGGCCGCGACATCGCCTCGGGCGATGTCGTCGAGGTGCGGGCGACGCTGGTCCACACCGGCCGCAGCAGCATGCACATCCAGTGCGAGGTCGCCTCCGCCGATCCGCGGGTGGGCACCTTCACCGTCGCCAGCACGTGCCTGCTCGTCTTCGTCGCGGTCGACGAGGCCGGCAAGCCGACGCCCGTGCGGCAGTGGCAGCCCGTCCTCGCCGAGGACGTCCGGGCCGCCGCGGAGGCGCGGGCCCGCGCCGACGTGCGGCGCCGGATCGAGGAGGCGATGGCGCGCGTGGACTACGACTTGCCGAGCGAGGCCGCGCGGCGCCGGACCCGCTTCCTCGCCGCGCCCACGGACATCAACTGGGGCGGCAAGGCGCACGGCGGGCGGGTGATGGGCTGGATGGACGACGCCGCCTACCTGTGCGCGGCGGGCTGGAGCGGCGGCGAGGCCGTGACCGTGTACGTCGGCGGCGTGCGCTTCTACCGGCCGGTGCAGATCGGCCAGGTCATCGAGGTCTCGGCGCGGCTGCTGCACACGGGGCGCCAGACCATGCACGTCTCCGTGCACCTGGCGACATGCTGGCCGCACGAGCACGCGCCGCAGCCCGCGGCGCACGCCCTGCACGTGCTGGCGGCCCTCGACGCCGGCGGCGATGCGACGGCCGTGCGGCCGTGGTCGCCGCGGCTGCCGGGCGACGTGGCACTCGATGCGCACGCCCGCGAGCTGATCACGATCCGCGGTCGGCGCGACGCCTCGGCGGCGACCAGGATGGTGGCGATCTGACCGCGTAGACTCGCACCGGTGATGGAGCTCAAGACCCCCGCCGAGATCGCGAAGATGCGCACCACCGGCATCTTCATCGCCGAGTTGCTCGAGGAGCTCACCGGCATGGCCGAGGTCGGGATGAACCTCATGGAGCTCGAGTACCGCGCGCGGACGATGATCGAGGAGCGCGGCGCCGTCTCCTGCTACTGGGACTACGCACCGTCGTTCGGCAGCGGCCCGTTCCGCAACGTCACCTGCCTGTCGGTCAACGACGCCTGCCTGCACGGCCTGCCGCACGAGTACGTCTTCGCCGACGGCGACCTGCTCACGGTGGACATCGCCGTCTCCATCGACGGCTGGGTCGCCGATGCCGCCCGCAGCGTCAGCGTGGGCACCCCGCGGCCGGAGGACACGCGGCTCATCGAGTGCACCCGGGTCGCCCTGGACGCGGCGATCGAGGAGATGCGGCCCGGAAACAAGCTCGGCACCGTCTCGTCCGTCATCGGCGAGACCGCCAAGCGGTACGGCTACCCCGTCAACACGCAGTTCGGCGGGCACGGCCTCGGGCGCACCATGCACGAGGATCCGCACGTCCCGAACACCGGTAAGGCGCGCAAGGGCATGCTGCTGCGCACGGGGACCACCCTCGCGCTGGAGCCGTGGTTCTGCGCCACGACCGATCAGATCACCTTCGATCCGGACGGGTGGACGCTGCGCTCGGCCGACGGCTCGCGCGCGGCGCACAGCGAGCACACCGTCGCGATCACCGAGGACGGACCGCTGATCCTCACCGCCCCGGCATGATCTCCGCGCCGGCTCAGTCCGCCGGCGCGAACGGCGTCTCCTGGTAGACGCAGCGATTGAGCCAGTTGGCGTACAGGAGCTGCCCGTGGCTGCGCCAGCGGCTCAGCGGCACGGCCGCGGGGTCGTCGCCCGGGAAGTAGTGCGCGGGCACCGCCACCTCGAGCCCCTGCCCGCTGTCGCGGCGGTACTCGAGCGCGAGCGTGTCGGCGTCGTACTCGGGATGTCCGGTGACGAAGACCTGGCGGCCGTCGGCGGTGGCCGCGAGGTACATGCCCGCCTCGTCGCTCACCGCGAGCACGTCGACGGCGCCGGTGGCCTCGACGTCGGCGGCGTGGACATCGGTGTGCCGTGAGTGCGGCGCGAGGAACTCGTCGTCGAAACCGGTGAGGATCGGCGAGCGCGTCCCGGTCAGACGGTGTGGGAAGACCCCGGAGATCTTCTGCGATACCTCGTGCTTGCCCACGCCGTAGTGGTGGTAGAGCGCTGCCTGCGCGCCCCAGCACACGTGCATCGTGGACTGCACGTTGGTGCGCGTCCAGTCGAGGATCCTGGTCATCTCCGGCCAGTAGTCGACGTCCTCGAAGGGCAGCCGCTCGATGGGCGCGCCGGTGACGATCATGCCGTCGAAGTGCCGATCGGCCACCTCGTCGAAGGTCGAGTAGAACGATTCGAGATGCTCGGACGGCGTGGTCCGCGAGACGTGGCTGGCCGTGCGCAGCAGTGTGACCTCGACCTGCAGGGGCGTGTTCCCCAGCAGCCGGAGCAGTTGGGTCTCCGTGGCGACCTTCATCGGCATCAGGTTGAGGATGGCGATCTGCAGGGGGCGGATGTCCTGGTGCGCGGCGCGCACGTCGGACATGACGAAGACCTGCTCCGCCTCGAGGACTGCGGCGGCGGGCAGGTCGCGGGGCACGGTGACAGGCATCGTCGTCCAGATTAGTTCAGCGGCGCCCGGAGCACCGCGCGCGGATCCGCCCTGCGCCCTCGGATCCGGCCGGAGAGGACCGGCGCACCGGTCATCGCTGCGCGCCGATCAGCACCGCGGCGGCCTCGCGCGCACCGTCGACCACGCCGTCCGGGCCCAGGATCGCCGCGGTGGTCAGCGCCCCCTCGGTGAGCAGCCCGATCTGCACCGCGACGCGGTCCGGAAGGCCCGCGTCGGCCACCAGCGCCGAGAGCTCGTCCTGGTAGCAGGCCTTGTTGTGCTGCGCGGCGTCGGCGACGGTGGGCGAGGTGGCGCCGAGCTCACCGTAGCTGTTGATGAACGAACAGCCTCGGAAGTCGTTGTCCGCGAACATCTCCTCGAGCCAGTCGAAGACCGCCAGGATCTTCGCCTCGGGGGTGCGGGCCTTGTCGACGTACTTGTGCAGGCCGTCGGTCCAGCGCCGGTCGCGGATCGTCAACACCTGCGCGACGAGGGCGTCCTTCGACGGGAAGAGCTTGTAGATCGCCTTGAGCGAGACGCCGGCCGCGGTGCGGATCTCGTCCATGCCCACGGCCTGGATCCCCTTGCCGTAGAACAGCTTCTCGGCGGCCTCCAGCACGGCTGCGCGCTGCTGCTCGGCATCCATCTTCCACCACCCCTTGACGCGAGAACGATCGTTCCCCTACTGTAGCAGCCAGCCGGAGAACGAACGTTCTCCGCGCAGCCGACCAAGGAGTGGATCATGACCGTTCTCGAGCCCGCAGCCCAGGCCTTCTCCGATGCCACCGCCAACCCGCCGTACCTGTTCGACCTCGGCCCCGTCGAGGGGCGGAAGACGGTCGACGAGGTGCATCCTCAGAGGGCTTCACGTACCCCGAGGTCGACGAGGATTGGGTCACCGTCGCCGGCGGCCCCACCGGCGAGGTGCGCACCCGCATCGTCCGACCGAAGGGTGCCACCGGCGTCCTGCCCGTGATCTTCTACATCCACGGCGCCGGCTGGGTGTTCGGCAACGCCCACACCCACGACCGCCTGGTCCGCGAGTTGGCCGTCGGCACCGGCGCGGCCGTCGTCTTCCCGGAGTACGACCTCTCCCCCGAGGCGCGCTACCCGATCGCGATCGAGCAGAACTACGCGGTCGCACAGTGGGTCGTGAACAACGGCGCGGAGAAGAACCTCGACGGCACCCGGATCGCCGTGTCCGGCGACTCCGTCGGCGGCGACATGGCGGCGGTGCTCGCCCTGCAGGCGAAGGCCCGCGGCGACGTGAAGCTGGCCGCACAGGTCCTGCTCTACCCCGTGGTGGACGCGGACTTCGAGACCGGCTCGTACCACGAGTTCGCCGAGGGCTACTTCCTGCGCCGCGACGCCATGCAGTGGTTCTGGGACCAGTACACGACCGAGGAGGCGCAGCGCACCGAGATCTTCGCCTCGCCGCTGAACGCCACCGTCGAGCAGCTGCGCGACCTGCCTCCCGCCACCGTCATCACCGCGGAGGCGGACGTGCTGCGCGACGGCGGCGAGGCCTACGCCGCCAAGCTCCGCGAGGCCGGCAACGCGGTGACGGCCGTGCGCGTCGGCGGGGTCATCCACGACTTCATGATGCTCAACGCGCTGCGCGAGACCCACGGTGCCCAGGCCGGTTTCGACCTCGCCATCGGCGCCCTGCGCCGCGCCCTGGCCTGAGTCACCGCCGGAAGACCGGCTCCAGCCGCACCAGCGCCTCCTCGATCTCGGGGGTCGCCCCGGCGAAGCTGAGCCGGATGGTGCGATGCCCCCGGGCCGTGTCGAAATCCAGGCCCGGGGTGATCGCCACCCCCGTCTCGTCGAGCACCCGCGCGCACCAGGCGAGCGAATCGTCGGTGAGGTGACCGATGTCGGCGTAGGCGTAGAACGCGCCGTCGGGCGGCGCGACCTCGGTGACCCCGAGCCCGCGCAGCCCGGCGAGCACGATCTCCCGGTTGCGCGCGTAGCCGGCGACGTGCCCGTCGAGTTCCTCGCGCGCCTCGTCGGAGAAGGCGGCGACCGCGGCGTACTGGCTGATCGCGGGCGGACAGATCGTCATGTTGGCGGTGAGCCGCTCGACGGGCCGGCGCAGGTATTCGGGGAGCAGCATCCAGCCCAACCGCCAGCCGGTCATGGCGAAGTACTTCGACACCGAGCCCATCACGACCTGCTCGCGCGAGGACTCCCAGGCGCATGCGGTGGGCCGCCCGTAGCTCACGCCGTGATAGATCTCATCGGAGATGAGCAGGGTCCCGTGCGCCTCGCACCAGCGCGCGAGATCCGCCAGTTCCGTCGGGGCGAGGATCGTGCCGGTGGGGTTCGCCGGGCTCGCGACGATGAGCCCCTTCGGCGGTGTCTCGAGCGCTTCCAGCATCGCGACGGTCGGCTGGTACCGGGTCTCGGCGCCGCAGTCGAGCTCGATGACGGTGCAGCCCAACGCCGTGAGCGTGTTGCGGTAGGCGGGGTACCCGGGACGCGCCATGACCACGGTGTCGCCGGCGTCGAACGCCGCGAGGAAGACCAGGGTGAACGCGCCCGAGGAGCCGGTGGTCACCGCGACGGCCTCGGGCGCGACGTCCAGCCCGTACGCGCGGCCGTAGTGCGCGGCGATGCTCTCCCGCAGCGGCGCGATCCCCATCGACTCGGTGTAGCCCAGGGGGCCGGCGTCCAGCGCGGCGCGGGCGGCGGCGAGCACCGGCTTCGGCGCCCCGGCGCTGGGCTGGCCGGCGGCCAGCGAGATCACGTCGCCGTGGGTCTCCCGGCGCCGTGCTGCCGCGGCCAGCACGTCCATGACGTGGAACATCTCGACATCGGAGCGGAGCGATTCCTGCATGCCGTCCATCGTTTCACGCCCGCCCCGTTCCGAAACCGGGCCTTTTTTCGTTCAGGATCGACATGGCGCATCCTGACGCGAAACGGGGCGGTTTCGATACGGGCTCAGCGGGTAGGGCGGGTCAGGAACGCCGTGACCTCGCGACCGATCCGCGTGATCACCACGGTCATCTGCTGCGAGCCCTCCAGTTTCAGCTTCCGCCGCAGCACGTCGGGATCGACGCCGGCGCCGCGGGTGAGGATCTCGAGTGTCCCGACGTCGCGCCGCCGCAGCTCGGCCCGCAGCGACTTCTCCGAGAACTTCCCGGCGTCGAGGATCTCGAAGCCGCGCTCCCCCGCGGGAACGGCGTCGCCGGTGAGGTAGGCGATGTGCGGGTCGAGCTGCCAGAGCCCGTGCCGCGCCGCGTAGTGCCGCACCAGCCCGGCGCGGATGACGGCGCCGTCGGGCTCGATCAGGTACTTGCCGGCCGGCTCCGGGTCCACGTCGTGCGGGTCGGTCGAGAACACCTCGTACCCACCGGAACCCGAGCCGCGCAGCACGGTCGCGCGGGTGAGCCCCGGCACCGCCACGGGGCCCGACCACAGGCAGGCCTCGCGGACGCCGCCGTCGAGGGAGACGATCTCCACCTCCCCGTCGAAGCCCTGACGGCGCAGCCGGTCGTAGTCGATCCCGGGTGCGGTCTTGACCGCCAGCGACCGCCCGGCGTACGCACCGCGCAGGGCCGAGAGCGCCGGGGACATCTGTTCGGGATCGACGATCCGCCGGCCGCCGGCCCGGCGCGCGGGATCGGCGATCACCACGTCGGCCGTGGTGGTGGGCGTGAGGGCGTCCGCGACGTAGACCAGTGCACGGGGCACGTTGTGCGCGGCCATCCGCGCGCGGACCGGGTCCAGATCACTGCCGACGACGCGCGGACACACCTGCACCAGTGCCCGCAGTTCCGCGCCGATCGAGCAGGTCACATCATGCACCGAGAGCCATGCCAGACGGCGCGCACGGTGCTCCGCGACGGCAGCGGGGGTGGCCTGCTGCACCGCCTCGTCGGTGAGCAGCCAGCCGTCGACGTCGCCGAGCTTGTCGGCCGCACGCCGACGGGCGCGGACCTGCTCGATGACCGCCGGGGCGTGCGCCCCGGCGATACCGCGCACCGTCACCACGTCGGCGACGAGCGAGTGGTCGGTCAACGCCAGACGATCCGCCGCGGTCACGGCGGCGGCGCCGTCGACCGTGCGGAGATAGGCGAGATCGGCCCCGTCCAACCCGGCGCGCCCCCGGCTACTCGGGCTTGGTGCCCGTGATGGCGAGGTTGTAGAAGAACTTGCGCGGCACGACGCGGCGCATCACGGCCTCGTCGAGCGCGGAGAGCTTCTTCCAGCCGCCGAAGGCGAACCCGGCCCAGCCGAAACCGAGCTTCTCGGGCGGCACGGCGGCCTCGAAGGTGCGCACCGGCCAGCCGAGGAAGGCGGCGGTGAACTCGTCGGTGGTGGCCTGCACGTCGACGGCGCCGGCGCGGGCGGCCATGGCCTCCATCGCATCCGGGTCGAAGGTGTGGATGTCCACGACGGCCTCGAGCGCCGCGGCGCGGGAGGACTCGTCGAGCTCGGCCTGCGGGCGACGCCAGTCCGCGAGGAAGGGCAACTTCGTGGCGTTGGTGGTGATGCCCCAGGTGATCCGGCCCAGCCAGCGAGCGTAGAAGTCGCCGATGGTGGTGGGCTCGCCCGCGAAGACGAACCGGCCGCCCGGCTTGAGCACGCGCAGGACCTCGCGCAGCGACTGCTCCACATCGGGGATGTGGTGCAGCACCGCGTGGCCGACCACGAGGTCGAAGGTGTCGTCCTCGTAGGGGATGGTCTCTGCGTCGGCGACGCGGCCGTCGACCGTGTGGCCGAGGCCCTCCGCGTTGCGCAGCGCGACCTTGACCATGCCCGGCGAGAGGTCGGTGACCGAGCCGGTCTCCGCGACGCCCGCCGACATGAGGTTGAGCAGGAAGAAGCCGGTGCCGCAGCCCAGCTCCAGGGCGCGGCCGTAGGGCTTCTCGTTCTCCCCGCCGGTGGCGGCCTCGAAGCGGTCGCGGGCGTAGTCGATGCACCGCTCGTCGAAGCTGATGTGCCACTTCTCGTCGTACGTCTCGGCTTCCCAGTCGTGGTAGAGCACCTGGGCGAGCTTCGTATCGGCGAATGCGGCCTCAACCTCGTCCGCCGTGGCGTGCGGGTTGGGGGCCGGCTGCTGGTCGGTCATGAAGGCCTTTCGGAAAGATTGTTCCCGTCAGGTTACCGCCCGGTCAGATCACCGCCAACCCGCGGGAAGAGAACAGGTTCCTCCGCCACGGCGGCGGCACTCACTTGCCGATGAACTTCGCCTTGCCCGGGCCGTTCTCGATGAACGAGGTCATGCCGATGGTGCGGTCCTCGGTGGCGAACAGCCCGGCGAACAGGTGCCGCTCGATGGCGAGGCCCGTGTTCAGGTCGGTGTCCAGGCCCTGGTCGATGGCCTGCTTCGCAGCGCGCAGCGCCTGCGAGGCGGCGCCGGAGAACTGCTTGGCCCAGGCGAGCGCGGCGTTGTAGACCTCGTCGGGGGCGACGACCTCGTCGACGAGACCGATCTGGAGGGCCTCCTCGGCGCCGACGAAGCGGCCGGTGAACACCATGTCCTTGGCCTTCGCGGGGCCCACCAGGCGGGCCAGGCGCTGCGTGCCGCCGCCACCGGGGATCACGCCGAGCAGGATCTCCGGCACGCCCACCTTGGCGTTGTCGCCGACGATGCGGCGGTCGGCCCCGAGCGCGACCTCGAGGCCGCCGCCGAGCGCGTAACCGGTGATCGCGGCGACGGTGGGCTTGGTGATCGCGGCGATCGCCGACAGGCCCTCCTGGAGCAGCGCGATGGCCTCGCTCATGTCGGTGTAGCCCATCGCCTGCATCTCCTTGATGTCGGCGCCGGCCGCGAAGACCTTCGGGCCGCCGTAGACGACGACGGCCTTGATGTCGTCGCGACGGTTGACCTCGGCGGCGAGCTGCACCAGCTCGGCCTGCACCTGCGAGTTGATCGCGTTCATCGGCGGGCGATTGAGGCGGATGGTGCCGATGCCGGGGTGCTCGTCGGAGGTCTCGAGGGTCACGAATTCAGTCATGACCCCAGAGGCTACCGGGTGCTGGAAAATTTAGTTGGACGTCCACGTAAATACGCGGGCGGTCCGTCAGTAGATGGTGGCCCCGGCCGCGTACTCGGCCCAGCCCGGGAACCGTCGTTCCTCGCGCGTCATCCCGTCGACGATGGCGACGGGCGTCAGGTCCGCCGCCTCCGCGGCCCAGCCCAGCACGTCCTCCACCGTCTCGAAGGGCAGCAGCTGGAACAGCTGCGAGTACGTGGGCGCCATCAGCTTGTTGCGACCCGCGAGCCACGCGTCGATCACCGCCTGCGGGCGCTGCCAGCCCGCCGCGACGGCCTCGGTGGTCACACACTCCGCCTCCTGCCCCGCCGGCAGCGGGGCGAGGTAGAACATCGTGTCGTAGCGGCGCGGCCGGCCGGGCGGGGTCACCCACCGCGAGAGCGGCACCAGATCGTCCGGGTCCACCCGCACCCCGCACTCCTCGTGGGTCTCCCGGGCCGCGGTGATCCGCAGGTCGTCGCCGTCCTCGGGCTCCACCCCGCCACCGGGGAAGACGGTGACGTCGGGCGCGAACTCCATCCCGCTCGCCCGGGTCTGCACGAAGACCTCCAGGCCCGCGGCCGTCGTCCGCAGCAGCAGGACGGTGGCCGCCGGGCGGATCGGCACGTCCGGCAGGTCCCTCGGGTGATCCGCGCCCTCCGCGCGGGCCGCGTCGTCGCCGCTCATGCCTGCAACCTCCTCCGGCCGGGGCGCGACGCCCTGCGGGCGAAGAACCGGCCGTCCACCTCGTCGAGCAGGATGCGCTGGCTGAAGGTCTCCGAGAGCACCTCCGCCGTGAGCACGTCGCCGATCAGGCCCTGCGCGACGACGCCGCCCTCCTTGAGCATGAGCGCGTGCGTGAAGCCCGGCGGCACCTCCTCGACGTGATGGGTCACCAGCACGGTGGCGGGCGCATCGGGATCGTGCGCGAGGGTGTCGAGGCGGGCGACCAGCTCCTCGCGGCCGCCGAGGTCCAGCCCCGCGGCGGGCTCGTCGAGCAGCATGAGCTCCGGGTCGGTCATGAGCGCGCGGGCGATGAGCACCCGCTTGCGCTCGCCCTCGGAGAGGGTGCCGAAGCGACGGTTCGCCAGGTGCTCGGCGCCCATCGACTCGAGCACGTCGACGGCGCGGCCGATGTCCATCTCGTCGTAGCGCTCGCGCCAGCGGCCGAGCACGGCGTACCCGGCGGAGACCACGAGATCGGTCACCAACTCGTCGTCGGGCACCCGCGAGGCGAGCGCCGCCGAGCACACACCGATCCGGGCGGTGAGGTCCTGCACCACCGTCTTCCCGAGCACCTCACCGAGGATGTGCGCGGTACCCGCACTCGGGAAGTCCTGCGCCGAGGCGAGCCGCATGAGCGAGGTCTTGCCCGCGCCGTTGGGGCCGATCACGACCCACCGCTCGTCGAGTTCGACCCGCCAATCGATGGGGCCGACCAGGTTCCGGCCATCGCGCCGCAGGCTCACGCCGCGGAAGTCGATCAGCAGATCCTGGTCGGGTTCGTCGGGGAGGGCGGCGGAGGCGGCGGGATCGGACACATCACCATCCTGCCGCACGGGAGCGGCCGCGGTTGGCAGGATGGTCCCCGTGTCCACAGACCACCGCTCCCCCGCCCCCGGCGCCGCCCACCCCCTCGGCGCCGTCCCCCAGCCCGGCGGCGTGAACTTCGCCGTGCACGCGCCCCGCGCGACCGACGTCTGGGTCTGCCTGATCGAGACCGACGAGTCCGGTACGCGGCACGAGCAACGCGTGCGGCTGCCCGCGCAGACCGCCGGCGTGCACCACGGCTTCGTCGCCGGGATCGGCGAGGGCACCCGATACTGCCTGCGCGCCGCCGGCCCGTGGGACCCCGGCAACGGCCTGCGCTTCAACGAGCACAAGGCCCTCATCGACCCCTACGCCCGCCGTATCGAGGGCGACCTCGGCGACGGTGCCGCCCTGCTGCCCTACGACGAGGACGGTGGACCGTCGCAGACGGATTCGCTCGCCGACATCCCGCTCGCCGTGGTCACCGCAGCCCCGCCCGCGCCCGAGCCCGGCCCGGGTGTGCCCTGGGAGCGGACGGTGATCTGCGAGGTGCACGTCGGCTCGTACACCGCGCGGCACCCGGACGTCCCGGAGGAGCTGCGCGGCACCTACCTGGGCCTGGCCCAGCCGGCGGTGATCGAGCACCTGCGCCGCATCGGCGTCACCGCGGTCGAGTTGTTGCCCGTGCAGGCGTGCCTCACCGAGCCCGGGGTCCGCGACCGCGGCATGCGCAACCACTGGGGCTATTCGACGGGGGCCTACTTCGCACCCGACCCGCGGTACGCCGCGCGGCCCGGCCACGAGGTGGAGGAGTTCGCCGAGCTGGTCTCGGCGCTGCACGCCGCCGGGCTCGAGGTGCTGATGGACGTGGTCTACAACCACACCGCCGAGGAATCGGTGGCCGGTCCGTCGCTGTCCTGGCGCGGCCTCGACGCCCCCGGCTACTACCTGCTCGAGGACGGCGACGACCTCGACTACACCGGCTGCGGCAACACGGTCGACTGCGCCTCGCCGCCGACCGTGCGGATGGTGCTCGACAGCCTGCGGTACTTCGCCGGCGAGCTCGGCGTCGACGGCTTCCGGTTCGACCTGGCGAGCGTCCTCGGCCGCGGCCGCACGGGGGCGGGGCCGCAGGGCCCGGTGATCCCGTTCGACCACCGCGCGGCGCTGCTGACCGCGATCGCCGCGGACCCCGTGCTGTCCACCCGCAAGCTCATCGCCGAGCCCTGGGACGCCACCGCCGAGGGCTACCGGGTGGGCGGCTTCCCGCCCGTCTGGGCCGAGTGGAACGACCGCTACCGGGACACGGTGCGCGACTTCTTCGCGGGCGGTGCGACGGTCGGCGCACTGGCCTCCCGGGTCTCGGGCAGCCAGGACCTGTTCGGCGCGCAGGGCCGCACGCCCTTCTCGTCGATCAACTTCGTCACGGCCCACGACGGTTTCACGGCCCGCGACCTGGTGAGCTACGAGCGCAAGCACAACGAGGCCAACGGCGAGAACAACCGGGACGGCACCGACAACAACCACTCGGTGAACCACGGGTTCGAGGGCGGCACGACGGATCCCGCGATCCTCGCGGCACGCGCGGCCCACGTGCGGGCCCTGCTGGCCACGCTGCTGCTCTCCACGGGCACGCCCATGCTGCTCGGCGGCGACGAGCTGGGGCACACCCAGTTCGGCAACAACAACGCCTACTGCGTGCCGGAGGGAACGCCCGCCGCCGACGCCTTCGCGGTGGACTGGGCCGCCGCCGACGCGGACCTGACCGCGTTCGTCGCGCGCGTCGCGGCGGTGCGCCGGGCGGCGCCGGTGCTGCGCCAGCACGAGTTCTTCGACGGCCGCGCCACCAAGGACGGCGAGCCCGACCTCGCCTGGTTCGGCGCCGACGGTGCCGAGATGTCCGGCGAGGCGTGGCAGTCGCCGCAGGTGCGCACGCTGCAGGCCTGGGTCGACGGTTCCGACGTCCGCGCGCCCGGCCGCGACGGCGCGGCACCGGAGAAGGACGCGCTCATCGTCTGGCACGCCGGCGGCGAGGCGGTCGTCGTCCTCGGCGGCCCGGCGTCGTGCACGCACGACTGGGAGCTGATCATCGACACCACCGCCCCCACGGGCGAGCCGTCGGGGCGGACGGTGTACCCGTCGCGCGCCGAGGTCACCGTCTCCGGTCCGACGGTGCTGGCCTTCCAGCAGGTCTGAGACGCTCAGTACTCGATCGGGACGCGCCGGACCTGCCCGTCGACGGCGTCCGCCGCCTCGATCTCGTCGCGCGTCACGCCGAGCACGAACAGCACCGCGTCGAGGTACGGGTGCGAGAGGGCCGCGTCGGCGACCTCCCGCAGGGCGGGCTTGGCGTTGAAGGCCACGCCCAGGCCGGCGGCGGAGAGCATGTCGATGTCGTTGGCGCCGTCGCCCACGGCCACGGTCTCCTCGACCGGCACGCCGAAGGTCGCGGCGAACTCCTGCAGCGCGCGGGCCTTGCCGGGCCGGTCGACCACCTCACCGACGACGCGACCGGTCAGCACACCGTCGACCACCTCGAGGGTGTTGGCGCGGACGAAGTCGAGCTCGAGGTCGCGCGCGAGCGGCTCGATGACGGCGGTGAAGCCGCCCGAGACGACGCCGCAGCGGTAGCCGAGGCGCTTGAGCGTGCGGATGGTGGTGCGCGCGCCGGGCGTCAGCTGCAGGCCCGCGGCCACGTCGTCGATGACGGACGCGGGCAGGCCCGCGAGGTTGCGCACGCGGGCGTGCAGGGACTGCTCGAAGTCGAGCTCGCCGCGCATCGCGGCCTCGGTGACGGCCGCGACCTCGGCCTCCTTACCGGCGCGGGCGGCGAGCATCTCGATCACCTCGCCCTGTACCAGGGTGGAGTCGACGTCGAAGCAGATCAGCCGCTTGGAGCGGCGGGCGATGCCGGCGCGCGAGGTCGCGATGTCGACGCCCTGCTCCTTGGCGACGATGGACAGCCCCGCGCGGACCGCGGCCTCGTCGGCACCGTCGGGCACCGTGACCATCAGCTCGAGCGCGGTCACGGGGTAGTCGGCGAGCCCGGCGATCGACTCGATGTTGACGTCGCGGGCGGCGAGCCCGGTGGCGAGCGCCGAGAGGGCGCGAGCGCTCACGGGCGCGCCCAGCAGGACGACCGCGTGCGTGGGCACGGCGGGGCGCGCCGGCTGCTCGGCGGTGATCTCCACCGCGACGTCCATCCCGACGGTGGCCATCGCCTGCTCGACGAGCTCCTGCACGTGTTCGGGGTCGCCGTGCACGGACGCCAGGACACCGAGCGTCAGCCGACCCCGGATGACGGTCTGCTCCACATCGAGGACGCTGACCTCTCCGCGGGCCAGCACGCCGAACAGAACCGAGCTGACGCCGGGCTTGTCGCCGCCGGTCACGGTGATGAGGATCGTGGGGTCCGAGGTCGCATCGTGCACGGGGGAAATCGTAGTCGCCGCCTGCGGGAACGCCGAACGGCGCCTCCCACGGGGGAGAGACGCCGTTCGGTTCGGGTCACGAGCGGGGCGTTACACCTTCGCGTCGCCACGCTCCTGCGAGTGCTTGTCACCCACACCCGGGCCCGAGTGGGCCTCGGTGCGCATGCGCTCGACCATGTGCGGGTAGTGCAGCTCGAACGCGGGGCGCTCGGAGCGGATGCGCGGCAGCTCGGTGAAGTTGTGCCGCGGGGGCGGGCAGCTGGTGGCCCACTCGAGGCTGTTGCCGAAGCCCCACGGGTCGTCGACGGTGACGACCTCGCCGTAGCGGTAGCTCTTGAAGACGTTCCACACGAAGGGCAGCGTCGAGGCGCCCAGGATGAACGCGCCGACCGTCGAGATCTGGTTCAGCGTGGTGAAGCCGTCCGTGTCGAGGTAGTCGGCGTAACGACGCGGCATGCCCTCGGCGCCGACCCAGTGCTGCACGAGGAAGGTCATGTGGAAGCCGATGAAGGTGAGCCAGAAGTGCCAGCGGCCCAGGCCCTCGTCGAGCATGCGGCCCGTCATCTTCGGGAACCAGAAGTAGATTCCCGCGTAGGTGGCGAACACGATGGTGCCGAAGAGCACGTAGTGGAAGTGCGCGACCACGAAGTAGGTGTCGGACACCGCGAAGTCGAGCGGCGGCGACGCCAGGAGCACACCGGTCAGGCCACCGAAGAGGAAGGTCACGATGAAGCCGATCGAGAACAGCATCGGCGACTCGAACGTTATGTGACCTCTCCACATGGTGAGGATCCAGTTGAAGAACTTCACGCCCGTGGGCACCGCGATGAGGAAGGTCATGAAGCTGAAGAAGGGCAGCAGCACCGCGCCGGTGGCGTACATGTGGTGCGCCCACACCGCGACGGAGAGCGCCGCGATGGCCAGCGTGGCCAGGACCAGGCCGCTGTAGCCGAAGATCGGCTTGCGGCTGAACACGGGGAAGATCTCGGAGACGATGCCGAAGAAGGGCAGCGCGATGATGTAGACCTCGGGGTGGCCGAAGAACCAGAACAGGTGCTGCCACAGGATGACGCCGCCGTTGGCGGGGTCGTAGATGTGGGCGCCGAACTGGCGATCGACCTCGAGGCCCATCAGAGCGGCGGTCAGCAGCGGGAAGGCCAGCAGGATCAGCAGCGAGGTCACCAGGATGTTCCAGGTGAAGATCGGCATGCGGAACATCGTCATGCCGGGTGCGCGCATGCAGACCACGGTGGTGACCATGTTGACGGCGCCGAGGATGGTGCCGAGACCACCCACGCCGAGACCCATGATCCACAGGTCGGCGCCGGGGCCGGGCGAGTACAGCGCGTCCGTCAGCGGGGTGTACGCGGTCCAACCGAAGTCGGCGGCACCACCGGGGGTGATGAAGCCGGCGATGACCATGATGGCGCCGAACACGAACAGCCAGTAGCCGAAGGCGTTCAGTCGCGGGAAGGCGACGTCGGGCGCGCCGATCTGCAGCGGCAGCACGAAGTTGGCGAAGCCGATGACGATCGGCGTCGCGTACAGCAGCAGCATCACGGTGCCGTGCATCGTGAACAGCTGGTTGAACTGCTCCGTGGAGAGGAACTGCAGGCCCGGGTTCGCCAGCTCGGCGCGCATGAGCAGCGCCATCAGACCACCGATGAGGAAGAACGCGAAGCACGTGACGATGTACATGATGCCCAGCGTCTTGTGATCGGTCGTCGTCACCAGCTTGTAGATGAACGACCCCTTGGGCCCGGTCCGCTGCGGGTACGGACGTGCGGCGGTCACCTCGACTGCCGGACGATGCGCTTGCGCGGTCACAAATCCTCCTGCCCTGGGCCTATCGGTACCGCGGCTGTCGGTACCGGCTTGCGGCCTCTTCAATCAGGTCTTTCGGGCGATGTTCGCTCACGGCGGACGTCACCCTTGTGGGGTAAGCGTAGCCCCTCGCCCCCGGGCTTGTCCTCGCGGTCCTACTCTGCGTCGTACTCGCGTCGCGGAACGGGCGCACAGGGCCGCTGCTGCTACCGTGACGCACGGCCGGAACTACAGGTGAGGACAGTCGTCGTGAACAGGGTCGGAACTTCCAGGGCGGGCGCCGCGATAGCGCTCGCCGTCGTCGCCGGCACGGCACTGACGGCGTGCGGCGGGTCGGAGCCGATCCAGCAGCCCTTCGCCTCGATCGCCACCACGACCACCCGCCTCGCGTCGGCGAACATCATCGGCCTCGACCGGACGCCGGACGAGGCGTGTGCGGCCCCTGTCGCCGGCGGCGCCGCACCCGCCGCGATCGCCGTGGCCGACCCCGCTCTGCTGGACGGCCTCTGCGCCCTGGGCCTGCAGGAGCGGGTGAAGGCCGTCGGCGGCGACGTCCCGACGTACCTCGGCACGACGCTCGCCAAGGCCCCGAAGCTCACCGACGGCGTGCGCGCCGACCTTGCCGTCGGCACGGCCCGGTCGGCGGAGGCGAACCGTCGCGCGGGCCGGACGGTGACCGTCCCGGCACCGTCGGAGGACTGGCGCCGCAGCTTCCTCGCCCTCGCGGATGCGGTGCGCATGCCGGCCGAGGCCCGCGCCGTGCTCGACGCCTACCAGCGCGACGCGGCCGAGAAGTCCGTGAAGATCGACGCGGTGCACAACACGGTCTCCCTGGTGCGGTTCACCGCCGACGGCAAGTCCCTCGCACTGGGCACCTCGGCGCTGGCGGCGCAGGTGCTCGCCGATCTCAAGGTCGTCCGTCCCGAAGTCCAGCGCACCCCGGAGGCCGTCGAGATGTCGGATTCCGACGTCTCCGCCGCCGAGGGCGACCTGATCTACGTGGGCTACGAGGGCGATCAGGGGCGCGAGCACGGCATGGCCGTGATGACCTCGACGCCGTGGAAGAAGCTGCGCGCGGTGGTCGCGAAGCGGCAGCTCCTGGTGCAGGACTCCGCGTGGTTCTCGGCGGGCGGCCCCGTGGCGGCGGGGATCGTGCTGCACGACGTGAGCAACACCATCAAGGCGTCCTCCTAGCCCCGACCCCACTCGACGAGCGCCCCGGAGCCCCACGGCCCGGGGCGCTCGTCGTGCGCGAGGACGCACCGCCGAACCGCCGCCGATCACCGTGACGCCCCTCACATCGGACGGGTAAAACCGCAGGCCCAGAGCTCGGTGTACACCTGTTCACGGATTCCTCCCGCGCAGGCCTTCATTCATGCTTGTCGCAAGTGATAGCCTGAAGGCGATTGAATCTCATACGCGGCTTCTACCAGCACAGATGTCTGTGGGATTTCCCACAGAAGCGAAGCGGAACACGCAGGTACGAGCCGACAGAGGGTGCCAGGAAAGGATCAATCATGGCCCTGCTGAACATGCCCCGAATGACGCACATGGCGCGGATGCGCGGTCGCTCGTTCGCCGGACAGGCCGAGTACGAGCAGACGCTCAACGACCTGTCGGAGGCCTCGGTCCGCCGCAACTTCGATCCCTACATCGACATCGATTGGGACTCCCCCGAGCTGGCGATCGTCCCCGACGACCCGCGCTGGGTCTGCAACCCGCGGTTCGACCCCATCGGCCGCCATCCCTGGTACCAGGCGCAGCCGCTGGCGAAGCAGATCGAGATCGGCATGTGGCGCCAGGCCAACGTCGCCAAGGTCGGCCTGCAGTTCGAGTCGATCCTGATCCGCGGCATCATGCAGTACACCGCCGTGCAGCCGAACAACTCCCCCGAGTTCCGCTACGCCACGCACGAGGCGAAGGAGGAATGCCAGCACACGCTGATGTTCCAGGAGTTCGTCAACCGCGTGGGCATGGACGTCCCCGGTGGCGCGTGGTGGTTCCGTCGGCTCTCGCCGATCATCCCGCTCGCGGCGACGACCTTCCCGAACATCTTCTACATGGGCGTGCTGGCCGGCGAGGAGCCGATCGACCACCTGCAGAAGCAGTTCCTGCGCTCCGCGGACACGCAGCACCCGGCGATGACCTCCGTGATGCAGATCCACGTGGCCGAGGAGGCCCGCCACATCGGCTTCGCGCACCAGCTGCTCGAGCACAAGATCCCCACGCGCGGCCCGGTGCCCCGTTTCCTGCTGTCGCTGGCCCTGCCGCTGGTGATGCGCATCCTGCTGGGCGCCATCATGGTGCCGCCGAAGCAGTTCTGGGACACGTTCGAGATCCCGCGCGAGGTCAAGAAGGACATCTTCTGGCGCTCGCCGGAGTCGAAGCACCTCAAGCGCGAGGTCTTCGGCGACGTGCGGATGCTCGCGCAGCGCACCGGCCTGATGAACCCCGTCGCCCGCGTGCTGTGGCGCGTCCTGGGCATCGACGGTCGCGCTTCGCGATTCCGCAGCGAGCCCTCGTACACGGCGCAGTAGTCTTCAACAGCCCCGAATATCCGGCTCGGCGGTCACCCGCCGAGCCGGACCCGTATCCCGGCCCGGATGCGGATGACCCCGCCAGGAGGCGCCATGCCCCACGTGATCACCCAGTCCTGCTGCAGCGACGCGTCCTGCACGTTCGCGTGCCCCGTCAACTGCATCCACCCGACGCCCGATGAGCCGGGCTTCGCGACGGCCGAGATGCTGTACGTCGATCCGACCACCTGCGTCGACTGCGGCGCCTGCGTGACGGCGTGCCCCGTGGACGCGATCGGGCCCGCGCACCGCCTTCCCGAGGAGCACAAGGTCTACATCGAGCTCAACCGCTCGCTCGCCGCCGCCGATCCGGCGAACTCGTCGCTCGGCGGTCCCAACCCGCAGGAACGCAGCCGGCCGCCGATGGCGCACACGGTGCCCCCGAAGATCCTTCCGATCCCCGACGGGAACGTCGTCAGTGTCGGCGTGATCGGCAGCGGCCCCGCCGCGATGTACGCGGCCGACGAGTTGCTGCGCTACCCGGGCGTCACCGTCGACGTCTACGAGAAGCTGTCCACGCCCTACGGCCTGGCCCGCTTCGGCGTCGCGCCCGACCACCTGCGCACCCGCAAGGTCTCCGGCCTGTTCGACAAGGTCGCGGCGGACCCGAACTTCCGGATCCACCTCAACACCGAGGTGGGCTCGGACGTGAGCCTCGAGGAACTGCGCACCCGGCACGACGCGATCGTCGTCGCCGTCGGCGCCAGCACCGACAAGAAGCTGGGCATCACCGGCGAGGACCTCCCGAACGTCCGCAGCGCGACCGACTTCGTCGCCTGGTACAACGGCCACCCCGAGCACAAGGGCGACGCCGTCGACCTGACGCACGACCGCATCGTCATCATCGGCAACGGCAACGTCGCGCTCGACGCGGCCCGCATCCTCACGGCCTCCCCGGACGAGCTCGAGGACACCACCATCTCCCCCGCCGCACTCGCCGCCCTGCGCGAGTCGAAGGTCGAGGAGGTCGTGATCGTGGCCCGCCGCGGACCCGAGCACGCCGCCTTCACCCTGCCCGAGGCACTGGGCCTCGCGGACGAGCGCACCGTCGTCGTGCACCCCGATCCCGACGTCGCCGAGACGCTGGTCGCCGGTAGCGACTCCGAACTCGTCGGGCACAAGCTCTCGCTGCTCGAGTCGCTGGAGACCCAGTCCGATGCGCCCCGTCGCATCCGCCTGCGGTTCCTCACCACGCCCGAGTCGATCGAGGCCACGGACGACGGCCTGGTGCTGCACGCCAAGCACACCGTCACGGGCGAGCCCATCGACCTGCCGGTCGGCATGGTGCTCACCTCCGTCGGCTACCGCGGCGTCCCGGTCCCGGGACTGCCCTTCGACGACCGTCGCGCGGTGCTGCCCAACGAGGGCGGCCGCGTCCTCGGCGACGACGATGCGCCGCTGCCCGGCGTGTACGTCACGGGCTGGATCAAGCGCGGCCCCAACGGCTTCATCGGTACGAACAAGACCGACTCGCAGGAGACGGTCGAGAAGTTCGCCGAGGACGTCGTGGCCGGCGTGATCACGGGCCGCCCGTCGGGGAAGCGCAAGCGCCCGCTCGGCAAGTTCCTGGGCGCGTAGTCTCAGCGCCGTGGCCTCCTCCGAGCACGGCGCACCGATCGAACTGTCCGTCGGCGACCGGGCGGTGCGCGTCTCCAGCCCGGAGCGCGTGTACTTCCCGGCGATCGGCGCCACGAAGCTCGACGTGGTCCGGTACTACGAGGCCGTGGCGCCCGGCATCGTCCGCGCGCTGCGCGATCGCCCGACGATGCTGCACCGCTACCCGAAGGGCGTCGACGGACCGAAGGTGCACCAGAAGCGGATCCCCGCGGGCGCCCCGGACTGGCTCCAGACGGTGGAGATCTACTTCCCCCGGTTCGGCCGCACCGCCGATGAGGTCGTGGTGACCGAGCCCGCGTCGGTGATCTGGGCGGCGCAGATGTCGACCGTCGAGTTCCACCCCTGGAATTGCCGCGCCGGCGATCTCGAGCATCCCGACGAGTGGCGCATCGACCTGGACCCGATGCCGGACTGCCCGTGGTCGCGGGTGCAGTCGGTGGCCGGCGTGGTGCGGGAAGTGCTGGACGAGTTGGGCATCCGCGGTTTCCCGAAGACCTCCGGCGGCTCGGGCCTGCACGTCTACGTGCGGATCGAGCCCCGCTGGACGTTCTCGGAGGTCCGACGGTGCGCCCTCGCCTTCGCCCGGGAGGTGGAGCGCCGCGCACCGTCGGAGGTGACGACGGCGTGGTGGCGCAAGGAGCGCGACCCGTCCGCGGTGTTCCTGGACTACAACCAGAACGCGCGCGACCACACGATCGCATGCGCGTACTCGTTGCGCGGCACCCCGATCGCCACCGCGTCCGCGCCGATCATCTGGGACGAGATCCCCGACGTCCATCCCGACGACTTCACGCTCCGCACCCTTCCCGCCCGCTTCGCCGAGCTCGGCGATCTGCACGCGGAGATCGACGACGAGGCGTTCTCGCTCGACACCCTCGTAGAGTGGGCCGACCGCGACGACCTCCCCCTCGCCGACTAGAATTCGATTTCTTCAACATAGTATGCACTAGACTGTTGGCGTGGGAGTTCGGTGGCAGTCCGTCGCAGCGGTGATCGCGGTCCTGGTCATCGGCCTCGCCGCAGGCAGCCTCGGCGCGCTGCTGTCCGAGTCCACCGACCCGCCACGGCCGTTCGCGCCGCGCGCCGATGCGCTCGGCCCCTGCGGGGACTGCGACGATCAGCTCCTCGACTCCGCATTGCTGCCGGCGCCCCAGTCGGTGACCGACTCCGTCGATCGTGGCCCCTGGTCGATCTGCCCGGCAGGTTACCGCGGCGCCGGCCGCCTCGGCGAAGAGGGACGTTGCCTCTCCGACACCACGTTCCGGGTATGGAGCGAGACCATTGCCGGCCTCTACCGCACCCCCGGCCTGGCCCCGATCGCATTCTGCGAGGTCGGGGAGGAGAAGGACTTCACTGTGGCGGTCGAGCGAACCCGTCATCGTGGCCCCACCGGACCAGACAACCCGGCGATCCAGCGATCCACGGCGAAGGGAAGTTGCGCCGGCATCCGCAGGACACAACCCGAACTGGCTCAGCAGCGATTCGAGGTGCACCGGCTCAGTCGCGTGAGCCGCGTGCTCGCCGAGCCTCGCGACACCGCTTCGCGGCGCGTCGTCGGCCCCGCCCGCGACATCGGACAGATCCGGTTCCCGTTGGCGTTCGCGATCGGCGTGGAAGCCGCGCTCACGAGATGACCGCGAATCGACGGAAGCCACGCTCCTTCTACTGGAGCATCGTCCTGCTGGTGCCCGTCGCCGTACTCACGGCGATCTACCTTGGCATGCGGTGGTTCGTGAACGGCATGTTCGACGTCGGGCCGCCGCACACGATCAGTGAGCAGGAGGCCCGCGAGGAACTCGAGCGCCGGAACATCCACATTCCCTCGAGCTTCCACCTCGACTCGATGACCGTGTACCCGGTGTTCGTCGGCCGGTCGTCCTACCGCGGGACCTTCTCTGCGCCGGCCGACCGCTTCGACGATTATCGACAGATCGTCGCGAAGGCACCAGGGATGGTCGACCCCAGTCCTGTGGGGTGCGTGCCATCGGAGGCGGATCCGTGCCCGACGAACTTCCTTGTCATCGAGTACCCACCCGGCAGTGGCGGATTCGACACCACGACCCTGCGCATCTCGCGCACGTCCGAGACCGCGTGGATCGCGGTCGACGCGCAAGGTCACTGAGTTCTGTCACCTCGGCAGCGGCACGCCTACGCGCGACAGGTATCGCTGACCACACGCACCGTCGAGGCGGGGTGCTCGGCGAGAAGAGGCGCGGGCCGGACGGGGCGTCGGACGAGCTCGCCGCCGCAGTTGGGGCACGTGCCGTGCAGCTTCTCGCGGTTGCAGTCCCCGCACCAGGTGCACTCGAAGGTGCAGATGAGCACGTCGCGCGAATCCGGCGCCACGTCACGTCCGCAGCACTCGCAGTTCGGCCTGATCTCCAGCATCATCCCCCGTTCCTCAGCCTCAACTCTCGCAGTTCCCTGCGGTTTCCGTGAGCGAACCCCCTGGATGGCGCCGCGGAAACCGCTAGAAATCACCGAGGAAGCCGAGCAAGCCGCTCACCGGATCGAGTGTGTTCGTGACATTCGCGGCCGTGACCGCAGCGGCGAGCGCGGCAGCGATCAGGGTGGCGATCGCCCAGCGGCGACGATCCTGCCGCCATGCGCGCACGGCGAAGACCACGAGGATCACCGTCAGCACCCCGGCCATGACGACGACGGCCAGGTGGTAGCGGGCGAAGTCGTCGACGAGCTCCTGCACGGCGGGTGAACGATCACCCCGCAGTTGTCGCCGCATCGCCGACAGCGCCTGCGCCAGCGGTCCGTCCGATTCCGATACCCGATCGCCGAGCAGCGAGAACGCCGACGACAGAGGCGCGACGATGCCCTGCACGTTCGCGATCAGCAGGACCGTCGGGATCAACGCCAACGCTCGATGGCCGAGGTAGAGGGCCAGCGCCACGAGCAGCAGCGCGAAGAGCGCCTTGATCAGGTGGTACCGCTGCCAGTCATCGACCAGCGCAGCCAGTCCCGGCGTCAGCTCAGCGTGACCTCTCTGTAGCCAGGACGGGAACTCCGCGCCGGCCCGCTCATCGAAGCCGCTCCCCACTACCTGCCGCGGCGCCACGAGGAACCCGAACACGAGAAGACCCGCCCCGAACAGCCACCAGAAGTGGGTCCGCGGGCGGGTCTCGTCCGGGATCAGAAGTCCCAGTCCTCGTCCTCGGTGTTGACGGCCTTGCCGATCACGTACGACGAACCCGAACCGGAGAAGAAGTCGTGGTTCTCGTCGGCGTTCGGCGACAGGGCGGAGAGGATCGCCGGGTTCACGTCGGTGGCGTCCTTGGGGAACAGCGCCTCGTAGCCCAGGTTCATCAGGGCCTTGTTGGCGTTGTAGCGCAGGAACTTCTTGACGTCCTCGGTGAGCCCGACCTCGTCGTAGAGCGACTCGGTGTAGTCCTCCTCGTTGGAGTAGAGCTCCATGAGCAGGTCGTAGGTGTAGTCCTTGAGCTCCTCGCGACGCTCGGGGCTCGCGGTCTCGAGTCCGCGCTGGTACTTGTAGCCGATGTAGTACCCGTGCACCGCCTCGTCACGGATGATCAGCCGGATCATGTCGGCCGTGTTGGTCAGCTTGGCCCGCGAAGACCAGTACATCGGCAGGTAGAAGCCGCTGTAGAACAGGAAGGACTCGAGCAGGGTCGAGGCGACCTTGCGCTTGAGCGGGTCGTCACCGCTGTAGTAGCCCATGACGATGTTCGCCTTGGCCTGCAGGTGCTCGTTCTCCTCCGACCAGCGGAAGGCGTCGTCGATCTCACGCGAGCTGCACAGCGTCGAGAAGATGGCGCTGTAGCTCTTGGCGTGGACGGACTCCATGAACGCGATGTTGGTGTACACCGCCTCCTCGTGGGGAGTGAGCGCATCGGGGATCAGCGACACGGCGCCGACGGTGCCCTGGATCGTGTCGAGCAGCGTCAGGCCCGTGAAGACCCGCATCGTGAGCTGCTTCTCGTGATCGGTGAGCGTGCCCCACGACGGGATGTCATTGCTGACCGGCACCTTCTCGGGCAGCCAGAAGTTCCCCGTCAGACGGTCCCAGACCTCGGCGTCCTTCTCGTCCTGGACGCGGTTCCAGTTGATCGCCGAGACCCGACTGACAAGCTTGAGCGGGGCTCCGTCGGCGGGGCTGTGAGCGGCGGTTTCAGACATGACACCTCGGTTTTCGCGGAGCTGGATTTCAACGCCCATGACACTACCCCTTGGGGCCGACAACTCCAGGAACCGCAAGACCTTGTGCCATCCGACCTGTTCGGCGTGTCGCATGCCGGCGGACGCCGATCGACCGACCCCATTCCGTGCTGGATCCCCTCCGCTGAGCGAGCACTATCCCGCGCAGGCCACCCGTCAGATGATCACGACGTCGAGCAGCCCGTCGAGTACGGTGCGATCGCCCTCCAGCTCGACGGCGTCGGGCGCGATCCGGCGCCAGAGCACCAGGTCCAGGTCCGACGCGGTGCCGCGCAGCGTCAGGTCCGCCGCGACGGGCGCATCCAGCACGTCGATCCCGTCGGCGCGCAGGCGCAGGGTCCACCGGTCACCGGTGTCGGTCGCCTCGATCGCGAGCACCTTCCCCGTGAGAGCGTCCGGCAGCCCCTTCTTGCCGACGATGAGCGGGATCTGCATCTGGGTCAGCTCGGTGATGCCGTCGGCGGCGGTCGCGGCGGGCAGGGGTTCGGCGCCGCCGGGCAGCGAGTTCTGCAGGTCCCAACGGTGGATCGACAGTTCCTGCGTCATCCGGCGCATCCAGAACGACGCGGTGGTGCGACCGATGAAAGCCCGCGCGGGCGCGTCGGGCTCGTGCTTGCGGAGCTCGTCGAGCAGCGCGGCGTTGATCGCCGCGTACCACGCGAGCACCTCGGCGCCCTCGGGCGCGTCGGCGACGTCGGGGATGAAGCGCTCCCGCGAATCGGGCCCCGCCTGCAGGAAGGTCGTCGCCCAGCGGTGGGCCCCAGCGGTGTGCACGATGCCGTTGTGCACGGTCCACCCCGGGCACGTGGCGACGGGCAGCGCGAGGTGGGCGGGGTCGATCGCGGCGACGCGGGCACCGTCGGCGGCGATGGAGTCGAACCAGAGCTGAGTGGTCATGCCCCGACCTTACGAGCGGCGCGCCGCGCACCGCTCCGGTGTCGCGAATTCGCCACCAAGAATCAAGGCTTTGGTGATAGCGTTCGATCGTTCGGCTTCACACATCCGACCGGGGGACTCATGCGCATCCGCACACTCACCGCCACGGCGTGCACGGCCGCCGCCACGACCGCACTCGTCCTCGCGCCTCCGGGCGCGGCGCAGGCCGAGCCGAACAGCGTCGCGTGCACCTCCTCGCCCGACGTGGGCGCACCGTCGACGGCAGGCGGCCGGTTCGGCACCGCACCCCTCACCTTCCCCGCGCCGCTGGTCGGGGGGTGGGACCTGGGCTCGGGATACTCCCGCGGCGCCGCGACCACCGCGTCGGCGCGGTACTCCCCCGGCGGCAACGTGATGAACCTCGTGGAGGTCGGCCGCCTCCGAGTGGAGCCCGGCAGCCACGACACGCTGGGCATGGCGCTGGCGTTCTCCCTGTGCCGCTTCCCCGACGCCAGGACGACGGACGACAAGGCACGCGATACGACCGACCGGCAGACGACTCCGGTGCGCATCGACGGCGTCAAGGGCACGCGCCTGGACCTGAACATCAACATCGCTGCGCGACAGGGCGAACCGGCCGAGACGGACTGGTTCACGATCTTCGTGCTCGACACCACGCCCACGTCCTACTTCCTGGGCGGCTCCAACAAGGCGAACAAGGAGGCGCGGGGCAAGGTCGACGCGGTGATCCGAGGGCTGCAGGTCCGCTGACGCTCGGATCGCCCCACGGGGTGCATGCTGTAGCGGTGACCGAACTGCCGATGTTCCCGCTCGGCGCCGTGCTGCTGCCCGGCGAGGAGTTGCCGCTGCGCGTCTTCGAGCCCCGCTACCGGCACATGGTGGAGCACTGCCTCGCCACCGACGGCCGGTTCGGCGTGGTGCTCATCGAGCGCGGCAGCGAGGTGGGCGGCGGCGACGTCCGCACCGACGTGGGCACGGTGGCGCTCATCGACCGGTACGTCCGGCGCACGGGCGGCGGGTTCACCCTCAGTTGCAACGGGACGGACCGCGTTCGCGTCACGCAGTGGCTGCCCGACGATCCCTACCCGCGCGCCGAGGCGGAGCCCTGGCCCGACGAGACCCAGCCGGCGGTGGACCTGATTCCGCTGCTGGGCAAGCGCGACGAGATCGAGCGGCTCGCCGCGAAGCTCGCACGGGGCGAAGGCGTCCGGCCGCGCTCCTGGCCCAAGCTCACGCTCCCCGAGAATCCGGTGGAGCGCAGCTACTACCTCGCCCGCGCACTGCCGCTCTCGGCCGCCGATCGGTACCGGGCACTGGCGGCACCCGGCCCCGCGGACCGGGTGCGTGTGCTCACCGACGCGCTCGACGACGTGATCGCGACGCTGCGGTTCCGTTTGCAATAGGAGGACGTCGAATCCGGATTGCCGACTGGATCATCGCCCGCAGCACCGCGGACCGTCTCCTACAGGAGTAGGCAGGATGCTCTCGTTTTCGGTTTGCGAAATTCGAATCATTCAGGCGCAGTGCGTTTCCCACCGTAGAATGGGCACATGCACCCTTCCGGTCACGAGGCCATGGAGGCCGTCGATGGAGCCCCGCAGTCGTTCGGCGCCTTCCGCCTCTTCTTCGACGGGGAGCGGTGGGAGTGGTCGGGCGACGTCGCCCGGATGCACGGGTACGCACCCGGGGAGGTGATACCGACGACCGAGCTGATCCTCTCCCACAAACATCCCGACGATGCTCCAGCCGTCCGCGAGCGGGTTCGGCACACCCTCTCCTCCGGCGATCCCTTCAGCAGCCGGCATCGCATCATCGATACGGCCGGCGCAGTACACCACATCATCGTGGTCGCGGACCGCATGCTCTCCGACGACCACGAGGTGATCGGCACGGAGGGGTACTACATCGACATCACGGAGACCGTCGAATCGGAGGTCCGGCAATCCCTCGCCGAGACGATGCCGGACGTCATCGCCGCGCGGGAGGACATCGACCGTGCCAAGGGCGTACTGATGTTCGTCTACGGCGTCTCCGCCGACCGCGCCTTCGACATCCTGCGGTGGCGCTCGCAGGAGACGAACGTGAAACTCCGGGTGCTCGCTGCGCAGTTGATCGAGGATTTCGCCTCCCAGGAACCGTTGCTCTCGCGCAGCGCGCGCGAACGGTTCGACCATCTCCTGCTCACGGCCCATCACCGCATCGACTGACCGCCTTCCGGCACGACCTCCACAACGGTGGCCGGTCGACGGTGTTTGCATGCACTCCCCTCCGGGTAGGCCCCGGCCACGGGCCAGAACGGTCCTACGAGGGAAAGGAGAGCGGATATGACACGAGCACGGGACATCATGCAGCCGACCGTCGAGTGCATCGGCAGTACCGATTCGGCGGCCGATGCTGCACGCCGGATGAGCGAGTTGCACGTCGGCGCACTACCGATCTGTGGTGAGGACGGCCGCCTCAAGGGCATGATCACCGACCGGGACATCGTGATCGAGGTGGTGGCACGCGGGCACGATCCGGAGCGGATCCGCGCCGGGGAACTCGCTCAGGGCGAGGCCGTCACCATCGGAGCCGACGACGACACCACCGAGCTACTCGCGACGATGGCTGAGCATCAGGTTCGGCGCGTACCCGTCATCGACGGTCACTCGCTGGTCGGCATCATCGCCCAGGCCGACATCGCCCGAGCACTCCCCGACCAGCGGGTCGGCGATCTCGTCGCCGCCGTGTCCTTCGACTAGGGGCGACCGATGACGACGTGCGACACCTGCGGCAACGAGTACGACGACATGTTCACGATGATCCGGGGCGGCACGACGCGACACTTCGACAGTCTCGAGTGCGCGATCACGTCGTTCGCGCCCTCGTGCGCACGATGTGGATGCCGCGTCATCGGACACGGCGTTCAGGTCGACGCGACGGTGTTCTGTTGCGCGCACTGCGCCCGTGATCACGGGCACGAGTCGGTCACCGATCGCGCATCCAGCGCAACCGGGCGGTGAGAATCTCGTCGACCGAGGTTTGAACCGCGCGACGACGGGTACCCCCGGATCAGGGGTTCGCGTGAATCCCCTTCCGACACAATTCATGAGGAGGTAGGCACAATGGCAGACCCCAACAACCCCGGACAGTTCGGCAACCGTACCGACACCGAGGAGCAGGCCCGCAAGGGCGGCGAGAACAGCCCGGGCCAGTTCGGCTCGACGGAGGGCGCGGACCCGCACGAGGCCGGCCGCAAGGGCGCGGAGGCCCAGCCGGAGGAGGCCAAGGCCCGTGGTGGCGAGCACAGCCACTCCGGCCGGTGACGCACTCACCGCGCGAGGAACCGGCGACGGCGGGGCCCCACGGGGCCCCGCCGTCCGCCGCGTCCGACCGCGAGAGCACTTCAGGCCATCGCCCGCCGCTTCTGCCCGGCTCGGTCGACGGGCGCGTGTCGGTCTTCGACCGCTTCGCCGACTGGACCGGCCGCTGGGTCTCGCGGGCCTGGTTCTTCAGCTTCTGCGTCGTTCTGGTGGTGATATGGGCTCCGTCGATCCTGGTGTTGCGCAACGTCGACACCTGGCAGTTGGTCATCAACACCGCGACCACGATCATCACCTTCCTGCTCGTGGCGCTCGTGCAGAACCAGTCGACCCGCGCGGACGCCGCGATCCAGCAGAAGCTCAACGCATTGATCGAGGCGGCCCTCGACCAGGACCCCGGTGTCCGCTCCGAGACGGTGAGGCGCCAGTTGGACGAGGCCATCGGAGTGGAGCGTCGCGAGTCGTCGTGATCCCGCCGACGCGCCGCTCCGCACCGGGGTCCGCGGCGGCGGGGTGCTCGGGCCCGGACGGATCAGACGCTGCGTCGCGGGATCTCCCGGAACCAGCTGTCCGCGAACACCCGGCGCATCCCACGGTCGCCGTCGTCCTCATAGGCGTCCAGTTCCGCGGTGACCACGAAGGTGCTCCGCGTACTCGTCAGAACGGTGCGGGTGCGTACCTCGATGTTCCAGTCGTCGCGCCGGAAGCGACGCAGCGTGCGGGTCTCGCCACGAGCCGAGGTCACATCGTCACGACGGAACCCGAACCATTCAGTGGTCGCCCTCGTGACGGCAGTGCCGGTCTCGTCGATGACGTACTCCCCGTCGTCGTCGGCGATCTCCAGCGTGGTGCCTCCGGTGGCCAGATCGTTGGTGGTGCGCCAGTGGTGCTCTCCCGGCGACACCCGTGTCAGCGCGAGCGGGGCGGCCGCGGTCGGCGGGCCGAAGGTACGCAGCAGTTCGTCCTCGGCGCGGGGCGATCGCGCGGGGACCCGCAGCTCGCTCTCACGGGTGTGCACCGTCATGACCACCGGCTCGGGCGGCGGCCACACCAGCGGGAAGTAGGAGGTCGACAAGGAGAGCCGGATCCTGTGCCCGGCCGGGACGATCTGAGCGATCCCGTTCAGTTCCATACTGATCCGCATCGATCGACCGACGTCCATCGACTCGGGGCGGGCGCTGCCGTTCCGGTGTGTCAGGTTGACGACGCCGTACGTCACGCGGGTCGCCTCTCCCGTGGGCGCGACGTCGGAGAGCCGTGCGGCGACGAGCGCGACGGGCCTGTCGACCTCGAGCTGCAACTCCAGCTCGGGCCTGCCGAGTATCTCCACGGGGCTCTCGAGGGGCGCCGTATCGAAGACCAGGGCACCGCCGTCCTCGTTGCGCTGATCGGTCGGCAGGTCCGGGGTGGCCGCGTAGGAGGCCCACTTCCCCGCCGCCATACCGACACTGAGCGGCGAGCTCACGCTGAACGCCCCGGCCGGTAATGCGGAAGCCCCCGGTGCGACGAGCCCCTCGGCGGCGAGTTCGTAGGTACGGGGTCCGATCGCCGGTGCGGGCCAACGCTCCTCCGCGACCCAGCGGCCCGGCCGAGCCTCGTAGGCGGGGTTGGGCTCGACGCTGTCCTGCATCCAGACACGCAACATCGGCTCATCCATCACCCCGTTCGGGACCCCCTTGAGCCAGTGGTCCCACCAGCGCACCACTTCGTCGAGGAAGTCGATCGGCGGCCCCGGCACCCCGAGGTGGGGGTACTTGTGGCCCCAGGGACCGATGAGCCCCTTGCGCGGCACGTCGAGGTGCTCCATCAAGCGGAAGATCGCGTTCGTATAGCCGTCCGCCCACCCGCCGACCGCGAACACGGGGCACTCGATCGCGGAGTAGTCCTCGTTCACCGATGCGCGCAACCAGTAGTCGTCGCGGTGCTGGTGCTCGAGCCAGTTCTCGATCCACAGGCCGCTTCCGCGCAGCCGCTCCAGCCACATCTGACGCCACCGGTCGCCGACGATCGCAGGATCGGGCGGGAGACTGGTACACGCGAACATGACGGTCGCTTCCGAGAGATTGTCCGACAATAGGCATCCGCCCATGTAGTGCATGTTGTCGACGTACAGGTCCTCCGTCGCCGAAGCCGAGATGATCGCCCGGAGGGCCGGAGGGCGTCGCGCTGCGACATGGAGGCTGTTGAATCCGCCCCACGAGATCCCCATCATCCCGACATTCCCATCGCACCAGGGCTGCTCGGCCAGCCAGGCGATCACCTCGCAGGCGTCCTCCTGCTCCACCGGAAGGTACTCATCGCGCAGCACTCCGTCCGAGTCGCCGCTCCCCCGCAGATCCACGCGGACACAGGCGTAGCCGTGCCCCGCGATGTACGGGTGGTTCAGCGCATCCCGGGCCCGTGTGTCGTCGCGTTTGCGGTACGGCAGGTATTCCAGCACCGCCGGCACCGGGGCCGCCTCGGCGTCGACAGGCAGCCAGATACGGGCCGCCAGCCGGGTCCCGTCCGAGAGCGGGATGAAGACGTTCTCGATCGATATTGTGGAACAGGGGAATTCATCGACTGTGCGCACTCTGCTCCTCTCTGTGTGCGATCACGCCGTTCGCCGCGGGGCGAACCGCTCCGCCGCGCCGTGGTCGATCTGGAACGGTAGGAAGCCCTCCGCCCGCGCGGCCGCCTCGGCGAGTCCGTCGGCATCGGCGGCGCCGAGGTAGACGGTGGCGAGGACGTAGCGGTACGGGTCCTGGTTGGGTAGCTCGGAGAGCCTGTCACCCGGGGCGACATCCAACTGCACCACCGTGTCCGGCAATTCCTCGCGGAGCCGAGCGATGTCCTCCGGGGTGGGGACCGCCCGGACCACGCCATCGGAGTGGACACCGATCAGATGCTTCGTCGCAGCGCCGTACCTGCCCGCGCCCGCCTCGGGGTGGGGGCGCCTGCCCAGCGCGACGGCTGTGGCGTAGGCGTGATTCGAAGTACCGTCGACCTTCACGAAGAGTTCACTGTGAGACTGCGAGATCCGGGTGTTCACCTCGATCATGCTGATCCGGTCCACCCTCTCGTCCCACATGAACTCGGCGTTCGCGCAACCGTTGTCGAATCCGGCCTCCCGCAACACCGACTCCGTCGCGGCCAGCATCCGCTCCTGGACGTCGGAGGGTACCGAGCGGGCCGGATAGGACAGCCGATCGAAGCTGTGCCCATCCTCGCTGCGCTGCATGTCGAAAAGACCGTGCACCACGAACTCGCCGCGGAACATGGACACCTCTGGTGCGGCCTGGATCCCCTCGATGATCTCCTCCGCGATGCACGACGTGCCGGTCACGCCCCGTACGGCCTCGGGCACGTCGATGGTGCTGAGTACTTCGTCGAAGGCGTCTCCGACCGTGCGGATCTCCCGCCTGATCTCATCGAGCGCGGCCTCGAAACCGGCCCGATCGCGGACCTCGAAGCCGAGCTGCGAGGAGTGCGATTTCACCGGCTTGACCCAGTACGGGAACGGGAGATCCACACCGGATTTCTCGATCGCGGGATCGAACGGGTCGAACGCGGCGAATCGCGGTACGCACTCCGGGATCGCCCGGCGCTGGATCAATCGGGACCAGTACTTGTGCTCGAAGGAGAGCACGCTCTCCACCGACGGCGCGGGGAGCGACCGCTCGGCGGCCAGTACCGGCGCGAGGACGCTCGTCGGGAAGTCCCAGTGAGCGATGATCGCGTCGACCGTGCCGTCGAAGTCGTCCAATTCCACTCGCGCGCGACGGAGCAGATCCTGGAAGTCGAGATGCTCTGCCCGCGTGAGTGAGTCGACGTCCAACAGCGAATGGAAGCGGACGTCGCTCCCTACGTCGACGGTTCTCAATTCGTCGCGCTGCTGGCGGGTCAGGCCGGGTACGAAGATGTTCATCACCATGGCGGTCGGGTTCCCCGTACGTCCGCTCGTCAAACCAGGAAGGACCCCGCGTTGCGCAGGTCCGCGGTCGCGGATGCGGCGATCCCCAGGCCGCGCAGGAAGTCGACGATCCGCCTCCGCGCCGCGGCCCCCTCCGGGACGGCGTGCATGATCCAGTTGTGGAACATTCGCGGGGACTCGAGCAGCGTCACCGCGACCCCCGCGGTGGTCAGCACGCCGTGCAGCCGTTCCGCGTCGGGGTTGAGGATGTCCCGGGTACCCGAGCACACCATGGTGGGCGGAAGGTCGGACAGGTCCGCCGCGAACGGGTCCGTCCCGGCGAGCCCTCCCCGTACCCCGGCGGCGTACCACCGCCCGGCCATCCGGAGGCCACGGATCGCGAGTTCGGGGTCGAACGGCTCGATCCGCGCGGATCGACTGTCCGTCACCTCCAGGTCGATCCAGGGCGAGCTCAGGAGAAGGGCGTCGGGCCGGCGAGCACCACCGGCGCACGCGGTCCGGGCCAGATCGAGGGCGAGGCGGCCGCCTGCCGAGTCACCGGAAAGGAGCACGGGGCCGTCGTGTCCGGCGACGGTGCCGTCGTACACCCGCCGCACGCTCTCGTCGATCGCGCGGCGGTCCGCGACGGGGCACAGCGGGTACAGCGGCGCGACGACCGATGCTCCGGTGGTCAGCGCGAGCCACCGCAGGAACCGCCAGTGATGGTGTTCCGGCTGTTCCACGAACGCTCCTCCGTGCAGATGGAGGACGCGCGTCCCGAAGGGTTCCGGCGGGGTGATACTCAAGCACGGCACCCCGCCGACGGTGGCCGAGCCGACCTCGGCGCCGCGCCTGATCCACCACGGCGGCATCGCCGTCGACACGCGCTGGCGGGCGGGGAGACCCGCGATCATCGCCTCGGGGTCGCGGTAGAACCGCTTGCTGCGTCGTGCACGTAAGGAGGCACTCACGCACCGTGCGCGAACCGAGATCACCGTCGGCCCTCCTCTCGCTCCTCCTGTGCGAGCCGCTCCTCCAGCGACGGTCCCTCCCGTTGCTCGGGACCGGTGATGCCGGCTCGATCACTCTCCGCCCAGCCGTCGGGGGGATCGAGTGCCGCGGCCCACGGGTCGTGCTCGAGCAGGTCCTCATCCAGCGCCTCAGCGCCGCCCGGGATGGCGGCGCTCCCGTCGTCGGGCGACATGTCATCGGGGTGCGAGCGCATCGTGATCACTCCTTCGGAGGGTTGGCGCCACCGACCGCGGTACGGGGCCAATGGCGCAGTTCCGCACAGGCGCGGAGGAACGCGCCGGCGTCCATGTCAGAGGAGAGGACGAAGCATCCGTCGTCGGTTCTCCCGAACAGCCCGGTCCGGCGCAGCAGTGGTTCGCAATGCTGTCCGAGTCCCAGGAACTTGCTGTGGTGGAAGGCGTCCGTGATGAAGTCCTGCGCCGCGGGATCGAAGGCCAGTTCCTCCGCGCCCGCCATCGAGGTGAGGATCGCCACCGCGTCGAAGAGCACCGACGGGGCGCCGGCGAGCTGGGCGTCGACCGCGAGCGGATCGCCATCGGCGTCCGCCACTCCACCCACTCGCGGCGCGACGAGCACAACCGCGGCGCCGGCGTCGCGCGCCCGGTGCCGCAGCCCGTCGACGAGCGCGCGCTCGACACCATCGGTGACCAGGACGCCGAGGACCCGCCCGGCGAACGTCCCCGGCGGGTTGCGGAGCATGCTCACCGACGGCGACTCCGGCAGGTCGGTCCGCACGGGCACTGCGCAGGCCGAGGCCCCGGGGAGCTCGAGCCCCAGGCCGGCGGCGATCCGGGCGGCGAGCGCGTCGTCGACGTTGCGGAGGTTCGCGACCATCCGGGTCCTGATCGCCGGCTCCACCACTTTGCTCAGCTCGAAAACGTAGGCGGCGACGATGTGATCCTGTTCGACCGGGGTCTGGCTGTGCCAGAACACCGCGGCCTGGCTGTAGTGATCGGCGAAGGACTCGGGGCGCAACCGCGTCTTCGCCCCCTCCGCCGGTTCGGCGAAAGTCGTCAGTGCCTGCGCGCCCGCGCGCTCACGCGGCCCGCCCTGATCGCTCGAGTTCGGCTCGTAGTTGATCGGGCCGGAGGGCACCTCGTGCTGCATGTGGCCGTCCCGGTGGAAGAAGGCCATCGGACACCGGGCGCGGTTGACCGGGAGGTGGGTGAAGTTCGGTCCGCCCAACCGCGAGAGCTGCGTGTCGAGGTAGGAGAAGTTCCGGCCCTGCAAGAGCGGATCCTCGGTGAACCCGATGCCGGGCACGACGTTCTGCGTGCAGAACGCCACCTGCTCGGTCTCGGCGAAATCGTTGTCGACCGTCCGGTCGAGTGTGAGCCTGCCGATCACCTGCAGTGGCACGCTCTCCTCCGGAACGATCTTGGTCGGGTCGAGGACGTCGAAGGGCAGAGCGTCCGCAGTGGCCTGGTCGAACAGCTGCACCGCCAAGTCCCATTGCGGGTACTCCCCCGACGAGAGCGCGTTCCACAGGTCGCGGCGGTGGAAGTCCGGGTCGGCACCGTTGATCTTGACCGCCTCGTCCCAGAGCACCGATTGGCACCCGAGCACGGGCTTCCAGTGGAATTTCACGTACGTCGATGCACCGTCGTCGGCGAGGAATCGGAACGTGTGCACCCCGAAGCCCTCCATGAACCGGAACGAGCGCGGTATCGCACGATCCGACATCTGCCACAGAGTCATGTGCGTCGATTCCGGGAGACAGGAGACGAAGTCCCAGTACGTGTCGTGCGCTGACTGCGCCTGCGGGAAACCCCGGTCCGGATCCTCCTTGACCGCGTGCACCAGGTCGGGGAACTTCATCGCGTCCTGGATGAAGAAGACGGGGATGTTGTTGCCCACCAGATCCCAGTTGCCCTCGCGCGTGTAGAACTTCACGGCGAAACCGCGAACGTCACGCGCCAGATCGAACGATCCTGCCCGGCCGGCGACGGTGGAGAAACGGACGAACACCTCCGTCTGCCTCCCCACCTCACCGAACAGGTCCGCCGCGGTGATCTCGGTGAGCGATCGGGTGCACTCGAAGACCCCGTGCGCACCGTATCCGCGCGCGTGCACCACCCGCTCGGGGATGCGCTCGTGATCGAACCGGAAGATCTTGTCCCGTAGGACGAAGTCCTCCAGCAACGCCGGCCCGCGTGCGCCGGCCCGCAACGAGTTCTGGTTGTCGGGTACCGGCGCCCCCTGCGAGGTGGTCAGGCCCTCCGCCGCCACCTGGTGCGGCTCACCGCCGCGGCCGACCCCGGTCACCGCCTCGATCTGTTCGTCCGCCATGGTCCGCCTCCTCGGCTCGTGGTCGATGTTCACCGCGTCCGTCGTCCGCTGCCCCTGCGATAGCGCCGCAGGTACCGCCGTTCCTCCGCAGGGCTCAGTTGTTCGCCGAGCACCGGATCACGCTGCCCCCGGTCGTCCCATGCGTTCCTGCGGTGAGTGAGGGAGACCGCGGCCATGGCCGCGCCGCCGACGACGATCAGCGCGATCCCCCCAGCGATCGCGAACCAGGCCCACGGCGCGCCGATCGCCGTCGCGCTGATCCCGATGGCGAGGACACCTATTCCGGTCAGGACGCCGATGAATCCGACACCACCCCACTGCCGTGCGACATGATGCATCAGTGCGCCCCCTGTCCCAGGCGCACCGCGACCGCATCACGGGCGCGATCGAGCATCGCCGCGAACGGCCCGACGAGCAGGTTGGCAGATGCGGACTCCGTCCCCGGGTGCGGATGCGTGGGAGCGACGGCCTCGATCACCCGGACGGCATCGGCCATACGGGCGGCCTCGTCGTCGTCGAGTTCGTTGCGCAGTGCGATGAACTCGTCGCGCTCCTCGCGCTCGATATGCCCCTCGACGATCTCGCGCAGGGCCTCGAGCTTCGCATCGAACTCCGCGGACTGCATGCCCAGGCCTTCGAGCTCGGCGAGAAGGCGTTTGACGGCGCGCTCCTCCGACAGCCGCTCGCCCACAACCTTCGGGCCGGACGTGATCGAGGACCGGGCCCGGGGATGCACCACTACTTCCTCGGCGGCCTCGTGCACGGCGAGCAGCCTGCGCAGTTCGAGGAACGTTTCGTCGCGTTCCTCTGCCTCACCCTCGCGGACGCGGTCGAAGAGTTGCAGAATCCGCTGGTGCTGGAACGCGAGTTCGTCGATGAAGGTGTACGGGTTGATGAACGTCACGGTGATCGTCCTCTCTGTCCGATGTGTCCGCCTATGGCGGAGCTGCAGCAGAGGTCTACCCCGTAGGAGCGTCGTCAAACGTCGACGGCGCCGCTGAATCCGGTGACGACGAGCGCGCGCGACGCGGCGGCGCTCGCGGCGGTGACCGTCACCGTCGCGCCGCTCCGGGGCACGACCCGGCGCCACACGTACGCGGCCGCGGCGATGCTCATGAAGTCCACGCCGCCGAGATCCAGTTCGACGCGGGCCCCGGCCCGCAGTGCCCCGTCGACCGCTTCGACGAGCGCGGGCAGGGTGACGGCGTCGAGGTCGCCCTCGGGCACCACTTCGGTGCACGAGGACGATGCCCGCGACGCTGTGATCCGGAAGACGTCGGGGTGTTCGATGACGGATGACGACATGGGGGCCTCCAGCAACAGATCGTGATGTTCCGGCTGCGGCACTCAACCTGCTTCGTTCGTACCACAGGCACACCGCGTTGTACAGAAATCGGCCATCTATGTGGAACCTGAAACCGACTACGCCGCTGTGGATTCACCGTTGCAACGCCCTCCGCACGAGGGGCGGATGTCAGTCGGCGACGTGGGCGCGCAACCGGTCCAGCGCGCGGCCGAGGATCCGCGAGACGTGCATCTGTGAGATCCCCAGGCGTGCGGCGATCTCCGACTGCGTCATCGACCGGTAGAACCGCAGAGCGAGCACCGTCCGCTCACGCTCGTCGAGTCGCTCGACCGCGGGGCGCAACGACGCGTATTCGTCGACGAGTTCGAAGCCCGGGTCGTTCTCCCCGATCCGCTCCGCCGGCGCGGACCGGTCGTCGTCGCCCCCGACCGGTTGATCGATCGATCTGGCCCGGTAGCCGTTCCCGGCCAGCGCTGCCTCCCGGACCTCGTCCAGGCCGACCTCCATGCGCTCCGCGAGTTCTCGGTACGTCGGCGTACGGCCGAGGTCCTGTGCCGCCTCCGCTATCGCTGCGTTCATGCGCAGGTGGATCTCCTGCATGCGACGCGGGACCCGGGTGGCCCATCCCGTGTCACGGAAGTGCCTCCGCAGACCACCCAACATGGTGGGCACGGCGAAGGACAGGAAATCGGTCCCCTTGTCCGGATCGAAGCGATCGACCGCATTGACCAGGCCTACGCGGGCCACCTGAACGAGATCGTCGTAGGGCTCGCCGCGCCCGACGAATCGCCGGGCGAGATTCTCTGCGAGCGGAAGGCACCGGGTGATGACCTCGTCCCTGGCCGCGGCCGCGCGCTCGCCGCCGTCACGTCGCCCGGCCTGCAGGATCACCGCCACGTCGGCGTAGTCATCACTCGAGGGCCGCGGCTCCCGAGGTTGCGGCGGCACTACACGGCGCTCCGCGCGGACTGGAACGACACGCTTGTCCACCAACCGCCGTCCGGGGACCGGGTACGGCCGACCTCGAGCCCCTCGGTGAGCGTCGTCAGTACGCGCCAGCCGAAGCCGGATCGGTCCGGCGCACGATCGGTCCGGGTGTGCGTGGCGACCGTCGTGGTCAGCCCCTCCGCACCGGTGTCGACCCTGATCTCGACCCTCGCGTCCGGCAGCGCGTCCGCGATCAACTCGGTGCAGACCTGATCGATCGCCAACCCGAGGTCCGCCACCCGATCGATGTCGAGGTCGAGCATGATCGCCAGTGCTTCGGGGACCGCCCGTACCACCGGGAGGTACACGAGATCGGCAGGAACGCGCAGGTCGACAGGGTGAGTCGGGGTGGTGCGTGCCATGTGCGCCATGAGGCTCCGTTCATCGATGGGCGCCTTCCGTGCTAACACGCTCGCCCCTCCCGTGTACAGCCGCGCATCTCCCCGGTACCGGGGCGCCACCGCGGCACGGGCTCCCGCCCGCGGTGGTCCGCACCGACCATCAGTCATCACTCCTCGCGCGCTCGTTGGCGCGTTCGATCGCATCGATCAACTCCGACTTCCGCATCGTCGAGCGCCCACGGATCTCCAGCCGACGGGCGACGTCGACGAGATGCGCCTTCGTCGCGTTCACGTCGACGCCCTCGTGAGTCGGCTCGTCGCGACGCCTGCCGCGGCGCTCCGACGTGCCCCGCTTCCCACCCGGCTTGCGCTCCCAGCGATCGCCGACGCGCTCGTAGCCGCGCTTGAGCGCCGCGTACGCGACCCGGTGCGCTCGCTCCTCGTCGCCGTACTCGTCGAGCGCGGAATCGTGAGCCTTCGCGAACGTCCGCTGCGCCTTGGCACTCGAGCGTCGCAGGGTACCGGGCAGCTCGTCCGTCGTGGCGGTTCCCCGCTCCGTGGTCTTCGGCATCGCAGTCCTCCTTCTCGTCGTACCGATGCTCCACCGCATGTCGTACCCGGATTTCGTACCGGCAAACATGCGGCCCGGGTTTGCCCGGCGGCCCAGGCGGGTACGCCTGGGCCGAAGATCACCGTCGAAGGAGGAGAACGTGCGAAGCCAGACCATCCGGTACCCCGGCGACACCGCCGAGATGAAGGACCAACCACGCGACGAGATGCGCGATTACCGGGGCCGCGGGCTGCTCAAGGGCAAGAAGGCACTCATCACGGGCGGCGACTCGGGAATCGGGCGGGCGACGGCGATCGCCTACGCCAAGGAGGGCGCGGACGTGGCGATCGCCTACCTCGACGAAGGCGACGACGCCGCGCGCACCGTGGACCTGATCGAACGTGAGGGTCGGCGGTGCGTGCGGTACGCGGGTGACCTCGGTGACCCCGCCCACTGCCGCGAGGTGGTCGAACGCGCGCACTCCGAGCTCGGGGCGCTATCCATCATCGTCAACAACGTCGGTACGCAGCAGCCGGCGGGCGATCTCACCGAGATCACGACGGAGCAGTGGCGCCGGACCTTCGCGGTCAACATCGACAGCTTCTTCCACGTGACCCGCGCCGCACTCCCGCTCCTGGCGCGCGGCTCGTGCATCATCAACACCGCCTCCATCAACGGGCTACGGGGCAACCGCCACCTCATCGACTACTCCGCCACCAAGGGTGCGGTGCTGGCGTTCACGTACGCGATGGCGCAGTCGCTGGTGGACCGCGGAATCCGCGTCAACTGCGTCGCCCCCGGTCCGGTCTGGACACCCCTGATCCCGGCGACCTTCGATGAAGAGGCGGTCGCAGGTTTCGGCGAACAGGCCCCGTACGGCCGGGCCGCCGACCCCGACGAGATCGCTCCGTCGTACGTGTTCTTCGCCTCGAGCACCATGTCCTCGTACTACTCCGGCGAGACGCTCGCCCCGATCGGCGGCGAGACCCTTCCGGGCTGAGTCACCGGTTGCCGCGGTCGCGCGAGTCCCTCCCCGCCGCGAGGCGCCGCCGGTACTCGTCCGCGGCTTCGTCGAGCACGTCATCGGTCAGCCGACCGACGGGGAGGACCTCTCTGACCAGTGGTTCGTGATCAGGTCCGCGGGCGACACGGCGCCCCGTCAGCACCCAGGCGAACCGGTCCGCGACATCGAGTTCGCGATACGTACAGACCCGGCGCACGATCCACGTCCGAGCCGGCAGGCGCCACCACAGCTCGGGGGTCAGCGTGGCCACCGACAGCCCCGGGAGGACGTACTCGGCCTCGTAGTCCCGGCTCGGCCCGTGCCGCCGATCGGCCGCCGGCCCCTCGGAGTACCGGACGTAGAGCGTGGGACCGGTCCGTACCGTACGGACGAGTTCGGCCAGCGACCGAATCAGGGGCACGTCGTCGTCGCGACCGTGCCAGCGGAACAAGGGCGCGCTGCACTCGTCCGTCACTCGGCTGCACTCCATTGCTCCGCCCTCCGTTCCTCGACCCGTCACTCGACGGCGCTCGATGCGACCACCGTCCGTGCGACGGGGCACCCGCGATCGGCTACCCGGCGCAGGGAGATCCGAAACCCCAACGGCCCCCTGGTTTCCCGTGCGCGTCACCGTTCCGTACCGTCGGGGACGCCGGGCATCCACCCGGTCCGCACCGGTTCACGCGGGTGCACGGTCCGCCAGGACCCCGCCTGCAGCCACCGTCGCACGATCCGGGCGGTCCATCGGGGTGTCGCGTCCGTCCGTCCGTCCCCGACGGGGAGTAGCGACCACACCCAGTACCGGGCCTTCCAGGTGCGATCCCAGCGCCACTCCTCGAGTTCCGGGACCGCGAACGGGTTGTCGCCGAGGATCGGCGAGACGGCCGCACCCGAGGGAAGGGGCCGCCGCCGGGCCCGCGCGGGGCTGGTGCCCGCGCCCCGCACGCGGATCCGGTACGCCTGCCTGCGGACGCCGGCGCCGTGCGGGGCCAGCCAGTCGACGACGAACCAACTGCTGTCGAGATCACGGGTGCGCACCTGCACAGTCGCGGTGAGCGCGCCGGTGGTGTTGTCCAGGCGGGCAACGCGATCCACCACGACGTCTTCGCCGCGGTCCTCGCGCAGCATCGTCCCGACCACGTCGTACCAGGTCCCCGGACCGCGCGCGACGATCCGGAACTCCACGGAGTTCCACTGGTCGTCGCGGCCGACGCCGGTCGGACCGACACCGGGCACACGCTCGATCCGCCGCGCGCCGATGGTCAACCCGTGTCCGCCGGTGGTGTCCTTGGACAGGGCGAGCTGTTTCCACGCCACCGCGAGGGCGAACAGCGGGATGAGAATGAGGGGGATGTAGACGCCGGTGCTCATCACGGATCGCGCACGAGGGTCTTCCCGCTTCGCCACGCGGCGAGCAGCGCGTCGTCGAGCCGGTCCTCCACCAGGCGCCACGCCGCGATTCCCCACAGGACGTCGCGCTCCGCCCCAGGGTCGTCGGTGACCAGGCCGCCGACCACGTCGTGCCGCATAACGAGCTCGTGCACGGCGTCGGCCTCGACGTGCTCTCGGTAGAACCGCACTGCCGCGTCGGGCGCTCCGATCCGCTCGAGCGCAGCCACCATCCGCGCCGAACCCGGCGGGGAGGCGACTTCGGTCGCGGCGAAGTGTCCTATCGCCGCGCCCAGGCGCGCCCGACGCAGACCGAGGGCGGACATCAGTGTCACCGGCGCGATCGCCGCGGCGGGAACGCGATCGAGGTGCTCGAGGTAACCGGACGCCATCCCCATCGCGTCGAGCAGATCCGCGTACAGGCACTGGTGCACGTTCCTGCCGTGCCCTGCACCGTATTCGTCGAAGGCCACGGCGACGAAGGGCGCCTTGCACATCGGGCCGAGCCTGGGGATGGCCCAGGCGTGGGGATCCGCCTCCTTGAGGTGATAGATCGATCGCGCGGCGAAGTAGTCCCTGAACCGCGCCGCGTCCGCGGCCGCGCCGAGGCGTTCCACAGCACCTCCGGCGTACACGCTGTCGCGGGCGAGCGCGGCGAGCGCCCCGGAGGCGGTGGCGCCGTCCGTGATCGGTTCCACCTCACGCTCGACGGCCGTCAGCAGCGCATCCTCGAGAGCGACCCGCGCGGCGATGATCGCCGGATGCCACTCCAGCGCGGGATCCACTCCTCCCCACCCGCGGTAGTGCATCTCCTGGCAGACGAAGAGCGCCAACTGGGCGTCCTCACCCCAGACGTCCGTCGCACCCTCGTCCCGGATGTGACCCGCCATCTGCGGTCGCGGGTCCGGGGCCCCTGTTTCCAGAGCCCTGATCGCCCACTGGGACAGCGGGCCTCGCGGGACGGGCAAACGCGCCGCTCGCCCAGTGCGCACCGGCTCGGCGATCCGTGCCATGTTCCACCACCGTTCCTGTCGAGTCCGTCGCCCGTACCCGTTCGGGGCGAACCTCAAACCGGTGGCGTCGGGCCGCGTGCGGCGGAGACCGCGACCGGGGTTTGTCCGGACGCGGCACGGGGTAGACCGGACCGTCGGCCCGCTATGCGGCGAGAGCGGCGCGATCCGTGGCGCCGGCGGAAGGAGTGAGGATGACGAGCACTACTCGTACGGTGACACGGGTTCCCGGCAGGTCGGACGTGCCGCCCGGTGTCGCGGAACCGGAGCCGGAAGTCGCCACGACGGCGGCCTCGACGGCGATCACCGGCCCGCGCGTTTACACACCCCAGGAGGACACCATGCTCCTGCTGGGTGCACTCGATGACCTACCGCTGTGGGGTGCGCGTGTTCTCGATCTGTGCTCCGGTTCGGGCGTACTCGCTCTCGAAGCGGCGCGGCGCGGCGCGCACGTCACCGCAGTCGACTCGTCGCCCGCGGCCGTGGACGTGGCGCGGACGGCCGCCGCACGGGCCGGGCTCGCCGTCGACGTGCGGCTGGCGAGCGTGGCCGACTACTCGCCGGCCGAGGCGTTCGACGTGATCACCTGCAACCCGCCCTATGTACCGACCCCCAGCGGCAGTGAGGACCTTCCCGGTCCTGCACTGGGACCGGCCGACGCCTGGAACGCCGGCCCCGACGGCCGCGCGGTGCTCGATCTCGTCTGCGGGCACCTGGACGCACTGCTCGCGCCGACCGGCACGGCCCTGATCGTCCAATCCGTTCTCGCGGGATGCGAGGAGACGCTCACCAGGATGCGCGGGGCGGGATTCGCGTCGGACGTGGTCCGCCGCCGCACCATCCGGTTCGGTCCCGTCCTCCGCGCCCGTCGGGAACTGCTCGGGCTCGCGGGAGTGATCCCGACCGGGTGCGATCGGGAGGAGATCGTCGTGCTGCGTGCGCGGCGGAGCGGAGCGCTCAGGTGAGCCCGGTGCAGCCCGGCGGGGATCCGCCGACGGGGCACCGTCGACGCGTGCGCGTCGTCCCGGGCGGTCCCGTCCTGGTCGAGGGGCCCATCGAGGTCGTCGGCCCCGACGGTACCCCGACGACCTGCGATCGCTTCGTGGTCGCACTGTGCACATGTGGCGGCACGCGCATCCCGCCGTTGTGCGACAGCAGCCACCGGAGACGGCGTCCCCGACGGGACGGGTGACCCCGCGCTCCGGACGGGGCCACCCAGGGCCCGCCCGGGAGGCGCAACCGCGCCCCTCGGGGCGGGCGGTCGGGAGCTTGAGGAGCGCCCCGTCAGCGTGCCCGGCCGATCTCGCCGTCCTCGCCCTCGAGGTGAGCGCGAACCATCCAGTGAAGCTGCTCGAGCACCCGGCAGTGGCCGATCAGCATGTCCTGGGTGACGGGATCCCGTTCGGTACCGCCACCGATCGCCTCGCGCTGCGATTCGATGACACCGACGTAGACGGCGTCGAGCGCCCGCAGGTGGGACGAGGCATCGGCGCGGTCCAGCGGGTAGTCGTCCCACGTCCGTTGCGCGACGATCGCTCCCGGCGTCCCCCGCGGGGCGCCACCGAGCGCCGCGATCCGCTCAGCGGTCTCGTCGACTGCGCGCCGCACCTGTTCCGCGTGCTCATCGAGCATCGTGTGAATGCCGATGAAGTGCGGGCCGACGACGTTCCAATGCACATGTTTGAGGGTCAACGACAGATCGAGCAGGGCGGCGAGCCGGTAGCGCAGCACGCCGACGAGCTCGTCGGCATCGGCAGCCACCAGCCCCGGAACGCTGAACTCCACTGTGGCGGGCACGTTCTCATCAAAGGCGGTCATCGGTGTTTCCTTTCCGTCGTGGCGGCCGACGCGTGCCGGCCCGGACTGCGCGGCGCGGGCGCTCACCGGTAAGGCGGGTACTGCGCTCGCCCGAGCAGCGCCGCCAGATGCGCCGCGTTCCGCGCGGCGTTGGCGGTCGTCGCGGCGACCGCCTCCGGGACCGCGTCCAGATCCCGGTAGTCGCGGCCGCCCATCGCCTCGTCGTTCCAGTACGTCGAGCCCTGAGCGGGGATCGTGAAACCGAGGTCACCCATGGCGTCGAAGACGTCGGCGATGATCTTGTGGGCGCCGTCCTCGTTGCCGACGACCGCGCACATCGCGACCTTGCCCAGCAGGCTCGGACGCCCCTGCTCGTCGGTCTCCGACAGGTCCGCGTCGAGCCGCTCGAGTACCCGCTGCGTGACACTGGCCATGTGGCCCAGCCAGGTGGGGGTCGCGAGGAGGACGATGTCCGCCGCGCGGACCCGCTCGAGTACCGCCGGCCACTGGTCACCGTCGCCCATGTCGCGTTGCACCCCGGGCCGGATGTCGTAGTCCACGGCGCGTAGCAGGGAACCGGACACGTCGTGGCCGGCGAGTGCTTCGAGCACCTGCCGCGCGAGTAGCTCGCTGCTCGACGCCGCGGGCGAGGGCTTGAGGGTGCAGGTGATCGCGAGTGCTGAAGTCATGCGACCGGGGTAACCACCGGGGGCGGCGCGCAAACATCGTGCGCCGACATCGCGGGACCATGATCTTACTCACAAGTAAAGAAGAATGGTGATGTGAATCACGTGCGGCTGCAACGTCCCCGCGCGCCCGTCACGCCCGCGCGGGTGTTCGAGCCTCACGTACCGGGAGCACCGGCGGCGCGGCCCGCGCGTGACGCGATCAGCCAGGTCAAGGGGCGTTGCCCCGGCGCAGCGCGACCGAGCGGTGATCGGCCGCCACCGGGGCGCGCCGGCGGGGCGGACACACAGAGTCCTGATAGAGCGGCGACAGCTCCGTCGGTTGGCCCGTGTTTCGGCCCGCAACAAGCGTGTGACCAGGCGCGGCCAGGCGCTAATCTACCCCTGCTCCGAGGAGGCTCGGGGCACGGCGGCATCCGGATTCGGACGCCTCCGTGCGGCTAGCAGTTGTGAGGGCTCGTGTCGATCATTCAAACCGGCGTCGCCAAGGTCGCGCAGGGCGGCGTCTCCGCGCTCGGCCAGGTGGGCATGATCTTCCAGCTGTTCGCGAGCATCGTCCGCAACACCTTCCGGCGGCCGTTCCAGTTCCGCGAGTTCATCGAGCAGTCCTGGTTCATCGCCAGCGTCACCATCCTGCCCACAGCACTGGTGGCAGTTCCCTTCGGCGCGATCGTCTCGCTGCAGACCGGCTCACTGATCGGCCAGCTCGGCGCCGAGAGCTTCACCGGCGCCGCGAGCGTCCTCGCCGTCGTGCAGCAGGGCGCGCCCGTGGTCACAGCCCTCCTCGTCGCCGGCGCGGCGGGCAGCGCGGTGTGCGCCGATCTGGGTGCCCGTACCGTCCGCGAGGAGATCGCGGCGATGGAGGTGCTCGGCATCGACCCCGTGCATCGCCTCGTGGTCCCCCGCGTCCTCGGCATGATGCTGGTCAGCGCCTTCCTCAACGGCCTGGTCTCCGTGGTCGGCGTGGTCGGCGGCTACTTCTTCAACGTGGTGCTGCAGCACGGCACCCCGGGCGCGTACCTCGCCTCGTTCTCCGCGCTGGCCCAGCTGCCCGACCTCCTCGTCGGCGAGCTCAAGGCCCTCGTCTTCGGACTCATCGCCGGCGTCGTCGCCGCGTACAAGGGCCTCAACCCGGGCGGCGGCCCGAAGGGCGTCGGCGACGCCGTCAACCAGTCCGTGGTGATCACCTTCCTGCTGCTGTTCTTCGCGAACATCATCCTCACCGCGGTGTACCTGCAGATCGTCCCGGCGAAGGGCTCGTAGACCATGACGAACGTGACGCGCAGGGTCCGCCGGGCCGCCGAGGCCCCGCTCAAGGTGCTCGACGGTGCCGGCGAGCAAATGTCCTTCTACGCCCGGTCCATCGGCTTCATCCCGCAGTCGCTGCGCCGCTACCCCAAGGAGGTCGGGCGCGTCCTGGCCGAGGTGGCGTTCGGCAGCGGGGCGCTCGCCGTGATCGCCGGCACTGTGGGCGTGGTCCTCATGCTGTGCGGGTTCACCGGCGTCGTCGTCGGCCTGCAGGGCAACGCCGCGCTGCAGCAGCTCGGCGCCTCGGTGATGACGGGCTTCCTCTCCGCCTACGTCAACACCCGCGAGCTGACGCCGCTCGTCGCCGCGCTGGCGATGTCCGCCACGGTCGGCTGCGGGTTCACCGCGCAGCTCGGCGCCATGCGGATCTCCGAGGAGATCGACGCGCTGGAGGCCATGGCCATCCCGTCCATCGCCTTCCTCACCGCCACCCGCGTGATCGCCGGCTTCATCGCCGTGATCCCGCTCTACATCGTCGGCCTGCTCTCGTCCTACGTGATGACCCGGTTCGTCAACACCACGCTGCTGGGACAGTCGACGGGCACCTACGACCACTACTTCAACCTGTTCCTCTCCCCGGCCGACGTGCTGTGGTCCTTCGGCAAGGTGCTGGTCTTCGCGTTCGTGCTGGTGCTGGTGCACTGCTACTACGGCTACCACGCGTCGGGCGGCCCCGCGGGCGTCGGCGTGGCCGTGGGTCGCGCGGTGCGCACCTCCCTCGTCGCGATCGCGCTGCTCGACTTCTTCCTCAGCCTCGCCATCTGGGGCACCACGACGACCGTGAAGATCGCCTGATGCGCACGCTCCGCCGCCGCCTGCTGGGCCTGGCCTTCTTCGGGGTCTGCGCCCTGTTCCTGTTCGTCACGATCGGCAAGTACCAGCAGCGGTTCGAGACGTTCACCTGGGTCGAGCTGGAGACCGACACCGCCGGCGCCTCACTGCCCGTCAACTCCGAGGTCCGGGCGCGGGGCGTCGAGGTGGGGACGGTGCGCGACGTCTCGGTCCGCGACGGCCACGCGGTGATCCGCATGGGCCTGAAGCCCGAGCAGGCCCGGCAGCTCCCCGGCGACGTGACCGCCCGCATCCTGCCCAAGACGCTCTTCGGCCAGCGCTACGTGGCGCTGCAGGTGCCCGAAGGCCAGGGCGGCACCGGCACCCCCGCGGCGGGTGCGCTGCGCGACGGCGCCACGATCCGCACCGACACCTCCGGCAACGCCACCGAGCTCAATCAGCTCTTCGACAAGCTCCTGCCGCTGCTGCGCGCGGTGCCGCCCGAGGACCTCAACGCCACCCTCGGCGCACTCGCGAACGGCCTGTCCGGCAACGGGAAGAACCTGGACACGGCCTTCGAGCAGTTCACCACCATCTTCACCCGGGTCAACGCCGTGATGCCGGATCTGCAGTCCTCCCTGCGGTCCCTCGCGACCGTCACCGACACCTACGCGGACGCGCTGCCCGACCTCATCACCGCACTCGACACCTTCCGCACGACGAACACCACCGTCGTCTCGGGGAAGCAGGCCTTCCACGCCTTCTGGACGTCGGTGGCCGACGGTGCCGGGCGCACCGCCGGGCTGCTCGAGGCCAATCGCTCGGAGCTGGTCACCGTCGCGAACAAGTCCCACACCACACTGACCATCCTGGCCCGCTACTCCCCCGAGTTCGGCTGCACCTTCGAACGATTCGCGACCCTTCTGCCCGAGGCCAACCGGATCGTCGGCGAGGGCACGAACCAGCCGGGCGCCCGGATCTCGATGATCATCGCCAACTCGCGCGGCCGCTACCTGCCCAACCAGGACGAGCCGCGCTGGTTCGACGACCGCGGACCGGCCTGCTACAACGCGGCCAAGGGCAAGCCGACGCCGGGCTACAAGGGCGGACCCCACGCCGGCGGCTCGTACGCGCCGCCGCTGCGCAACGTCGGCCCGCAGGACGGCCGGTTCCAGCTGCCCGAGCCGGACGTCTCGGCACCGTCGGAGATGCCGACGGCCGCTGTCGCGGCGCAGAACTCGCGCGCCACGCGCACCGCCTTCGGCGCCGCCTCCGGGGTCGACGCCAACGACGTGCCCGAGTGGCTGACCGCCGCCTTCGTTCCCGCCCTCACCGGCAAGGAGGTGGAGATCCGATGAAGCCCATCACCGGTCCCCTGCTCAAGCTGATCGCCTTCGCCGTGATCACCGCCGCGGCGACGGGCGTCCTCGGCTCGTCGATCGCGCAGTCCGATCTGTCGTTCTCCCGGGCGTACCACGCGATCTTCTCCGACGCGACGATGGTGCAGTCCGGCGACGACGTGCGGATCGCGGGCGTGCGCGTGGGCCAGGTCAAGGACGTCACGATCCACGACCGCGGCCAGGCGGACGTGGCCTTCACCCTCACCGACCGCGATGCGATCCCCGGCACGGCGACCGCCGCGCTGCGGCTGAAGAACCTCGTCGGGCAGCGGTACCTGGAGCTGATGCAGAGCCCCACCGACGACGAGCCCGCGCGCGGCCCCGAGCGCACCTCTCCCTACCGGCCGGGCGACACCATCCCGATCGAGCGCACGCGCCCCGCGGTGAACCTGACCGACCTGTTCAACGGGTTCCGGCCGCTGTTCAAACAGCTGACCGCCGACGACGTGAACAAGCTCGCGAACCAGATCATCACCGTCTTCCAGGGACAGGGCGGCACCGTCAACGACCTGCTGGTGAACACCTCGTCGCTGACCAACACCATCGCCGACAAGGACCGGGTGATCGGTGAGCTGATCACGAACCTGACCAAGGTGCTGGGCACGATCAACGAGCGCGACAAGCAGTTCACCGACCTGCTGACCACCACGCAGCAGTTGGTGACCGGCCTCGCGCAGGACCGGGGCGCCATCGGCTCCTCGCTGGGCTCGCTCTCGCAGTTGACCTCGGTGACCGAGTCGATCCTCACGCCCACCCGGGGCGCGATCAAGGACGACATCGCGGGCCTGAAGGCCCTCACCGACAAGCTCAACGGCCGCAGCGCCGACATCGCGCAGACCCTGAACTTCCTGCCCGAGAAGATCGAGGCGGTCGGCCGCCTCGCCTCCTTCGGCGGCTGGTTCCAGTTCTACCTCTGCGGCGTCGATCTCGTCGCCGGCACCGGCAAGGGCGACCGCCTCTCGCTGGCGATCGACATCCCGTCGGTGAACCAGCCCGTGTACACGAACACCGCCACGCGGTGCTATCGGGACGGGAATCCGCGATGACCGACTCCACCACCACTCCCACCGGCGAACGGCGCCGCGGCCAGCGGCGCTCGCCCGTGCAGACCGGCGCGATGGGCCTGATCCTCCTGCTGATGGCGACGACGTCGGCGTTCTTCATCGACCGCCTGCCCCTCGTCGGCGCGGGCACCACGTACACAGCACTGTTCAGCGAGGCGGCCGGGCTGCTGCCGAACAACGAGGTGCGCGTCGCGGGCGTGAAGGTCGGCACCGTCCAGTCGGTGGATCTCGATCTCGAGGCCGCGAAGGCACGAGTGACCTTCCGCGCCAAGGACGTCTGGCTCGGCGAGAACACCTCGGCCAGCATCCAGATCAAGACGGTGCTGGGCCAGAAGTACCTGGCCCTGGACCCGCGCGGCGCGAACCGCCTCGATCCGCGGCGCACCATCACCGACACCACCTCCCCGTACGACGTGGTCGCGGCGGTCTCCGACGCCTCCAGCACGATCGACAAGACGGACACCAAGCGACTCGCGCAGAGCATGCACTCGCTCGCGGACGCCTTCCGCGAGACGCCGCCGAACGTGCGCGAATCCCTCACCGGCATCACCCGGCTGTCCGAGACGATCAACAAGCGCGACGAGGATCTGCAGCGCCTGCTCGCCGAGACCGGTAAGACCTCGAAGCTGTTGGCGGACAGGACCGAGAACTTCCGCAAGCTGATCACCGACGCCGGCGCCCTGCTCACCACGCTCAACCAGCGGCAGGACGACATCACCCGGCTGCTCGACACCGTGCAGTCGCTGTCGAGCACCCTGACCGGGATCGTGCGCGACAACGAGCAGCAGATCGGCCCGGCGCTGACCTCGCTGCGCCAGGTCGTGCAACTGTTGCAGGACAACAAGAAGGGCCTCGAGAGCACGATCACGCTGCTCGCGCCGTTCTACAAGGTCTACAGCAACGTCTTCGGCAACGGCCGCTGGCAGGAGTCGGTGGTCACCAACCTCACCCCGCCCGGCCTGCCCGTGATCCCGGGCAGCCGCCCGCCGGTCCGCTCGGAGTTCCTGACCAACGGAGGCCAGAAGTGACCAGCCTCGAGAAACTCGGCCTCACGCCCCGTCGCCTCGCGATCCTGGCGGCCGCGCTCGCCGCGATCGTCGTGATCGCGGGCTGCGGGTGGTGGCTCGTGCGCACCATGGGCGCGACCCGGGTGACCGCCTACTTCGACCGTGGCGTCGGCATCTACGCCGGATCGGACGTGCGGATCCTCGGAGTCAAGGTCGGCGAGATCGACGAGGTGACCCCCGAGCGCGACCGGGTCCGGGTGCAGTTGCACGTGGACCGGGGCGTGAAGCTCCCCAAGGACCTGTGGGCCGCGCAGGTCACCCCGTCGGTGATCTCGGACCGCTACGTCCAGCTCCTGCCCGTCTACACCGATGGTCCGACGGCGCAGAGCGGCACCGTGGTCGCCGAGGACCACACCATGACGCCCGTCGAGATCGACCAGGTGTACGCCTCGATCAGCACGCTCGCGCAGGCGCTGGGCCCGGAGGGCGCGAACAAGGCGAAGCCGGGCGAGCAGGGCGCGCTGACGGACCTGCTCGACGTCTCCGCCGAGAACCTCGCCGGCAACGGGCAGGCCATGGCCGACGCGATCGCCGGCCTGTCCAAGGCGAGCACCACGCTGGCGGACTCGCGGGACAACATCGCCGCAACGGTCAAGGGGCTCAACACCTTCGTCACCATGCTCGCCGAGAACGACAAGCAGGTGCGCACCTTCAACACCCAGCTCGCGGACCTGACGCAGTACCTCGCCGGCGAGCGGGAGGACTTCACCAAGGCGCTGAACCTGCTGGCCACCGCCCTCAGCGACGTGGGCGCCTTCGTCCGCGACAACCGCGACGCGCTCAGCTCGAACGTGCAGGGGCTCACCGAGGTCACCAAGGTCCTCAACGACACCAAGACGGCGCAGGCGCAGATCCTGTCGTACCTGCCCGTCGCCGCGAGCAACCTCGATCAGGCCTACGACCCGGATTCCGGCACCCTGACGCTGCGCCCCAACCTCCCGGACCTGCAGGACCCGCTGGGCACCGCCTGCAAGCTGGCCGATCTCGGCAAGCTCATGCCCGGCAACCCGCAGTTCGCGCAGATCTCGGCGACGCTCGGCCCCCTGCTCGCGCAGTGCGGCAACATCGCCAAGCAGATCACGGACGGAGTGCGTACCCCCTCGCTGAACCTGCCGCTCGGCATTCTCTCGGGCGCGAACCTGCAGCGCGGCAGTGTCCCCGGCACCGTGCCCGGGCGCACGGCACCGTCGGTCGACGGGGTGCTCCCCTCCACGCCGGCGGGCACGGGCCCGGCGACGTCGGCGAAGCCCGCGCCGTCGTCCGCGTCGGCGACGCCCTCGGCGTCCGCCAAGCCCTCGGCCCCGTCGAGCACCCGGCCCACGGCCCCGGCGACGGGAGGCGCGCGATGATGCGCAGGCTCCTCGCCGGTGGCGCGCTGGCGATGTCGGCGGTGCTGCTCACCGCCTGCGGCGGGATCTACTCGGTCCCACTGCCCGGCGGCCCCGCGCTGGGCGCGCGCCCGACGACGCTGCACCTGCAGTTCGAGAACGTCATGGACCTCGTGCCCGAATCGTCCGTGCGGATCGGCGGCGCCACCGTCGGCAAGGTCGAGTCCATCGGCCTCGCCGAGGACGGCTGGACCGCCGACGTGGTGGTCAAGGTGCGCGACGGCGTGAAGGTGGCCGTCGACAGCCGCGCCGCCATCGAGCAGTCGAACCTGTTGGGAGAGAAGTACGTCACGCTCGTCTCGTCCGGCGGGTCCGACGGTGCCGCCCTCCAGAACGGCGCGACCATCCGCGCCGCCTCCAACAAGACCAACGCGTCGATCGAGCAGGTCCTCGGAGTGCTCTCGCTGGTGCTCAACGACGGCGGCGTGGGCCAGCTCAAGCCGATCGTCGACGAGCTCAACACGGCGATGAGCAACCCCCACCGGGTGCGCTCGCTGATCACGCAGACCGACCGGCTCATCGCGGGACTGAACAAGCAGCGCACCGACATCACCGCCGCGATCGACGGGGTCGCGCGCCTCTCGGAGCGGGCCGCCGGCCAGACCGAGCAGATCAGCCGGATCCTCGCGGAGCTGCCGCGGGGCACCGCGATCCTCAACGAGCAGCGGCCCGAGATCATCGAAATGATCAAGCAGCTCGACCGACTCGGCAAGGTCGGGACGGAGGTGCTGTCGAAGTCGCAGCGCGAACTCATCGAGGACCTGCTCTCGCTGCGGCCCACCCTGCGCGCGCTCGCGGGCGCGGCCGACGACATCGTCACCGCCCTGCCGTTCATCGCCACCTTCCCGTTCCCCGACGCCGGTGTGGACGCGATCAAGGGCGACTCGATGAACCTGTTCATCTCGCTCGACACCCGCCTGATCAACCAGCTCGAGGCGCTCGGCGCCGGCGCCGGTCCCCCGACCCCGGTCACCCCGAAGTACGGCCCCGGCTCCGGTCGTTCGTCGACGGCCACCACGCAGGGAGGCACGCGATGATCCCCAAGCTGCAACGCCGTCAGCTGCTCGTCTTCGCCGTGCTCGCCGTCGTGGGCATCGCCTTCGTCGGCGCTCAGTACGCCCGGATCGACAAGATGCTCGGCTTCGGTGTCTACACCGTCAAGGTGATGCTCGGCGATTCCGGCGGCATCTTCACCAACGCCGAGGTGACCTACCGCGGCACGCCCGTCGGGCGCGTCGGGCAGCTGCACCTCGTCCCCGACGGCGTGCAGGTGGACCTGCAGCTCGACAAGAACAGGCCGTCGGTGCCCGACGACGTGCAGGCCGTCGTCGCGGAGCGCTCGTCCATCGGCGAGCAGTACATGGACCTGGTGCCGAGGAAGCTGCCCGTGGGCACCGCACCGTCGAAGGGTCTGCTCGCCGACGGCTCGGTCATCCGCGACACCAGGATTCAGGAGCCGATCGAGGACTTCCTCAAGCATGTGACCGTGCTCAGTGAATCGGTCGATCCCGCCAAACTCAAGACGGTGGTCACCGAGCTGTCGGTGGCCCTGGGCGGCAACGGCCAGAACCTGCGGGCCCTCGTCGACTCGCTCTCGCGCCTGGCGCAGACCGGCTCCGATACGCTCGACCCGACGCTCTCGCTCATCTCCAACGGCCGCACCGCGCTCGCGACGCAGGCCGAGCAGTCGTCGGCGATCCGGCAATGGGCCGACAGCCTCCAGGTGGTCACCGCGACCCTCGCCAACAGCGATCCCGATGTGCGGCGGCTGCTGCAGACCGGCAACCTGTCGGCGACGCAGCTCAGCGCCCTGGTGCAGCAAGCCGGCGGCGACGTGACGAAGGTGGTGCACGATCTCGCGGCCCAGCTCACCGCCGTGGACCCCGTCGCGCCGAACCTCAAGCAGATCCTGATCCTGTTCCCGATGATCGCGTCCGGCGCTTTCGCCACCTCGCCCGGCGACGGTCTGCTGCACTACGGTGTGGTCCTCGAAGTGAACAACCCGCCGGCGTGCACCGTCGGCTACGAATCGACGCAGAAGATGATCGACGAGATCAAGAAGCAGAACCCGGATTTCGACATCACCCGGGATCCGTTCCCGTTCAACACGCAGGTCGGCTGCGACGTGCCGCAGGGCAACCCCACCGGCGTCCGCAGCGCCGACCGCGCGCGGTACGCCGATCCGCGGGTGCCGCAGCCGTGGGACGGCAAGCCGAAGGTGATCGCGCCGGACCGTCTCGACCTCGGCCCCGTCGCGCAGGCCGCCGCCACGATCCTGGGAGGGCACCCGAAGTGACGCAGCCCGCCACCGACCGCAGGACGCCCGCCCTCGCCCTGTCCCTGGTCCTGCTCGCCGTCGCGCTCATCGCCGCGATCGTCGTGGGCGTGATCTGGTGGGGCCAGCACGCGGAGCACTCCCGCGCCGCCGCCCGGGACGCCGCCGTCGACGGTGCCCGCCAGGCCGTGATCGACATCCAGAAGATCGACACCAAGGACGTCGACGGCACGCTGCGGCGCATGGGCGAGGCGATGACCGGCGACCTGCGCAAGGACTGGGACGAGCGCGAGCGGGTCTCCACCCAGGACATGCTGAAGCAGTACACGGGCGTCGCGCTGCAGACCGATCCCGTGGTCGCGTCCGCCGCGCCGATCGAGTTCGATGAGGACGGCGGCACGGCGAAGGTGCTGGTGTACCTCGTGGTGCGGCAGTCCGAGAACGGCAAGCAGGCCGAGAACGCCTACCGCTGGACCTACGTCATGTCGATGACCGAGGTCGACGGAGCCTGGAAGGCGTCGGGCATGCAGCCTCTGCAGGAACGCGCCGCCATCGGGCCCGCGGATCCGTCCCGGCCCGCGACCGGAGCCGCGCCCGACGGTGCCGCGGCCCCGCCTGCACCGTCGGACACCCCGCCCGCACCGACCGAGGGAGGCACGCCGTGACCGACGACGCGAAGCCCGAGGGCACCGAGCCGGACGAGACGGCGCCGACGCCGGACGGGTCCGCCACCGAGCCCAAGCAGGCCGGGAAGCGGCGCCCCGTCGCCCGCGGCACGTCGCTGCGCCGGCCCGCCACGGACGCACCGTCCGACTCCGGGGACGCCGACGCGGGCGAGACCGCGCCCGCCCCCGCAGGGGCCGGCCCGGACGCCGACGCACCGTCGGCCCTGCAGAAGAAGATCGATCTCGGCAAGCGTTCCGCGGAGGAACCGTCGTCCGCGCCGGATACGGAGCAGAGCCCGTCGAAGGGCTCGTCGCTGCGCCTCCCGATCGCGATCGCCGCGGCGGCCGTGGTGATCGGCGCGGCAGCGGCGACCGTCGCGATCGCGCGCCCCGGTGCCGCGGCCGTGGACAACCGCGCGTTCGTGGACACCGGACTGACCACCGAGGTCGTGTCGGTGTCGAAGCAGGCGGCCACGCAGATCTACACGATCGACATGAACGACCTGGGCCCGTGGGAGAAGGACCTGGGCAAGGTGCTCACGCCGGGCATGATCGACGAGGCCAAGAAGCTGCGGACCGCGATCACCCAGACGGCGGGCGCGCTGCAGGACGTCAAGGTCAAGGTCGACGACGGCGATCTCACGGCCGGTGTCTCCCTCGCGCGCGAGGACCACGCCGAGGTGCTGCTCAACGTCCGCCAGCAGGTGTCGACGCAGGGCGTGCCCGTCGCGACGATGCAGTCGCCCATGAAGTTCGTACTCGACCGGTTCGACGGCGCGTGGAAGGTCAGCTCGATCACGCCGCTCTGACGGCGGCGGCGCGGGCGTCAGGCCGGCGCGGGACGCTTCGCCGCGAGTCGTCGCCCGACGACCGTGCCGAGGGACGCCGGGATCACGATGAGCAGCGCGGTGAAGCACGCGCCGACGACCAGCTCGAAGGGCAGCGAGCCCTGTCCGATCCCGGGCAGCAGCCACGTGCCGAGCACCCAGCACACCGCGCCGGAGACGACGCCCGCGAACAACCCGGCCTTGAACCAGCGGCCGACGAGGTCGATCCCCTGCTCCGACACCGGGTACCGGCGCGCGTCGGTGAGCCCGTCGTATCCGCCGAACACGATGGCCACGGCCACCACCACTGCGACCGCTGTGAAGCGCTGCGCGGTCCCGTGGGTCGGGAAGGCGACGATGCCCCACGCCAGCGCGGAGCGCACGACGACCTGCACCGCCGCGAGGGCGATGCCACGGATCAGCCATGGTTTCATGCGCCGATTCTATCCGCCGCGCGCCCGCGTGCTCGTCGTCGGCCTCCTCACGAGACCGCCGTACCGAACAGCCCGAAACGACGGAGCGCCGGGCGGGATCTCCCGGCCGGCGCTCGCGACGAATCACCCTCTTAGAGCATGCAGCTGACGCAGCCCTCGACCTCGGTGCCCTCGAGCGCCATCTGGCGCAGGCGGATGTAGTAGAGGGTCTTGATGCCCTTGCGCCATGCGTAGATCTGCGCGCGGTTCACGTCGCGGGTGGTGGCGGTGTCCTTGAAGAACAGCGTCAGCGACAGGCCCTGGTCCACGTGCTGGGTGGCGGCTGCGTACGTGTCGATGATCTTCTCGTAGCCGATCTCGTACGCGTCCTGGTAGTACTCCAGGTTGTCGTTGTCCATGTACGGCGCCGGGTAGTACACGCGGCCGATCTTGCCCTCCTTGCGGATCTCGACCTTCGCCGCGACGGGGTGGATCGAGCTCGTGGAGTGGTTGATGTAGCTGATCGAGCCGGTGGGCGGCACCGCCTGCAGGTTCTGGTTGTAGAGCCCGTGCTTCTGCACGTCGGACTTGAGCTCGCGCCAGTCGTCCTGGGTGGGGATGTGGATCTCGGCGTCGGCGAAGAGCCCGGCGACCTTGTCGGTGGCCGGCTTCCACTCCTGCTCGGTGTACTTGTCGAAGAACTCCCCCGAGGCGTACTTGCTGTTCTCGAAACCGCCGAAGGACTGGCCGCGCTCGCGAGCGATGTTGTTCGACGCGCGGATCGCGTGGAAGAGCACCGTGTAGAAGTAGATGTTCGTGAAGTCGACGCCCTCGTCGGAGCCGTAGAAGACCCGCTCGCGCGCCAGATAGCCGTGCAGGTTCATCTGCCCCAGGCCGATGGCATGGCTCAGCTTGTTGCCGTACTCGATCGACGGCACGGAGCTGATGTCGGTCTGGTCCGAGACGGCGGTGAGGCCGCGGATGGCGGTCTCGATGGTGGCGCCGAAGTCGGGGCTGTCCATGGTCTTCGCGATGTTCAGCGAGCCCAGGTTGCAGGAGATGTCCTTGCCGATCTCGGCGTAGGACAGGTCGTCGTTGTAGGTCGACGGGGTGCTCACCTGCAGGATCTCGCTGCACAGGTTCGAGTGGGTGATCTTGCCGGCGATCGGGTTCGCCCGGTTCACCGTGTCCTCGTACATGATGTACGGGTAGCCGGACTCGAACTGCAGCTCGGCGAGGGTCTGGAAGAACTCGCGCGCGTTGATCTTGGTCTTGCGGATCCGCGAGTCGTCCACCATCTCGTGGTACTTCTCCGAGACGTTGACATCGGCGAAGGGCACGCCGTACACCCGCTCCACGTCGTACGGGGAGAACAGGTACATGTCGTCGTTGTTCTTCGCGAGCTCGAACGTGATGTCCGGGATCACCACGCCCAGCGACAGGGTCTTGATGCGGATCTTCTCGTCCGCGTTCTCCCGCTTGGTGTCGAGGAAGCGGTAGATGTCGGGGTGGTGCGCGTGCAGGTACACCGCGCCCGCGCCCTGGCGTGCGCCGAGCTGGTTGGCGTAGCTGAACGAGTCCTCGAGCAGCTTCATGATCGGGATGACGCCCGAGCTCTGGTTCTCGATCTTCTTGATCGGGGCGCCGTGCTCGCGGATGTTGCTGAGTAGCAGCGCGACTCCGCCGCCGCGCTTGGACAGCTGCAGCGCCGAGTTGATGGAGCGGCCGATCGACTCCATGTTGTCCTCGATGCGCAGCAGGAAGCAGGAGACGGGCTCGCCGCGCTGCTTCTTGCCCGAGTTGAGGAAGGTGGGGGTGGCTGGCTGGAACCGGCCGGCGATGATCTCGTCCACCAGGTTCACGGCGAGCTTCTCGTCACCGTCGGCCAGGGTGAGCGCGACCATGCAGACGCGGTCCTCGAAGCGCTCCAGGTAGCGCTTGCCGTCGAAGGTCTTGAGCGTGTAGCTGGTGTAGTACTTGAACGCGCCGAGGAAGGTGGGGAACCGGAACTTCTTGGCGTAGGCCGCGTCGAAGAGGCCCTTGACGAACTCGCGGCTGTACTTGTTCAGCACCTCGGGCTCGTAGTAGTTCTCCTCGACGAGGTAGTCGAGCTTCTCGTCCAGGTTGTGGAAGAAGACGGTGTTCTGGTTGACGTGCTGCAGGAAGTACTGCCGCGCGGCCTCGCGGTCCTTGTCGAACTGGATGCGGCCGTCCTTGTCGTACAGGTTCAGCATCGCGTTCAGGGCGTGGAAGTCCAGCTCGCTGTGGCCGGGGCCGCCGTGGACGCCGGACTGGCTCGCGGAGGGGACGAGGTCTTCCTGTGTTGCGGTCATGAGCGCGCGCTTTCCTTGAGATCGTTGCGGGTGAAGAAGTCGACGAGACCGGTGCGGACGCGCTCGACGTCCTCGGTGGTACCCATCAGCTCGAAGCGGTACAGGTACGGGACCCGGCATTTGCGGGAGATCACATCACCCGCGTAGCAGAACTCTTCGCCGAAATTGGTGTTCCCGGCCGCGACGACGCCGCGGAGCAGGGAACGGTTGTGCTGGTCGTTGAGGAACCGGATCACCTGTTTGGGGACGTATCCCCCGCCGGAGACCGCGGTGGCCTGCTTGCCTCCGCCGTAGGTCGGGGTGATCAGGACGAACGGCTCGTCGACGGTAAGGGGCTCCTCGCCGCGCGTCACGGGGATCCGCAGCGCGCGCATGCCCAGCTTCGTCACGAATCGGTGCGTGTTCTCCGACACCGATGAGAAGTAGACGACGAGGGGCGAAGCCATCGCTACGCCGTGGCGGCGACGGCGGCGAGCGCCTTGACCCGGTCCGGGCGGAAGCCCGACCAGTGCGCGTCACCGGCGACGACGACGGGGGCCTGCAGGTAGCCGAGGGCCATCACGTAGTCGCGGGCCTCCGCGTCCTCGGTGATGTCCACCACGCGGTAGTCGAGGCCGGCCTTGTCGAGCGCCTTGTACGTGGCGTTGCACTGCACGCAGGCGGGCTTGGTGTAGACGGTGATCTCGACCTGGCTCATGGACGGCTCCCCTTCGCTGGACGGTCCCGAAGACTGCTCGGAACCCGATTATCGACCTACGGACTGACAAGTTTTCTCGCCACGTTTACCTGCGTGAACTCGGTCGACCCAGGGACTCCTCAACGACGTCCCCGCACCTCCCGGACCGCCTTTCGGCTCGTCCGCTCGCGCAGTGGACTGAACACTACACCTAGTGGTGCCCCCGAGGAAGCGACACAACCACTTGCGAACAACATTCGTGGAATTACCAGCTCGCAAGACCCCGTTCGGGGCGTTTTTCATCGTGAATCCCCAGGACACGCCGAGGATCGCCGACACGCCGATCCGACACGCCCGGCACCGTCGAGCCGCGCTCCGCAGGCGCGTCGGACCGCCCTCCGCGGGCGCTACCGGACGGGTGCCACGAGGCGCTCGAGGAGGTCGCCCGCACGGCGGGCGACGGCGTCGTGCCCGCGCACCGACCGCCCCTCGAGACCGGAGATCGGGAACTCCTCGACGAGCCCCTCCGGCACCTCGCCGCCGGCGATGGTGACGGCACGCTCGGCGTCCGCGAGCGTGGTGTCCAGGCGGTGTCCGACGCCCGCCAGGGCGACGCGCTTGCCCGAGAGCGCGCTGGCGCCGTAGGGCCGCGAGCCCCAGTCGATGACGTTCTTGAGCACGGCGCTGAGGGTGCCGTTGTTGGGCGGGGCGAGCAGCAGCAGGGCGTCGGCGGCGGCGATCCGGTCGCGCAGGGCCGCGGCGGCGGCCGGTGCCGTCTCCCCGTCGATGTCCTCGTTGTAGAAGGGCACCTCGGCGATGCCCTCGGCGATCTCGACACGCACCCCCTCGGGCGCGTTGGCCACGGCGACCTCGGCCAGTTCACGGTTGAGCGAGCTGCTGCGCAGCGATCCGACGACGGCGAGCACGGTGATGTCCGACATGTTCCTCAGTTCTCCTGACGTTCTCGGGCGGCCCACCCCGAGCCGCGTCCGAACACGCTAACGGACTTCGGTCCGGATTTCTTCCCCGGGATCATGGTGAGTGCAAAAACCGCACGGTAGGCTCCATCCGATGACCGGACCACTCCTCCCCCTCGCGCAGCCGGCGGCCGAGCCGCGGCGCGACGCCGCCCGAAACCGCGAGCTGCTGATCGACGCGGCGCAGCGGCTCTTCGCCGAGCGCGGCGTCGACGCGGTGAGCATGGACGCGGTGGCGCAGGCGGCCGGTGTGGGCAAGGGCACGGTGTTCCGCCGTTTCGGTTCGCGCGCGGGCCTGTTGCAGGCGCTGCTCGATCACGACGAGACGGAGCTGCAGCAGCGCTTCATGTTCGGCCCACCGCCGCTGGGCCCCGGCGGCGATCCCGTGCACCGCCTCACCGAGTACGGCAAGGCCCGGATGCAGCTCATCGCGCGCCACGGGGATCTGCTGCGCGGCGCCGAGCAGGCGGCCCGGGACCCCTACGACGAGCCGCCGTGGCGGGTCTCGGCGATGACGGTGCGCGCGATGCTGGTCGAGGCCGGGTGCACGGACAGCACCGCGGTCTGGGCGGCCGCGCTGATGGCCACTCTGAGCCCCGGCTGGGTGCTGCACCAACTCGCCGCGGGCGTCGCACAGGACGAGCTCGAGAGCGTGTGGGCGCAGCACGTGCACCTAGTGACCGCGCTCTGAGATCTTCGCCAGGTACGCGAACCGGTCGTTGGCCACGCGCATCGCGATCTCGTAGGGCAGCGCGAACTTGCGCTTCCAGAAGTAGCCGAAGCGCGTGTCCAGCGAGGTGTAGACGATGAACCGGTTGTGCAGGACGCCGTCGACGATGGCCTGCGCGGCCTTCTCCGCCGTCACCTTCGGGAACGCGTCGATCCCCTTGTTCACCTTCGGGTTGCCGCGGTCCACCCCATTGATCTCGACGGTCTTCACCAGGCCCGTCTCCACCGCGCCGGGCACGACCACCGAGACGCCGATCCCGTGGCGGCGCAGGTCGTAGCGGAGCACCTCGGAGACGCCGACGAGGCCGAACTTGGCGGCCGAGTAGGCGGCGTGCCACGGCAGTGCGATCAGCCCGGCGGTGGACGAGACGTTGACCAATTGACCACCGCGGCCGGCGGCGATCATCGGTGGGACGAACGTCTCGATCACGTGGATCGGGCCCATGAGGTTGACGTCCACGGTCTTGCGCCACTGCTCGTGCGTCAGGTTCTCGACGGTGCCCCACACCGCGATCCCCGCGACGTTCATCACCACGTCCAGGGAGCCGGCGGCGGCGTGCACCTCGTCGGCGAAGGCCCGGACGGCGTCGTAGTCGGAGACGTCGAACGCCCTGGACGCGATGACCTTCGCGCCCAGGGCGGTGACGTGGCGGGTGACGGCGTCGAGCTGCTCGGCGTTGATGTCGGTCAACACCAGCTCGGCGCCGTGCGCCGCGAGAAGATTCGCGGTAGCGCGGCCGATCCCGCTGGCCGCACCGGTGACGAGGACCTTCTTCCCCTTCAGGTCCTTGACCGGCGTGCTCATGTGGACGAGCCGGACGATATCGCGCAATGCCATGTCGCCAGCTTGCCAGATCGGGCCGCGCTACCGCTTCCGCCGGGGCGTGACGTCCCCGACGGAAGTCGGTGCAGCGTGTGCTACTTCGGCAGCAGCGCGCCGGCGCTCAGGATCGCCTTGAGGATCTCCTGGGCGGCGGCCGGTCCCTGCGCGGACTGCAGGGAGTTGAACGCCTGCGGGCTCGAGATCAGGGTGTTCACCAGCTGCTGCCCCTGCGTGCTGGTCAGGAACTCGGCGGCCTTGGGGCCCATCTCGAACAGGGTGTTCACCCCCAGCGGCTGGGCCTGTCCGGGGATCGAGATCGTGGGCAGCTGCGGCAGCGCGAGCTGCCCGAGGCCCGGGATCGTGACCGTCGTGCCCTGCGGCGCGGCGGCCGGAGCCGGCGCGGCGGGGGCGGCCGGAGCGACGGCCCCGGCCTGGGGTGCACCGCCCTGGAGCATCGGCACGCCCGAGACGATCGGCGACGGTGCGGTGCCGCCGGTGCTCGGTGCCACGGGCGCCGCGGCGGCCGGTGCACCCGGCACGGCCGGGACGATCGGGGTCTGGGCGGGTGCCGCAGGAGCCGCGGCGGCCGGGGCCGCGGGAGCGGCGGCGGCGGGAGCGGCGGGCGCGGCGGCGGCCGGGGCGGCCGGAGCTGCCGCAGCCGGGGCGGCGGGCGCGGCCGGGGTCACGGGCACGGCAGGGTCGACCTGCGGCGCGACGGGCTGCTGCACCGGCTGATCGACGACGCCGCCCGGCACGACCTTGCCGGTCAGCTGCTGGATCACGCCGTTGGTGAGCACCGAGGCGTACTGGGTCTGCCCCTCGCGCGAGGTCAGCAGCGCCGCATCGTCGGCGTTGGCGAGGTTGCCCAGGTTGGCGTAGACGAGCGGGATGTTGACCAGTGAGGCCAGGGCGTTGGTGGTCTTCGCGATGCCGTCCTTGCCGCCGAGGTACTCGGCGGGCACGAAGCCGCCGGCGCGGGAGGCGTCGCGGATCACGGTGGTCGCCGGATCGCTGACCGCCTGCTGCGGCGTGGCCTTGCCGTCGGCAGCCGGGGCGGGGGTCTCGAGCAGGAAGCCGCGCTGGGCCGCTTCCTGGACGGCGCTGTTGATGCTCACGGCCAGGTCGGCGCCCGACTTGTTGGCGGCCTCCGCGCGCTGGTCGACGCAGCCGCCGAAGCCGGCGTCGTCGGCGCGGGACATGACGACCTTGGCGCCCTGGGTCTTGAGCGCTGCCTCGACCATCTTGGCCACGGCGAAGTTCACGGAGTGATCGGGCGTGCCGTTGGAGGCGATGGCCACGGGGTTGACGCACGGCACCTGGCCACCGCGGCCGTCGGCCACCTTCTTGGCCTGGTCGACGGCGGACGCGACGGAGGAGCCGGCGTCGAGGAACACGGTCTTGCCGGACAGCGGCTGAGCCGGGGCGGCGGGGGCGGGGTCGGCGGACGCGAGGCCGGGCGCACCGAACAGCGCGACGGCCGCGGTCGCAAGCGAGCCTGCGAGGACACGGGTCTTCTTCATGGGCAGCTGGGCGCCGGGGAAGTGGCGCCGCTCTCCTTCCAAGTCTCTTGTGCAACTTTCGTCACATCAGTCACACGAGAAACAGTCAACCATCAATTGAGACTTTAGGAAAATCCCACCTGCGATCGTTACCGAAACGTTATCCGATTCGAGGGGTGGTCAGTCTTCGAGGATCGACGAATCCGACTGCGCCGCAGCGGAGTACCGCAGCAGGGAGAGCACCGCCTGCGGGTCGGCGGGCGCGTCCGGCCCCGCCACGCACCCCTCGACCCGGCGGCGGACGGCCCCCTCGTCGAGCCCGATCCCCAGGAAAACCAGGACCGACGGCGGACCGCTGCGCCGTCCGCGCTCGAGCGCCGTGCGGACGTGGCGGCCGACGGCGTGCACCTCCAACCTGGTCCCGTCGGCGACGGTGACGAAGCCCTTCGCCCGGAACGCACCCGCCGGCGGATCGGTGAGCAACGCCGCGGTCGCGCGAGCGTCGAGCACCCCGGTCTCGACGGTGACCGCCGTGTAGTCGTCGTGCAGGTGCCCGTGCCCGTGATGAGCGTCGTGCGCGTGTTCGTGCTCCATCTCGCGCAACGCCTCGTCGAGCGTGAGCTGGCGCGGCGAGTCCTTCCGGTCGGCGGCGCGGCGCGCGAGCACCTCCCCGTCGATGAGCAGTTCCACCGGCACCACCGCGTCGACGGTGCCGATCACCGGGGCGGACGGCGCGTGCCGACGCACCAGCTCCCGCGCCGCGTCGGGGTCCGTGGCCAGGTCGATCTTGTTGAGCACCACGAGGTCGGCGAGCGCCAGGTGGTGGCGCAGCGACGGGTGCCGCTCCATCGTGCCGGCGAGGTGCGCCGCGTCCGCGACGTAGACCAGTCCGCCGTAGTCGATCCGCGGGTCGGTCGCGAGCACCACGCGACGCACCATCGCCGCGGGCTCGGCGAGGCCGGACGCCTCGACCACGATCAGGTCGAGATCGCGCGCGGCGAGCGTCCCGAGGACGTCCTCGAGCTCGTCGTCGTCGACGGTGCAGCAGACGCACCCGTTGCTCAGCGAGACGGTGCGCACGGAGCCGCCGCCCGCGGCGCTCGAGACCAGCATCGCGTCGATGTTGACGGCCCCGAAGTCGTTGACCACCACGCCGATCCTCGCGTCACCCGCCCCGGAGAGCAGGTGGTTGAGCAGCGTGGATTTTCCCGCCCCCAAGTACCCGGCGACCACCACGACGGGGACCGGCCGCGCACTCATGGCGCGCAGTCCTCGCACAGCACCGCCAGCTCGCGGTCCTGCGGAGGCGCGAGGTTGGCGACGTTCGAGGTGGGCGTCCCGCACTGCACGCACCGGCCGATCCGCCGGGTGTCGTCGGAGAAGTCGACGCGCATCCGCCGGTCGAAGACGTACATCGAGCCCTCCCACAGCCCGCGGTCGCCGAACCGTTCGCCGTAGCGGGCGATGCCGCCCTCGAGTTGGTACACCTCGGAGAAGCCGCGGCGGCGCATCACGGCACTGAGCACCTCGCACCGCACGCCGCCGGTGCAGTAGGTGATCACCGGCCGGTCCTTGAGATGGTCGTACTCCCCCGCGTCGAGGAGCGTCACGAAGTCTCGGGTGGTCGTCGCCGGGGTCACGACGGCGCCGGAGAAACGGCCGATCTCGGCCTCGATGGCGTTGCGGCCGTCGAAGAAGACGGCGTCGGGCTTCTCCTCCAGCAGCGCGTGCACCTCGTCGGGCGACAGGTGCACCCCGCCGCCGACGACGCCGGACTCGTCGATCTCCAGCTCCCCGGGGACACCGAAGGTGACGATCTCCTCGCGCACCTTCACCGAGAGCTTCGGGAAGTCCTCGGCGGAACCGTCGGACCACTTCACGTCGGCGGTCTTGAAGGGCGGGTACTCGCGGGTCGCGCGCACGTACCGCTTGACCGCACGGATCTCTCCGCCGACGGTGACGTTGATCCCGTGCCGGGAGACGATGATCCGGCCGCGGAGACCGTTCGCCTCACACAGCGCCCGCTGCCAGAGCCGGATCGCCTCCGGATCGGCCAGCGGGGCGAACACGTAGAACAGCACGATCTTGCCCATGACGCCGTTCATCCTATCGGCACGCGCCCGGGCGTCTCTTGCACTCAGCGTGCGCGCAAGGGTTCCCGCGCGTCGCCGCGATCCGTTCACTGTGTCGCATGCCTTTTCGCCTCCCCCGCCGCACCGCGACGCTCGGCACCGCGCTGGTCGCGGCCCTCGCCGCGGCCGCGTGCTCGCCGTCGACGGGGCCCGCGTACGACCCGGCCGCGCCCATCCCGGACCGGGTTCCGGCGGAGACCGTCATCACCGTCGCCGATCAACAGTCCCTGATCAAGACGCTGCTCACCGCCTCCGGGGAGGCGGACTCGCTGGGCTTCCGGGTGAAGTTCGCCGACTTCGCCGGCGGCCCCGCGATCCTCGAGTCGTTCCGCGCCGATGCGGCGCAGGTCGCTATCGTCGCCGACGTACCGCCGATCCACGCGCAGATCGCTCGGTTCCCCAGCCCGATCATCAAGGCCTGGCAGCTCGACCGCGGCGGCGTCTCGACGGTCGCCCGCCCGGGCGTCCCGCTGCACACCGCCGCGGACCTGCGCGGGCGCAAGATCGGCTATGCGGAGGGCACCGCCCACCAGGCCATGGTGCTGCGCCTGCTGCGCTCGGCGGGCCTGTCCAAGCACGACGTCCAGCTGGTCCCGCTGCAGCTCACCGAGGTGGGTGAGGCCCTCGGCGCCGGCCAGATCGACGTCGCGCCGTTGATGGAGCCGATCAGCACCAAGTACCGCCTCGCCCACCCGGACGCACAGGTGCTGCCCGACGCGCTCTCGCAGGCCGCCCAGTCCGGCCTGATGTTCCTGTACTCGCCGCAGTCCGCGCTGGCGAACCCCGCCCGCGCCGCCGCCCTCAAGCGGCTCTCCGCCGCCATCGACCGGGCCCGCGCGTGGGCGGACGCGGACAAGAACCGCTGGATCGACACCTATTACGCGGGGGCGCTCAAGATCCCCGCCGCCGTCGGCCGCATCGCGTACGAGGGCCAGGGCACCTGGCGCGCCCTCCCCCTCGACCGCGCGCTCGTCGCGCGGCAACAGGACACCATCGACACCCTCGCCGCGTTCGGCGAGATCCCGGGCGGCCGCATCTCGGCCGACGGTTCCGTCGACTTCCGATTCGCCACCGACCCCACGACCTAAGGCCTCCCGTGACCTCACCTCCCCTCGGCCGCCTCGGTAGCGGCCTCGCCGCCGACGTCCCCCCGGAGCAGCGCCCCGGCGCGTTCGATCCGGACCACGAGCTGCTCCCCCGCGCCTCGACCCGCCGCGCGCTCGTCGACTCGCGCCCGATCGGCGCCTGGATCCTCGCGGGCCCCGCGCTGGTCGTCGCCCTGTGGGCCGCGGGCTCCGCGACCGGGACCATCCCCGACACCGTGCTCTCCGCGCCGTGGACGGTGGCGCACACGGCGTGGAACCTCGCGCTCGACGGCTCGCTGTGGTCCAACGTCTGGGCGTCCGCGCAACGCGCGATCGTCGGCGGCGTCCTCGGCGTGAGCCTGGCCGTAGTGCTGGCCCTGTTCTCCGGCCTCACCCGTCCCGGCGAGGCCCTCATCGACGGCACGGTCACCATCTACCGGGCGATCCCCGCCCTCGCGCTGCTCCCGCTGTTCATCGTCTGGTTCGGCATCGGCGAGGAGATGAAGATCGTCCTCATCACGCTCGCGGTCGCCACCCCCGTCTACCTCAACACCCACGCCGGCCTGCGCGGGATCGACCGCAAGTACGTCGAACTCGCGGAGACGGTGGGGCTGAGCCGAGCGAAGTTCGTGCGCCACATCGCGATCCCGGGTGCGCTGCCCGGGTTCTTCACGGGCCTGCGCCTGGGCGCGACGGTCGCGTGGCTCGCGCTCGTGGTGGTGGAGCAGGTCGGCGCCTCCGACGGCATCGGCTACCTCATGTACAAGGCGCGCCTGTACGGCCTCACCGACGTCATCGTCGTCGGCCTCGCCGTGTACGCGCTCCTCGGCTTCAGCACCGATCTCCTCGTCCGCTTCTCCGCACGAAAGGCCCTCTCATGGCAGAGCACCCTGGCCCACTGAGCACCACCTCCGACGACGACCGTCCGGTGATCGAGGCGCGGAACCTGGTGCGCGGCTTCGACGGTCGTGCGGTCCTGCGCGGGGTCGACCTGACCATCCGGCGCGGCGAGTTCGTGGCATTGCTCGGTCGCTCCGGCTCGGGCAAGTCCACGCTGCTGCGCGCCATCGCAGGACTCGACGACGGTGTCCCGGGATCCGGTGTGCTGGAGGTCGATCCGCGGCGGGCCGTGGTCTTCCAGGATTCGCGCCTGTTGCCGTGGTCGCGGGTGCTCGACACCGTGATCCTCGGCCTCCCCGGCGCCGACGCCGCCGAGATCGGCCGCGCACTACTGCGCGAGGTGGGCCTCGACGGCCGGGAGAAGGCGTGGCCGCGCGAGCTCTCCGGGGGCCAGCAGCAGCGGGTCGCCCTGGCCCGCAGCCTGGTCCGCGAGCCCGCCGTGCTCCTGGCCGACGAGCCCTTCGGCGCGCTCGACGCGCTGACCAAGCTCAAGATGCACGACCTGCTGCGCGGCCTGGTGGCGCGGCACCGGCCCGGGGCCCTGCTGATCACCCACGACGTCGACGAGGCGATCGCGCTCGCCGACCGCATCCTCGTGCTGGACCACGGAATCCTGTCCGTGGACGTCGTCGTCCGCGACGGTGACGGCCGTCGCCCCGGTGAACCCGGTTTCGCCGAGCTCCGCGAACGGCTGCTGGACGCCCTCGGCGTCGAGCAGGAGCCGGCGGTCGCCGCGACCGCATGAACATCCCCGACCACGCCCGCGGATACGAGGACTTCCCGGGGCGCATCGCCCGCTCCGAGGCCGAATCGGAGCCGGCCTGGCCGCCGCACGTGCGCGCCCGGCCCGACGCGCCCAACATCATCGTGGTGCTCGTCGACGACATGGGCTTCTCCGACATCGGACCGTACGGTTCGGAGATCCCGACGCCCCACCTCGACGCCCTCGCCGCCCGCGGCATCGTCTCGACCAACCACCACACGACGCCCGTCTGCTCCCCCGCCCGCGCGGCGCTGCTGACCGGCCTCAACCCGCACCGCGCCGGATACGGCTCCGTCGCGAACTCCGATCCCGGCTTCCCCAACCTGCGCCTGAGCCTCGCCGAGGACGTGCTCACCCTGCCGGAGATCCTGCGCACCTCGGGCTACGCGACCTACGCCGTGGGCAAGTGGCATCTGGCGAAGGACTCGCGGCTCGGACCGGACGCCGACCGCTCGTCGTGGCCCGTGCAGCGCGGCTTCGACCACTACTACGGCTCCCTGGAGGGGCTGAACTCCTTCTTCCACCCGAACCAGCTGGTGCGCGACAACACCGTCGACCCGGTGACCGAGTACCCCGAGGGCTTCTACGTCACCGACGCGCTCACCGACACCGCGGTCTCGTGGATCAAGGACCTGCGGGCGCACGACGCGGACAAGCCCTTCTTCCTGTACTTCGCGCACATCGCGATGCACGGCTCGCTGCAGGTCAAGGGCGAGGACCTGCCCCGCGGGGAGCTCGACTACGCCCGCGGCTGGGACGTCGTGCGCGAGCAGCGGTTCGCCCGGCAGCAGGAGCTCGGACTGTTCGGCCCCGACGTCCGGCCGGCGCGCCGCAACAACGAGCCCGGCTACGACGTGCCTCCGTGGGACGAGCTCGATCCCGAGCGACAGCGGCGGTTCGCGAAGTACATGCAGGTGTACGCGGCGATGGTGCGCACCGTCGACGACAGCCTGGGCCGGCTGTTGGACACCGTCGAGCAACTGGGCGAGCTGGAGAACACGATCGTCGTCTTCACCTCCGACAACGGCGGGACCGCCGAGGGCGGCCCGGAGGGCACCCGCAGCTACTTCGCGGAGTTCGTGAAGTTCGCCGACGGTGTCGGCCCGGAGGGCTGGGAGGGCGACGTCGACCACCCGGAGGAGCTCATCGGCACCGCGCGACTCGGCGTGCACTACCCGCGCGGCTGGGGGCAGGTGTCCAACACGCCCTTCCGGTTCTACAAGGGGCAGACCTTCGCGGGCGGCGTCCGCGTGCCGTTCGTCCTGTCCTGGCCCGCGGGCCTGCCGGATGCGCGCGGCGTGCGCGAGCAGTTCTCCTTCGTCACCGACGTGGCTCCCACGCTGCTGGATCTGGCGGGCGTGCCCACGCCCACGCATCGGCACGGGCTTCCCGCGCAGGAGCGTGACGGTCTCTCGCAGCGCGTCGCCTGGGTCGACGCCGGCGCGCCGTCGGCCCGCACCCGGCAGTACTCGGAGTTCCGCGGGCACCGCGGCTACTACCGCGACGGCTGGAAACTGTTGAGCCTGCACGACCGGGGCGACGATCCGCTCGCCCCGCGCTGGCAGCTCTTCGACAACCGGGCCGACCCGGCGGAGACCACCGACCTCGCCGCGCAGCACCCCGACCTGGTCGCGGAGCTGGCCGCCGAGTGGGAGCACGAGGCCTGGCGCAACACGGTCTTCCCGATCGTGACCGACGGTTCCACCCGCGATCCCGCGGAGCAGCGCCTCGCCGCGCCCGTGCGGCTACTGCCCGGCACACCCGTGCTCGAGCGGTACCGTTCGGCCAAACTGGTGCAGTACCGGGACTTCCGCGTCGACATCGACGTCGAGATCGCTGCCGGTGCCGAGGGCGTCCTCGTCGCACACGGCGACGCCCTGGGCGGCTACCTCGTCTACGTCGAGGACGGCGCGGCGGTGCTCGGCTACAACGCCTACGGCCGGTACGCGGAGACCCGCTCGGGCCCCGTCGCACCGGGACGGCGGACCGTCACCCTCACCGCGACGGTGCGCCCGAACCTGCGGTGGGACCTCGCGCTCGCGGTCGACGGCGCCGAGGCCGCCCTGCTCCCGGACCGCGTCCAGCTCATCGGCATGGCGCCGTGGACCGGCATCTCCGTCGGCCTCGACGCCCGTGGTCCCGTCGCCTGGGAGCTGCGCGGGCGCCGCGGCACCTTCCCGTACTCCGGTGCGCTGCACGCGGTCACGTACACGCCGGGTGCCGTCGGCGTCCCGTCGAACGACATCGACCGCCTGCAGCAGGAGGCCGAGGAGGAGGCGGACTGAGCGGATTGCGCCCGCGCTGAACGCAACCCTGGCCCCGTCGGCCCGGATCGGGTGAGCTGGATGCACTACGACGCACGTAACGGACCCCGGAGGCAGCCATGACCGCAACGCTCGATCCCACCACCGTCTCGCCCGAGATCACCGTGACCAAGCTGGGCGAACACATCGGCGCGATCGTGCACGGGGTGCGGCTCGGCGGCGACATCGACGACGCCACCGCCGAGACGGTCTTGGACCTCCTGGCCGAGCACGAGGTGATCTTCTTCCGCGACCAGCACCACCTCGACGACGCCGGCCAGCACGCGCTCGCGCGCCGCCTGGGGGTGCCGACCACCCCGCACCCGACGGTCCGCTCGGACTCCGATCTGCTGCCGATCGAAGGCGCGGCGAACAGCTGGCACACCGACGTCTCCTTCGTCGACCGCGTGCCCAAGGCGTCGATCCTGCGCCCCGTCGTCCTGCCGCCGCACGGCGGGAACACGACGTGGGCGTCCACCACCCGCGCGTACGACCGGCTGCCGGCGCCGCTCAAGGCGCTCGCGGACAACCTCCGCGCCATCCACACCAACGACTACGACTACGCCGGCCACAACGCCACCTACCAGCGCGCCGAGTACCACCGCGAGTTCATCCGGAACATCTTCGAGGCGGATCACCCCGTGGTGCGCGTGCACCCGGAGACCGGCCGACGGTCGCTGCTGCTGGGCCACTTCGTGAAGTCCTTCGCGGGCCTGAGCACGCAGGACTCGGCGCCGATCCTCGCACTGCTGCAGCGGCGGATCGAGAACCCCGACAACACCGTCCGCTGGGCGTGGCAGCCGGGTGACGTGGCGATCTGGGACAACCGCTCGACGCAGCACTTCGGTATCAACGACTACGGCGACCACCAGCGACTGCTGCGCCGCGTGACGCTCGCGGGCGATCTGCCCGTCGGCGTGGACGGCCGGGAGGGCGTGGCGCTCAAGGGCGACGCGTCGGACTACGCGCCGGTCACGCCCGCCCGCGCCCGAGGCTGATCCAGCCAGCGCAGGACCTGCTGATAGACGGCGTCCGAGCGCAACAGAGTGAAGTGATGGGCTCCGCCGAGGTGCATCCCCGCCTCGGCGGTGAAGCCGATGCGGCGGGCCTTCCCACGGCCCGCCGCGCTCGGCGCGAGCACGAGGCCGTCGCCGATGAGGCGGCCCACGGGATTCGCGCCGCTGCGGGTCACGGTCGCGGCGACGAAGTAGTGATCGGCGCCGTCCAGGAGGGGCACCTCTGCGGCGACGGCCCGGCCCAGCGCGTCCGCGTCCCGATCGCGCCAGTCCTCGTCGACGATCGACCCGCCGCGCAGGTCGCGGATCCCCGCGCTGCGGCGCCGCAGCAGCCGGCCGAAGGGCGCGGTCTCGGGCACGGCCATCAGGGCCGCGCTGCCGTAGTGGGCGGCCTGCTCGAGCGGGGCGCCCAGGTGCGGCGTCCCCAGGCTGACGGTGGCCGACACCGCTGCAGGCCAGGCCATGACGGCCCCGTCGGCCGAATGCGCCGCACTGCGGGCGACGAGGCCGCCCATGGAGTGACCGAGGAGCACGATGTCCTCGACGGGAACGGGCCATGCTTCGACGAGCCGCTCGATCAGCTCGGCGACGTCGCGGCCGTTGTCGCTGATGTGTCGGCCACTGTTGTAGCGCACGTAGACCGGCGTGTACCCGAGGTCGACCGCGAGTCGCACCCCGTAGTCGTCGGCCTCGAGACCGCCGACGCCCCAGGCGTGTTCGGTCTCGGTGAGCCCGTGCAGCAGCACCACGACGCGACCGGTGGCACCGTCGAAGACCTCCGTCGGATCCAGCCTGCCGGGCGGTACCGGCCCGTCGCCCAGATGCACGACGGCGCCGTCGACGCGAACCGTCACGGGGTCCGCGGCCAGCGGTGAGCCCTGCGACTCGAGGTCGTCTCCGATGAGCCCAAGCACGGCGCCGATCAGCGCCGCCCCGCGCGCCGTCTCCGACGGGGGCCGCTCCCCCGGCCAGTCCGCACCGACCGAAGCGACCCGCCCGACGGTGCGCGCGACGGTGCCGATGGTCGCGTAGACGCCGTCGGTGATGCCGTCGTGCAGCGCCCGCACGGGGGCGACGGCCGGGCCGACACCGCGCCGGACGTATCGGAACACCCGATCGGAGATCGCCCGGTGTACGCCGTGCACCCCGTCCGCGGTGCCGGCGATCTCGCTGCAGCCCAGCTCAGCGAGAGCACGCACCTCGGCGCGCCGACGATCCCGGACAGCGTTCATGGGAATTGAGTGTACGAGTGTGCACTCTCACTGTCCAGCAGCGTCAGGCGCGGCACTCCCAGCCGGCGGCGACCCAATCGGCGGACGGCATGCAGTTGCGGCCGTCGAGCAGCACGGGGTTGCGCACGACCGCGCCGACCACGGCCGGGTCGAGCTCGCGGAACTGCGTCCACTCGGTGAGCACGAGCACCACGTCGGCGCCCTCGCAGGCCTCCAGCGCCGTGGTGGCGTAGTCCAGGGTCGGGAAGACGCGGCGCGAGTTGTCCATGGCCTCGGGGTCGTACACCGAGACCGCCGCGCCCTGCAGCTGGATCTGGCCCGCGATGTTGAGCGCCGGCGAGTCGCGCACGTCGTCGGAATCCGGCTTGAAGGCGGCACCGAGCACGGCCACCTTGGCGCCGAGCAGCGAGCCGCCGCAGGCCTCCCGCGCCAGGTCCACCATGCGGGTGCGGCGGCTCATGTTGATCGCGTCGACCTCGCGGAGCAGGCCGTGCATGTGGCCGGCACCGAGCTCGCCCGAGCGGGCCATGAAGGCGCGGATGTCCTTGGGCAGGCAGCCGCCGCCGAAGCCGATACCGGCGCCGAGGAACTTGCGGCCGATGCGGGTGTCGACGCCGATCGCATCGGCGAGCGCGACCACGTCGGCGCCCGCGGCCTCGCAGACCTCGGCGACGGCGTTGATGAACGAGATCTTGGTCGCCAGGAAGGCGTTCGCGGAGATCTTCACCAGTTCGGCCGTGGCGGTGTCGGTGACGAAGAACGGGGTGTCGCGGGCGAGGATCCCGGCGTAGACCTCGCGGGCGACCTCCTCGGCGCGGCCGCCGGGCTCGACGCCGAGCACGAGACGGTCGGGCTCGAGGGTGTCCTTGACGGCGTGGCCCTCGCGCAGGAACTCGGGGTTCCAGGCGAACTCGACGTTCACCCCGGCCGGCACCAGTTCGGCGGCGCGGGCGCGCAGCAGGTCGGTGGTGCCGACGGGGACGGTCGACTTGCCGAGGATCACCGCATCGCGACGCAGGTGCGGCACGAGCGAGTCGATCACGGAGTTCACGTACGTCATGTCGGCGGCGAACTCACCCTTGCGCTGCGGCGTGCCGACGGCGATGAAGTGCACGTCGCCGAACTCGCCCGCCTCCTCGTAGGAGTCCGTGAAGCGCAGCCGGCCGGCCTCGATGTTCCGCTTGAGTACCGCGGGGAGCCCGGGCTCGTGGAAGGGCACCTTGCCCTCCGACAACGCGGCGATCTTGCTGAGGTTGACGTCGACTCCGAGCACCTCGTGGCCCAGCTCCGCCATGCACGCCGCGTGCGTGGCTCCCAGGTACCCCGTACCCAGCACTGTGATCTTCATGTGCCGAAAGTAGGTCCGCGACAGCGCGACACGGAAGGGCCGCGCGCCGGAGTTGGGCAAGGGTTACGCGGGGATTCACACCCGCGCCCGACGCGATCCCGCGCGTTCGCCTCGGGGTGGCCTCGGGTTCGCCTCGGCGTTACTGGGGCGGCGCGGCGGGATCGTCCGCTTCGGGCGCCGCGGGACGGGATGCGGGAGTGCTCGGGGCCGACGGGCCCGACGGGGCCGACGGGGCCGGGGGCGCACCGTCGGACGGGGCGGCCCCGCGGCGGGGCTCGCGGCCCTCACGCCCCTTGAGGATGCGCTTGGGCAGGCGGTTGACCAGATCGCTCATCGGGTTGACCGCGGCGGTCATGAGCGCGACGGCCTCGTTGAGCTCTGCCACGACGTCGGGGAGCTGGGAGACGGCGTCCAGCGTGCCGCCGGGGGCGATGGCGCGCTCGATCGCGCCCTCCTGACCGAGCAACTGATCGACGATGCCGCCGTCGGCGATCGCGCGGTCGATCACGCCGTTCGGCTCGGTGAGCTTGTCGATGAGCCCGTCCTGGCCGGTGATCTTGTCGAGCACGCCGTCCTTGGCGGCCAGCTTGTCGAGGACGCCGCCCTTCTCGGTGAGCTTGTCCAGCACGCCGTCCTTGGACATGAGCTTCTCGAGCACGCCGTCGGGCGCGGTGAGCTTGTCGATGACGCCGCCCTCGGACGTCAGGCGCTCGAGCACGCCCTCGGACTCGGTGATCTGGTCGACGACGCCGCCGGGGCGAGTGAGCCGGTCCAGGGGGCCGCCCTCGGTGGTCAGTCGGGTGACGGGACTGTCCTCCTTGGTGGCCTGGTCGAGCAGGCCACCGGGGGCGGTCAGCTTCTCGAGCATGCCGCCGGGCTCGGTGAGCCGGTCGACGACGCCGCCGGGCTTGAGCACGCGGTCGAGCGGCCCGCCGCGGGAGAGGATGATGCCGACCGGGCGGTCGGGTTCGAGCAACTGCGCCAGGCGCTGCAGCAGCTGCATCGGGGTGACGGAGCTGATCTCCGCGTCGACGTGCAGCGCGTTGCTCACCTCCGACTCGACGTTCTGCACGGCGAAGCGGGTGACGGCGACGCCGCCCTCGACGGCCGACATCGCGGCGTCGGCGGTCGAGAAGACGACGCGCAGCGGTGTGGTCACGATGCCCTTGAGGTCCATAGCCGCCCATCGTAGGGGGCGCGGTGAGAGGATCAGCGGTGAATTCACTCAATGAGCGAGGGCGGAGTACCGCTCGGAGGACTTCGGGGGCACCTCGTTCGACCGAGCACCTACGCCGACCCGCGGACGGCCTCCGTCGCCTCGTCGCGGCCGCTCTCCGGATGCCGGAGAGTCTCGTAGATCCTGGCGAATCCCTCCGCACCGTGCCCGGCCTCGCGCTGGCGATGGATCAGAGCCTGGATCGCCGCGATCGTCGTCGAGTCGACCCCCGCCTCCTCGCTGGTGCGCAGGATGTCCGACAGGTCGGAGAAGTCCAGGCTCTGCTGTCCCGGCACGCTGTAGTCGCCGCCGTCGATGATCGCGGCGTCGGCGGCGAAGTGCGCGACGAGCGACTCGATCAGCGGGATCGTGCGAGAGGCGAAGTCCTGAGCGGACATTCCCACCGTGGCCGCCATCGCCGCGCCGTGGAAGAGGCCCGCGAACATGTGGTACATGCCGGACAGCATGGCCAGGTCGATCAATGAGGCGGCCCCGGCGTCCGGGCCGTCGTAGACGCCTTCGGCCCACGGCGCGAGCAGGTCGCGGTGCCGCGCGAACACGTCCGGCGCACCGCTGTAGAGGATCCGCGCCACGGGGGTTCCGATCTGGTAGGGCGTGGCCATGATGGCGCCGTTGAGATATTCGACGTCGTGCTCGGCCGCCCACCGGCCGAGCTCTCGAGCCTCGTCGGGCGTCGTGGTCGTGAGGTCGATCAGCGTTCGGCCGCGGAGCGATGCCGCGACGGGGTCGAGCGTCTCCCGGACCGACGCGTACCGCAACAGGCAGGTGACCACCAGCCCGTTGCGTGCGATCGCCTCGGCGGGCGTCTCCGCGGAGGCGGCGCCGCGGGCGACGAGCGGAGCGGCGCGTTCGGGAGTGCGATTCCAGACGGTGACCGCCCGGCCCTGGTCCAGCATGCGGCCGGCGAGCGCGGCACCCATCTGCCCGAGGCCGAGCAGGGTGAGTCCGGGAGCGGTGGGATTCGACGTGTTCGTGGTCATGCCCTCATCGTGGGCGGTAGCATCCGATTGCGTAAGTACCGACTAAATACTGCGGTACTTACCAAAAGGTGAGTATGGAGGTCATCATGGCGGACACACCGAGGTGCGGCCCGTACATCTGCGGGCTCGACGCCGCACTCGACGTGGTCAGCGGCAAATGGAAGGTCCTCATCCTGTGGGAGCTCGAGGCGTACAGCGTGCGGCGGTTCGCGGAGTTGCGCCGCGGCCTACCGGGCGTGAGCGAGAAGATGCTCACCCAGCACCTACGTGAGATGGAGCAGGACGGGCTGCTCACGCGGAAGGTGTACCCGCAGGTGCCGCCCAAGGTCGAGTACTCGCTCACCGCATCGGGCCGCACGCTCAACACCGCCCTCGCCCCGCTCGGCGACTGGGGCCGCGAGCGCATGCGGCGCGACGGCCTCGACACCGTCCCCCACTCGCGAAGCGCGGAAGCGTCGGAAGAAGTTGACGCGTCGGAGATCTCCGACATATCCTCGACGGCGTGACCACCGAGACGGAGAGCACCGATCGCGTCTTCCTCGCGCTCGCCAATCCGGTCCGCCGCGAACTCCTCCGGATCCTCGCCGACGGGCCACTCGCCGCGGGAGAACTCAGCGAGCGGTTCACGCTGAGCCGCCCGGCTGTCGCGGAGCACCTGAAGGTGTTGCGTGACGCCGGGCTCGTCGCGGACTCCCCCGACGGACGCCGCCGGATCTACCGGCTCACTGCGGAGCCGCTGGCGGAGCTCGGCGACTGGTTGCACCCGTTCGAGAAGTTCTGGCGCGCACGACTGTCCGCGCTGGCCGACGTCGCCGAGGAGTTGCAATGAGCACAATCACCCTGGACCAGTACGTGGCGGCACCGCCCGCCACGGTGTGGCGCGCGCTGACGGAGCCCGAGCTCGTGGCCCGATGGTGGGCCGCGGGCGACATCTCCGCCGAGGTGGGGCACGAGTTCACCTTGGACATGCCGGGTTTCGGCGCGCAGCCGTGCCGAGTGCTGGAGTCGGTGGCGCCCGAACGCTTCGTCTACACCTTCACTCCCGCGTGGACGCTGACCTGGACGCTGGCCCCCGAGGGGCGCGGCACCAGGGTGCTCCTCGAGCACAGCGGATTCGACCTGGACGACAAGCGGATGGCCGCGGCCTTCGAGCGCATGGGCCCCGGCTGGCGCGATCAGGTGCTGCCGCGGCTGGCGCAGGTCGCCGCCGAGGTGTGACCGCGCCCGTCTGGAATGATCGACGGGTGACCGAGAACAGCGTCCTCCGCGATCCCGTGAACGCCTCACTGGCCGGGCCGCACGCGCGCTTCCGCGACGCCCGCGGCCGGATCCAGCGCTACCACCCCGACGTCTCGGTGTTCTTCGGCCACCCGCGCGAACTGACGCCGCAGGACTACGCCGACGTGGCGGATCTCGCCGAAACGAACGGGACCGTCCTGCTGCGCGACCGCGCGACGCCGCTCCCCGACGGGTGGACGGTGATCGAGCGGATCGGCCTGGTGCAGTACGACGGCAGCGCGGTCGAGACCGCCGCCGAGCCGGAGGCGGTCCGACTGACGGCGGCGGACGTCCCGGAGATGACGGCCCTCGTCGAGCGCACCAAGCCCGGCCCGTTCCTGCCGCGAACGATCGAACTGGGCACCTATCTCGGCATCCGCGACGGCGACGGCGCGCTCATCGCCATGGCCGGCGAGCGCATGCACCCCGTCGGATGGACCGAGATCAGCGCCGTGTGCACCGCACCCGAGGCACGCGGCCGAGGCCTGGCCTCACGACTGATCCGCGCTGTGGCGCACGGCATCCGCGCCCGCGGCGAGATCCCGTTCCTGCACACCTCGGACGACAACCCCGCGCGCCGGCTCTACGACGCGATGGGATTCTCACTGACGAGCACCGTCCCCCTCGAGGTGGTGCGCGTCGGCCCCGAGCGGTGAGCACCGACCTCCCGGTGTGACCGAGCGGACAGCACCGCCGCCCACCTGCGGCTTCATCGGCTGAGCGCGGTATCTGACACCGGAGCCCGCGGCGCGGAGCGCGAATAATTGATAGGATGTTTCGGCTGCGGCGCACACCGCGGCCGAAGTACCGTGTATCTACCTGGCACGGCCTCCGGGCTCCCAAGGCGGCACGTCGATCGATGCGGCGATCGCCGCGGAAAGGCCCCTGACGGTGACCGCCACCATGCCCCACGACACCTCCCCTTCGACGCCCGGTACCACCGGGCCGACGATCATCGAGGTGGCCGGCCGCAGCTACTTCCCCATCGCCTTCGTCGCCCGCCTCCCCTTCGCGATGATGGTGGTCGGCGTCCTCACCCTGGTCGTGGCGGGCCGCGACTCGCTGGCCTTCGGCGGGCTGAGCTCGGCCATGGTCGGTATCGGTTCCGCCCTGGTGGGCCCGCTCGTCGGTGCGGCCGCCGACCGGTTCGGGCAGCGGCGCACCGTGCTCGCGGCCGGAATCGCGAACAGCCTCGCGCTGCTCCTGATGACCTGGGTCGTGTTCAGCCCGCTGCCGGGCGCGGCCGTGCTGGCCTCGGCGGCGCTCGTGGGCGCCACCGCCCCGCAGGTCGGCCCCATGTCGCGCAGCCGCCTGGTCACCATGATCACCACGAAGCTCCCGGAGGGGCGCCGCGTGCGCACCCTGCTCTCGGTCATGGCCTACGAATCGGCCGCCGACGAGATCATCTTCGTCTTCGGCCCCGTCATCGTGGGTCTGCTGGCGACCACCCTCTCGCCCGCCGCGCCGATGATCGGTGCCGCGGTGCTCACCGTGCTGTTCGTGTCGGCGTTCGCGCTGCACCCCAGCGGGCGTGCGCCCGAGCACCACGGCGACGGCGCCGTCGTGCAGGCGCCCGCGCGGGAGCTCTTCACTCCCCTGTTGCTCACCGTGGTCGTCGGCGTCTTCGGCATGGGACTGTTCTTCGGCTCCACCTTGACCGGGCTCACCGCCTTCATGCGGGACGCGGGTAACGCGGAGGCCGCGGGCCTGTACTACGGCGTCATGGGCGTGGGTTCCGCCGCGCTGGCCCTCGGGTCCGCGCTGCTCCCCGAGCGGTTCAGCATCGCCGCCCGCTGGGTGAGCTTCGCGACGGTGCTCGTCCTCGGCGCCGCGCTGATCGCCGTGGCCCCGTCGCTGCCGATGCTCGTGGCGGGCCTGGCGATCGCCGGCATCGGTGTCGGCCCCACGCTCGTGACCGAGTTCAGCCTGGGTGCCGAGCGCAGCCCGCTGGGCCGCTCCGCCACCGTGATGACCATCCTCGGCAGTGGCCTGATCCTCGGCCAGTCGCTCGCGTCGGCGATCAACGGCGCGCTCGCCGAGAACCTCGGCACCGCGGTCGCCCAGTGCGCGCCGCTGGTCGCGGCCCTGGTCGTGCTCGGCGCGGGCATCGCCAACGCCGCGCTGTCACGCCGCCGGTAGGCCGCCGCATCGCGCCGCGACTCGAGGCCTCCTGAGCCTGGTCGGAGCCGGTGCGACGCTCGATCGTTTGCATCGCCACAGGGCGGGTCCTGTGGCACCATGAGCGCGTGGATGCGAAGCACTTTTTCGAGATCGTCGGCGTCGGCTTCGAGATCATCGGCGTCGGCGCACTGTCCGTGGGCTTCGTCGTGACCGTCGTCCTCGCCGTCCGGGCGTGGCGGCAGTCCGGAGACTGGACCACCGGCTTCAAGACCCTGCGCGAGACCTTCGGTGGCGTCATCCTGCTCGGCCTGGAGATCCTGGTCGCGGCCGACCTGGTGCAGACCGTCACCTCCGATCCGACGCTGACCGACGCGGCCGTCCTCGGCCTCATCGTGCTCATCCGCACCGTCCTGAGCTTCTCCCTGCAGGTCGAGATCGACGGTGTGGCGCCGTGGCGCCGCGCGATGGTCACCGGGCCGGAGGTGCTGACCCGCGCCGTCAAGAACGCCGGGAACGCCGGGGCGCCCGCGCCCGCGAGCGACGGGGCATGAGCACCACCAGCGCCGGACTGCTGCTCCACCGTCTCTCCGGCGGTTCGATCGAGGTCCTGCTCGGGCACATGGGCGGGCCGTTCTGGGCACGGAAGGACGCGCACGCCTGGTCGGTGCCCAAGGGACTGCACACCGCCGATGAGGAACCGCTCGCCGCGGCCGAGCGCGAATTCGCCGAGGAGCTCGGTTCTCCGGCACCGTCCGGCCCGACGGTGCCGCTGGGTTCCGTACGGCAGTCCGGCGGCAAGACGGTGACCGTCTTCGCGCGCGAGGGCGACTTCGACGCGACGTCGATCAGCTCCAACGAGTTCGAGATCGAGTGGCCACGCGGCTCCGGACGGATGCAGAGCTTCCCGGAGATCGATCGGGCGGGCTGGTTCGACCTCGAGACCGCTGCGGAGAAGCTGGTGAAGGCGCAGGCTCCGTTCCTGGACCGGCTGCGGGAGCACCTGACCGGGTCGTGAGCGCCCCGGGGAGACGCCCGAACTGTCAGTTGCGGTAGTTCTCCACGGTGTTCGCCGAACGCGCCTCGGCACCGTCGGGGTCCTCGCCGAACTCGCGCCGAGCGCGCCGCTGCCGCAGCAGGTCCCACGCCTGGTCGAGCTGGGTCTCGAGCTCCCGCAACCGGCTGCGCTCTCCCTCCCCGGTACCGCCCGCACCGAGTCGGTCGCGCAGTGCGTGCTCCTCGGCGATGAGGGCGTCGATCCGGGTGTGCACAGCGTCGTCAGTCATGATCCCGATCCTGCCACCGATCCGCGGGCGGCGTGGGTCGCGTGGCCGCCGGTTCGGTCGCACTCGTGCTGCGGTCACCGTCGCACCGGGGCCCGACCGGGGCGTGGACGGCGAACGGGCCGGCCATCACGCCCGGCCCGTTCGGTCCGTGGTGTCGTCGTACGTCAGCCGGCGACGGTCGCGGCCTCGGTCGGCAGCTCCGTGCGGATGATGTGGTCGAAGGCGCTCAGCGCCGCGGTCGCGCCGGAGCCGGCGGCGACAACGATCTGCTTGAACGGCACCGTCGTGCAGTCGCCCGCGGCGAAGACGCCGGGCAGCGAGGTGCGGCCGGCCTCGTCGACGACGATCTCGCCGCGCGGGCTCAGCTCCAGCGTGCCCTCGAGCCACTCGGTGTTCGGCAGCAGGCCGATCTGGACGAAGACGCCGTCCAGCTCGAGCGTGTGCTCCTCATCGGTGGTGCGGCTCTTGTAGTTCAGGCCGGTGACCTTGCCGCCGTCGCCGACGACCTCGGTGGTCATGGAGCTGACCAGCACGTCGACGTTGGGCAGGCTGCGCAGCTTGCGCTGCAGCACCTGGTCGGCGCGCAGCTGCGAGTCGAACTCGATGAGCGTGACGTGCGAGACGATGCCCGCGAGGTCGATCGCGGCCTCGACGCCCGAGTTGCCGCCGCCGATGACGGCGACGCGCTTGCCCTTGAACAGCGGACCGTCGCAGTGCGGGCAGTAGGTGACGCCCTTGTTGCGGTACTCGGCCTCGCCCGGCACGTCCATCGAGCGCCAGCGGGCGCCGGTGGAGATCACGACGGTGCGCGAGCTCAGCTGCGCGCCGCTGACGAGATCGACCGAGATCATCCCGGACTCCTCGTCGCGGGTGAGCTTCGCTCCGCGCTGGGTGTTCATGATGTCGACGTCGTACTGCCGCACCTGGTTCTCGAGCTCGGCGGCGAACTTCGGGCCCTCGGTGTAGGAGACGGAGGTGAAGTTCTCGATGGCCATGGTGTCGAGCACCTGGCCGCCGAAGCGCTCGGCGACGATGCCGGTGCGGATCCCCTTGCGGGCGGCGTAGACCGAGGCCGTCGCGCCCGAGGGACCGCCGCCGACGACGAGCACGTCGAACGGGTCCTTCTCGGCGAGGGTGGCGGCGGTGCGCTCGGCGGCACCGTCGTCGAGCTTGCCGACGATCTGCTCGAGGTTCATGCGGCCCGAGTCGAAGAGCTCGCCGTTGACGAAGACGGTCGGCACGGCCATGACCTGGCGGCTGTCGACCTCGTCCTGGAAGAGCGAGCCGTCGATCGCGGTGTGGGTGATGCGCGGGTTGAGCACCGACATCAGGTTCAGGGCCTGCACCACGTCGGGGCAGTTCTGGCACGAGAGCGAGAAGTAGGTCTCGAAGTGGTAGTCACCGTCGAGCTCGCGGACCTGCTCGAGCAGCTCCGCCGCCTCCTTCGAGGGGTGGCCGCCGACCTGCAGCAGCGCCAGCACCAGGGACGAGAACTCGTGCCCCAGCGGGATTCCGGCGAACTGCACGGCGATGTCGGTGCCGGCGCGGCGGATCAGGAACGACGGGGTGCGGGCGTCGTCGCCGGTCCGGTCGTGCTGGATGTGATCGGACATGCCCGCGATCTCGTCGAGCAGCTCCGCGAGTTCGGCCGACTTGGCACCGTCGTCGAGCGTCGAGACGAGCTCGACCGGCATCGTGACGTTGGTGAGCAGGCCCTTGAGTTGAGTGGCGAGTGCGGCTTCGAGCATGGTGATCCGATCCCCTTCGGGCAGAAGCGAGTACAGGTGAGTGGAACGACCGCGGGGCGGGAGGTGAGTCCCGCCCCGCTGCCGTGTGGTCGAACTAGATCTTGCCGACGAGCTCCAGCGACGGAGCGAGGGTGTCGGCGCCCTCTTCCCACTTCGCGGGGCAGACCTCGCCCGGGTGCGAGCGCACGTACTGCGCGGCCTTGACCTTGCGGACGAGCTCGGCGGCGTTGCGGCCGATGCCCTCGGCGGTGACCTCGGTGAACTGGACGACGCCGTCGGGGTCGACCAGGAAGGTGCCGCGGTCGGCCAGGCCCTGGCCGTCGCGGAGCACCTCGAAGTCGGTGCTGATCTGCAGGCTCGGGTCACCGATCATCGCGTACTTGATCTTGTTGATGGTGTCCGAGGAGGCGTGCCAGGCCTTGTGGGTGAAGTGGGTGTCGGTCGAGACCGAGAACACCTCGACGCCCAGCGCCTGCAGCTCCTCGTAGTGATCGGCGAGGTCGCCCAGCTCGGTGGGGCACACGAAGGTGAAGTCGGCCGGGTAGAAGTAGAAGACGGCCCACTTGCCGGCGATGTCCTGGTCGGAGACGGTGACGAAGTTGCCGTCCTTGAATGCCTCGGCGGTGAAGGGCTTGATCTGCTTGTTGATCAGCGACACGTGCGCTCCTCGTTTCGTTCGGATACCTGTTCGGTTCGCTATCGAGGTTAGGTCGGAGGGATTTATTGGACAAATCGATTCCCCCTGAGGCAATGATCAGACTTGCCTATCACTGCAGGCAGGAGGGTTGTCGCTCCGCAATCACATGAAGGTGATTCTCATCACGAGCCGCACCGGTTGACATGCTCACACCTCCTCCGAGGAGAGTTCATGCTGGTCACCGCTCTTATCGGCGTCGAGCGGAGATTCGCGGCGCCTCGCAGCGATCGGGGCGGCACGGCCGCCGGGGCAGGGCGCATCCGCTGCCGATCGCGGATACAGAAGAACCCCTCCGGCATCCGCCGGAGGGGTTCTCTTCTGTGGAGCTAAGGGGACTCGAACCCCTGACCCCCACACTGCCAGTGTGGTGCGCTACCAGCTGCGCCATAGCCCCGTATTCGGTTGTTCACCTGCGGTTTCCCGCCCGGAGAACATTACAGGAGCCAGTTGGCGTGCACCAAATCGGCTGGTCAGAACCGGTTTTACTGGAGGAGCGGCGTCAGCCAGTCGCCGGAGAGGGTGAGCTTCTCACCGTTGTTCACGACAGTGGGCGTGCCGGTGGCGTTGAGGTCCTGCATCAGCTGGCTGGCGGCGCCGGCGTTCTGCGCCGACTCGACCGTGTACTTGCCCTCGCTGATCGCCGCGGTGACGTCGGCGGGCAGCTCGACGCCCTTGGCCTTGGCGCCGTCACCGAGGGTCGTCGCGATCTCGGCGTTCGTCTTGTCGCCCTGCCCCTCGGCCGGCTGGTTGGCGTACATGGCGGTGTGCGCGCCCATCCACGCCTTCTGCTTCTGCTCCTCGGGCAGCGAGGACTTCGCGATGGCCAGCAGGCCGCCCGCCGCGCGGTCGGAGTAGTCGCCCGACGGGCTCTGGCGGTTGAGGAAGGAGACCAGGAAGAACTTGATCTGCAGCTTCCCGTCCTCGACGGCCTTGGTGAGCTGCTCGCCGTACTGCCGCTCCAGGTTGCCGCAGGCAGGGCAGTACGGATCCTCGAAGAAGGTCAGTTTCGTCGGGGCATCGGCCTTGCCGAGCACGAACGCCGGCGTGGCCTTGTCGATGGAGGCCTGCGCCTGATCGGCGGGCGTGCCCTCCTTCTTGCTGATGAGCAGCACACCACCGATGACGACCACGATGACCACCAGGACGGCGATGCCGCCCAGCACGTAGGTCATGGTGTTGGACTGCTTCGCGGGAACGTACTTCGCGTTCTTACCCTTGCTCACGCGGACCACAATAGCGGCTGTCGCTGAGTTCCCAGGTCAGGCGCTATCCCCCGAGCACACCGTCGACAAGGGCCTTCGCCTCGGCCTGGACCTGCGCGAGGTGATCGGCTCCGCGGAAGGACTCGGCGTAGATCTTGTAGACGTCCTCGGTGCCCGACGGGCGGGCGGCGAACCACGCGTTCTCGGTGGTGACCTTGAGGCCGCCGATGGGCGCGCCGTTGCCGGGCGCGCGCGTCAGCTTGGCGGTGATCGGCTCCCCCGCGAGCTCGCCGGCCGACACCTGCTCCGGGGAGAGCTTGGCCAGCACCGCCTTCTGTTCGCGACCCGCGGGCGCGTCGGTGCGGGCGTAGGCGGGCACCCCGTACTGCTCCCCCAGCACCGCGAAGTGCTGCGACGGGCTCTTACCCGTGACGGCGAGGATCTCCGAGGCGAGCAGCGCCAGGATGATGCCGTCCTTGTCGGTGGTCCACACCGAGCCGTCGTGCCGCAGGAAGGAGGCCCCGGCGGACTCCTCGCCGCCGAAGCCGACGCTGCCGTCGAGCAGGCCGGGGACGAACCACTTGAAGCCGACGGGCACCTCGAGGAGGGTGCGGCGCTGCTCAGCGACCACGCGGTCGATCATCGACGAGCTGACGAGCGTCTTGCCGACCGCGGCGTCATCGCGCCACCCGCCGCGCGAGGCGAACAGGTAGTCGATGGCGACGGCCAGGTAGTGGTTCGGGTTCATCAGCCCGCCGTCGGGGGTGACGATGCCGTGCCGGTCGGAGTCGGCGTCGTTGCCCGTCGCGATGTCGTACTGGTCCTTGTTGGCGATGAGCGAGGCCATCGCGTTCGGGGAACTGCAGTCCATCCGGATCTTGCCGTCGGTGTCGAGCGTCATGAACGCGAACTGCGGATCGACCGTGGGGTTGACCACCGTGAGGTCGAGGTTGTACCGGTCGCCGATGGCGCCCCAGTACCCGACGGCGGCGCCGCCGAGCGGGTCGGCACCGATCCGCACGCCGGCGTCACGGATCCGGTCCAGGTGCAGCACCGAGGGTAGATCGCCCACGTACGCGTCGAGGAAGTCGAACCGCTGCACCGCCGCCGACGCCAGCGCCTGCGCGAGCGGAATGCGGCGCACCTCGCGCAGGCCGCCCGCCAGGATCTCGTTCGCCCGGTCGGCGATCGCGCCGGTCGCATCGGTGTCCGCCGGACCGCCCGAGGGCGGGTTGTACTTGAAGCCGCCGTCCGCGGGCGGGTTGTGCGACGGGGTGACCACGATCCCGTCGGCCTGCACGCCGGGGTGGGTCCGGTTGAAGGTGAGGATCGCGTGGCTCAGCGCCGGGGTGGGTGTGTAGCGGTCGTCGTGGTCGACGAGGGTCTCGACGCCGTTCGCGGCGAGCACCTCGACCGCGGTCTCCCACGCCGGAGCGGAGAGCAGGTGCGTGTCCTTGGCGAGGAACAGGGGCCCGCGGATGCCCTGCGCGGCGCGGTACTCGACGATCGCCTGCGTGGTCGCGGCGATGTGCCCGTCGTTGAAGCTGCCGTTCAGCGACGTCCCCCGGTGGCCGGAGGTGCCGAAGGCGACCCGCTGATCGGGATCCCCCGGATCCGGGGCGATCGAATGGTAGGCCGCCAGAACGGCATCGACATCGATCAGGTCCTGGGGAAGGGCCGGTTGGCCGGCGCGCGCATGAGCCATCTTCAGTCACCTCGTCTCTGACGGATCGCGGCCGCGGATCGCACGGCCCGGGCGTCCAACGTATCGCCGGATCGGGCACCGCGCGGGATGAACCGTCCGAGTGGACGGTTTCTTGACGCCGTCGTGACGATCCGGGCCGTCACGACGGCGCGCCGCGCAGGAATCAGACGATGGCCCAGACCAGCAGCACCATCGCGAAGCCGACCACCGACAGGATCGTCTCGAGCACCGACCAGGTCTGCAACGTCTGCTTGACCGTCATGTTGAAGTACTTCGCGACGATCCAGAAACCGCCGTCGTTGACGTGGCTCAGGATGATCGAGCCCGCCGAGATCGCGATGACGATGAGCGCGATCTGCGCCTGGGAGTAGTTCCCGGCCGCGACCGTCTCACCGATGATGCCGGCGGTGGCGGTGATGGCCACCGTCGCCGAGCCCTGAGCGATGCGCAGCGCACAGCTGACGAGGTAGGCGGTGACGATCAGCGGCAGGCCCAGGTTCGACATCGACTCGGTGAGCGCCGTGCCGACGCCGGTGGCGCGCAGGACGGCGCCGAACAGGGCGCCCGCGCCGACGACGAGCAGGATCATGCCGATCGGCTTGAGCGCGGCGCCCGTCAGCTCGGCGAGCTGCGTCGCGTTGATGCCCCGCCGGATGCCGAGGAGGTAGAAGGCGAGCACCACGGCGATGGTGAGGGCGATCGCGGGCGTTCCGAGGAAGACGAGGATCGAGAAGGGCTTGGTGCCCGCGGCGAGCCAGACCGAACCGAAGGTGCCGCCCAGGATCAGCAGCATCGGCACCGCGATGATGAAGGCGATCAGCGACAGCGGCGGCTTGTCCTTGCTGGCGTGCGCCTCCTCGGGGACGAACTCCTCGGGCACCTCGACGATGACGCGCTTGCCGATCCAGGTTCCCCAGACCACACCGGAGGCGAACCAGGCGGGGATGCCGCAGATCAGGCCCATCACGATGATCCAGCCGAGCGAGGTGTGCAGCAGGCCGGCCGCGGCGACGGGGCCGGGGTGCGGGGGCAGGAAGGCGTGCGTCATCGACAGGCCCGCGAGCATCGGCAGCGCGTACATCACCAGCGACTTGCCGCCGCGCTTGGCGGCCACGTAGACCAGCGGCGCCAGGATGAAGATGCCGATGTCGAAGAACACCGGGATGCCGAGGATCAGGCCGGTGACACCCATGGCGAGCGGGGCGCCCTTGGGACCGAACAGTTTCAACAGCCAGCTGGTGAGCACGTCCGCGCCACCGGAGCGTTCCAGGATGGCGCCGAGGACGGTGCCGAGGCCGATGATCGGGGCGATGTGCCCGAGGATGCCGCCGAATCCCGTCTCCAGGATCGATTGGGCGGCGCCCTTCTGCGGTGAGCCGACGAGCTTTTCGACCGAGACGCCCGCCACGAGCGCGAGGCCGACGGAGACGATGATCAGCGCGATGAAGGGCTCGAGCTTGACCTTGATGATGAGGAAGAGCAGGACCGCGATCGACAGCGCGGCGAGGGTCAGTAGACCGCCGGTGTCGTGCTGCAGCCAGTCGATGACCGAGGACATGGGGAGTTCTCCGTTTCTGGAAGGGACTACAGCGCGGCGACGAAACGGGCGGCGCGGGTGGTGATGTCTGCCCAGTCGCCGGCGGCGACGGTGTCGGGGGGCACGACGGACGTGCCTGCGCAGACGGCGACGGCGCCGGCGCCCAGGAACTCGCGGGCGTTGGCCTCGCTGACGCCGCCCGACGGCAGCAGCGGCAGGCCGGGGAACGGGCCGTGCAGGTCCTTGAGATAGCCCGGCCCGAACGCGCGGGCGGGGAAGATCTTCACCGCCACCGAGCCCAGGGCGGCCGCGCGGGCGACCTCGCTCGGGGTCAGGGCGCCGAGGAACACGGGGACACCGAGGTCGCGGGCCGCATCCGCGACCTCCTCGTTGACGTCCGGCGTCACCAGGAACCGAGCCCCGGCGTTCACCGCGTCGCGGGCCTGCGTCGCGGTGCGCACCGTGCCCACGCCGAGGTTCGTGTCCTCGACGCCGGCGGCCCGCTCGAGGTGGCCGAGCACGCCGGGCGTGGTGAAGGTCAGCTCGACGGTGCGGATTCCGCCCGCGGCGAGCGCGCGGCACAGCGCCGCGGCGTCGGGCAGTTCGGGGGCCCGCACGACGGTGAGGGCCCGGTCGGCGGCCAGCGCCTCGAGCAGGCCGGAGTGTTCGTTCACGGTCACAGGACCCCTTCGTCGGTCAGTCGCAGCGCGCCGCCCGCGAGCGCGCCGGTGGGTTCGCCGTCGTCGAGAGCGGCCGTGCCGCGGACGAAGACGTGCGTGAACCCCGCCGCGGGCGTGCGCGGGGCGTCGTAGGTGGCGCGGTCGATCACCGCGTCGGGGTCGAAGAGCGCGAGGTCGGCCGCGTAACCCTCGCGGACGAGGCCCCGTCGGACCAGGCGGAGGCGACGGGCGGCCCGACCGGTGAGGTGGCCCACGCACTCCTCGAGGCTCATCAGACCCAGGTCCCGGCTGTAGTGACCGAGGTAGCGGGCGAACGTGCCCCACGCCCGAGGGTGCGGCTTCCCGCCGACGAGGAGCCCGTCGCTCCCGCCGGTGTGCGTGGGGTGACGCATGATGGCGCGCACGTTCTCCTCGTGCCCGACGTGCTGCAGGATGCCGGTCGCGAGGCGGTCGTCGAGCAGGATCCCGACGCACACGTCGAACGGATCGCGGCCCTCGTCGGCGGCGATCTGCGCGATCGTGCGGCCGACGTAGCCGGCCAGCGCGTCGGTACCGACGCCGCTGATCTCGATCGTCTCCCACTCGGCGATCACGCCGTGGCAGCCGTCGGATCCGGTGTGCTCCAGGTGCTCCCGGATGCGGATGAGCTCCTGCGGGTCGCGCAGGCGCGCGAGTGTGGCGTCGGCGCCGCCGGCCGCGGCCCAGCTCGGGAGGATCGCGGCGAGCGTGGTGGCGCCCGGCAGGTAGGGGTAGGTGTCGAGCGAGACGTCCGCGCCCGCGGCGACGGCATCGTCGAGCAGGGCCAGGAGCTCGGGCGCGCGCCCCTTGTTGGGCCCGAAGTTGAGGGTGGCGTGCGCGAGGTGCAGGGGGCAGCCGGTGCGCCGGGACAGGTCGATCATCTCGGCGTAGGCCTCCATCGCGCCCGCGCCGTAGCTGCGATGGTGTGGGGAGAAGTAGCCGCCCAGCTCGCCGGTGGTGCGCATGAGCGCGGCCAGCTCCGCGTCGTCGGCGTACATGGCCGGGGTGTACGTGAGGCCGGTCGAGAGGCCGACAGCGCCCTCGCGCAGGCCCTGCGTGAGGATCTCCTGCATCCGGGCCACCTCCGCCGGGGACGCGACACCGTCGCCGAAGCCGATCGTGAGGGCGCGCAGCAGGCCGTGCGGCACGAGGTACGCGAGGTTGGTGGCGGTGCCCGCCGCGTCCAGGCGGTCGAGGTACTCGCCCACGGTGCGCCACGAGAAGTCGAAGTCCGCCGGATCGGTGTTCCACCCGGCGATCTGGCGGCGCACCACGGCGAGGGTCTCGTCGGAGACGGGCGCGTAGCTCAGGCCGTCCTGCCCGATCACCTCGCAGGTGACGCCCTGGGTGATCCGCGACGGGTGCGCCGGATTGAGCAGCACCTGCAGGTCGGAGTGGGCGTGCATGTCGATGAACCCGGGACTGAGGACGAGCCCGTCGGCGTCGATGACGCGGTGCGCCGGTCCCAGGTCGGCACCGATCGCGGTGATGACGCCGCCCGCGATCGCGACGTCGGCGGTGTATCCCGGCGCCTCGGTCCCGTCGACAACGGTCGCGGCGCGAATGAGTGTCTCGTGCATGGCGACGCCTCAGAAGTAGGTGGAGATCATGTCGACGACCTGGGGATTCTCGGTGTCGTCCGCCACCACGGGGATGACGCGCCACTTGTCGAAGACGGTGCACGGGTGGCTCAGGCCCAGCCGCACGACGTCGCCGACCGCGAGCGGGTCGCCGGCGGGCAGGCGCAGGAAGGCGTGCTGGTCGTTGACCGCGGAGATCTCCGCGTCGAGCGGGCGCGAGGGTGCGCCGAGAGCGGGCGCGACGCGCTGCGGCTCCGGCAGTCCCTCGTCGAAGGAGACGTCGCGGCGGCCCACGTCGAGGAGGGCGAGGCCGGGCTCGGGCCGCGAGATGACGCGGGCCCAGACGTGCATGGCGGAGCGCAGGCGCGGGGCATCGGCCGCGCGGCCCGACGGCGTGATGCCGCGGTAGAAGCCGTCGTCGTGGATGATGTACGCCCCCGAGCGGACCACGATCCGGGCGTCGTCGATGTCGCCCAGGATCGCGGCGACCCGGTCGAAGTACGCACTGCCGCCGGCGGAGACGACGATGCGCCCCTCCGGGTACAGCGGGCGCAGCCGGGCGTGCAGCTCGACCAGCGTGCGCAGGTAGTCGTCGACGGTGCCGAGCGCTGCGGCCGAGGTGTCGTGCGCGAAGGCACCCTCGTAGCCGGTGACGCCGCCGAGACGCAGGCGCGGTGACGCGGCGATGCGCTCGCCGATCGCGACGGCCTCGTCGACGGTGCGGGCACCGGTCCGGCCGCCGGGGCCGCCCAACTCGACCAGGATCGTGGGCTGCCGGGTCGCGGCGGCCAGGCCGCGGTCGAGGGCGTCGACAGTGGCGAGCCCGTCGGCCCACAGCGTGACCTCGAGCTCCGGAGCGGCGTCGAGCGCCTCGCCCAGCCAGCGGATGCCGGCCGGGTCGGCGATCGCGTTCGCCACGTGCAGGTTCCGGAAGCCGGTGGCGACGGCCGACTGCAGCTGCGGCAGGTTCGCGACGGTGATGGCGGTGGAGCCGGCATCGAGCTGCCGCTGCCAGAGCGCGGGGGCCATCGTGGTCTTGCCGTGCGGCTCCAGATCGAAGCCGTGCGCGGCGGTCCACCGCGCGAATTCGGCGACGTTGTCCACCATCGCCGCGTCGTCGAGCACGAGCACGGGCGTGGACAGCTCGGCCAGGCGCGGTGAGCGGGCGAGGAAGTCCGCGGTGCTCATGGCGTTCGCCCACGCGGGCACCGCCTTGTCGAGCACACTCAGCTCCACCGGCCGGGCGCCGTTCCCGTTGACCATCATGCTTCCCAATCTGCTATGTTGCGTATATTGCAATCATCGTTGCGTGATGCGTGTCACAGACGCTAGCATTGCCGCAGGACCTGCACAACCACGAGATCTCGAAAGGCGCGAGGGTGACCACAGCTTGGATCGCGTGCCTCGGTGAGCCGTTGGCACTGGTGGCCGCAGCCGACCTCGATGCACCGGAGCCCGCCATGCACGCCGGCGGTGCCGAGGCGAACGTCGCCGCGGGCACCGCGGCGCTGGGTACGCCCACCGCGTTCCTCGGCCGCGTCGGCGGGGACGCCGAGGGGCGGCGGATCGTCGAGCACCTGCGCGCCCACGGTGTCGCCACCGAGGCCCTCGAGGTGGACGCGACCGCGTTCACGGGCCGCTACGCCAAGACCGAGGGCGTCAACGAGGCGGGCGAACCCGTCACCACCAGCACCTACCGGCGTGCTGGCAGCGCCGCGGCCGCGATGGAACCGGGCTTCCTCGCTCGTCCCGCCGTCGCCGCCGCGCTGGCCGGCGCACGGATCGTGCACACCAGCGGCATCACCGCGGCCCTCTCCCCCGGGTGCGCCGCCCTGACCCGGACCCTGCTCCGGGACCGGACGGGCGTCAGCGGCACGGTCACCTTCGACGTCAACTGGCGCGAACAGCTGTGGCCGGACGGTGACCCGTCGCTCGTCATCGAGCTGGCCCGCAGCGCGGATGTCGTCCTCGTCGGCGCGGACGAGGCCGAGCGCGTCCTCGGCACCGGCTCCCCCGCGGCCGTGCGCGCTCTCCTCCCCGAGCCCCGCACCGTCGTCGTCAAGGACGGTGCGCTGCGCGCAGTCGCGATCGACCGGGCGGGCGCCGAGATCGCCGTCCCGGCGCTGGCGGTGGACGTGGTCGAGCCGGTCGGCGCCGGCGACTCGTTCGCCGCCGGCTTCCTGCACGGACTGGCGCGGGGCGAGGATCTGCGCACCTGCCTGCGCCGCGGGCACGCCGGCGCGGCCGCCACGCTGACGGTGCGCGCGGACTTCGCCACCCTGCCGGCGGCGTCCCTCACCGCCCTGCTGACCTGTGACGACGCGGCGTGGGCGGCCGCGCACGTCGGCCCGGCGGCGGTGCGGGTCGACGGGGCGCACCTGCCTCCTCCCGTGGAGAGCCGAACGCCATGAGCCAGAGCCTGACCCGCGCACTGGAGATCCTGCGCCTCCTCGGCGAGGGGCCCGCCTCCCTGGACGAGCTCGCCGACGAGCTCGGCGTGCACAAGACCACCGTCCTGCGCCTCCTGCGGCCGCTGACCGACGCGCGCTTCGCCTATCACGACGCCGCGCACCGCTACCACCTCGGCTCGCGCGTCTTCGACCTCGCGGCGCGCGCCTCGGAACAGCGCAGCATCAAGGAGATCGCGGCTCCGCACCTCATCGCATTCAACCGCGAGTACGGCCGCACGACGCATCTCGCCGCGCGCGAGGGCGACGCGGTGGTCTACATCGACAAGCTCGAATCGCGGGACCTGATCCGGATGTACTCGCGCGTGGGCATGGAGGCCAACCTCAATTCGAGCGCCGTCGGGAAGGTGATGCTCGCCGATCTCCCCGATGCCGAGCTCCGCCCCTTCGTCCAGGGCATCGACTTCACGCTGCGCACCCCGAACACGATCGTCGCGCCGGAGGCCTACCTGCACGAGATCGAGAAGGTCCGCGAGCAGGACTGGGCCGTCGACCGCGAGGAGAACGAGCCGTCGATCAACTGCATCGCCGCGCCGGTCCGCGACGCTTCGGGCTCGGTCGTGGCCGCCGTCTCGGTTTCGGTGCCCGACGTGGTGCTGCCCTTCGACGAGCTAATGGACCTGCTGGAACCGCTGCGCGCCACCTGCGCCGCGATCTCCGGCGACTGCGGGTACCGCCCGCGCTGACCTCCCGGACACCCCGGGGCCCATGATGAACAGGAGAGAACCATGACCGCGACCGCCGTCTCCACCACCGACGCGCCCGCCCCCGCCCACTTCTTCAGCCAGGGCGTGCGCCGCGGCAACCTGCTGCAGGTCTCGGGGCAGGGCCCGATGGACCCGGCGACGAACCAGTACATCGCCGCGGGCGACGTGAAGGAGCAGACGCGGCGCACGCTGGAGAACGTCAAGGCGATCCTGGAGGCCGGCGGCGCGTCCGTGGCGGACGTGCTGATGTTCCGCGTCTACCTCACCACCCGCGACGACTTCGCCGCCATGAACGAGGTGTACGGCGCGTTCATCGCCGAGAACGTCCCCGAGGGTGCGGCGCTCCCCTGCCGCACGACGGTGTTCGTCGACCTGCCGCACGAGGTGATGCTGGTCGAGATCGACGCGCTCGCCGTCCTGGACTGAGATCACCGCCACCTCCGTTGATATATGCGCATACCGCCATGTATGTTCATTCGGTGATCTCACCGAACGAGGGGCGGAACTGAGATGAGCGGACACGCGGGGCACGATCACGGCGTCTCGGCCAACGCCGACAAGCGGTGGCTGAGCCTGGCGCTCGGGCTCATCGTCGCCTTCATGGCGATCGAGGTGACCATCGGCATCATCGCGAGTTCGCTCGCGCTGATCACCGACGCCGCGCACATGCTCACCGACGCCGCCGCGATCGTGCTGGCGCTGGCCGCGATCCGGATCGCGGCCAAGCCGGCGCGCGGCGGCTACACCTGGGGCCTCAAGCGGGTGGAGATCCTCTCCGCCCAGGCCAACGGGATCACCCTGCTACTACTGGCAGCGTTCTTCGTCTACGAAGGGATCTCTCGGCTGATCACGCCGCCCGACGTGGACGGCAGGCTGGTCTTCTTCACCGCCCTCGCCGGATGCGCGGTGAACGTCGCCGCGACATGGGCGATCAGCCGCGCGAATCGCAGCAGCCTCAACGTCGAAGGCGCCTACCAGCACATCCTCAACGATCTCTACGCCTTCATCGCCACGGCGATCGCGGGCGCGATCATCTGGGCGACCGGCTGGGGGCGGGCGGACGCGATCGCCGCGCTCGTCGTGGCGGCGCTCATGCTCAAGGCGGGCTGGAGCCTGGTGAAGGCGTCGGGACGAGTCTTCCTCGAGGCCGCCCCGGAGGGCATCGACCCGGCTCAGGTGGGCCGCGACGTCGCCGCCGTGCCGTCGGTGGCCGAGGTGCACGACCTGCACATCTGGGAGATCACCTCGGGTCAGCCGGCGCTCTCGGCGCACGTCATCGTCGATCCCGACGCCGATTGCCACGCCGTCCGCGGGCGGGTCAGCGCGATGCTGCACGACACGTACGGCATCGAGCACGCGACGCTGCAGGTCGATCACGCGGGCGAGGAGACCTACTGCGGCGATCCGCACGGCGAGTCGTACCGCTGCGACTGACGCGGGCGTTGTCCCGCGATACCGGCACCGTCCGCGGTCAGGCGCCGAAGAAGGGCGGGATCACGTAGCAGGGCACGGGCCGCGGATGCTGCGGATCGAGTGCGTTGAGCGCGAAGTACGCCGCACGCCGCGAGCCGGCGATCGCGAGGTGATCCGAGAAGTCCTGGCCGCACGTGTCCTGGACGACGATGTTCGTGACCTTCGTGCCGGGCGGCCCGGCGAGCTGGCCGCTCGTGTACGGCAGGACGAGCTCGTCGAACCGGGTCGAGATGTTGGTGTACTCGACGCCGCGCGCGTACGGCGTACCTCCGGCCCAGACCTTCTCCAGGAAGCGCGACCCCGGCAGCATGTCGCCCATCGACTCGAAGACCGGGAAGTACGGGTCGGGCGCGTTGAGACCGCGCACGAACGCCGAGACGGCCCGGCCGAGATCCCCTCCGGTGCCCCGCCACAGCGGCGCGAGGGAGATGTACTTGCCGACCTTCTCGGCGCCGCCGAGGTACTTCACGAAATAGGCCGGCATGAGCGTGCCCTGCGAGTGGCCGATGAGATCGACCTTCCCCGCCCCGGTCGCCGCAAGAACGCGTTCCACCACATCGTCGAGCTGCTGCGCGCTCGCCGCGAGCGGCCGCGTGCCCCCGATCTGATTCACCGGCCACGGCGCGCCGGGCAGGGCTCCGTAGGTGAAGGAGAACACGCAGTAACCGTTGTTCTTGAGCAGCGGGGCGTACGCACCCCAGTTGGTCTGGGAGCCGCCGCCGGTGCCGTGCACGAGCACGACAGGGTTGGGATGACGGGACGTCGGCCTGCAGGAGTAGTCGTTGGTCCCGGGCAGCGAGCCGTTCGGGTTCGTCAGCTCCGACGGTATGCCGCCGAAGAAGTTGAAGTTCTCGGGCAGCGGTGCACCGTGGGCGGGCGCGGACACCAGCAGCGCCACGGCGGCGGTGGCGACGACGGCGCGTCGCCATACGGAACGCAGGTTCATGCTGACCGAAAGTAGCCGATCAGCGATGCCTCCGGAGACAGTTTCTAGAACTTGTTCCATCTTCTGTTCGGTCGCAGGGTCGACAGCCTCCCGTCGGCCGCCTCCCGCCTCCGCGCCGCGGCCGTCACGTTCACCGTCGTCGCCCCGACGCCGGGCCAGGCCGCGCGATCACGAAGTTCGTTCGGAATTCAGGCCGGACCGCCGAGCACCGCCCGACGCAGCACCCGAACACGCTGACGCGCAGGTCGAGCGGTCATCGCATCGACCACGAACTCCGACGAGATCACGACGAACAGGCCCGCGCGGACGACGCTGCGGCCGGCGCGGGCTCGATCGTCAGTACCCCGCGCACGGCGGCTTCCAGTCTGCGCCGGAGTTCATCCGTGGGCGCGCGCCGCCCGCGCAGCAGTAGGGCCGTCGGAAGTTCGACCACGCAGTCCCGTACGACTTCGACGGCGTATCGGTCGCGGCGACCCCATAGGGCGGTTGCGAGGTCGACGAAGAGTTCAACGAGCTGCCGATCGAGATTTTGGAGCGCGGCCGAGATGTCGTCACCGATCTCACCCGACCCGAGCAGGTCACTCCTGCGCACGGACAGCAGGAACCGCCCCGCCTCAGGCGCTGCAAGAAGGAACGCCGCGGGCGCATCGGCCGCCGCAACAACAGCTTCAACGGCGCTGTCGACGCCTCCGCGATGGAGCGCTGCGTCGACGTCATGCCGCTGCTGCTGCAAGAACCCGGTCGCCGCCCGCAGCCACACCTGCGCCATGAGACCACTTCGCGAACCGAAGGAATGGTAGATCGCCCCGTTGGAAACCCCTGTGATTTCGGACAACGCACGCACTGTCACGACCGCTGCCCCCTCCTCGGCAGCGAGCTTCTGCGCGGCATCCATCAGCTGCTCAGGGTCGTGAACACGGGGACGGGCCATGCCCACGACAGTAACAGAGACACCGCTCTGTTACCTCGATCACGATCAGTGGAGGCGATTGTTTCGGAGCGCCCGCTCTGTTAGTTTCAGATCACTCGCTCTGTAATGGTTCGAGCACATGTCTTGTCGAGGAATCCTCACCACACCAATGGAATCCGTGCGTTCCGGCGGGTGATCTCGCGACGAAGACCGAGTATTTGAGAGGTGCGATGGTGACAACGAAAGATCCTGGGGACATGTCGGGCTATGAGTTGCTCGAGTGGATTCGTACGAGCCGGTCGAGTGACTTCCCCTCCATCGGCGGGCTCCTCGGAATGGACATCGTCAACGTCCACGAGGGCTCGGTGACCTTCACGCTGTCGACTCGCGCGGACTTCGCGAATCCGCTCGGCACCGTTCACGGTGGAATCGCCGCGACGATGCTCGATTCCGCGATGAGCTGCGCCGTGCACAGCACTCTCCCGCCCGGCGTCGGATACACGACGCTCGAACTGAAGGTGAATTACATCCGCTCGGCATCGACCGACGGCCGGCGACTGACTGCGCAGGGGCACGTGGTGCACACCGGCCGGAGTACGGCCACGGCCGAGGGACGCGTCGTCGACGAGAACGACCGCCTCATCGCGCACGCCACGACCACCTGCCTGATCCTGCGCCCTTCGGCCGCCTAGCCGGAGCGGCAACGCACGTCCCGCAGCCACACCCCCGTACTGAAATGAGACAACCGTGAGCATCACCGTCGAAACCCGCAACGACATCGCCGTCGTCGACCTAGGCACCGACGAGAATCGCTTCTCACCCACGTGGCTCGATTCGATCAACGCCGAACTCGACACCATCGAACACAACGCCAAGGCCCTCGTCACCACGGGCACCGGCAAGTTCTACTCCAACGGTCTCGATCTCGATTGGCTCGTCGCCAACGGTGATCAGGCGGAGGCCTACGTCGCTCGCGTTCACGCGCTCTTCGCCCGCATCCTCACCTTCCCCCTCCCCACCGCAGCTGCGATCAACGGCCACACCTTCGGCGCGGGAGCGATGCTGGCGATCGCGCACGACTACCGCATCATGCGCGACGACCGCGGCTACTTCTGTTTCCCCGAAGTCGATATCAACATCCCGTTCACCCCCGGCATGGCGGCGCTCATCCAGTCCAAGCTCGGACCTCAGGCCGCGGTGACCTCGATGACGACCGGACGGCGTTACGGCGGCCCGGATGCCGTGGCGGCCGGTATCGCCGACGCCACCGCGCCCGATTCCGAGGTCGTCGCGACGACCGTGGACCGCTTGACGCCGCTCACGGGGAAGAACCCCGCGACGCTGGGCGCGATCAAGAACACGATGTACGCCGCTGTCATCGCCGAGCTGACCTAGCGCGATACCGGCTCGTACCGACGCGACGAAGGAGCATGATCACGTTGAGTTCAACCGCCAATGCCGTTGACATGGGCACCAACCTGAAGATCTGGAACGCACTCCAGAGGATCCCGTTCGGCAGCTGGGTATTCAGTCGGGCCGTCTGCTTCAAGGCCCCCTACTTCGGCAGCGTGCACCCACACATTGTCGAGCTGCGCCCGGGTCTGTGCCGCGTCACAGCCCCGAACCGCCGCAGCGTGCACAACCACCTGGGGACCTTCCACGCCATCGCTTCCTGCAACATGGCCGAACTCGCCGGCGGCATGATGACCGATGCGACGATTCCCGGGACACACCGATGGATCCCCGTCGGAATGACCGTCGAATACCACGCGAAGGCCACCACGGCGGTGACGGCGGTCGCCAGGTTGGATCCGCTGCCGGAGTTCACGGATGAGCCCACGGCGCTCACCGTTCCCGTCGACGTCATGGACGGCGACGGCATCGTGTTCGTCACCGCCGCCATCACCATGCACGTCTCGAAGAAGCCGCTCACATGACGGGCGGCAGGCCATCGCACTCGTGCGCCCTCATGACAAGGAAATGACCGTGGCTCGTGACCTGACTCCGGCGACGGCGGCATCGGTTGCCGGTACGGCGCCGCCGCGGCGAGGACTCGCCCTGACCCTGCTGTCCGCCGCGGCATTCCTCGCCGCACTCGACCTGTTCATCGTCAACGTCGCTTTCCACGACATCGAGCAGAGCTTCCCGGACAGCTCTCTGGACGACCTGTCGTGGGTCCTCAACGCCTACACGATCATCTACGCGGCGCTCCTGGTCCCGCTCGGACGATGGGCCGATCAGCGAAGTCGCAAATTCGGATTCATCGTGGGACTGGCGATATTCACTCTCGCCAGCGCCGCGTGCGCTGTTGCCCCGTCGCTGGGGTTCCTCATCGCAGCCCGCGTCGTGCAGGCCGTCGGCGCCGCCGCGCTCACCCCCACGAGCCTCGGTTTGATCGTTCAGATCTTCGACGGTGAGGACCGAGCGAAAGCGGTCCGCATCTGGGCCGCCGCGGGCGGAATCGCTGCCGCCGCGGGGCCGGTAGTCGGCGGATTCCTGGTCGCATCCTCGTGGCGATGGGTGTTCCTCATCAACATTCCGGTCGGCGCAATCGTGCTCGTCCTCGCCGTTCTCGCAATCCCTGATGGCAAAGACCCGAACGACGCCCGCACACCGCATCCCGTGGGCGCGGTATGGCTGACGATCGCCATCGGCGCTCTCGCCTACGCACTTGTCCGAGGCAACACCTGGGGGTGGACGAGCATCACGACGATCACGGTGTTCGCGGTGGCCGCGGCAGGCCCGCCCTCACCGCCCAGCACATCACCCGGAGCACGCGGCCGCTGTTCGAACCCGGCATGCTGGCGGTTCCGAGCTTCCGGTGGAACACCCTCGCCGTGATCGGGTTCGGATCCGCGTTCGCCGGAGCCCTCCTCACCGGAGTCCTCTGGGCACAGACGGTCTGGGACTACACGCCGATCCAGACCGGCCTCGCCGTCGCACCCGGGCCGCTCATGGTCCCCCTCTTCGCGGGCATCGCATCGCGGTTGGCCACGCGAATCCCCGCAGCGGTGACGGTCATCGTCGGATGCCTCGCGTTCGCACTGGGTTGCGTCCTTCTCATCGTTTCCCTCAGCGTCGACGGCGCCTACGCGGCCGAGCTCCTCCCCGGCTTAGCGATCATCGGAGCCGGAACCGGCCTGGCACTGCCAGAACTCCTTGCCGGCGCCACCGCTGATCTCCCTCCCGAACGCAGCACCACCGGTTCCGCAATCGTCAACACGGCACGCCAGATCGGGGCCGTCATCGGTGTCAGCCTGGTCATCGCAGCCCTCACCGGTCTGGGGACGACGAGCGACCCGACGATCAACTTCCGCCACGCCTGGTGGACCTGCGTAGTGGCTGCAGGAGTCGGCGCGATCATCGCGGCCTTCGGCATGCCACGACGGCGGCGATGAACGGGCAGCGAATGCCCCGGGGTGACACGGGAGACAGTCGGGCACACCCCCACGGATGACGATGGGTGCACCTCCGGCCCGAGAGTGCGGGCATCGCTGCACCTGAGCGTCGTGTCACGACGTGCCCACGAAGCCTGATTCCGCCGATCCGACGCAAACAAAGAGCCTCCCACCTGCGCGAGCAGGTGGGAGGCTTCTGTGGAGCCGCCGGGAATTGAACCCGGGTCCTCCGTCATTTCTACGGGGCTTCTCCGTGCGCAGTCCGCTGTGCCTCTACTCGGATCTCCCGGTCTCACGGACGAGCCGGGATGACGATCCCAGTCGCTGTTTGATGTCCCCCGCGATACCGCGACCGCACCGCGGGGTGAATCCCTCTAGCTGATGCCAGTACCCGGGCCGAGGGCGAACCCGGACTGACAGACTCGCCTGGCTGCTTAGGCAGCGAGAGCGAAGTCGCGCTGATTGGAATCGGCGCTTATAGGGTTGCTGCGACGCTTACGGTGGTCTCCAGCCTGCACCGGCACGCTTCCCCCGCGTCAACAAACGAAGTCGAAACCGATCGGCCCCTCATCGTCCGCCTCAGCGGAAGCCCACCCCTTGCGGAGTGGAAGTTCCATACTACCGCACCGACATCGGCGACTGTCCAGTCGATTATCAGACGGTGCGCACGCGCACGCCGGCGGCGGAGGCGTTCATGTTCAACAGCACGGTGAGCAGCACCGCGCCCACACGATGCACCAGCGAAACGACCTTGGCCTTGTTCTCGACGCTCATGGATCCGCTCCTCACTTGAGTCCCACGAGTCACATCAGTAACTCGTACCTCTAGTGAACGCCCAGCGGGGACCGTTCTCAACGCGCCACGCCGGGCACCGTCGGAAAGGCGTCAGCCGCGCATGCCCTTGACCCGCCGGCCCAGCTCACGGACCAGCTCGCGCTCGGCGGTGCGCCGGGCGATGTCCTGGCGCTTGTCGTAGTCCTGCTTGCCCTTGGCGAGGGCGAGCTCGACCTTCACGCGGCCCTCGTTGAAGTACATCGACAGGGGCACCAGCGTCTGGTTGCCCTCGCGGATCTTGCCGGTGAGCGAATCGATCTCGCGGCGGTGCATGAGCAGCTTGCGGGTGCGGCGCGGCGTGTGGTTGGTCCACGAGCCGTTGCCGTACTCGGGGATGTGCAGGCCGCGCAGCCAGACTTCGCCGTCGTCGATGGTCGCGTACGCGTCCACCAGCGACGCCTTGCCCTCGCGCAGCGCCTTCACCTCGGTGCCGACCAGCACCACACCGGCCTCGAAGGTATCGAGGATGGCGTAGTTGTGGCGCGCCTTGCGGTTGCTCGCGATCACCGAGCGCCCCTTCTCCTTCGCCATCGTCCCCATCCCTTCCGTACGTCGTGACCGAGTGCCGGTCACGCTGGACAACCACTCCATCGTACGGGGATGCGACGGTGCGCGGAAAGCGACTTATCGCCGCGGGGTCACTCGCGCACGTAGAAGCGCAGCGTCACGTACGCGGTGATCGCGGCGAAGCCCGCGCCGACGAGGACGAGCCACGGGGAGACCAGCAGGACGTCGGTGTTGGTGATCCGCGCCAGGATGTTCACGCCGTAGAGCTCGCGCAGGGCCCGATCGAAGAACAGGCTCTTACCTGCGAACAGCCCGGCGATCGCGAGCACCGCACCGATCACGGCACCGATCACGGCCTCCAGCAGGAAGGGGAGCTGCGTGTACCAGCGCGACGCACCCACGAGTCGCATGATCGAGACCTCGGTGCGCCGCGTGTACGCGGCCACCTGCACCATGTTCGCGATCAGTAGAACGGCGGCGACGGCCTGGATCAGGGCCACGAAGAAGGCGGCGTTGCGTGCACCGCCCAGCACGGAGAACACCCGTTCGACCAGCTCACGCTGATCCTGCACCCCGGCCACGCCGGGCTGCCCCTGCACGGCGTCGATGACCGCGGAGAACTTCTGCTCGTCGCCGACACGCACCTTGAACGACGCGGGCAGCACACCGGGGCGCACCAGCTCCGCCAGCTCGGGCTGCCCGGCGAAGGTCTTGGTCTTGGCGGTCTCGAGCGCCTTGTCCTGCGAGATGTAATCGATCGAATCGACGCCCGGCTGCGCCTTGATCTTCGACTCGATGGCCTGGCACACCGACTTCTGGCAGTCGGGGTCGTCAGCGGCGACCTTGTCGTCGACGAACACCTGGATCTCGACGCGCTGCAGGAAGATGTCCTGGCTCTTGTCCGCCATCCGCACCACGAGCAGACCACCGCCGAACAGGCCGAGAGAGATCGCGGTGGTGAGGATCATGGCGATCGTCATGCTCACGTTCCGGCGCAGGCCGGTGAGGACCTCGCTGGTGATGAAACTGGCTCGCACTGGGAATTCAGTCCTTCGGTTCGTCGTCGGCGGCGGGGGCGGCGGGCACCGTCAGCGGCCCAGCCCGTACACGCCGGTGGCGTCGTCGCGCACCATCTCGCCCATGCGGAACTCGATGACGCGGCGGCGCATCGAGTCGACGATGTGGCGGTCGTGCGTGGCCATCACCACGGTGGTGCCGGCCCGGTTGATGCGGTCGAGCACGTCCACGATCTCGGCGGAGGTGTCGGGGTCGAGGTTGCCGGTGGGCTCGTCGGCGAGCAGCAGCAGCGGCCGGTTGGCGATGGCGCGGGCGATGGCCACGCGCTGCTTCTCACCGCCGGACAGCTCGCTCGGCATACGGTTCGCCTTGCCCCCCAGGCCCACGTAGTCGAGCACCTGCGGCACCGTGCGGTCGATGACGTTGCGCGGCTTGCCGATGACCTCGAGCGCGAAGGCCACGTTCTCGGCCACCGTCTTCTGTTGCAGCAGGCGGAAGTCCTGGAAGACGCAGCCCAGCGACTGCCGCAGCTGCGGCACGCGACGGCCGGAGAGCTTGTTGACGTGGTAGTCGCCCACGTAGACGTCACCGCTCGTCGGCTTGTCCTCCTTGAGCAGGAGCCGGAAGAACGTCGACTTCCCGGAACCCGAGGGCCCGATCAGGAAGGCGAACTCCCCCTTGCCGATCTCGAGCGACAGGTCGTGGAGCGCCGGCCGGGCCGACGCCTTGTACATCATCGTGACGTTCTGGAGCGTGATCACGAGCGCCCAGTCTACTGACGTCCCGGACTACCCCGGCGGAACCGTGGTCGTCGGTGCGCCGCCCGTGCTCGGCGGGGCGCCGACCGCGCCGCTCGGGACCGGCACCGTCACCCCGCCGGGCAGGACGATCCCGCCCTGCCCGGACGTCGTCGTCGCGTCGCTGGAGCCGGACGCCCCCGGCTCGCCGGAGGTTCCCGGCACCGTCGACGACGGTGCGCCCGACCGACTCGGATCGCCACTGGGGCGGCCCGTGCTCGACGGTGCCCGCGACGGCGTGGTGCTCACCGGCAGCTCGGAGGTGGGCGCGACCGGGGGTGGCGCGGTGGAGGTCGCGGCGGGCGGCTGTCCCGTGCGGCGCTGCTCCTCCGGAACGAACTGCGCGTACAGGTCGAGGTACCACCACAGCAGCCCGACGAACAGCAGCACCAGGACGACGGTGCTCGTGCGGGCCCGGGTGTGCGGGATCGTCTTGGGGATGCGCTCCCACGCCGCGGGGAGCGGGCGGGTGGGCTCCGAGGCGGCGCCGGCCGGCTCGTCGCCGCCCTCGGGCGGCTTCGACAGATCGCTCACGACGGCGTCACCTCCGACTCGTCCTCGACGCTGTCGGTGACGGGCGCGACGTCGATACCGGCCGTCGCGAGGCTGCGGACGATGCGCTCGCGCAGGTTGCGGCCGACCTCGAACTGCTTGCCGGGCAGCGTGCGCGCGACCATCCGCAGGTTCACCTGGTCCAGGTCGATGGACTCGATGCCCATGAGGGTGGGCTCGTCGAGCAGCAGGGTGGACATCTTCGGGTCGCGGTAGGCCCGCTCCCCCACGCTGTGCAGCAGCGCGTTGACCTTGCCCATGTCCACCGTCTTGGGCAGCGGGATGTCGACGACCGCGCGCGCCCAGTCCTTGGACAGGTTGGTGGCCTTGACGATCTGGCCGTTCGGCACGGTGATGACCTCGCCGTCGGTGTTGCGCAGCTTGGTCACCCGCAGCGTCACGTCGGAGACGGTGCCCTCGGCGGTCGAGCCGCCGGTCAGGGCGAGTTCCACGACGTCGCCGAAGCCGTACTGCCGCTCGGTGATGAGGAAGAAGCCGGCGAGCAGGTCCTGCACGACGCGCTGGGCGCCGAAGCCCAGCGCGGCGCCGATGACCGTGGCGGGCGCGACGAGTGCGTTGATCGGGACGCCGAGCGCCTTGACGATCTGGTACGTCGCGAACAGGTAGATCACGGCGATCGCGACCCAGCTGATCACCTGGATCAGCGCGTGCTGGTGCTTGGCCGACTCCGACCGGACCAGCGAGTCGCTGTTCTTGAACTGCGCGTCGATCCGCATGGTGACGCGGGCCGAGGACCAGTTGACGAACCGGTTCGCCAGCACCGCGGCGATCGTCCACAGCGCGATCGGCAGCACCCGCTGGAACATGAGGAGCCGCCACCCCGTGAGGTCGGGAAGGATCGACGCCGCGAGCTGGGTGCTACTCGTCATCGCCGCGCATCCGCCAGCGGATGCCGGCCTCGATGAAGCCGTCCAGGTCACCGTCGAGCACGGCCGACGGATTGTTCACCTCGTACTCGGTGCGCAGGTCCTTGACCATCTGGTACGGGTGCAGCACGTAGGAGCGCATCTGGTTGCCCCACGAGGCGCCCTCGTTGGTCTTGAGGGCGTCCATCTGGGCCCGCTCCTCCTGGCGCTTGCGCTCGAGCAGCTTGGCCTGCAGCACCTTCATGGCCGAGACCTTGTTCTGCAGCTGGCTCTTCTCGTTCTGGCAGGTGACGACGATGCCGGTGGGGATGTGCGTGAGCCGCACCGCGGAGTCGGTGGTGTTGACCGACTGGCCGCCCGGGCCCGACGAGCGGTACACGTCCACGCGCACCTCGTTCTCGTCGACGTCGATGTGGTCGGTGGTCTCCACCACGGGCAGCACCTCGACCTCGGCGAAGGACGTCTGGCGGCGGCCCTGGTTGTCGAACGGGCTGATCCGCACGAGGCGGTGCGTGCCCATCTCGACGGAGAGGGTGCCGTACGCGTAATCGGTCTTCACCGCGAACGTGGCGGACTTCAGGCCCGCCTCCTCGGCGTAGCTCGTGTCGTAGACCTCGACCCCGTAGCCGTGCTTCTCGGCCCAGCGGATGTACATGCGCATGAGCATCTCGGCCCAGTCCGCGGCGTCGACGCCGCCGGCACCTGCGCGGATGTTGACCAGCGCGTCGCGGGCGTCGTACTCGCCCGAGAGCATGGTCTTGACCTCCATGGCCTCGATCTCGGTGCGCAGCTGGGCGCGGTCGCCGTCGGCGTCCTCGAGGGCGGCGGCCCTGTCGTCGCCCTCCTCCGCCTCGGCCAGCTCGTACAGCACGGGCAGGTCGTCGAGGCGCTGGCGCAGGTCGGTGACGCGGCGCAGTTCGGCCTGGGCGTGCGAGAGCTCACTGGTGACCTGCTGCGCGTTGGCCTGGTCGTTCCAGAGCTCCGGGTCGGACGCCTTGTGTTCGAGCTCGTCGACGCGCCGGCGCAGCTCGTCGAGGTCGATCACCTTCTCCACCGTCTGGAGGGTGGTCTCGAGGCTCTCGATGTCTGCGGCTACGTCAGGTTGCACAGTCACCCAGGATACTGGCCCGGGCCGCCGTAGGAGTCCGGTGGCGGGGTAAGGCTGCCCAACTGCCACGAGCTGTCGACCTTGCCCACCTTGTAGTAGACGGGCAGCCGGTCCCCGACCTCCGGCCAGCGCTCGGCGAAGTCCAGCACCAGCCGCCGGTAGACGTGCGTGGGCGGCGTGCTCGGCCCCTCGACGGTGCCGGAGACGGTGACGAACGCCTGCCCCTTCTGATCGGGCTCGACGGGGCGCGGACTCACGCCGCTGAGCGTGAGCATGCCGTCCTCCATGCCCGGGCCGGCCGGCGCGGTGCCGAGCGTGCCGCGCTTGTTGCGCTGCCACATCACCACCAGCGCACCCAGCATCGCCGCGAGCAGGAGCACCCAGATCCATTCCATATGTCCAGATTACCGACGGGGACCGCCGGGCGCCCGCAGTAGCGCTCCGATACCGTTCTCGCATGTCGAGTGCACCGTCGAACCCCGTCACCCCCGATCTGGCCCTGGCGCTGACCCTCGCGGACGCCGCGGACGAGCTGACCATGGCGCGGTTCGGCGCGCTGGACCTCGAGGTCGACGCGAAGCCGGACCTCACGCCCGTCTCGGACGCGGACCTCGCGACGGAGACGCTGATCCGGGAGCGGCTCGCCGCGGAGCGCCCCGGCGATGCGGTCCTCGGCGAGGAGTTCGGCGGCGAGCCCGTCTTCTCCGGGCGGCAGTGGGTGCTCGACCCGATCGACGGGACCAAGAACTACGTCCGCGCGGTCCCTGTCTGGTCCACCCTCATCGCCCTCCTCGAGGACGGCGTCCCGACGGTCGGCGTCGTCTCGGCGCCCGCGTTGCGCCGCCGCTGGTTCGCCTCCGCCGGGGCGGGCACGTTCACGCAGTTCGACGGTGGCGCGCCCCGCCGGATCTCCGTCTCGGGGGTCCGAGAGATCGCGGACGCGTCGATCTCCTTCTCGGATCTGTCCTACTTCCCCGACGCCGGATCGCGCGAACGCTTCCTGTCCCTGGCCGCCGAGGCCTGGCGCCTGCGCGGCTACGGGGACTTCTGGAGCTACTGCCTGGTGGCCGAGGGCGCCGTCGACGTCGCGGTGGAGCCGGAGGTCTCGTTGTGGGACCTGGCCGCGGTCGAGATCGTCGTCCGGGAGGCCGGGGGCCTGTTCACCGGCACCGACGGCACGCCCGGCCCGCACGCCGGCTCGGCCGTGGCGGCGAACCCCGTCCTGCACCCGGAGGTCCTGCGTCGTCTCGCTCCCTGACACGCCGACACGTCTTTCGTCCCACCTCTTGGCACCGAACTTACCGAGGAGTAAGGTCATACCTGACTGATGAGTAAGTTGCGGCCCGGGCCGAGGGAACAGCCTCCCGACCTGCGCCGCCACGACGACGAGATGGTGGAGATGAGCACGTCAACCGATCCCCGGGACACCAGTGCCATCGGGAAGAACCCGATCCGGCGCAACCCCACCGGGCAGCTGATCCGCGCGCTGATGGCCGTGGTGCAGACGCCCTTCGTGCAGAACCGCGGCCTGCAGGACCTGGTCAACCGCGTCGCCTACGAGGGCACGCGGACCGGGTTCAAGGCGCTCGGCGCGGCGAACCGGACGTTCAAGGTGGTCTCCGGCACGGGTAAGCCCAAGCGGCTGAGCTCGAGCACGAAGTCCAACTACGACCTGACCCCGGACGACGAGCAGCAGATGATCGTCGACACGGTCAAGGACTTCGCCGCCGAGATCGTCCGGCCCGCGGCCTTCGACGCCGACGCCGCGACCGAGGCGCCCGCCTCGCTGCTCGGCCGCGCCACCGAACTCGGCATCACCATGATCAACGTGCCGGAGGAGCTCGACGGCGCCGGCAGCGACCGCGGCGCGGTCACCAACGCGCTCGTGGCCTCGGCCCTCGCCCACGGCGACATGGGCCTCGCGCTGCCGATCCTCGCGCCCAGCGGCGTGGCTGTGACGCTCTCGCAGTTCGGCTCCGACGGCCAGCAGCAGACCTACCTCAAGGAGTTCGCGGGCGAGTCCGTGCCGCAGTCCTCCGTGGTGATCGCCGAGCCCGGCGCCCTGTTCAACCCGTTCGCGCTCGCCACCAAGGCCACGCGCACCTCGGGCGGCTACGTGCTCAGCGGCGTGAAGTCGATGGTGCCCCAGGCCGGTTCGGCCGAGCTGTTCGTCGTCGGCGCAGAGCTGGACGGCAAGCCCGCCCTGTTCATCGTCGAGTCCGGCACCGACGGCGTGATCGTCGAGGGCGACCCCAGCATGGGCCTTCGCGCCGCCTCGCTCGGCCGCCTGAATCTGAACAACGTGAAGGTCCCCGCGACCGCGCTGCTCGGTGAGGTCGACCTCGACACCGCCGCCCAGAACTACACCGACGTGGTGCGCCTCGCGCGCCTGGGCTGGTCGGCGCTGGCGCTCGGCACCGCCCGCGCCGTGCTCGACTACGTCACCCCGTACGTCAAGGAGCGCGAGGCCTTCGGCGAGCCGATCGCGCACCGTCAGGCCGTGGCCTTCGCCGTGGCCGACATGGCCACCGAGGTCGACGGCCTGGAGCTGCTGGTCTGGCGCGGCGCCTCCCGCGCCGAGCAGGGTCTGTCCTTCGGCCGCGAGGCCGCACTCGCGCGCAAGTTCGCCACCGACAAGGGCATGCGGATCGGCCTGGACGGTGTCCAGCTGCTCGGCGGCCACGGCTTCACCAAGGAGCACCCGGTGGAGCGCTGGTACCGCGATCTGCGTGCCGTCGGCATCGCCGAGGGCGTCGTCGTCCTCTAGGCCCTTCTCCTTCTGACAGACGAAAGAACCATCATGGCAATCAATCTGGAACTCCCCAAGAAGCTGAAGGCGTCGGCCGAGATGTCGCACCAGGGTGCGGCCGAGATCTTCCGCCCCATCTCGCGCAAGTACGACCTCGCCGAGCACGAGTACCCCAAGGAGCTCGACACCATCGCGGCGCTCTACGACGGGCTGGCCGACGCGGGCCAGGCACCGTCGGCCGCGTCGGGCGACCGCAAGAAGGGCGAGGGTGAGGACAAGCCCAAGCCCAAGCCGGCGGACGTCACCGCGGGCAGCCGCAACGGCGGCACCATGGAGTCGATCATCAACGCGATCGAGATGTGCTGGGGCGATGCGGGTCTCATGCTCGCCTTCCCGTACCAGGGTCTCGGCAACGCCGCCATCGCCGCCGTCGCCACGGACGAGCAGCTCGAGCGGTTCGGCAAGGTCTGGGCATCGATGGCGATCACCGAGCCCTCCTTCGGCTCCGACTCCGCCGCCGTCACCGCGACCGCCGTCCGCGACGGCGACGAGTGGGTCCTCAACGGCACCAAGATCTTCGTGACCTCCGGCTCGCGCGCCGACCACATCGTGGTCTGGGCGACGGTGGACAAGAGCGCCGGCCGCGCCGCGATCAAGTCCTTCGTGGTGCCGCGCGAGCACCCCGGCGTCACCGTGGCCCGGCTCGAGCACAAGCTCGGCATCCGCGCCTCGGACACCGCGGAGATCCGGTTCGAGGACTGCCGCATCCCCTTCGAGAACATCCTCGGCAGCCCCGAGGTGAACGTCGAGAAGGGCTTCGCCGGGGTCATGCAGACCTTCGACAACACCCGCCCGCTGGTGGCCGCCATGGCGATCGGCGTCGCGCGCGCCTCGCTCGAGGAGCTGCGCACCGTGCTCGAGGACGCCGGGATCGTCATCGACTACGACGCGCCGGTGAACACCTTGCCGCACGCCGCGGCGGAGTTCATCCGCCTCGAGTCCGACTGGGAGGCCGCCTACCAGCTGACGCTCAAGTCGGGCTGGATGGCCGACAACAAGCTTCCCAACTCGATGAACGCGTCCATGGCGAAGGCCAAGGCCGGACGGGTGGGCTCGGACGTCACCCTCAAGGCGGTGGAGTTGGCGGGTGCGCTGGGCTACTCGGAGCGCACCCTGCTCGAGAAGTGGGCCCGCGATTCGAAGATCCTCGACATCTTCGAGGGCACGCAGCAGATCCAGCAGCTGATCATCGCGCGCCGCCACCTCGACCTCACGAGCTCGCAGCTCAAGTAGCCCCGGGGAGGTTCGACGGGGCGTCGGCGCGGCACTGCCGCGGCGGCGCCCCGTTCGCGTCCGCGGAGGACGCCACCGCGACGAAAGTCGTAGTCGCGGGTGCTCGCGCCGCGACCTTCGCCGCTCCCCCGGAGCCGGCGCGTCTCGGTACCGTGATCGGCATGGACACGAGTGCGGCCGAGCCGCGGTGGCAGCGGTGGTGGACCGCGCCCCGGCTGCGGGACTGCCTGTGCGTCCTGCTCTCCGCGCTCCTCGCCGTCACCGCCGCGGGGGTGGAGTGGCAGGCGGGTTCCGCCGCCTACGGCGTGATCGTGCTCGCGGTGGGGCTGGCCGGATCCCCCCTCCTCTGGTGGCGGCGTCGATGGCCCCTCGAGGTCACCGCGATCGGCGGAATCCTCACGATCGCCGTCGGCTTCTCCGGCGTGGCCCTGCTCGGCCTGTTCACCCTGGCGGTGCGGCGTCGCGATCGCGTCCTGGTCATCGCCACCGTCTTCGTCGCCGCCTGCATGGCCGTCCCGCACCCCGGGTCGAGCACGCCGTGGACACTGTCGAACACCCTCACCAGCGCCGCCCTCACCGCGGCCTTCGCACTCTGGGGCTCCTACGTGGGCGCGCGCCGCGACCTGCTCGAGTCCCTGCGCGAGCGGGCCGTGCGCGCCGAGCAGGAGCGTGAGCTGCGCGCCGTGCAGGCGCGCACCGCGGAACGCTCGCGCATCGCTCGCGAGATGCACGACGTACTCGCGCACCGGGTCTCGCTCATCGCGCTACAGGCCGGCGCGCTCGAGGTGAACGCGCAGGGCACCGTCGAACGCGCCGCCGCGGAGATCCGCGCCACCGCGCACGAGACCCTCGAGGACCTGCGCGGCGTTCTCGGCGTTCTGCGCGGCGCCGACTCGGAACCGCTCGCCCCGCAACCGGACCTGGCCGACCTGGCCCGCCTGGCGGAGGAGTCCCGGGTGGGCGGGGCCACCGTCGACCTGCAGCTGGACGAGGCGGCCTCGGCACCGCACGCCGTGCCGGAGGCCCTGGGACGCACCGCCTACCGCATCGTGCAGGAGAGCCTGACGAACGTGCGCAAGCACGCCGGCCCGGCCGCCGCCCACGTGACCGTGCGGCTGCGCGGGCAGGTCCTCACCATCGAGGTCGTCAACGACGCGCCGCGCTCGCCCACGTCCACCACGCTGCCCGGCTCGGGCGCGGGACTGATCGGACTGGCCGAACGGGTGCAGCTCGCCGGGGGCGAGATCTCCTCCGGCGCCACGGCGGACGGCGGTTGGCGCGTGTCCGCGCAGCTGCCCGTGCCCGCCGTGAGCGCGGGCGCCGACGCGGCGGAGGGCCTCGCCGAGCGGTCCTGACCCGCTTCGGGCGTGGCAGGATGGTCACGACCCCAGGAGGCGCCGTGACCCGCATCGTCATCATCGACGACGACCCGTTGGTGCGCTCCGGCCTGCGCATGATCATCGAATCCGCCGACGACTTGAGCATCGTCGCCGAGGGCGGTGACGGCGCCGACGCCGTGGACCTGGTCCGCGAGCACCGGCCCGACGTGGTGCTGATGGACATCCGGATGCCCGCCGTCGACGGGCTCGCCGCCACCGCGCTGGTGCGCGCGGAACCGCAGCCGCCGCAGGTGATCGTGCTGACCACCTTCGATCTCGACGATTACGTGATGCGCGCCCTGCAGGCGGGCGCCGCCGGTTTCATGCTCAAGGACACGCCGCCGCGGCAACTGCTCGACGGTGTCCGCGTGGTCGCCTCGGGCGAGGCGATGCTGTCCCCCAGCGTGACCCGCAAGCTGATCGATCGGTTCGCCGGCGATCCCCGCGAGGACCGCCGCCGCGCCGCGCTCGCCCGGATCGCCGTGCTCACCGAACGCGAGCACGAGGTGTTCCTCGGCATCGCGGCGGGCGGCTCGAACGCGCAGATCGGCCGCGACCTGTTCATGAGCGAGGCCACCGTCAAGACGCACGTCTCGCGGCTGCTCGACAAGCTCGACGTCGCCAACCGGGTGCAGTTGGCGATCCTCGCCCACGACGCGGGTCTCCCCCGCCGCTAGGCCGGCGGCTCCGCGCCTACGACTTTCGTAGGGGCCGCGCAGCGATCCGCTGCGACCATCGTCTACGAAGCGGATATCGGTCGTCCCCCAGGCCTTTCGGACCCTAGTGTGTTCCCGTCGCGGTCGCCAGACTGGACGGCATGGCATCACTGCTCTACAAGGTCGGACGCTTCTGCTACCGGAAATGGTGGCTCGTCCTCGTGCTCTGGATCGTCGCCTTCGTCGCGATCGGAGCCGCGGGGTCGGCGGTGTCCAAACCCTTCAAGGACGATTTCAACCTCCCCGGTAGCCGCGCCGTCGAGGCGCAGGACGTGCTGCAGGAGAAATTCCCCGAGACGGCGAAGACGCAGGCGCCCACCGCCACCGTCGTACTGCAGTCCACCAACGGGCAGCGCCTGGACCAGGGCGGTAACGCCGCGGCCGTCACCGCCGTGGTCACCAAGCTGCGCGAGGTGCCGGAGCTCACCGATGCGGACAGGGCCGCCGTCGTCAACCCCACCGTCGGGGCCGCGGCCGCGGAGAACCTGAGCAGCGACGGCCGGACCGCCCAGATCCGGTTCTCCTTCAGCGACGTCAAGGAGGTCTCCGAGGAGTCGAAGGAGGCGGTCGAGGAGGCGAAGAAGGCCGGCACCGACGCGGGCCTGAAGGTCGAGAGCGCGGGCTCGGCGAACGAGACCGAGGCCGAGCCCCCGGCGGAGTTGATCGGCATCGTCGTCGCGGTGATCGTCATGATCATCACCTTCGCGGCGCTGCTCGCGGCGCTCATGCCGCTGGGCGCGGCGCTGATCGGCATCGGGCTCTCGACGTCGATCATCGCGATCGGCACCTCGTTCCTCACGCTCGGCACCTCCACCACCGGCCTGTCGATGATGATCGGCCTGGCGGTGGGCATCGACTACTCCCTGTTCGTGATCTCCCGCTACCGGCAGGAACTGGTCACCACGTCGGACCGCGCCCACGCCGCGGGTCTCGCGGTCGGCACCGCCGGCAGCGCCGTGGTCTTCGCCGGCGCCACCGTGATCATCGCGCTGTGCGGCCTGTCGATCACCGGCATGTCCTTCCTGTCCCAGATGGGCCTGGGCGCCGCGGTCACCGTCGCGCTCGCGGTGCTGGTGGCTCTGACGGTGCTGCCCGCCCTCCTCGGCCTGTTCAAGTCGGCGGTCTTCACGCCGAAGCTGCCGCTGCTGTGGACGCCGGAGCAGACCGAGCGCCGCCCGATGGGGCAGCGGATCGGCGAGTTGCTCACCAGCAAGCCGCTCCCCTTCCTCGTGGGCGCCGTCGCGATCCTCGCGGTCGCCGCCATCCCGATCGGAAAGCTGGAACTGGGACTCGATTTCGAGGCGCCGTCGGACAAGGCGGCGGTCCAGATGCAGACCGAGGCGTTCGGCGCGGGCAAATCCTCCCCGCTGGTCGCGGTCATCGACACGCAGGGCCGGGGCGATCTGACGGCCGCCACCACCCGGTTCGCCGACGAGGCGCGCACGTTGCCGGGAATCGCGCACGACGGCGTCATCGGGCCCGTCCCGAACGCGAAGGGCGATGCGGCGCAGTTCATCATCGTTCCCGAGTCCGGGCCGTCGACCAAGCAGACCGCGACGCTGCTCGACGAGCTGCGCGAGCGCGCGGAGACCGTGGGCGGGGCGACCTCGACCTTCGTCGGCATCGGCGGAGCGGCCGCGATCAACGCGGACTTCTCCGAGACCCTCACCTCGAAGCTGCCGCTGTACCTCGTCGTGGTGGTCGGGCTGGCGATCCTGCTGCTGATGATCGTCTTCCGCTCGGTGATCATCCCGATCATCGCCTCCCTGGGATTCCTCCTCTCCATCGCCGCCACGTTCGGCGTCACGGTCGGCTTCTTCCAGGAGGGCTGGCTGGGCTGGATCGCCCCTGAGGAGCGGGGCCCGATCCTCGTCTTCATGCCGATCTTCCTGATCGGCATCGTCTTCGGACTCGCGATGGACTATCAGGTGTTCCTGGTCAGCCGGATGCGGGAGGAACACCACCACGGCGCGCCGGCGCTGGAGGCGATCCGGATCGGCTACCGGTCCGGGGCGCGCGTGGTGACCGCCGCCGCGATCATCATGATCTCGGTCTTCGCCGGATTCACGCTGTCCTCCATGACCTTCCTCAAGCTGATGGGCTTCGCCATGGCGGCGGCGATCGTCTTCGACGCCTTCCTCGTGCGGATGATCATCATGCCGACGGCGATGGCGGTGCTCGGCGAGCGCGCCTGGTGGATTCCGCGCTGGCTCGACAAGGTGCTCCCCCGGATCGACGTGGAGGGCGACGGGCTGCGGGCGATGTCCGCGGCGATGGCCGCACCCTGCGCGCCGGCGGACACCGCTGCACCGCAGGACGTCCCGACGTCGGCGGAGGCGAAGACGGCCCCGATCACGGCGGCCGCGACTGTCCCCGTCGCGGGGCCGGCGCCGGCGCCGCTCCGGCGCGGCCGCGCGGCACCGCACGCCGGCGTACCGCACGCCGGGGCGGCCGGTGGGCCCGTCCTGCTCACGCCCGCGGCCGGAACCGGTGCACCGCAGGCGAGTCCGCGCAGCACGGCGGAGATCGCCGAACTGCGGGCGAGCAACCGCGCGCTGGCCGCCGAGCTCTCGGAACTGCGTTCGGACTACCGTTCCCTCTCCGCGCACGCCCGGCTCCAGGCCGACTCCGTCACCGACCCGGTGCGATTCGAGATCGGGTCCACCGACGGTGGCGCCCGCTCGGGCACCCTGCACACGGCGCACCGCACGATCGCCACCCCCGCGTTCGTCGCCTCCGCGCCGCTCGCCGCGATCCCCGGCGTGGATCCCGCCTCGGCGCTCGCGCTCGGCGCCGACGCGGTCACCGTCGACGGGACGCGACTGAAGGTGCACCCCGGCGCCGAGACGATCGAGGAGGCCGGCGGCCTCGCCGCCTTCGCCGGGTGGGACCTGCCGCTCTTCGTCGACGTCTCCGCGCCGTCGTCCGATCCCGAGAGCGCGGTGACCGCCGCACACCGCCTGGGAGGCGATGTGGTGTTCGCCCCCGCGTCGGGCACCGGTGCGCGACGCGCGCTGGCGGAGCACAACTGGCTGACGGCGCTGCGCCGCGGCGAGACGTCGCTGTGGGCCAGTGTTCCGCTGCGCCTGTCGCAGGACCGGGCGGCGGTGCGCGAGCTGCTCGCCCGGCACGAGGAGGACGTGCGCTCGGGCGGCCTGGGCTTCGGCGGCGTGCGGTTCCTCGGTGGCGTCGCGGCCCCGGAGGCGCGCACCGCGCTGGCGACGCTCGTCGAGGCACTGGGCGCGCAGCGGCCGCGATACGTCGCCGGCGTCCGCGGGCCCGAGGACCTGTTGCACGCGGTGGACGCGGGCATCGACCTCATCGAGTCGGCCGCTCCGCAGGAGCTGGCGGCGCGCGGCATCGCGCTCACACCGGACGGCCCGCTCAGCCTCTCGGCACCGTCGAGCCGGGGCGACGTGCGCCCGCTCGCCGCGGACGGCGCACCGTCGGGGCTGAACCGGGCGTACCTGCACCACCTCTACCGCACCGACGTCCCGTCGGCCGTGCAGGCGGTGACGCGGCACAACCTGCGGTACCTGGCGGAGCTCACCGCGGGAGCGCGGCGCGCGATCGCCGACGGCCGCTACCCCGCCTACCGCGACGCGGTGCTGCGCCGCTTCGGCGCCGGCGACGGGGCGGCGACGACGTCTCGGGGCGTCGTCGATCCGCGGGACGAGGACGTGGTCGGCACGCCCTCCTAGGCGCGGGGAAGCACCCCACCCGAGCGGCGGCGGTGACGGCGAGAGGCCGTCTCCGCCGCCGCTGCGGCGTTACGGTCGTTGCATTCGCGCCGATCGCGTACACCGTTCCGTAACCATCGGCGACGTGACCGGGCCCACATTTTTCCTGTGATTGCCATCACTTTCTGCAGGTCATTGCCTATGCGAGCTATTGCTAGCGATCGTCGGGGTGACCAGGTCTTACGGACCTCACAGCCTATCGTGACCGATCCGTTATCAAACCGCGACCGTCTCGCGGCGAGGGTGACACCGTGCCGTGAGGCCCCTAGTGTTCATCTCGACCCGGTCACGGGAACAAAACTGAATCCACGAACCACCGCGTATGTGTGGGCCCGCCGCCGTAACGAGTACATCTTCCTCGGGCGCCGGACCGCCTCCGTGTGACGCACCACGTCGCCGAGGCAGGTTGAGCGATCCTCCTCAGCCCACTGCCGTGCCCGACAGAGAAGGCACGGTCCATGTCTTTCCCCGACACCTCCGCCCCAATCGGGCTGTGTCCTGGCATGCGCAACGGCGAAAGGAACCCCTTGAAGAACATCCGCAAGACCCTGGGCATGATGGCCGTCTCCGGCGCGATCGTCGCCGCTCCCGTTGCCTTCGGCACCGGTGCCGCCAACGCCGACAGCGTGAACTGGGACGCCATCGCGGCCTGCGAGTCGGGTGGCAACTGGAACACCAACACCGGCAACGGCTACTACGGCGGCCTGCAGTTCAGCCCGTCGACCTGGCGCGCCAACGGCGGCTCGGGCATGCCGCACAACGCCTCGCGCGGCGAGCAGATCCGCGTCGCCGAGAACGTCCTCGCTTCGCAGGGCATCGGCGCGTGGCCGAGCTGCGGCGGCCGCGGCTGACGTCGCACCCGCTCCACGATCTACGCCTGTGGCGGTCGATTCCTCGTGAATCGGCCGCCACAGGCGTTTTCGCGTCCCGCCCTCGCCTCCTCCGCTCCCTCCTGCCAGAATCGCTGAGTGCGACTGCGCGTGCTCCTGCTGCTGACAGGGCTCTACTTCGCCCAGGGGCTGCCCTTCGGCTTCTTCACCCAGGCGGTGCCCGTCCTCCTGCGCAATGCGGGCCTCTCGCTCACCGCGATCAGCCTCACCTCCCTGCTCTACCTGCCGTGGGGACTGAAGTTCCTCTGGGCGCCCGCCGTCGATCGGATCGGCACGCGCCGCCGCTGGATCCTGGCCACCCAGCTCGGTTCCGCCGGGATCGCCTTCGCCCTCGCCGCCACCGATCTCGCCGGCTCCCTGCGGTGGCTGTTCGTCGCCATCGCCGCGATCAACCTCCTCTCCGCCACGCAGGACATCGCCACGGACGGCCTGGCGGTGCGGCTGCTCGGGCCCCGCGAGCGCGGCCTCGGCAACGGCATCCAGACCGGCGCGTACCGGCTCGGCATGATCGCGGGCGGCGGAGGCCTGCTCTGGATCTACGCCGACGGTGGCTGGCGGGTGCTGCTGCTCACCCTGGGCGGCGCGATTCTGCTCTGCACGGTCCCCGTCGCGCTGCTGGCGCCCGACGATCGCGCCGACGACGCACCGCATCGCGCCCCTCCCCTGCCGGCCGGGGGCCTGCGCGCCGCCTGGTGGCACCGGCTGCGCCGACCCGGGGTGATCGCCCTGATCACCCTCCTGGCCGCCTACAAGTTCGGCAACGCGATGGTCTCCTCCCTCGCCGGTCCGTTCCTGCACGACGCCGGGTTGGCGCTCAAGGAGATCGCGCTCGTCAGCGGCGCCCTCAACTCCACCGGCGCGCTCCTGGGCTCCGCCCTGGGCGGCTGGTGGGCGTTCCGGCACGGGCGCCGCTCGGCCCTCCTGCTGGGCGGCGTGGCGCAGACGGTGACGATCGCGCTGTACGTGGTGGCGGCCCTCGGGATCGGCGGCTTCCCCATGGTGGTGGCCGCCAACCTCACCGAGCACGTCTTCGGCGGCGCGGCCACCGTCGCGCTGTTCACCCTGATGATGGACGCGAGTGAACGCGAGTACGCGGGCGCGGACTACACGCTGCTGGCGTGCGCGGTGGTCGCCGCGCAGGGCGCCGCGGGGTTCGCGGGCGGCGTCTCGGGCGATCTACTCGGCTACGCGCCGACCTTCGCCATCGGGATGGTGCTCTCCGGGATCGGATGCGCCGTGCTGATCCGGGCGCTGGACCGCGGTATCGGCCCGCGATCGATCACGACGTGGACCCGGGGCCCGGTTCCCACACCATGAGCTCGTCCGCCGCACGGAAGCCGTTGCGGCGGTACAGCGGGACGGACGGCGCGCTCGGCGAGAGGACCAGCCGGCGGTACCCGCGGGCCCGTGCCTCCTCCTGCACCGCCGCGATCAGCGCGCGGCCGTGGCCCCGGTTGCGGACGGCGGGGAGGACGAACAGGTGCCCGAGGTAGCCCCATGCGCTCGAATCCGTGCCGGGCGTGGGCATCCGGACGTACTCGTGCAGGGTGACCATCCCCGTCGCACCGGGGCGTCCGGCGTCACCGGCGAGGAAGACCGTGCGGCGCTCGCGCACCCACCAGTCGCGGATCCGGTCGACGAAGCCGTCGTCCTCCTCCGCCGGTCCGGCCCCCGAGGTGGCCGCCCACGCGGTGCGCAGGGCGGCGACGAGCGCCGCGTCGCGGGCGGGGTCGGCGATCCGGACGTCCATCACTGCACCGTACGTCCGCACACGCGCGTGCGGTGGATCGTGTCCGCCGAGCGAACGCGATCCACCGCACGGGTTCCGGGGCTCAGGCCGGGACGGGCGCCTTCGGATCCTCGACCGCGCCGGCGTTACGGGCGGCCAGATCGCTGATGGAGTCGGCGGATTCGAGCACGGCGTCCCGCCGGTACTGGACGAAGGAGTACGCGAAGGCCGCGATCCAGCCGGCGACGATCAGGATGTAGACCACGCGCTGCGTGCCCGGTTCGAGGGCCAGGCCGCTCTTGCCGACGAGGGTGCGGGCGTTGGTGAGGATGATCAGGCCACCGACCGACGCGCCCAGCAGCCGGGGCGGGAAGTGCCGCACGAGCCACGCGGCGAAGGGCGCGGCGATGACGCCGCCCAGCAGAATGGCGCCCGCGTAGGCGAAGTTGACGCCCTCGCCGCCGAGGTTGGCGAGGAAGCCGAGCGACGCGGCCAGCGCGATGAGGAACTCGCTGGTGTCGATCGTGCCGACCACCTTGCGCGGCTCCATCCGGCCCGAGGCCAGCAGCGCCGGCGTGCCGACCGGGCCCCACCCGCCACCGCCCGTGGCGTCGACGAAGCCGCCGAAGAGGCCCAGCGGTGCGAGGAAGCGGGACTTGAGCGGCCGCCCCAGATTCTTGGTGTCGATGCCGCGGAAGGTGAAGCGCAGCAGCACGTACAGGCCGAGCAGCAGCAGGATCACCGACATCAGGGGCTTCGCGACCTCGGTCGAGAGGTTCGAGAGCACCGTCGCACCGGCGAAGGCGCCGATCGCACCCGGGATGCCGATGCGCCGCACGACCTTCCAGTCGACGTTGCCGAAGCGCCAGTGCGAGGCGCCCGAGACGGCGCTGGTGCCGATCTCGGCGAGGTGGATCGTCGCGCTGATCGCGGCGGGCGAGAGCGTCGTGAGCGCGACCAGGAAGGTCGTCGCGGTCACGCCGAAGGCCATGCCGAGGCTCCCGTCGACGAGCTGCCCGAGCAGTCCGACGAAGGCGACGATGACGAGGGTGGGCATGCTGGTCTCCTGCGGCTGAGGCGGACGAGGGGACTCGTCCGGATATGACACGCCACTCTGCCGATCACGTCACAGGATCGGAACCGTCCCGATCAGGCTGATCGGAACTGCTGGCGTCCGATTCGCCCCGATCCGGATGGTGTAGAAGCACGACCAGGTGCGCACGCTCGCCTGTGACGACGACGTGGAGGTCGTCGGCTCCGACAACGCGCTCGTCCTCACCTCCGCGTGCAAGCGCGGCGAGGTCAGCGGGCACGACAACACCATCACCTGCACGGGAGCGAAGAAGCCCACCGTGAAGTCGGTCGGGGCGGACAACTCGTACCGCTGCTGAGCGCGCCGGCGGAGCCTAGGCTGGCGGCATGGATTACGGCCGCCCCGTCGAATTCGGGCTCTTCGTCACCCCGTCCGCCGCGGCGCTGGAGAACTGCTTCGCGCTCGCGCAACTCGCCGACGGTCGCGTCGAGTTCCTCGGCGTGCAGGACCACCCCTATCAGCAGGCCTTCGTCGACACGTTCACGCTGATCGGCTCCCTGCTCGAGCGGACCGACCAGGTGCGCGTCTTCCCCGACGTCGCGAACCTCCCGCTGCGGCCGCCCGCCGTGCTGGCGCAGGCCGCGGCCACGCTGGACCTGCTCTCCGGCGGACGGTTCGAGCTGGGCCTCGGTGCCGGCGCGTTCTGGCCCGCGATCGAGGCGATGGGCGGGCCCGCACGCACGCCGGGCGAGGCCGCCGGGGCGCTCAAGGAGGCCGTCGAGGTGATCCGCCTGATGTGGTCCGGCGAACGCTCCGTGCGCTTCTCGGGCGAGCACTACCGTCTCGCCGGCGTGCACCCCGGCCCGCGCCCGGCCCACGACATCGGCATCTGGCTCGGCGTGGGCGGGCCCAAGCTGCTGCGCCACCTCGGCGGGCACGCGGACGGCTGGGCACCGTCGAACTCCTTCTTCCCGCCCGAGACCCTGCCCGAGCGGCACGCCGCCATCGACGACGGTGCGCGCGCCGCCGGCCGCGATCCCGCGTCGATCCGGCGGCTCTACAACATCTTCGGCTCGATCGACGACGCCCGGTCCGACGAACCCTTCCACGGCACCGTCGAGCAGTGGACCGAGCGGCTGACCGGCCTGGTCGTGGAGACCGGCATGGACACGTTCGTCTTCGGCGCCGAGGACGACGACTACGCGCAGTGCCGCCGGTTCGTCGAGGAGGTGGCGCCCGCCGTCCGGCAGCGCGTCGCCGAGGTGCGCGCCGGCGGGTAGTCATTCGGCGGGCAGCTCCCGCATCACGCGGCACGGGTTGCCTGCGGCGGCGACGTGATCCGGCACGTCGCGCGTGACGACGCTGCCCGCGCCGATCACGGTGTTGCGGCCGATCGTCACCCCCGGGCAGACGATGACCCCGCCGCCGAACCACACGTTGTCGCCGATGGTGATCGGCAGGGCCGTCTCCCACCGCGCCCGACGGGCGGCGTGATCCTCGACGGGGTGCAGTGCAGTGAGCAACTGCACGCGGGGCCCGATCGAACAGTCGTCGCCGATGCTGATCGGCGCGCAGTCCATGAGGATCGCGTCGTAGTTGAGGAAGCTGTTGGCGCCGATGCTGATGTGCGCGCCGTAGTCGCACTGGAACCGCGGCATGACCCAGGAACCCTCGCCGATGCCGCCGAGGAGCTCCTGGAGGATCTGAGAGCGCTTCTCATTGTCGTCCGCGGCGGAGGCGTTGAACCGGTCGAGCAACCGGCCGCAGGACCGCCGCATCGCCACGAGCTCGGAATCGCTGTCGCGGTAGCGCTCACCCGCGAGCATCCGCTGGAGTTCGGTGGCCACGCCCCGACCGTACCCATCAGCACGGGAGACCCCGGGAATGCGAAAGGCCCCCGGATTTCTCCGGGGGCCTTCGACCTAGTAGCGGGGACAGGATTTGAACCTGCGACCTCTGGGTTATGAGCCCAGCGAGCTACCGAGCTGCTCCACCCCGCGTCGGGTAAACACCACGTTACTGGAATGCGCTCACGATGTGCAAATCAGTTGAACGTGACGCTCGTCTCCCCGGCCGGGGCGGGTGTCGCCACCCCGGCCGGGAGAGCTGAGATCAGTTGCCGCCGCCCGCCTTCGCCTCGGCCGCCTGCAGCTTGGTGATCGCATCGCCGAGCTGCTTCATGGCCTGGCCGACGGCGACCTGGTCGCCGGAACGCTGCGCCGAGAGCACCGAACCCCAGGCGTCGGAGACCTCCTTGACCGCGGCCTTCACCTCCGGGGTCTCGGCGCCGGGCACCGTCGCCTCCGTGGGCGGCGTGGGGCCGGGCTGACCACCGCCACCGGGCACCGTCTGCCCCTGCGTGGGGCCGGAGACGCCCGTGGCGGCCGTGGCGAGCGCCGCGTCGACGCCCTTGTAGCCCGCGTCGGACAGCGACGCCGCAACCGTGGTGCGGTAGCCCGCGCCACCCGTGACGGGGTTGAGGCTGAGCACCTTGATCAGCTTCGGTGCCGTCTTCCCGCCCTGGCCCTGGGCGTACATCGGCCACAGGTAGGTCAGCCCGCCGTTCGCGAGGCTGATCGCCTGCACGTTGCCGTACTTGGGGCTCAGCGCCTGGATGTTCGCCTTGTCGTTCGCCACCGCCTGGGAGCCCGTGATCAGGTCGACCGCCCACACCGGGCCGGGGGTCTGCCGGCCGGGCAGCCCGCGCACGTCGCGCACCACGAGCCGGCCGGCGTCCTCGCCCTCGGAGGCCACCGAGACGTACGCCGCCATGTACGCCTGGTCCTTCTGCTGCAGGACCGACGACAACTGGAACCGCGCCGCGCCGCCGCCCGGAGCTGCCGCGACCGAGTAGTACGGCGACTGCAGGCCGTCCTTGTCCGGCGTCTCGCCGGGGGCCGCCGCGACCTGCCACAGGTCGTTCTGCTGCCGGAAGGTGTTCGCGTCCGTCGTGTGGTACTTCTGCAGCAGGAAGCGCTGCACCTCGAACAGGTCCTGCGGGTAGCGGAACTGCTTCTCGACCTCGGCGGGGACGGCGCTCTTCGGCTCGACCACGCCGGGGAAGACGTTCTTCCACGCGTTGAGGACGGGGTCCGACTCGTCGACCTGGTACAGGTGCACCGAGCCGTCGTAGGCGTCGACGGTCGCCTTGACCGAGTTGCGGATGTAGCCCACCTTCTCGTCCACCTGGCGGCGCTGCCCCTGCTGGCCGGGCGCCGCCTGCTGGCGGCTGCCCGTGGCGTCCGAGAGCGAGGTCTGCTGCGCGTAGGGGTACTTCGGCAGCGTGGTGTAGCCGTCGACCACCCACAGGATCCGGCCGGTGCGCGAGTCGACCATCGGGTAGGTCTTGGTGTCGACCGTCAGGAAGGGCGCGAGCTGCTTGACCCGATCACGCGGATCGCGCTGGTAGATGATCTTCGAGTCCGGGCCGATGTTGCCGTTGAGCAGGATGTTCCGCTCGGTGAACTTGATCGCGTAGGCCAGGCGGGTGAACCAGTTGCCGATGCCGACGCCGCCCTCACCCTCGTAGCGCGAGCGCTCGGTGTCGCTGTCGAGCTCGCGCGGATCGCCCGTGCTGCCCACGACCGAGTAGAAGTCGGGGTCCGAGCCGATGACCTCGCCGTAGTAGATGCGCGGCTGCGACACGGTGGCCTTGCCCGCGATGCCGTTGCGGGTGATCACGGGCTGACCACCCGCGTTGGCGTTGGCGACCGCGTCCTTACCGCTCTCGCTGACCACCTGGTCGACCTGGCCCGCAGGGGCGGTGAGCAGGCCGTTGCCGTGCGTGTAGACCATGTGGCGCGAGGTCCAGTCGGTGGGCGTCTCCTCCGGGTTCAACTCGATCGGAGCGAGGAGCACGTTCGAGAGGTTGCCGCCCACGTCGTAGCGGTCGACCGAGAGCTTGTCGGTGAGCTTGTAGTAGTCCTTGAGCTTGCCGAAGTTGGCGAACGCCGGCGAGACCACGTTCGGGTCCAGCAGTCGCACGTTCTGCAGCGACGGCGCGTCCTTGGCCGTGAGCGTCTGCAGTGCCTCCGGGGACGCCTTCGAGTCGGCTGTCTCGTACTTGGCGTCCGTCAGCCCGTACGCCTCCCTGGTGGCGGCGATGTTGCGCGCGATGTACGGCAGCTCCTTCTCCGCGTTCGGGCCGACCGAGAAGGTCTGCACGGCGGTGGGCCAGCCCACGCCGACCACGAGGGAGGAGAACAGCATGAGCACCGTCGCGACGGCCGGGACGCGCAGGTCCCGCAGCACGATGCCGAAGAAGAAGGCGGCCGCGCAGATGATCGCGATACCGGTCAGGATCGCCTTCGCCGGCAGCATCGCGTGGATGTCGGTGTAGCTGGCGCCGGTGAACATCGGCGAGCGGTTCGAGTACACCAGGCCGTACCGGTCGAACCAGTAGGCGACGGCCTTGGTCAGCAGGAACACGCCCGCGATCGCCGCGAGCTGGATGCGCGCACCGCGCGAGAGCGAGCCCTCGCGGCCCGCCAGCCGAATGCCGCCGAAGACGTAGTGCGTGACCAGGTTCGCCAGGAACATCAGGATCAGCCCGGCGAACAGGAAGCCGAGGACGAACTCGATGAAGGGCAGCGTGAAGGCGTAGAAGCCGATGTCCTTGCCGAACTCGGCGTCGGTCTGGCCGAAGCTCTGCCGGTTGAAGAACAGCAGCACCTGCTGCCACGACGCCTGCCCGAAGATGCCGGCGATGAGGCCGATGAGCAGCGCCGGGACGATCGCGAAGGTCTTGAGCTTGCTCATCACCACGGCGCGGTAGCGCACCACCGGATCGTCCGTGGGCGAGGGCAGGAAGGCCGGGCGCACGCGGTACGCCAGCCACATGCCGACGAACGTGAACAGCGCCAGGACCAGACCCGTCACCACGAACAGGCCGAAGCGCGAGAGCAGCACCGTGCGCAGTACGCCCGCATGGCCGAGTGAGCCGTACCAGAGGAAGGCGGTGAACACGTCCACCACCCGCGGCCCGATGAGCAGCAACGCCAGCAGCGCCACCGCCAACGCGATGAGGATCTTTGCCCGGCGGGACAGCGTGGGAATGCCCGCGGCACGAGGTGTCGTCACGCCGTCCACTGTACGGATTGCCCGAGATGGGACGCGCGCGTACTCACCGACGCGAGACCCCACCCGGCGCGGGATGCGATCATGGGCGCGTGAGCTACGACGAGGCGGAGCAGACCTTCGACGAGGCGGCCCTGGGCCGCGCGGCCCGCGAGGCCATCGAATTCGTGGAGCCGCAGGGCTGGGGGCAGCCGCCGCAGCTCTTCGGGCTGGTCCCGACCTCGCTGCTCGCCACCAGCCAGCCGGACTGGGCCGACGTCCTCGACGACGGGGCCTCGCTCACGGTGATCGAGCAGGAGCCGCTGCCCGGCGACCCGCGCGGCGGCAGCGCGGAGCTCGATCATGTGCTCGCCACCACCACCTGGCCCGAGGAGGTCGTCGGGTGCGCGCTGGTGCAGGAGATCATCGTGCTGCCCCCGGCCGCGGAGGCCGATCTCGACGGTGCGCTCGAGCCGCACCTCGCCGACGTGGACGCCGCGGACCGGGCCGGTCGCGCCGCCGCCGAGAGCCACCCCGAGCGACGCACGGCGCGGATGGTCGCGGCCGTGCTGCGCGACGGCCACCGGATCACGCTGCTCACGCTGCAGCCCGAGGACGACGATCCGTTCGCGGACGCGGACCTGCTGCGCGCCGATCAGCTCGCGCCCGGCCTGATCCAGGGCCTGCTCGCCACCTTCGACGAGGACTGACCGCTCCCCCGGACTCGCCGGGTCAGCAGGACGGCGCGGGGCGCCCCTCGCGCACGTCGGCGAGCGCCTGCACGGCGCCGTCGACCGTGTCGACCTTGACCAGCTGCAGGCCGTCGGGCGGCGAGGACTTCGCGACATCGCAGTTGGCGGCGGGCACCAGGAAGACGGAGGCACCGTCGCGCTTGGCGCCCTGCAGCTTGTGCTCGATACCGCCGATCGGCCCGACCCTGCCGTCCGAGGAGATCTCCCCGGTACCGGCCACGGTGCGACCGCCCGTGAGATCCCCGGGCTCGACCAGGTCGATGATGCCGAGGGTGAGCATGAGGCCGGCCGACGGCCCGCCGACCTGCTGCACCCCGAAGCCGATGTGGACCTTCGGGTCCGCGGGGACCTGCCCCACCACGACCCCCAGGCGGGGCTTGCCCTCGGACTCGCCGAGCGTGACTGGGACCTGCGCGGCGCCGTCGGCCCGACGGACCGCGACGGTGACGACGTCGCCCTTCTTCTTGCCCTGCAGGGCGGCGGCGACCTGCTCCGTGGCGGTGACGGGCGCACCGTCGACGGACTCGAGGACGTCGCCCTCGCGCAGCTTGCCCTCCGACGGTCCGCCCTGGCTCAGGCCGACGACGCCGATGGCGGTGGGGATCTTCAAGTAGCGCAGCGCGGCGACGGTGGCGGAGGATTCGGAGCCGGTGAACTGCTCACGGTTGCCCTCCTCGATCTGTTCGCGGGTGGCGCCGGGCGGGTAGTAGGCGTCGCGCGGCGCGATCTGCGCACCGGAGATCCACTTGCCGAGCGCGCCGTAGAGGTTGAGGCCGTCGGTCACGGCGATGGTGGTGAAGCGCAGCTGCCCGGCCGGCTGGTGCACGGGCAGGCCGTCGATGGTGATGACCTTGCGGTCGGTGACCTCGCCGTCGGCGCCGCGCTCGGCGTAGGTGGTGAGGGTGTCGGCGGTGTCGCCGGGACCGACGGCGACGTAGGGCACCGTCACGAACATGCCCAACAACACGAGCACCAGCAGTGGCACCAGGGCGGCGAGAGCTGTCGTGATCCTGCGTTCCGTCACCGGCACAGCGTAGCGGCGGCCTGTTCGCCCACAGCGTGACGCAGGGGGCGGCCGTCGGTGGACGGGGGCAGTACCGTGGAGTCATGAATGACCTGCCCTTCGGATTCTCCTCCGGCGACGACGGCGGTGACGACGGCAAAGGCCGACGGGACCAGCCCTTCGGCGCCGGTCAGCCCTTCGACATGTCCCAGCTCGGCGACATGCTCAGCCAGCTCGGCCAGATGATCTCCGGCATGGGCTCGGGCATGACCGCGCCCGGCGCCGGCACCGGCGAGCCCGTCAACTACACCGTGGCGGCGCAGCTCGCGCGGCAGACCCTCGGCAAGCACGAGCCGGTCTCCGAGGGGCAGCGCCAGGCCGTCGAGGAGTCGATGCACCTCGCGCAGCTCTGGCTCGACGGTGCCACGGTGCTGCCCGCCGGCCCGCAGAAGACGGCGGCGTGGAGCCCCGTCGACTGGCAGGAGAAGACCCTGCCCACCTGGAAGCGGCTGGTGAACCCCGTGGCGGAGAAGATCTCCGGCTCGTGGGTGCAGAGCATGCCCGAGGAGGCTCGCGAGATGGCGGCGCCCATGATGGGCATGTTCAGCCAGCTCGGCTCGGTGTCCTTCGGCACGCAGCTCGGCCAGGCCCTGGGCTCGCTGTCGAAGGAGGTGCTCACCAGCACCGACATCGGCCTGCCGCTCGGCCCGGACGATACGGCGGCGCTGCTGCCCGAGGCGATCGAGGTCTTCAGCAAGGACCTCGACATCAAGGACCAGGAGATCCTGGTCTACCTGGCCGCGCGCGAAGCCGCGCACCAGCGCCTGTTCTCGCACGTGCCGTGGCTGCGTTCGCGCGTGCTCGACACCGTCGAGCAGTACGCGCGCGGCATCACGATCGACATGTCGGGCATCGAGGAGCTCTCCCGCAACCTCGATCCGACGGCGCTGCAGGACCCGGCGAAGCTCGAGGAGCTGATGGCCGCGCAGGGCGCCGCCCTGCAGCCCAAGGCCACGCCCGAGCAGACCGCCGCGCTCGAGCGCCTCGAGACGCTGCTCGCGCTCATCGAGGGCTGGGTCGAGACGGTCGTGCACGCGGCGATCGCCGACCGGCTGCCCAGTGCCGCCGCGCTGCGCGAGACGATGCGCCGCCGCCGCGCGTCGGGCGGTCCGGCGGAGCAGACCTTCGCCACGCTGGTCGGCCTGGAACTGCGCCCCCGCAAGGTGCGCGAGGCCGCCGACCTGTGGGAGCGCATCCTCAACGCGACCTCGATGGAGGAGCGCGACGGGGTGTGGGCCCACCCGGACCTGATCCCGGACGCCTCCGATCTGGACGCGCCCGCCGCGTTCATCGACCGCATGCTGGGCGACGCCTCCGGCGCGGATCCGTCGGACCTCGACGACCCGATCGGCGCGATCGAACGCCTGGGACGCGAGTCCGGCGACGAGTAGTTCCCGCAGGCGCGCATCCTGCCTGGTCAAGCCCGGTCATCCCCTGTGGATAACCGGGCTTTTCCGCGCTCGGGGCACGGACGGGCGTGCTTGGCTCGCACCATGCGGCACCGTCTGAATCCGTTCCTGACCGTCGTGGTGCGCCCGCCCACGCTGGTGCAGCTGGGCGCCTCGGCCACCGGAGCCCCGGTGTTGCGGCCGCCGCCGTGGCTCGCCCCGGATGCCGTCGCCGGGCTGCTGCGCTGGCTGCAGACCTACCGGACTCCGCGCGAGCTCGAGCGCCGCGCCGCCGACCTGGGGATGACGGCGGGCGACGTGGAGGAGCTCCTGGGAGCGCTGGGCGAGCACGGTCTGCTCGAGCCCGAGCCGCCGCGCTCGCCGCTGCAGGTCCACCTGCACGGGCGCGGGTCGGTCGCCGATGCGGTGCTCGGCGAGCTCGCCGCCCTCGACGGTGTGCAGGTGACGGCGGGCACCGCACGCAGCTGGACCCCCGCCGGTCGCGGCGTGGACCTGGTGGTGCTCTCCGACTTCCTCTCCCCCGACCCCGTGCTGGTCGCCCGGCTGATGCGCGAACGGGTGCCGCACCTGCCCGTCGTGCTGCGCGACGGTGCCGGCGTGATCGGCCCGCTGGTGCTCCCCGGCGCGGGTCCGTGCCTGCGCTGCCTGGACCGGAACCGGTCCGAGACCGACCCCGGCTGGCCCACGCTGGCGTGCCAGCTGTTCGGCCGGGCCGGGCGGGCCTCGCCCCAGATCCTGCGGATGACGGCGGCGGTGGCGGCGCAGCAGGTGGCCGCCGTCGCCGCCGGGCGGTGGGGCTCGGCGGACCCACCGGACGTGCTCGGCTGTACTTTGGAGGTCGAGGGCAGCGCGATCGCCGTCCGACGATGGTTCATGCACCCCGGGTGCGGATGCGGGGTCACCGCCCCCGCATCCGAGGCTGCTGGTTGACTTCAGGGGGCCAGGTGTCCGAGATCACCCGGGGCAGTGCCAAGCGCACCGCCAAGCTCGCGGGACTGCCGCTGGGCATGGCCAGCCGCACGGCCGTGGGCTGGGGCAAGCGTCTCGCCGGCGCCGACAAGGACGAGGTGAACGCGGAGCTGCAGGCCAAGGCCGCCGAGCAGCTCTTCGAGGTCCTCGGCCAGCTCAAGGGCGGCGCGATGAAGCTCGGCCAGGCGATGAGCGTGATGGAGGCCGCCGTGCCGCCCGAGTACGCCGCGCCCTACCGCGACGCGCTCGCCAAGCTGCAGAACGAGGCGCCGCCCATGCCGGCGGCCACCGTGCACAAGGTCCTCGACCAGCAGCTGGGTACCGGCTGGCGCGATCGGTTCACCTCCTTCGACGACGATGCCGCCGCGTCCGCCTCCATCGGGCAGGTGCACCGGGGCGTGTGGTCCGACGGCCGCGAGGTGGCGGTCAAGGTCCAGTACCCCGGAGCCGACGAGGCCCTGCGCGCCGACCTCAAGGCCCTCGGCCGCCTCAGCTCCGTGCTCAAGCCGCTCACCCCCGGCGCCGATGTGAAGTCCCTGGTCCAGGAGCTCACCGATCGCACGGAGGCCGAGCTGGACTACCGGTACGAGGCCACCAATCAGCGCAAGTTCGCCAAGGCCTTCGACGGTGACCCGAACATCCAGGTGCCCAAGGTCTTCGCGAGTGCTCCGACGGTGATCATCAGCGAGTGGGTCGCGGGGCGGCCGCTGCGCGACGTCATCGCGAACGGCACGCAGGAGGAGCGGAACGACGCGGCGTCCAAGCTCACCGAGTTCGAGGTGAGCGCCCCCGCCCGCACCGGGCTCCTGCACGGCGACCCGCACCCGGGCAACTTCATGATCGCGCCCGACGGTCGCCTCATCGCGCTCGACTTCGGCGCCGTGGCCGAGTACCCCGGTGGTATCCCGCCGGCCGTCGGCAAGATCCTGCGGCTGGCCCGCGACGAGGACTACGAGGCGCTGTTCCCGCTGCTGCGCAGCCAGGGCTTCATCCCGCCCCGCCTGGAGATCACGCCCGAGGAGATCCGCAGCTACCTCGCGCCCTACGTCGATCCGCTGCGCTCCGAGAGCTTCCACTTCACCCGCAAGTGGCTGATGAAGGCCGCGTACACGGCGACCGACGTGCGCGGCGAGCAGTTCCAGACGGGCCGCAAGCTCGCGCTGCCGCCGGAGTACGTGATGCTCTTCCGCGTCCTGCTCGGCATGGTCGGCATCTGCTCGCAGATGGAGGCGGAGGCGCCGTACCGCGCGATCGTCGAGCACTGGATCCCGCTGCTCGACGGCGACGACTGACCCACCCCGGCTCCCGCCCGACTACCCCGCGCTCGGCTTCGACGCGGCGACGGCCTCACTCCGGCTCTCGTACAGGTGCGGCGCGAGGCCGCGGTCGACGAGGTGATCGGCCAGCTTGAGCCGCAGGAACGCCGAGGTCGTGTACCGCGTCACCGACGTGTAGTACTTGCCCATGCGGCGCACCCGCGCGGCGTACTCGTCCGCGAGGTCGGGTCCGAGCACGAAGTTGTCGTAGTTGATCACCACGTTGACGGGCCGGCCGATCTCGGCGAGCCGCCGCTCGATCTCGTCCGCGGCGCGCGTCACCTCCTCCGCGGTCCGCACCGCGACGCCCTCGAAGTTCATGAAGAACAGGTTCCGGGACTCGTCGTAGCTGAATCGCGCCTCGAGCGGCACCGACAGCAGGTCCTCGCGCAGCCCCATCGGATCGTCGCGGAAGATCCGGGGGTCCATGACGGTGGGCGGGGCGTCCATGACCGGCTCGAACCCCAGCAGGTCCAGCACGTCGCGCTGCAGGTCGATGCCGGGTGCGATCTCGGTGAGCTCCATGCCGCGCTCGGTCAGCCGGAACACGCACCGCTCGGTGATGTACATGACCGGCTGACCGGAGCGCAGCGCGTACTCCCCGGAGAAGGTGCGCTGATCGACCGACGCCACGAACTTCGGCGCCGCCGGCCCCTCGGAGGTGACGACGGCACCGTCGGCGATCTCCGTGCGCGACGGGGCGAGGAACGTGCCCAGGAAGTACACCGCCTTCGCGTTCTGGCTGATGTTGATGAACCCGCCGGCCCCGGCGAGGCGAGGCCCGAACCGGCTGACGTTGACGTTGCCGCCACCGTCGGCCTGGGCCATGCCGAGGAAGGCGGCGTCGAGGCCGCCGCCGTCGTAGAAGTCGAACTGCGAGGGCTGCGCGAGGATGGCGTCGGCGTTGATCGCGGACCCGAAATCCGTGCCGCCGGCGGGCATCCCGCCGATGACGCCCGGCTCGGCGGTGAGGGTGAGGTATTCGAGCACGCCCTCCTCCGCGGCGACGGCCGCGACGCCCTCGGGCACGCCGATGCCGAGGTTGACCACGGAGTTGGGCCGCAGTTCGAGGGCCGCTCGCCGCGCGATGACCTTGCGCGGGTCCAGCGGCATCGGGTCGATCCAGCTCAGCGGCTGCCGGATCTCGCCGCTCATCGCCGGGTTGTACTGCGAGCCCCACGACTGGGTGTGCCGCTCGGGGCTGGTCGCGACGACGACGCAGTCCACGAGGGCGCCGGGGATCTTCACGTCGCGCGGGTTGAGGGAGCCGCGTTCGGCGATGCGCTCGACCTGGACGATCACGAGGCCGCCCTTGTTGTGCACCGCAATGGCCGTCTCGAGCGCCTCGAGCGTGAGCGCCTCCTTCTCCATCGTGACGTTGCCGCTGGGGTCGGCGGTGGTGCCGCGCAGGAAGGCGACGTCGAGCCGATCGAAAGCCTTGTAGAACAGGTACTCCCGGCCGTCGATCTCCATCAGTCGCACCCGGTCCTCGGTGGTGGCGTCGTTGACCTTGCCGCCGCCGAGCCGGGGATCGGCGAAGGTGCCGAGTCCGACGTGGGTGAGCAACCCCGGCTTTCCCGCGCCACTGTCGCGCAGCAGTTGGGCGATCACGCCCTGCGGCAGGTTGTACGCCTCGATCTCGCCGGAGAGCGCGAGCTTCTGCAGCGCGGGGGCCATGCCGTAGTGACCGCCCATCGCGCGCTTGAGCATCCCGTCGTGGCACAGGTGCACGGTGCCGCGCTCGCCGCGGTCGCCCTGCGCCACGGTGAAGACCAGGGAGAGGTCCTTCGGCGTCCCGGTGAGCAGGAACCGCTCCTCCAGGGCCAGCACGAGCTCCTCCGCGAACCCCTGCCCGGCGAAGCCCTCGAGCACGAGGTGATCGCCGTCGCGCACGAGCCGCACCGCCTCCTTGGCGGTGACCACCTTGTCGCGGATCGGTGAGGTCGCGGTGGGCATCAGGATGGGCTCGATGGGCATCGGATTCCGCCTCTCGCTCTCCCCCGCGCGGCGGGGGCCATGACCGCACTGTGCGATCCCACTGTGATGCATATCACGTCGCGCGGGCGGGTTCGCGCGATTGCGCGAGCGGGTTCAGACGAAGGCGCTGCTGCCCGTGACCTCCCGCCCCACGAGCAGCGACTGGATCTCCGCCGTGCCCTCGTAGGTGACCAGCGCCTCCATGTCGCACAGGTGCCGCATCACGTGGAAATCAAGCGTGATCCCGTTGCCGCCCAGTACATCGCGGGCCATGCGACACACGTGCCGGGCCTTGACGCTGCAGAAGTACTTGGCGAGCGCGGCCATGGTGTCGGTGACGGCGCCCTGATCGAGCAGGCGGCCGAGGCGGATGCAGTAGAGCTGCATCGCGGTCACGTCGCCGAGCATCTCGACGAGCTTGCTCTGCACGCTCTGCGTGGCGGCGATCGGCTTGCCGAACTGGGTGCGTCGCTGCGCGTAGGTGAGCGCGATCTCGTAGGCGGCCACGGCGTGGCCGGTCGATGACCAGGCGACCGCGTTGCGGGTACCCATGAGCACCTTGGAGACGTCGGGGAAGCCGTTGCAGTGCACAAGGCGGCGGTCGTCGGGGACGCGCACGTGATCGAGCACGATGTCGGCGTTCTGCACCATGCGCAGCGAGACCTTGCCGCCGATCTTGGTGGCGCTGTAGCCGGGGTCGCCCTTCTCGACGACGAAGGCCTTGACCTTGCCGTCGCCGGTGTCGCGCGCGAAGACCACGATGACGTCGCACCACGTCGCGTTGCCGGGCCAGCGCTTGAGGCCGTTGAGGACCCAGTCGTCGCCGTCGCGCGTGGCCGTCGCCTCCAGCGCGACCGAGTCGGAGCCGTGGTCGGGTTCGGTGAGCGCGAACGCGCCGATCTTGTCGAGGTTCGCCATCGCCGGCAGCCAGCGCTGCCGCTGCTCCTCGGAGCCGAGGATGTAGATCGACTGCATGGCGAGGCCGACGTGGACACCCATGAAGGTGGCGATGCTGCCGTCGATGCGGCCCAGCTCGTAGGAGACCAACCCCTGCCCGACGGCGCTCATCGGCGTGATGCCGTAGCCGGTCATGGTGTCGCCGACGATCTGCAGGTCGCGCAGCCTCGGCAGGATCTCGAAGGGGAATTCGCCGCGCTCCCAGTAGTCGTTCACGATCGGCAGCAACTCCTTGTCGCCGAACTTGCGGACTTTGACCAGCAGTTCCTTCTCCTCGTCGGTGAGGAGGGCCTCCATGTCGAGGTAGTCGGTGTCGCGGGAGCGGGCGATGCCCTCCGCCAGCGCCTCGGTGGTCTGATCGGTCATGGGGCGTCCTCACTGTCAGCTGATTCCGGGTGCATCAACTGTGCGCCGCGTCACGTCGGGCGGCAATGGAATCGCGAACAACCGGGGCGCGGTATTCGAGTGACGAGGCACAGCGCGGCGCTACCGGTCCCGGAAACGAGTGAGCCCCGATCCTCGGGAGGATCGGGGCTCACTGCGCTCAGGCCGCATTCTTCCGCGGCCGGCCGCGCGGGCGCTTGCGCGCGATCACGACGCCCTGCTCGAAGATCTGGCCGCCCCATACGCCCCAGGGCTCGCCGCGCTCAAGGGCGGCGGCCAGGCAGGCGCGCTGGAGGGGGCAGGTCTCGCAGAGGGTCTTGGCCCGCTCGAGGTCCGACGGGGCCTCGGCGAACCAGAGGTCGGGATCACCGGCACGGCAGGGCACACGGTTCTCGACACTGGTCGGTCGGGTGATACTGATGGAATCGATGGTGCGGACGGTCCGTTCCACGGGACGGTCCTCCATGATGGTCGGCACTTCTTGTCACCTTTCCACCTGCGGTTCAGGTGGCCTCGGTAGCGGCGCCCGGTCAGGCGCACGGGATGTTCTGTGGTGAGTGCGCGAACCGTGTGGCGGCCCTCGACCCCTGACGGGATGATGAGAGACCGCGAATCCACGGGTTCCGCGCGGCGGCGGGTCCCGTGGTGAATGAGAAGAGGTGGGTCGTGAGACCTAACCTCGTCGCATGGAACACACGGGGCGCGTGAGCGGTTCGTGATCGACGGCGTACGTCGCCTGCTCCTGGCGCAGGCGCCACAGGCGTGACGACAGGCCGGGCAGGGCGTGGGAGGCCTCGATACGAACCGCTACGGCTGCGAACACTCCACCCTCTGCTGCGGTGAACTGCTTGCTTGCGTTGATGATTGCGTTGTTCATTTCGTTTGCCTCCTTTCGCGCGCTGGTCAATCACGTTCCGGCGGGCGAGGGCGTACCTCGCGCGTCATCCCGTGCGGTCGTGTTCCACAGTATGCGTACGAAAGTATTCGCACAAGTTATTTTTGACCTGCGGTTTTTCGATTCCCGACGCCATAGTGTGCGCCATAACTTAATATCTTAGGGTAGCCTTCCTCGCAACCGATCGATCGCGACGAGAGGAACCCCGATGACGGACCGCCCCACGGACTCCGAGGCACCGACCGAGGAGCGCGCCCGCGCCGTCCTCGCCAGCGCGGGCCATGCCACCCGAGAGATCCAGGCACTGACGCTGACCGTCCTGTCCGCCACCGCGGTCGCCGGCCCGTTCGTCCGGATCCGGGGCGCGCTGCGCGGCACCGTCGTCCACGCCGACTGGACGCTGCCCAACCTCGCCGTGCGGCTCGCGGTCCCCGCGCTCGACGGCGGCGAGCCCGCCTCGCGCATCTACACCGTGCGCGCCTTCGATCCCACGACCGAGACGATCGAGCTCGACGTGCTGCGGCACGGTCACGACTCCCCCATGATGCGCTGGATCGCGGCGGTCCGGCCAGGGGACGTCGTGCCCCTCGTCGGGCCGCGCCCGCATTTCGTGCCCGACCACGCCTCCGGGCGTCCCGCCCTTCTGCTCGCCGACGACTCCGCGGTCGCGGCCCTCTACTCCGTCTTCCGGCAGTGGCCCGACGGTGCGCGCGGCCTCGCATACGTGCGCACCGCGCAGCAGGAGGTGATCGACGAGCTCGACGCACCCACGGGGGTGGAGGTGATCCGCGTCGACGGTCCGCTGCTCGACGCCGCCCGCCGGGCACCGTCGGGCATGACGCTGTGGGCGGCCGGCGAACGCACCGAGATGCGCGCGGTCCGCGACCTGTTCCGGCGCGAGCGCGGACTGCCCCGCGGCGAGGTGCGGCCGTACGGCTACTGGCAGGCCGCCACCGATTCGACGGCGGTGGACCAGCGGCGCCTCGCGCACTTCAGCGTGCTGATGGAGCGCGGCGAGTCCTTCGGCGAGGTCGACGACCTCGACATCTGAGCCGGACCCGCCGGCGGCACCGGCCTCAGGCGTGCTCGGCGACGAGGGCGAGCACCTCGTCGCCGTACTTGTCGATCTTCGTCGAGCCGATGCCGTTGATCCGCACCAGCTGCGCTCGGGTGCGCGGCAGGTGCTCGGCGATCGCGAACAGCGTGGCGTTGGAGAAGATCGTGTACGGCGGGACCTGCTGGTCGCGGGCCTGACCGGTGCGCCAGATCTTCAGCGCCTCCACCAGCGCGTCGTTGAGGTCCGAAGGGCAGTCCTCGCACCGCGAGCGGAGCTTCTCCTCGCGGGTGTCGAGGATGCCGCCGCACACCCGGCAGACGTCCGAGGAGCGGCGCTTGCCCTTGCTCGGCCCCGAATCGAGCCGGGGCCTGCCCGCATCCGCCTGGCCGGCGACCACGTCGAGGAAGCGGGTGCGCTTGCGCGTCTTACGCCCGCCCTCGTTGCGGGCGAGCGCCCACGACAGGTGCAGGTGCTCGCGGGCGCGGGTGACACCCACGTAGAGCAGCCGCCGCTCCTCCTCGATCGGCTCGGGATCGCCCTTGGCGATGGCCTGCGAGATCGGCACCGAGCCCTCGGTGAGGCCGACCAGGAACACCGCGTCCCACTCCAGACCCTTCGCCGCGTGCAGCGACGAGAGCGTGACGCCCTGCATCGTGGGCGGATGCTTGGCCTCGGCCCGGGCGCGAAGCTCGCCGATCAGCTCGGCGAGGTTCAGCCCCGGCCGCTCCGTCCCGAGGTTCTCCGTGAGGTCGACGAGGGCGCCGAGCGCCTGCCACCGCTCCAGGGCACGGGCACCGTCGGGCTGCGCCTCCGTGAGCCCCAGCGGCTCGAGTGCGCCGCGGACGAGCGTCAGGAGTTCGGTGCCGGAGACGCCGCCGAACTGGCCCGCGCGGTCCATGAGCGCGCGCACGGCCTGACCGATCTCGGGCCGCTCGAAGAAGGCACTGCCGCCGCGCACCTGGTACGGGATCCCCGCCTCGGTGAGCGCGGCTTCGTGCACGGCCGATTGGGCGTTGATCCGGTAGAGGATGGCGATCTCGCTCGCGGGGACGCCCTTGGCGAGCAGTTCGCGGATCCGCTTGGCGACGAGCTTCGCCTCGGCCGGCTCGTCGTCGACCTCGGCATAGATCGGCGCGGGCCCCTCGGGGCGTTGGCCGATGAGCTCGAGGCGGGTACCGGCCACGCGGCCCTGCGCCGCGCCGATCACCTTGTTGGCGAGCGAGACCACCTGCGGGGTGGAGCGGTAGTCGCGCTGCAGCCGCACGATGGTGGCGTCCTCGAACCGACGGGTGAAGTCGAGCAGGTAGTTCGGGGTGGCGCCGGTGAAGGAGTAGATGGTCTGGTTCGCATCGCCCACCACTGTGAGGTCGTCGCGCTCGCCCAGCCAGGCGTTGAGGAGCTGCTGCTGCAGGGGCGTGACGTCCTGGTACTCGTCCACGACGAAGCTGCGGTAGCGGTCGCGGAACTCCTCCGCCACGACGTGGTTGTCCTCGAGGATCGCGGCCGTGACCAGGATCAGATCGTCGAAGTCCAGGAGGCGGTTGCCGTCCTGGTCGGTCTTGCGCCGCTCGTAGGCCGCGTAGACGTCGGCGACGGTGCCGGGCGCCATCGGGGCGGTGCGACCCGCGTCCTCGACCGCCTTCGCGTAGGTCTCCGGCGTGACCAGGGACGCCTTCGCCCAGTCGATCTCGCTGAGCAGATCGCGGATGGTGTCGGTCTCGGGCCGCAGGTCGCAGTCGCGGGCGGCGCGGCCGATGATGGGGAACTTGTTGTCGAGCAGCTCCCAGCGGGTGTCGCCGATGGCGCGGGGCCAGAAGTAGCGCAGCTGCCGCATCGCGGCCGCGTGGAAGGTGACGGCCTGCACGCCCGGCTGCCCGTCGCCCCCGCCGATGCCCAGGCTGCGCAGCCGCGCCCGCATCTCCCCCGCCGCGCGCGAGGTGAACGTGACGGCGAGGACCTGACCTGCGGCGACGTGCCCTGTGGACACCTGGTGGGCGATGCGGTGCGTGATGGTGCGGGTCTTGCCCGTGCCCGCACCCGCCAGCACGCACACCGGTCCGCGCGGCGCGAGAACCGCCTCCTGCTGCTCCGGGTCCAGTGCTTCGATCACACCGTCGAGTATTCCAGCCGGGTCCGACAGGTCCGGGGCGGGCGGGTCATGCCTCCACCGCGTCCCGTCGCCGGAACAGCGCGCCCCACCCATGCGCGACGACACACGCGAGGAGCGGCACGGCGATGACCGTCCCGATCACTCCGAGGATCCACTCGTCGATGCTCGCGGCGCGCAGCCCGTCGGCCGAGACCGTCGCGATGAGATCCGACGACGCCATCGTCCCGACGAACAACAGGAGGAACGAGTATCCGTCCAGCCCGAACCAGCCGGCGACCTTCGCGATCCCGATCCACATCAGGACCACGGGCCCGATCACGCAGAGAAGCAGAAACGCCCCGATCGCGCCGACCCACCTCTTCGCGGTTCCCCACATGCTCTTCAGTGTGCCAAATCTGCGAGATCGGTACTCGCGCACGCGGCGACCTGCAGGAACAACCACGAGCCGTGCGTGGTTGAGTAGCTGTATGAGCCAGCTGACGATGTACACCACCACGTGGTGCGGTTACTGCAACCGCCTCAAGACGGGCCTGAAGGCCAACGGGATCTCCTGGACCGAGATCAACATCGAGGAGGATCCCTCGGCCGCCGAGTTCGTGCAGGGCGTGAACGGCGGCAACCAGACGGTGCCCACCGTCAAGTACGCCGACGGTTCCACCGCGACCAACCCGTCGCTCGCCGACGTCAAGCGCAAGCTCGGCGTCTGACCTTTCGATCGACCGAAGTCCGGTCATCCGTCTCCACGATCGTGGGAACGGATGACCGGACTTCTGCGTTCGGGCGTCAGGCCGCCGCGAGCGCGCCCCGTCGGCCTTCGATGCGCGCCACGTACGCCCGGGTGAACATCGCCGGCACCGCGAAGCCGAGCGCCTGCACCGCGATCCGCATCGGCTCCGGCTCGCCCAGCACGACACAGGTGGCGCCGAGCAGTGCTGTCGTCGCGAAGGACGCCGCCCAGACCGCGGTGATGACGGTGTTGATGTGCAGGAACATCGGGTGCCGCGCGGTCCGCTCGTCGACCGAGCGCCGAGCGATCGCCAGCGTGAACGGGCGCCCCATCGCGAGCCCGACGCCCGCGATCACCGCGAGCCACGCCGAGGAGAGCGCGCCGGCGTAGGCCTCGAGCGGCGAGTGCGGCGCGACGAACGCGAGCAGAGCGAGCGCGAGGAAGTAGGCGAGGCCGCCGAGTTCGAGCTCGCCCGGCTGCCGTCCGGCGCGGCGGTCCTGGTTCAGCAGCACGACGCCGGCCGCGAACGCGGCCACCGCGCCCCACTGCCAGCCGAAGACCGACGAGGCGATCGCCAGGACGATCCAGGGAAGGAATCCGCGTACGTAGCTCATGGGGAACACGCTAGGAGCGCAACGTCGCGATGACCTCGGCCCGCGGGTGGAGATCCGGGTGGAGACGGCACTCGCGTCGGGGAATCAGCCGATTTCCGGCCGGCGATCCCCTCTACGGATCGCCACGCCGAAATCGGCCGATTTCACGAGGGCCCGGCCGCCCAGGCCTCGACGATCGCGCGGGCGATGGAGATGGAGTTGGGCAGCAGCAGGGGTGCGTCGGGGGCGTCGGTGCTCCAGTCGCCCGCGGCGAGGGCGTCGCGGACCTGCAGGCGGCTGAACCACTGCGCCTCGGCGATCTCGCCGTCGCGGAAGTCCAGCGCCGCGTCGCGGGAGGCGCGGGCGGTGAAGCCGAGCATCAGCGAACGCGGGAAGGGCCAGGGCTGGCTCGCGACGTAGGTGATCTCGTCGACCTCGATCCCCGCCTCCTCGTGCAACTCCCGCGCGACGCACTGCTCGAGCGACTCCCCCGGCTCCACGAACCCGGCGAACAGCGAGAACAGCCGCTCCGGCCACTGGTGCTGACGCCCGAGCAGGATGTGGTCGCCGCCGTCGTGGACCAGCGTGATCATCGCGCCGTCGGTGCGGGGGAACTCCTCACGCCCGTCGGCGGTGGCGCGCACCCACCCCGCCTTCCCGGGGACGGTCGGCGCACCGTCGACGGGCGAGAACCCCGCGGTGGCGTGCCAGTTCAGGATGCCGAGGGCCTGGCCGAGCAGCGCGGAGTCGACCGGCGAGAGCAGGTGGCCGCGCATGCGCAGATCGGCGCCGTCGAACTTCTCCACGCGCAGCGCGAAGACGATCGCCCCGTCGACCCGGCCCAGCAGCACCGCGTCCGCCGGGCGCGCGGGCGCGACCTCGTGCCCGCGGGCGAAGGCGAGGTCGGTGCCGTCGAGGTCGAAGCGGCCGCGCGGGTCGATGCGCAGCACCTTCGCGGTCGCCCAGGCGGCATCGAGTGCGGTCTCATCGGCGCGCAGTTCGTCGGCGCGGTCGACGTGATAGCGGGACAGGAGCGGGGGCACGGTCAGACTGAGCTTCGCCACGCTCATCATCGTAGGCTGACCGCATGATCGAACCGTTCGTGGACGCCGCGTGGGTGCGGGCCAACCCCGGCGTGATCCTGGCCGACACCCGTTGCTACCTCGACGGGCGCTCCACCCGCGAGGCCTACGACGCCGGCCACCTGCCCAATGCCGTCTACATCGACCTCGACGGCTTCCTCGCCGCGCCCGCCTCACCCGCCGAGGGCCGGCATCCGCTGCCGACGCCGGAGGCCTTCGCCGCCGGGCTCTCGGCCGCCGGTATCGGCGACGGGGCGACGGTGGTCGCCTACGACGACGCCGGCGGTGTCATGGCCGCCCGCCTGGTGTGGCTGCTGCGCGCGCTCGGCGAATCGGCCGCGCTGCTCGACGGTCCACTCGGAGCGCTCGACGACACCGCGGCCGTCACGCCCGCCGCCGCGACCTTCACGCCGCGCCCCTGGCCCGCGGATCGCCTGGCCTCGATCGACGAGGCGAGCGCCGGGGACGTACCGGTGATCGACGCCCGCCCCGCGGATCGGTTCCGCGGCGAGAACGAGACCGTCGATCCGCGGGCCGGCCACATCCCGGGCGCCGTCAGCGTGCCGTGCCGGGAGAACCTCGTCGACGGCGCGCTGCTCCCCCGCGAGGAACTCCGCGCCCGGTTCGAGGAGGCGGGACTGCGGCCCGGCGAGGACTTCATCGCCTACTGCGGCTCCGGCGTCACCGCCTGCCACGACCTGCTCACCTCCGAGCACGCGGGTTTCCCCGGCGGCCGCCTCTACCCGGGCAGCTGGTCGCAGTACGCCGCCACCGATCGTCCCGCCGCGACCGGGCAGTAACGGCTCCCGAAATTCGGGTTCAGCGCACCACCGCGGTCGGATATCGCCGCGGAGCCGCGCAGAACCCGAATTTCGGGACGCGCTTCGTCAGTTGGAGACCTTCACGTCCGCATTGCGGACGAACAGCAGCCGGTCGCCGGCCTCGACCACCGCGACGGCGGGCGAGTCGACGCGGTAGAGATTGCCCTTGCGGACCACGCCCAACACGATGTTCGGCAGGTGGCGCGGCGAGCGGCCGACCTCGACGCGGGTCACCTCGCGCTCGGCGATGTTGAAGCCGTCACCGGGCGAGAGCAGGTCCTCGATCATCTCCACCACCGACGGGGTGGTGGTCGCCATGCCGAGCAGGCGGCCCGCGGTCTCGGAGGAGACGACCACCGAGTCGGCGCCGGACTGGCGCAGGAGGTGGGTGTTCTCGGACTCACGGATCGAGGCGACGATCTTGGCCCGCGGCGCGAGCTCGCGCGCCGTCAGCGTCACCATCACCGCGGCGTCGTCGCGGTTGGCGCCGATGATGATCGACGCAGCGCGGGGCGCCCCGGCCAGCCGCAGGACATCGGCCTTCGTGGCGTCGCCGCGGACGGTGACGAGCCCGTCGATCTCGGCGACCTCGAGTGCGGCCTGATCGGTGTCGACGACGACGATCTTGCTCGGCTCCATGCCGTCGTTGATCATCGCGCTCACCGCGGTCCGGCCCTTGGTGCCGTAGCCCACGACGATCGTGTGGTTGTGCACAGCAGACCTCCAACGTTGGATCTTGAACGCCTGGCGGGACCGCTCCGTGAGCACCTGGAGCGTGGTACCGACCAAGACGATGAGGAACAGGATGCGCAGCGGGGTGATCAACAGGACGTTGATCAGGCGCGCGGATTGGGTGACGGGCGTGATGTCGCCGTATCCCGTGGTCGAGAGGGAGACGGTCGCGTAGTAGAGGCAGTCGAGGAAGGTCAGCGTCTGCTTGCCGTCGAGTCCCGCCTCGATGGCGGAGTCCCGGTAGCCGTCCCGCTCGATGTAGACGATGAACACGGCGAGGAACAGGGCGCCGAGCGCGACGAGGACGCGTGCGCCGATCGCGCGCCAGGGATTGGAGTCCCCGGCGGGAATGCGCAGGACACTGACCAGCGCGTGGTCGGGGAGATCCGTCAGTTCGGACTTGCTCCGTCTGCGGAACGTGGTGCGTGCGGACATACCTACCTGGGCGATTCGGAGCGAGAGTGCTGGTCCTTACCCGTCCGGTCTAGCACGTCCGGCGGAGCCGTCGTGCAATCTGCCACAATCTGCCAATGGTGTCCACAGACCGCCCCGCCCGCCGAACCGACAAGCTCGCCGGCGGCATGGCCCTATCCCTCGCCGGGATGGGTGTCCTCCACTTCATCGCACCGAAGCCCTTCGATTCGATCGTGCCGCCGAACCTGCCCCTGGGGTTGGCGCCGCGACGCGCGACCCACCTCTCCGGCGTGGCGGAACTCACCACCGCTGCGCTGCTGGCCGCGCCGCGGACCCGCCGCCTGGGAGGCGTGGCCGCGACGGCCCTGTTCGCCGCCGTCTTCCCGGCCAACGTGCACATGGCGCAGCAGTGGTCGGACAAGCCCCTGCCGCTCAAGCTGGGCGCCTACGCCCGCCTTCCCCTGCAGGTCCCGATGCTGGTCTCGGCCGTGAAGATCGCCCGCGACCGGGGCGAGCGCGACTAGCCCTCGCCCGCGCTCGTGATCAGGTTCGCGAGCCCCGCATGGTCGAGCAGGTCCGACGGTGCCACCGTCTCCCCTGAGCGCACGTAGAAGAACGCGGCGCGCACGTCATCGACGGGTACGTCACGCAGCCGCGCCCAGGCCAGCCGGTACGCCGTCAGCTGCACGGCGGCGGCCCGCTCGTCCGCGGGCTCGCTCGGCCGCATCCCCGTCTTCCAATCGACGACGGTGAAGCCGCCGCCCGGGTCTCGGAAGACCGCGTCCATCCGGCCTCGCACCACGGTGCCGGCCGCGGCGATCTCGAACGGGATCTCGATGTCGACGGGGGTCCGCCCTGCCCACTCGCTCTCCTCGAACCGGCGCTGCAGCAGCGCGAGGTTCTCGTCCGCTCCGGCGTCACCGTCGGCCGCACCGGGAAGCTCGTCGACGTCGAGCAGCCGGGACGCGCCGTACCGGCGTTCGAGCCAGGCGTGGAACGCGGTGCCGCGCCGCGCGTACGGGTTCGGCTTGAACGGGACGGGCCGCCGCAGCCGGCCGGCGAACGTGGCGGGGCTGCGCCGCAGCTCGACGAGCTGACTCACCGAGACCTCGCGCGGCACCGCCACCTCGAGCTCCGCCTGCGCCTGCCGGGCGCGCTCGGCGAGCAGCGCGGTGACCTCCGCGGCCCAGCCGTACGGGTCGGGGTCCTCCGGCCCGGGGTCGACGGTGCCGCGGCCGAGCTCGGCGAGCACCAGCTCGGCGCCGGCGTCCACGTCGGCGCGGTGGGCGCCGAGGAAGTCGCGCGGCCACGGCAGCCGGACCGGCTCGGTCTCGAGCGGATTGGGGGCGTCCTCCAGCGGTTCACCGGCCCACTCGCCGACGGCGTCCGGTGCGTGATCGCGCGCCGCCACCAGGAACCGGGACGGCGCCTTCGGCGTCTTCACGTCCTCGCTCCAGTAGTGCCCCGAGAGCAGGAGCACCGACTGCGTGCGGGTGACGGCGACGTAGAACAGCCGCTCGTCCTCGTGCATGTTCATGCCCTTGAGGGCCTTGCGGTGCGCGTCGAGCGCGTCCTCGAGGTCCTTGCGGTTGTTGCATCCCTCGAGGTCCAGGCGGGGCACGCCGTCGGTCTCACCGGGCTCGGCCAGATCGCCGCGCAGATTCGGTTGCAACTCGGCGGGCGTGGAGAGCCACGTGGGCAGCGCGCGGTTCGACGGGAAGATGCCCTCCGAGAGGTGCGGCACCGCCACCACGTCCCACTCGAGCCCCTTCGCGGAGTGCACGGTGAGCACCTGCACCCGGTCCGTGGCGACCTCCACGTCGCCGGGCGTGAGTCCGCCCTCCACCTTCTCCGCAGCGGCGAGGAAGCCCAGCAGCCCGGGCAGCGTGGCGGTGGGCCGCTCGGCGTAGGAGACCACCACGTCGGCGAAGGCGTCGAGGTGCTCGCGGCCCGTCGCACGACCGCCGAGCTGACGGGACGCGCGGATCCGGGTCTCGATGCTCACGCCCAGCACGCGCTCGGCCTCGGCCACCACCTCGGGCAGCGGGTGCCCGAGGCGCTCGCGCACGTGGCGCACCTCGCGGTCGAGGGAACGGATCTTCGCCAGGCCCGCCGCCGAGTAGTCCCCGTCGGGCCCGGGATCGGCGATCGCATCGCCGAGCCCCGCGGCGTCGAGGCTCTCCGAGGGCAGCGTCGCATCCAGCGCGGCGTCGAGTTGTTCGGACGTGGCGACGGCACCGGTGGCCGCACGCCCGGTGGTGTGTGCGATCCGGCGCGCGCGGTTCCACAGCGCCCGCAGGTCGGCGGCGCCGAGCTGCCAGCGCGGGCCGGTGAGCAGGCGCATCGCGGCGGTACCGGCGAGCGGCTCGACCGCGAGCCGCAGCAGCGCCACCACGTCCTGCACCTCGGGCGTGTGCAGCAGGCCACCGAGGCCGACCACCTCGACGGGCACGCCGCGCTCGCCCAGGGCCGCGGCGATGCCCGCGGAGTCCGCGTTGCGGCGCACCAGCACCGCGACCGTCGGCGGCTCCTCCCCCGCGTCGATGCGCCCGCGCCACTGCTCGGCGATGGCGTCGGCGACCCAGTCGCGCTCGTCGATCACCGTGGAGTGCAGCGCGATCCGCAGATCGCCCTCCGGCGCATCCGGCCGGGCCTTGAGCTCGGAGACGGGGACGCCGCGGCTGCGCAGGTCCTCCGAGACGGCGTTGGCGAGGCTCAGTGCGCTGGTCGGGTTGCGCCAGCTGGTGAGCAGCTCGCGGCGCGGTGCGGGGCTCCCGTCGGCCTGGGGGAAGTCCGTGGCGAAGCGGGGCAGGTTCGCCGCGGAGGCGCCGCGCCAGCCGTAGATCGACTGGATCGGATCGCCCACCGCCGTGACCGCGGCCGCGCCCGACGGCCCGCCGAACAACGAGGCGAGCAGCATCCGCTGCGCGTGCCCGGTGTCCTGGTACTCGTCGAGCAGCACCGCGCCGAACCGGGCCCGTTCCAGCCCCGCCACATCGGGATTGGCGAGGGCGAGCTGCGCGGCGAGCCCCATCTGGCTGCCGAAGTCGAGCACCTCGCGGGCGCGCATCTCCGCGGCCACGGCCCGCACCAGCGGGATCAGCCGGCGCCGCTGCTCCTGCACCTCGGCGGCCTTGAGGAGCGCGGCGTTGGGCGCGGCGCGCTGCCGCGGCCCGGGCGGCAGCAGGCCGATGAGCCGTTCGAGCTCGTCGTCGTCGGCCTCGAGCTGATCCGGCGTGACGAGGTGATCCGCCAGCGCCCCGGAGAGGCCGAGCACCCACTCGGTGAGGTTCGCCGGGTTGCGATCGAGCTCCAGTGCCTCGTCCCACCCCGTGACCACGTCGTAGGCGATCTGCCAGCGCTCGGTCTCGGAGACCAGCCGCACCGACGGCTCGACCGGCAGCAGCATGCCGTAATCGCCCAGCAGCCGGCCCGCGTAGGCGTGGTACGTGCTGATCTCGGGCTCGACGGTGCGCAGCGACGCCCGCAGCTCCCCCGCCGGGTCGATCCGGTCCACGACGGGAGCACCGGCCAGCCGGGCGAGCCGCTTGCGCACGCGGATCATCAACTGCTGCGCGGCCTTGCGCGTGAAGGTCAGCCCCAGGACCTGATCCGGGGTGACGTAGCGGTTGGCGATCAGCCACACCACGCGGCCGGCCATCGTCTCCGTCTTCCCCGCGCCCGCGCCGGCCACGACGAGGCACGGGCCGAGCGGCGCCTCGATGACCGCGCGCTGCTCCTCCGTGGGCGCGAAGGCCTGGCCCAGTTCGTGGGCGAGATCGACCGCCGAGATCAGCGGGGCGTGCGGGAATCCCTCAGTCATCGGTCACGGCCCTCCCCTTGTCGACGACCGGGCAGCAGGACGCCACAGCGCAGTACTGGCACGAGGCGTTGAGCGTGGCGGTGAACTCCGGCCCCCGGGTGCGGCGCGCGGCCTCGCGCACCACGCCGAGCCATTCGTCCACGTCGGCGGGGCTGAGCGCGTCCTGCTCGCGCACCGTGGCACCGGTCTTGTTGTGCGCCTTGGCGACGTACACCAGCTTGCCGCCGCCCGGGGTCTCGGTGACACCGTCGATCCCGCCGTGCGCCAGCGCCACCTGGTAGGTGCGCAGCTGCGCCTGGGCCTGCCCCTCCGCCTGGGTGGGCAGGGTGCGGCCCGTCTTCACGTCCACCACGACGGCCCGGCCCAGCGGATCCCGCTCGAGCCGGTCGATCCGTCCGCGGATCCGCACATCGGGATCGTCGCCACCGGCCGTGGGATCTCCTGGGATCACCGCGTCGACGGCGATCTCGACACCCGCCTCGGTGAGCTCGCCGCGGCTGCCGGCGAGCCAGGCGCGGAAGGATTCGAGCATCTCCTCGGTGCGCGCCAGCTCCCGTTGGGCGAACCAGTCGGCCTCGAGATCCACGCGGTCCCAGACCTTCTCCAGCGAACGGGTCACCTCGTCCTTCGGGATGCGGCCCGCGACCGCCTGCACGAGGGTGTGCACCAGGTTGCCGGTGGCCTGCTTGGCGGAATCGCCGTCGCTGCCGCCGAACCGCTCGAGCATCCAGCGCAGCGCGCACGCCGAGAGCGACTCCACGTTCGACGGCGAGAGCGCCACGGGACCGTCCTCGGGGGTCCAGAGCGGATCGTCGGTACTCGCGCCGGCCATGCCGTACCAGCTGTCCGGGTGGGCGCCGGGCACCCGATCGGCGGCGAGGCGCGCCAGCTGCCGTGCGGCGTGGGCACGGTCCTCGGGATCGCGTGCGGGATCGCACACGGCCGTGCGCAGCACGGCCACCAGAGTGCGCAGGTCCAGCGAGGCCGACGGTGCGCTCTCCACCGCCGGTGTGTAGGTCTCCGGGTCCTCGTCCCCCGACGGTGCGATCCCCTGCAGGAACCGGGACGGCACCAGATCTCCGTCGCCGTCGGCGGTGTCCACCGCCGAGATCAGCAGCGTGCGGCGCGCCCGCGAGCAGGCGACCAGCACTAGCCGGCGCTCCTCCGCGAGCAGCGGCAGCGACCGCGAGACCGTGGGCAGCACCGACGGATCCATCCCGTCGAGGGCGTCCACCAATTCGTCCGTGCCGAGCAGGCCGCCGCGGCGTCGCAGGTTCGGCCAGCGCCCCTCCTGCACGCCGGCGACGGCGACCACCTCCCACTCGCGACCGACGGTGCTGTGCGCCGAGAGCAGCGTGACACCGGCGACGGTGGCCTGCCCGCTGCGGCCCCGCGCCCGGTCCGAGCGCGGGATCTGCAGCTGTTCGAGGTACTCGACGAAGGCGCCGACGGAGGCCGTGGGCAGCGCGTCGGTGAAGTCGGCGGCCGAGTCGAACAGTCCCATCACCGCGTCGAGATCGCGGTCGGCCTGCTCCCCCAGCGTTCCGCCGCGCAGCGCGAGGGCGCCCCAGCGGGCGGCGAGGCCCGTGGCCGCCCAGGCCGCCCACAGGACCTCCTCCACCGTGCCGTGCTCCGCCGCGGCGCGAGCCGCCCCGACGGCGGCGAGCACCCGCTCCACCGGCTCGGCCTCGAGTTCGGTGAGCACCGCCTTGTAGGGCGCGAATTCGGCCGCGCCGGTGAGTACCGCGGTGAGGATCTCCGCGGAACCGCGCTCCTCCGCCGGATCGGCGCGACGCACCGCGCGCCGCACCCGCCGCAGGGTGAGCGGATCTCCGCCGCCGACGGGGCCCGAGAGCAGGGTGACCGCCTCCGCCGGATCGAGCCCGTCCGGTGCGACGGCGGTGCGCAGCACGAGCAGCAGCGCGTGCACGGCGCGCTGCCGGGCGAGCGGCACGTCGTCCGCGGGGACGGTGACCGGCACGCCCGCGTACGCCAGCGCGCGCCGCAGTGGCGCGATCGACGCGGAGACAGACCGCACGACGACGGCCATCTCCTCCCAGGGCACGCCGCCCAGGACGTGCTCGCGCCGCAGCATCGCCGCGATCGCATCGGCCTCCTTGGCCGGGGTGGAGAAGAGCCGGACCGCAGCGGAACCGGGCCGGGGTCGCTCCGGGGCGACCGCCCCGAACCGGTGCGGCAGCCGCGCGGAGATGCGGTTCACGGCGCCCGCCACCTCCTCGCCGAACCGGAAGCTGCGCTCGAGCAGGACGTCCCGCTCCGGCGTCACATCGAGGTTCTGCAGGAAGCGGGTGCTGGCACCGCGGAAGGAGTTGACCGCCTGATCCGGATCCCCCGCGATCACCGTGAGCTCGGTGCCCGTGCCGAGCAGCCGGATGAGCGCCGAGGCCAACGGATCGAGATTCTGCGCGTCGTCGACCAGGAGGAAGCGGATGCGCTCGCGCTGCTGCGCGAGCAGGGCATCGTCCGAGGCCAGGGCGGTGACGGCGGCGTCGATCAGCTCCGCCGCGTCCACCGCGGGTGCCACCGCCTGCGGCCCGGCCAGGCCGACGGAGCCGCGCAGCAGGGTGGTCTCCTGGTACTCGCGCAGCGCATCGGCCGCCGCGAGCCACTGACCGCGGTTGTACCGCCGGGCCAGTTCCTCGATCTCGTCCGGCCCGGCACCGCGCTGCGCCGCCTGCGCGAACAGATCGCGCAGGGCGCCCGCGAAGCCGTGGGTCACCAGGGCCGGCCGCAACCGCTCCGGCCAGTGCGCACCGCCGTCCTCGAGGTTGCCGCGCAGCAGCTCCCGGACCACCGCGTCCTGCTCGGAGCCCGTGATCAGGCGCGGCGGCGGGCTGCCGGTGCTCGCGGCCTGCAGCCGCAGCACGGCGAACGCCAGCGAGTGCACGGTGCGCACCAGCGGCTCCCCCGAGGCGTGCACGCCCTCGCGGCCGGCGAGCACCCGGGCGGAGAGCTCGCGCCGCAGCGCGGCCGCCGCACGCTTGTTGCCGGTGAGGATCAGCACGGACTCGGGCTCGACGAACGGGTCCGTCAGCTTCGCCACGGCGATGTCGACCAGCGCCGAGGTCTTGCCGGTGCCGGGACCGCCGCGGATGCGGTACGGTGCCCAGCCGCCCACGTCCAGCGGCAGCTCGCCCGTGGCGGGGGCCGCGAGCGCCGCGATGGGGCCGACCCACTCGCGCACCGGCGGGGGCTCCGGCGGTGTGTACTGCAGGCGCAGCCGCGGACGACGGTGCCGCCCCGCACCGTCCGATCCCCGAGCGCCCGTTCCCGCGTTCACCCGCACCCCCTTCACGACCACGTCCCGTCGATCACATCACAGCCCACCGACAGGTTCGCGACGGCACCGCAGGGGGCACAATCGAGGCATGCTCAACACCCACGTCTACGGGCCGACGACACCCGGCACCCCCACCGTGCTCGCGATCCACGGCGTGACCGGCCACGGCGCCCGCTGGCGGCGCTTCGCCGACGACGAGCTCGCGGGCGTGCGCGTGCTGGCGCCGGACCTGCGCGGCCACGCGCGGTCCACGTGGGCGCCGCCGTGGCACCTGGAGCAGCACGTCGCCGATCTGGTGAGCGTCGTCGAGCGGCACGGCGGCGGCCCCGTCACGGTGATCGGGCACTCGCTCGGCGGCGCGCTGGCCTGCCGGCTGGCGGCGGCCCGGCCGGATCTCGTGCGGGCACTGCTGCTGCTCGATCCTGCGCAGGAGCTGGCCCCCGAGCTGTGCGGCACGATCGCCGCACAGACCATCGAGTTCTTCGACTTCACCTCCCCCGAGGAGGCGAAGTCAGACAAGCGCTCCGGGGCCTGGGCGCAGGTCCCCGAGCCCGTCATCGACGACGAGATCGCCGAGCACCTGGTGCGCCGGGACTCCGGCCGCTGGGAGTGGGACATCAGTTGCGCCGCCGTCGCGGCGCTCTGGGGCGAGTTGGCGCGCCCGGCGGTCGGCGCACCGTCGTCCATCCCGACGGTGCTGCTGCGCGCCGAGCGCGCCCACTTCGTCACCGAGGCACAGCTCGCGGCGATGCCGGACGGCGTCGAGGTGATCGCGGTGCCGTCGGACCACATGGTGGCGCAGGAGATTCCGGAGACGGTCGGCACGCACGCGCGCCGCCTGATCGGATAGGCCGATGGCGAGGGTCACCGAGGAGCAGGTCGAGGCCGTCCGGGCACTGATCGCGGCGATCCCGCCGGGCCGGGTGCGGACGTACGGCGACATCGCGGACGAGGTGGGGCTGAGCTCGCCGCGCATCGTCGGCTGGGTGATGCGCACCGACGCCTCGGATCTGCCCTGGTACCGGGTCGTTCCCGCCACCGGGCGTCCTGCGGCGCACATCGCGCGCGAACAGCTCGAACACCTGCGCGCCGAGGGCGTGCTCGCCGACGGCGACCGCATCCCGCTGCGCGACTACCGGCTCTGAGCGAAGCGGGCGACGAGGAGGTCGATCACCTCGGGCGCGGTCCCGAGCGGGGCCGCCACCGCGTCGGCGCCCGCCTCGGCGAGCCGGGTGTGGAACAGGCCCTCCGCCAGCTGGTACGCGGCGACGAACACCCGTGTGCCGGGGGCGCGCGCGGCCGCGACGGCCTCGCTCACCGTCGGGGCTCCGGCGGCGAGGAAGCCCACCGGGACCGGCCCGCCCACGGCCTCCGCGAGATACGCCGCCATCGTTCGCACGTCGGCCCGGGCGTCCGGGTCGGACGATCCGGTCGCGCCCAGCACGATCGCGTCGCCGGGCCGCCGGCCCGCCTCGTCGAGCCGCCGCAGCAGTGCGCCGACCAGCGCTCGGTCCGGCCCGAGCGACGCGGCGACCGTGACCGCCGGGTGCCCGCTCTCCGCGATGTGCCGGGGCACGTCGGTGCGCACGTGGTAACCGGCGGCGAGGAAGGCCGGCACGAGCACCGTCGGGCGGCCGTCCTCGCGCAGCAGCTGCGACGGTGACGGCCCGCGCACGTCGACGAAGGCCACCTCGACGGGGCCGGTGCGCCGGGCGACGGCGCCGGTGATCGCGCGGACCGTCGCGATGCCGGGGGCCGAGCGGGTGCCGTGCGCGACGAGGATCCGCCGCGGCGCCGGAGCACCGCTCAGAGCAGCCACCGGCCGATCTCGACGATGTGCTCGAGGCCGGGCAGCGCCTCGGCCTCGGAGCGCGGGTGCACCGCGTGCACGGCGAGCCGGAAGATGAGGGCGCGCAGCACCATCTGCGGCCATTCGGGCAGGTCGTTCCAGCGCATGAGCAGGCCGTCGTCGGCGCCGCCCCAGGAGAGCCCGTCGACCGCGACCACCGCGGCCGCCCAGGCGGGCGGACGCCAGTACGGGGTGAAGTCGGTGATACCCGGCGCGGCGGCGCCCGCGAACAGCACGGAGCTGGCGAGATCGCCGTGCACCAGCTGCGGCGCCGCCTCGACGGGGGTGCGCAGCGCGGCGAGCTCGTTGACCAGCTCGACGGCGCGCTGCCGGTGCGGCTCCGTCTCGTCGAGGGCGCCGAGCTTGCGCGCCATCGCCAGCGGCTTGTCCTCCCAGGCGGCGCGGTCGGCGAAGCCGAAGTAGTCGACGTCGGTGAACGGCGCGACCACCGGCGAGGCCAAGAACCGCGGGCGCTCCAGCTTGGCGGTCACCTCGTGCAGGCGGTTGGCCATCGAGATGATCTCGTCGAAGCGCGGCTCGGCCGAGCCCGCGATGAAGGTGTCCGCCCGCCAGCCAGAGACGACGTAGCGGCCGTCGGTGGCGCGGAACGGGCGGGCCAGCCGCATCCCCTCGACGTACAGGTCCTCCCGCACGTTCGCCGACCACGCCGCGCGCGCGTGATCGGCGATGAGCGAGAGCACGACCTCGCCGCACCGCCAGCCGCCGTCCCATTCGGCACCGAGGGCGATCGGCTCGGTCTCGTCCAAGCCGAAGGTGGACAGGACGTGCGCGGGAGGTTCGACAGGGCTCACACTGGAAAATCTACCCGCGCGGGAGCGGGGACGCCGCTAGGCGCGGCCCGGTTCCACCAGGACGATCGGGATCAGGCGGTCCGTCTTCTCCTGGTACTCGGCGTACGCCGGGTACGCGGCGACGGCCCGCTCCCACCACTGATCGCGCTCCGCACCGTGGATCTCGCGCACGGGGCCGGTGACGACGGACGTGCCGTCCTGCACCTGGACCTCGTCGTTGCGGAGCATCGCCGTGAACCACACCGGGTTCTGCGGCGCGCCGGCGAGCGAGGCGACGGCGGCGTACGCGCCGTCGTGCTCCACCCGCATGAGGGGGCGGCGGTGCAGCTTGCCCGACTTGGGGCCGCGGTAGGTGAACAGCACCACCTTGCTGCCCGCGACGTCCACCGCGGCGGTGGTACCCGTCTCGTCGATCTTCGCCAGCTGGTCGGAGACCCAGCTCGTCTTCTCCTGTGCGTAATCACCTTCGAGGGCCATGCCCCCAGCCTAGAGCGCCGAGCGGGACAATGGGGTGGTGCAGTCCTCCCGCCCCGTGGTCACCGTCTCCGTCCAGTTCCCCGACCTCTCGACCTCCGAGTTCGACGAGGTGCGGGCCCGGCTCACGACGGGCCGTCCCGGCCGCATCGTGATCGGCCATCACGCGCACCGCTGGTACACCGCGTCATCGGACCCGGAGACGGTGCGCGCCCTGGTCTCGGCGCTGCGCGCCGCGACGGAGGGACGCCGGCTCTCCTTCGACGACGAGGAGGCCCTCGACGACCTGAGCCAGGAGTACGCCGACTGGCTCGAGGAGTCGGAGGAGACCGACGACGCGGATCCCGGCCCGGTGATGAGCTTCTCGGTCCACCTACCGGCCCTGGAACCGGATGAGTTCACCGCGCTCGCGCTGCTGCTGCGGCAGACGCACTCGCGGCGGATCGTCCTCGGCGAGCAGCAGGGCCTGAGCCACCACGAACTGTCCGAGCGCTCCCGGATCGCGGCCCGCATGCCGGGTATCCGCGCCGCGCTGCGCGGCGAGCCGGTGGCCACCGTCGACGCCCTGCCGCTCGTCGCCCTGCTCGACGATTACGCGGCCTGGCTCTCGGCGCATCATCCGTCGTGACCGCCGGCCGTGGTCCGCGGTGCGCGGCGCCGCCGACACGCCGGATCACGATCGCATAATCGCACCAAAACGGGCGAGCCGATGTCGACGCCCGGCTACCGTGGGACCACCTCGAAGTTAAAGGCGGTTCTCATGTTCCCAGGAGCCTTCGCAGAGCTCTCCCCCGGCAAGCCCGCAGCGATCGACTCCGCCACCGGCGAGATCCTGAGCCACGCCCGCCTGAACGAGGAGTCCACCCGGCTCGCGCACCACCTGCGCGCGCTGGGGCTGCGCCGCGGCGACACCGTCGCGATCGTGGCCGGCAACGATCTGCGCGTCTTCTCCGCGTACGCCGCGGCGATCCGCAGCGGCCTGTACGTCACCGCCGTCAACTTCCACCTCACTCCGGCCGAGGTCAACTACATCCTCGCCGACTGCGATGCGAAAGCGCTGTTCGCAGGAGCCGATGTGGCGGAGGCGGTCTCGGAGGCACTGCGGCTGCCGAACCTCGCCGAGCCGGGCCGCGCGATCGCCTGGGGAGGACCGATCACGGGGTTCGCCGATTTCGACACGGTTCTCGCGGAAGCCGATTCCACTCCGCTGACCGAGCAGCCGCGGGGCACCGACATGCTGTACTCCTCCGGCACCACCGGTCGCCCCAAGGGCATCCGGATCCCGCTCCCCGAGGGCACCGTCGACCAGACCCCCGACGCCTACACCGCGATCTTCGCCCCGATGTACGGCATGGACGCCGACACCGTCTACCTCTCGCCCGCGCCGCTGTACCACGCTGCGCCGCTGCGTTTCTGCGGCGTCACCATGTCGGTCGGCGGCACCGTGATCATGATGCACCGGTTCGATCCGGAGGAGGCCCTCGCCCTCATCGCGAAGTACCGCGTGACGCACAGCCAGTGGGTGCCCACCATGTTCGTGCGAATGCTCAAGCTTCCGCAGGAGACCCGGGACCACTACGACACCAGCAGCCTCAAGGTAGCGATCCACGCCGCCGCCCCCTGCCCGGCCGAGGTCAAGCAGTCGATGCTCGCCTGGTGGGGTCCGGTGATCCACGAGTACTACGCCTCCACCGAGGCCGCCGGCGCCACGTTCATCAGCCCGCAGGAAGCCCTCGAGCGCCCCGGGTCCGTGGGGCGCGCGGGCCTCGGCATCGCCCGGATCTGCGGAGACGACGGTGCCGTCCTCCCCGCCGGCGAGGTCGGCACCATCTACTTCGAGCGTGACGCGATGCCGTTCGAGTACCACAACGCGCCCGAGAAGACCCGCTCGGCGCAGCATCCCGATCACGAGAACTGGGCCACCACCGGCGATGTCGGCTACCTCGACGAGGACGGCTACCTCTACCTCACCGACCGCAAGGACTTCATGATCATCACGGGCGGGGTGAACATCTACCCGCAGGAGTCCGAGAACGCCCTCATCATGCATCCGGCGGTCACCGATGTGGCGGTGATCGGGGTACCGCACGACGAGCTCGGCGAGACCGCCCTCGCCTGCGTGCAATTGGCGCCGGGGGCGGCACCGTCGGACGAGCTGGCGCAGGAGCTGATCGAGTACGCGGGACGGGATCTGGCCCGCTACAAGCTTCCCCGCGCCGTGCGCTTCGTCGATTCGCTGCCGCGCACGCCGACGGGGAAGCTGGTCAAACGCCTGATCGAGGTCTGATCAGTAGACGGGCAGCGACGGGTCCACCTGCTTGGCGTACGCGGTGATGCCGCCCTGCAGGTGCACGGCGTCGCGGTAGCCCGCGCCCTGCACGGCGGCGAGCACCTCGGCGGAGCGGATGCCGGTCTTGCAGTACAGGACGAGCTTCTTGTCCGCGGAGACCTGCGCGAGTCCCTCGCCGGTCTCGAAGGCGCCCTTGGGCACCAGCTTCGCGCCGTCGAGGTGCACGATCTCCCACTCGACGGGCTCGCGCACGTCCACCAGCTCGTAATCGACGCCGGCGGAACCCATCTCGACGAGCTCCTTCGGCGTGATGGTGCTGCCGGCGGCGGCGCGCTCGGCCTCGTCGGAGACCACGCCGCAGAACTCGTCGTAGTCGATGAGCCCGGTGATGCGCGGGGCGTCCGGGTCCTTGCGGATCGACAGGGTGCGGTAGCTCATCTCCAGGGCGTCGTAGACCATGAGCCGGCCGAGCAGGGACTCGCCGATGCCGGTGATCAGCTTGACCGCCTCGGTGCCCATGATCGAGCCGATCGAGGCGCAGAGGATGCCGAGCACGCCGCCCTCGGCGCACGAGGGCACCATGCCGGGCGGCGGCGCGACGGGGTACAGGTCGCGGTAGTTCAGGCCCTGCTTCTCGCCGTTCGGGCCGTCGGGCGCGTCCTCCCAGAACACCGAGACCTGGCCCTCGAACCGGAAGATGGACCCCCACACGTAGGGCTTGTGCGCCAGCACCGCGGCGTCGTTGACGAGGTAGCGGGTGGCGAAGTTGTCGGTGCCGTCGAGGATGAGGTCGTACTGCTCGAACAGCTCCACCGCGTTCTCGGGCTCGAGCCGGATCGGGTGCAGGTTGACCGTGACGAGCGGGTTGATCTCGGCGATGGAATCGCGCGCGCTCTCCCCCTTGGGCCGCCCCAGGTCCGAGACGCCGTGGATCACCTGGCGCTGCAGGTTGGACTCGTCGACCTCGTCGAACTCGACGATGCCGATGGTGCCGACGCCGGCGGCGGCGAGGTAGAGCAGCGCGGGGCTGCCCAGACCGCCGGCACCGATGACCAGCACCTTCGCATTCTTGAGGCGCTTCTGGCCGGTGACCCCCATCTCGGGGATGATCAGGTGCCGCGAGTAGCGCGCGACCTCGTCGCGGGTCAGTTCGGCGGCCGGTTCGACAAGCGGGGGCAGGGTGCTCACGTTCTGCTCAACGACGGTGCGCGTCGCACCATTCCCGGGCACGGCACCGTCGGGCCGGGGCGCGGGTCACTTGAGGACGGGCGCGACCCAGGCGTTCGGCCGGCAGGTGAGGTCGTTGTCGAAGCCGTCGGACTTGTCCAGGTCGAAGATGTCGCGGTTCTTCACGCCGAAGGACTGCTGCATCATGATCGGCGCGAGGGCGCCCTGCGCGGGGCACGTGACGTGCTGCGGGTAGCCGATGGCGTGGCCGACCTCGTGGTTGATGGCGTACTGCCGGTAGCCGGTCAGATCGCCCTCGAAGGCGGTCGCGCCGCGCACCCAGCGGGCAAGGTTGATCACGACGCGCCCGATCTCGCCGTTGTAGCACGACGACTCCAGCTGGATCGTGTACCCGCAGGCCTGCCGCACCGTCATGGGCGAGGTCAGTGAGATGGTGAACGACGGGGTGCCCTTGTCGATGCGCTGGAAGGCGACGGCGGGGTCGTGGATCCAGCTGCGCGGATCGGCGAGGGTCTTGTCGACCATCGCCGCGAACGCCTGATCGCCGCCGAGGGCGCTCATGTCGACGCCGTCCTCGACGGCGATCCGGTAGGTGAAGACCTGCTGGTTGCCCTCGTCCTTCTTGCCCACACGGGGCGTGGCACCGGGGACCACGTGCCAGATCCCCTGGCCCTTCTCGGTGAACGCGCCGCCCTCCGGCAGCATGCCGGCGGGCGGCACCGGGCCCGGCACCGTCTTCGTCGGCGCACCGATGATCGTCTTCTCCGGCGTCGGATTGCGGGACAGGTGGCTCTCGGTCGACGATTCGGTCGACTCCTGCGTCCGGAAGGTGTCGGTGAAGGTCATCACCAGCGCGACCACCGTGAGGATCGCCAGCACCGGCACCGCGTAGGCGCGCCAGCCGTAGGTCCGCAGCAGGCGACCGAGCCGGCCCTGCTTGGCGTAGACCCGCTCGCGCGGCTGCCGGTAGCGGTTCTCGCCCGACGTGGCGGCGGTGGAGTTGATGGGGTCCCACTCGGCCCGAAGCGGCGCACGCCCGTCCGGCCGCGGACGCCTCGGGTTCGAAGGACTACTCACGTCGTCAACAATTCCACGAACACCGCCGCGGGAGTGGAACCGACACGCGCCCGGCCGCCGTCACGCCCGCGCTCGCTCCTGCGCCTGCGCGGCGGCGATGAGGTCGGCGACGATCCGCGCCGTCTCCGCCGGCCGCTCCATCTGCGCGACGTGCCCCACGTCCTCGAACACCGTCAGCGTGCTCCCCCGGATGTGCCGCACGACCTTCGGCGCCACCCCGACACTGACCAGTAGGTCGCGCGCGCCCCACACCACCGCGGTGGGCACCGAGACCGACCGGGCCGCCGCCCAGTGCGCCGCGCCCAGGTCGACCAGCCAGCTGCGCACCAGCGCGTTGAAGCTCGCGGCGAGCGCGTCGGGGGCCCACGTCATCGACGCGCGTGCCGCCGCCTGGTCGACGGCCTGCTGCCGACGCACCGGCCCCATGACGGCCGGGTCGACGAGGATCTCGCGGAAGGTCTGCTCGACCTGCCGCTCCGGGTACGCGCTGGCGATGAGGCGGAATCCCGCCGGCCCGACGCCGGGGATCCGCACCAGCGACAGCGGCAGGAACTGCAGGCGCCGGATCCGCGGGCGCAGGTCCGGGAAGGCCGGCGAGATCAGCGTCAGCGAGCGCAGCAGGTCGGGCCGGAGCATCGCGACGCGCACCGCGATCGCCCCGCCGAGCGAGTTGCCCAGCAGGTGGATCCCGTCGCCCCGGACCGCGACCAGCGTCTCGAGGTACGCGATCACCGTCTGCGCGAACTCCTCGATGGAGTAGTCGCCGTCGGCGGGCGGATCGGAGAGCCCGAATCCCGGCAGGTCGAGCGCGTACGAGGCCGCGACCGGCGCGAGCACCTGCCCCAGGTCGGTCCAGTTGATCGACGAGCCGCCCAGGCCGTGGACCATCACCACCGTCGGGCGCGGATCGCGGGGCGCGGTGATCGCCGCGGCCGCGTCGACGTGGCGGGCGAACACCCGTCGCCCGCGCAGGGTCAGGAACTCCCCGGGCCAGACGTCGCTGGTCCGATTCACCTGTGCGAGAACCGACACACCGGGCAGCTTGCCAGAGCAAGCCGCCGGCGGCGAACCCGGCGGGAGTATTGTTCACGGGTCAGGGCCGCACGGCGCGGCCCGGAAACGATGAGGTGGACTACATGGCGGACCTGGGCGCGACGACCGCGGCGGGCGATCCCCGCGGCGGGACGAATCCTGCGCCGCGCCGCACCGCCCGGCTCCCGCGCAGCGCACGTCGCATCCAGCTGCTCGAGGCCGCGAGCAGCGTGTTCGTCGATCTGGGCTACCACTCGGCCGGCATGGACGAGATCGCGGTGCGCGCCGGCGTCAGCAAGCCCGTGCTCTACCAGCACTTCCCCGGCAAGCTCGAGCTGTACATCGCGGTGCTCAATTCGCACAGCGAGGCTCTGGTCACCGGCGTGCGCGAGGCGCTGAGCAGCTCCACCGACAACCACGAGCGCGTGATCGGTGCGGTCCGCTCGTTCTTCGACTTCGTCGACCGCGACAGCATGGGCTACAAGCTCATCTTCGAGTCCGACGTCCTCGAGCCCGTCGTGCAGGAGCGCGTCGAGGGCGCGGTGGACGCGTGCATCGACGCCGTCTACGACCTCGTCTCCGAGGACTCGGGCCTCGACCCCTACCGCGCCCGCATGCTCGCCGTCGGGCTCGTCGGCGCCAGCCAGGTCAGCGCCCGGTACTGGCTCTACGCCGATCGCCCCATCCCCAAGGAGGAGGCGGTGGCCACCACCGTCGAGCTGCTGTGGGGCGGCCTGAGCCGCGTGCCGCTGCAGGCCCAGCGCCGCGCCCAGTAGGTCGGTCGGTCCCGCGGCTCAGGCCGCGCGGTGCATCAGCATCTCGATCGGCCCGCGGGCGAAGCGGCGCGTCCACAGCGCCGAGACCGCGAGCAGGCAGGCCATCACGCCGACGTAGACCGCGACGGTGAAGACGAGCCGGTGTTCCGCCCCGAACCGGGCGGCGAGACCGAGCCCCCACCCGTAGCAGAGCGCCGAGGCGATCAGGTTCTGCAGCACGTAGCAGCTCAGCGCGGTCTTTCCCACGTTGCTCAGCGCTCCGCCCACGCGCCCCACCGCCCGCCGCTGGTAGAACTCCGCGATCAGCGCGAGCAGCCCCAGCGCCACGAGCGGGGCGACGGCGTACCGTCCGACGAAGACGGCCGGCCCCGCGAGCCCCAGCGGCGCACCGGCGATCCCGATCGCGAGGTCGACCGGCGCCGCGACCCCGCCGATCCACATCATCCGGCGGCGCAGGGCGGCGCCCTCCGGGGCGAAGAGCCCGCCCTGGAACAGGGCCGCGCCGGTGAGGAACATCGCGATCGTCAGCGGGATCATGAACATCGTCTCGGCGCGGAAGAGCAGCGCGTGATCGGCACGGAAGAGCACCAGGTCCCAGAACGAGCCGTCGGCGTACGGGTTCGCGCGGGCGGGCTCCGGACCCGCGCCGACGCCGGAGCGCTCGAGCGTCATCCCGACGGACACCAGCGCCACCACGGACAGGTGCAGTGCGGCGCAGGCGACCGCCCAGCGCAGCCGCACGCGCGGCCGCAGGATCAGCATCGCCGAGACCACGAAGGACACCAGGGCGTAGCCCATGAGCACGTCGAACTCGGCGACGAGCAGGAAGTGCACGAGCCCGTCGAGGAACAGGACCAGCGCGCGGCGCCAGTACCGGCCCGGCCAGGGGCGCTCGTGCCGCGCCGCCGAGGCCTGCTGGATCGCCAGCCCCACCCCGAACATGAGGCTGAGCAGCCCGAGGAACTTGCCCTGCGCGAGGGTCTGCAGCACCCGGATCGGCAGCGATTCCGCGCCGACGGTGTCCAGGTAGCCGACCATGCCGCGAGGCTCGGTGAAGATCCACACGTTGGTGCCGAAGGTGCCGAGGATCGCGAGGCCGCGCGCCACGTCGAGCGAGGCGATGCGGCGCGTCGTGGGCGCCGGGGTACTGGCGGTGCCGGCCGGGGCGGGAGTCGAGGTCATGCCGACCACCCTCCCCCGGAACGCGAGGACCCCGCGACCACCGATCGGTGAACGCGGGGTCCGTCGTTCGGGGGACCTACTCCGACGCGGCCTCGACGGTCGCGCCCTCGGTCTTCTTGGCGCCCGAGCGGCGACGACGGCGGCGCTTGCGGGCGGGGGCGTCGCCCTCGGCGCTCTCGCCCGACGGTCCGCCCTCGGCCTTCGCCGGGGCGTCCGTGGCGGGCTTGGCCTCGGCGGGCGCACCGTCGACCTTCTGGCCGCCGCGGGTGCGGGTGCGCGACCGGGTGCGGGTGCTCTCGCGCTTCTCACGCGGCTTGCGCTCGACGACCTCGCCCTCGGCGCGCTTGCGCACGCCGGGCAGGCTGCCCTTGACCTTGGGATCGATGCCCAGATCGGTGAACAGGTGCTCGCTGGAGCTGTAGGTCTCCACCGGCTCGGGCTTGCCGAGGCCGAGGGCCTTGTCGATGAGCTCCCAGCGGTGCAGCTCGTCCCAGTCGACGAGGGTGACCGCGGTGCCGGTCTTGCCGGCGCGGCCGGTGCGGCCGATGCGGTGGACGTAGGTCTTGTCGTCCTCGGGGCACTGGAAGTTGATGACGTGGGTGACGTCGTCGATGTCGATGCCGCGGGCCGCGACGTCGGTCGCGACGAGCACGTCGATCGAGCCGTCGCGGAACTTGCCGAGCGCCTTCTCGCGGGCGACCTGGCCGAGGTCGCCGTGCACCGCGCCGACCTTGAAGCCGCGCTCGGCGAGGTCGTCGGCGACCTTCTGCGCGGTGCGCTTCGTGCGGGTGAAGATCATGGTGGCGCCGCGGCCCTCGGCCTGCAGCACCTTCGCCACCAGCTCGACCTTGTCGAGGGCGTGAGCACGGTAGACGTACTGGGTGGTTCGCTCGTGCACCGCGGAGTCGTCGTGGTGCTCGGCGCGCACGTGCGTGGGCTGGCGCAGGAAGGTGCGGGCCAGGGTGATGATCGGGCCCGGCATGGTGGCCGAGAACAGCATGGTCTGCCGGTCGGTGGGCACCATCGTCAGGATGCGCTCGATGTCGGGCAGGAAGCCCAGGTCGAGCATCTCGTCGGCCTCGTCGAGCACGAGGATCTGGATCTTGCCGAGCACGAGGTGGCCCTGCTTGGCCAGGTCGAGGAGGCGGCCGGGCGTGCCGACGACCACGTCGACGCCCTTCTGCAGCGCCTCGATCTGCGCCTCGTACGGACGGCCGCCGTAGATCGAGGTGATCGTCAGGTCGCGCTCGCCCTTGGTGGTCTGCACGCGGACGCCGTCGGAGGCGCGCTCGAGATCCTCGGTGACCTGCACGCACAGCTCGCGCGTCGGGACGATGATGAGGGCGCGGGGCGTGCCGTCGAGGGCGCGCAGGCCGTCCTCGCCCACCTCGGCGCGGGCCTGGGTGACGAGGCGGTTGAGCAGCGGGACGCCGAAGCCGTAGGTCTTGCCCATGCCCGTACGGGCCTGACCGATGAGGTCGTTGCCGGCCAGCGCGAGCGGCAGCGTCAGCTCCTGGATGGCGAAGGTGCGCTCGATGCCGCGCTTGGCCAGCGAGTCGACGATGCCCTGGTCGACGCCGAGCTCGGCGAAGCTGGGCGAGACGTGATCGTCGCCGATCACGTGGACGTCGGGCATGCCCTCTTCGGTGGCGGGCTCGGTGTGGATGTCAGTGATTGCGGTGGTGGTCTCGGAAGTAATGGTTCTGCCTTTCATCGGCGGCGAATGCGTCGCGTTCATGTCTCACGCGCGCACTGCTTCCGGCCAATGAATCCTCGGCCCGCAACGGGCCGTCATCGTCGCCTCGACGCCTTCGTCGTGGTGACGAGGGCGGAGTGCGCGCACAACTACCGGCGATCGAAATGGATCGCTACGGACCATGGTACCCGGCCGGGCCGCCCGCATTAGCATGTGCGTCATGAGCGAACAGGCGCGGCATCGGGGAATCCCGTCGGAACACCCGGGCGTGGCCGCCCTGTTCGCGGTGCTGGCGCACGGTGAGCTGGCCGCGTTCGAGCGGCTGGCCAAGGAGGCGCAGATGGCGCCGGACCTGCGCGGCCGGATCGCCGTGTCGTCGATGGCGGCGGCGCAGATGCGCAACTTCGAGCTGCTCGAGACCGAACTGGACCGTCGCGGGCAGGACGTCGCCACCGCGACCGCCCCGTTCGAGCCCGTGATCACCCGCTACCACGAGCGCACGACCCCGCGGAACTGGAACGAGGCGCTGGTCAAGGCGTACATCGGCGACGGGCTGGCGGCGGACTTCTACTCGGAGGTGGCGCGCGCGCTGCCGGGCGAGCCCGCGACGATCGTCGCGGCGGTCCTCTCCGACACCCGCGAGTCGGACTTCGCGGTCGAGCGGGTGCGGGAGGCGGTCACCGCCAACCCGGCGCTGCGCTCCCCGCTCACGCTGTGGGGGCGGCGCCTGCTCTCGGAGGCGATCACCCAGGCGCAGGAGGTGCTGGCCACCCGCGACGAACTCTCGGCGCTGCTGTTCGAGCACTCCGGGGACCTGCCCGGCGTGACGCAGTTCTTCGAGTCGCTGCAGACCCGCCACGCCGAGCGGATGGCGACGCTGGGCCTGGGCTGAGCCACCGCCTGCGGTGAACGCTGCCGATACCGGCGAACGCTGCCGGTTCTCGGCAGCGTTGACGGGTTTCGGCAGCGCCGGCGGGAATCGGCGGCGGCGACGCGCGCTGCCCTGAGCGGAAATCTGCGCTCCGACGGCACACCCCGCAGCCCGGGACCGATAACCTCGTGGCATGGAGATCAAGATCGGTATCGCGGACTCGAACCGCGAACTCGTGGTGCAGAGCAAGGATCAGGCGGACGACGTGAAGAAGGCCGTGAGCGACGCGCTCGCCGGCCGCACCGAGCTGCTGGAGCTCACGGACGAGAAGGGCAAGCAGTACCTGGTGCCCACCGCCCGCGTCTCCTACGTCGAGATCGGGACGGCCGAGAGCCGCTCGGTCGGTTTCAACGCCAGCTGATCCCCGCGATCGCCTCACCGCGGCCGCCCCGGACACCGTCCGGGGCGGCCGCGCTGGGCCCGGTGCCGGTTCAGTCGCGCTCGGCCCCCGGCGCACCCGCCGCGTTCGCCCGCGCCGCGAAGTAGTCGCGCAGCGTGCGCGATCCGTGCGGCGTCCCCACCGAGTCGACCTGCATGCCCTCGAGGAAGAAGCGGGTCAGCGAGCCCGCGCGCGGGCCGAGCCGGTCCGCCGCCCAGACCACCCGCGGCGCCAGCCCCGCCGGGAGGCGCACGTAGCGCGGGCGCCGGCCCGCCGCCGCGAAGGCCAGGTCGACGACGTCGCGGTAGGTGAGCACGTCGGGACCGCCGACGTCCCAGGTGCCCGCGGCACCGTCGGCGAGGCGATCGAGGCAGACCTGCGCGAGGTCGGCGCCGTGGATCGGCGCCAGGCGCACGCCGCCCTCCCCCAGGCCGAACGCCCATCCCCGCCGAGCGAGGTCGAAGATCTCGGTGAGATCCGAGAAGTAGCCCGACGGATTGACGATCTGCGGGGTCACCCGCGAGCGGACCAGCGCCTCCATGAACGCGTACTTCGCGCGGGCCACGCCGGACGTGCCGGTCGCCGCGTTCATCACCCCGACGTACAGGAACGACGACACCGCCGCGTCCTCGGCCAGCCGCAGGTAGCGCAGGTTCATCAGGAAATCGACGTCCCACGGGTCGGCGGGCTGACGCGTGACGCCCAGGGCGGAGACGACGTGATCGACCCCGTCCATCAGGTCCGCTCCGTGCTCCCGCGCAGCGTCGGCGCTCACCACCCACTCGTCCACGAGCGGGCCGAGGCCCGGGGCGTCGTACGCGCCGGGGGCCTCCGCACGGGCCCGATCGCGCACGACGGCGCGCACGGTGTACCCCTCCCGGTGCAGGGCGTCGACGAGGTGCCGACCGACGTAGCCCGTCGCCCCGAGGACCAGGACGCGATGCGTTGCGTTGTTCATGTCCGACCTTCCGGTTCTACTCGCTGATCTTCCGGTTCTACCCGCTGATGTCCACGGGGTGCGGGCCGGCTCAGAGGCCGGCCGGGCCCGCGTACAGGTACTCGCCCGGACGCTGCGGATCCGGCGCGACGAGGACGACGTCGCCCTGGCGCGGGATCTGCACCTTCGAGACGAGGGTGCGGATCGCCGCCCGCTGCCCGCCGGGCAGGTCCACGGTGATCTGCACGACCGGATCGAAGTTCACCAGCTGGCCCGTATCGGCGACGCCGATCACCGCGGCGCGGACGAGCTCCGCGCCGCCCGCGCCTCCGGCCGCCGCACCCGCCTGGGCCTGGCGGGTCGCGTCCATCGCCGCGCCGAGACGGGCGGCGTTGTCTGCGCCCATGAATCCCTTCATCAGGCGACCGCCGAGGCCCTTACCCGCGGCGATGTCCTCCGCCTGGCGCATCGCGCGCTCGGTCGGATCGCCGGACTTCTTCGAACCGAACAGTCCCATGTCATACCTTTCGTCGAGGTCGAATGATTCGGGGCGCCGCGGACGGTGCCGGGGCCGTCAGCGCAGCAGCGCGACGGCGGAGTACGGATCGCTCGCGGCCGCGCTGACGCCGACGATCACTGCGAAGATCAGGTAGAGCACGGCGAAGGCCGTGAGCACGCCGCCGAGGACGACGCCGACGACCGCGACGGTGTTCTTGTACCCCCGGCGCTTCGACTTGTTCAGCGCCACGATCGAGACGATCAGCCCCGGCAGGGCGCAGAAGAACGACAGCACCACCCCGGTGATCGCGAGCGTGTTGTCCGGATCGTTGACGCGCTCACCGGCGGGCATCGGCGGGCCGTATCCCTGCGGCGTGGTGCCGCCGTACGGGAACCGTTCCTGCCCGGGCGGGCGATGGTCGCTCGGCATCGACATATCTGCACTCCTGGTTGTGAATGACGCCGGCGCACTCGGTCACCGGACAGGGATGCGCCCGGGACGGCCCGACGGTCACCCTCACATTATCGCAACTGGAAGTTGCATTACGAACGCGGGTGACGCACTGCGGACGACCCACGACGACATGCCCCGGCGACGTGCGGCGGCGGCGCGGCCCGGCGCGCCGCTAGGCTCGGGCGCGTGGTGAAACCCGAACGCAGGACCCGCGTCGATCTGGCGGTCGCGGCCGCGATCCTGGTCGCGGTGGTCGTCGCGGGCGTCGTGGCCTGGCAGACGGGCTCGGCGAGCAAGGCCGTCAGCGAGACGGTTCCCGCACCGTCGACGGTGCCCGGGAACCTCGTCGAGCTCCCGGCGGCGCTGCGGGAGGCCTGGACCGAGCGCGCGGACCAGCCCGTCCTGACCCTGCCGAGCACCGGCGCGCTGGTGCTCAGCCGCGGCGGCGAGGTCACCGGCCACGATCCCGCCACCGGCCGTCGCACGTGGCGCTACCAGCGCGAGAGCGATCTCTGCGGCCTCAGCGACAACGCGGGACTGGTCCTCGCGTTCTACCGCGACGTCCGCGGCTGCGGCGAGGTCATGGCGCTCGATCCCACGACGGGCCAGCGCCGCGCGAGCCGCACCAGCCGGGAGGACCGCGACATCACCGTCACCGGCGACGGCAATTACGCCGTCGTGCAGGGCCCGACCCGCGTCGACGTCTTCCGCTCCGACCTGGTGCGCACCGTCGAGTACGGCAAGCCCGACGTGCCGGTGAACCCCGGCGTCCAGCCCCGCTCCGGGTGCACCATCGGCTCGGCGCTCCCCGCGGGCGCGTCGATCGCCGTGCTCGAGGCGTGCCCCACCGAGCCCTCCCCCCGACTGACGCTGATCGGCGCGTCGCCGAAGGAGGCGACCGAGCCGCAGGAGACCTCGTCGGTGGTCTCGCCCGACCTGGGCGCCGCCGCCCCCGAGGGCACGGACCGCGCGCGACTGATCACCGCCACCTCCGGCGGCGCGGTGGTCTACGTCCCGGCCCAGGACGGCCGCCCCGCCCGGGTGACCACCGTCGACCCGCAGGGCCGCACGCTGCGCTCGGTGGACGTGCCCGCCCCGCCCGCCGGCGCCCCGCGCGAGGTGCCCGTGGTGACGGAGGCCGGCCTCGCCTCGTTCTTCACCGGGACCGCGACCGTGGTGGTGGACGCCGCCTCGCTCACCGCGCAGATGGTGATCCCCGGAACCCTCGGGCCCGGCGCCGTAGTCGGCGGCCAGCTCGTGGTGCCCGGCCCCACCTCACTGACCGCCTACGACCTGCGCACGCGGGCGCTGGCCCGCTCCACGCCGATCGCCAAGCCCGGCTACACGGGCGGGCCGGTGCTGCTCGCGGAGGTCGACGAGACCCTGCTCGCGCAGTGGGGGTCGACGGTCCAGGCCTACCGCGCGGCCTAGCCCGACCGCTACTCCGACGCCCAGGTGACCAGCGGCGCACCGTCGGAGACGTGCCCCTTGATGCTCTGCGCGAGTTCGCGATAGGCGCTGGCGCCCTTGTTCTTCCGCCCGGCGAGCACGGTGCGCCCGGCGGCGTTCGCCTCGGCGAAGCGCACGGTGCGCGGGATCGGCGGGGAGAGCACCGCGAGGTCGTAGCGGTCGGCGACGTCCGAGAGGATGTCGCGGCTGTGCGTGGTGCGCGCGTCGTAGAGCGTCGCGATGGCGCCGAGCATGCTCAGCTCCGGGTTGGTGATCGCCTGCACGTCGCGGACCGTCTTGAGCAGCTGCCCCACGCCCCGGTGCGCGAGCGTCTCGCACTGCAGCGGGATGGCGACGGCGTCCGCGGCGGTCAGCCCGTTGAGCGTGAGCACACCGAGGCTCGGCGGGCAGTCGATGATCACCACGTCGAACCGGTCGGCGACGTCCGCCAGCGCCCGCTTGAGCGCGTACTCGCGGCCCGCGCGCATGAGCAGCAGTGCCTCCGCGCCGGCCAGATCGAGCGTCGCGGGCAGCACCGTGACGCCGTCCTCGGTCTCGAGCAGCACCTCGTCGATCCCCTTGTCCCCCAACAGCACCTCGTGCACGCTGTGCTCGAGGCGGTCGGGGTTGTGCCCGAGCGAGAAGGTCAGGCAGCCCTGGGGGTCGAGGTCGACGACGAGGACGCGGGCGCCGAGCTCGACGAGCGCGGCACCGAGACTCGCGACGGTGGTGGTCTTGGCGACGCCGCCCTTCTGGTTGGCGACGGCCAGGACGAACGGGGAGGCACCGGTCATGGTGCGACCCTACCCATTGATGCGCGACGATGACCGGGTGAGCCATACACATCGCCTCGTCTACATCCGCCACGGTGAGACCGCATGGTCGCGCATCGGTCGCCACACCGGCGCCACCGACGTGCCCCTCACCGAGACCGGGATCGCGCAGGCGCGGGCCCTGGGCCCCGTCCTCGCCGAGCTCGAGCTGGCGCGTCCGACCGTGCTGGTCAGCCCGCGCACCCGCGCCGCGGAGACGGCGGAGCTCGCGGGCCTGACGGTGACCGCCGTCGACCCGGACCTCGCGGAGTGGGACTACGGCGACTACGAGGGCCGCACCAGCGAGGAGATCCGCGCCGACGACCCCGGCTGGACGATCTGGACCGCGGGCGCGCCCGGCGGCGAGACCGGCGAGCAGGTCGCCGCGCGCGCGGACCGGGTGCTCGCGCGGGCGCGCGCCGCCATGGCCGACGGTGACGTCGTGCTCGTCGCGCACGGCCACCTGGGCCGGGTGCTCACGGCCCGCTACCTCGGGCAGCCCGCCGCCTTCGGGCAGCACACGGCGCTCCTGCCCGCCTCGGCGGCGGTGTTCGGCGACGACCGCGACGGCGTGCCGCAGATCAGCCGGTTCGGGCTCGTCGGCTACGCGGCCGCGCAGTACGCGGGGCGGTAGGCGTCAGTCCCGGCGGTACTCGCCCTCGAGCCACGCCACCGTCGGCGGGCTGAACAGCAGGCCGAGCACGAGCACGGCGACCGCGACCAGGGGCAGGCCGATCTCGGGCCGGCCCTGCGCGAAGGCGCCGCTGAGGCCGGCGCAGCCGAGCAGCACGTTGGTAAGCACGCCGAGCGTGCGCCCCCAGCGCTTGCCGCGCAGCAGGGCGATGCCGCCCGCGAGGACCGCGGCGCCCATCGGGATCATCCAGAACGCGATGCCGTAGGCGCCGGTGGTGGTGTCGGCGGTGCCGGCGATGCCGCGGATCAGTTCGACGACGCCGACGGCCAGCGCCACGAACCCCTCGAGCGCGACGACGGCGCCGGCCGCCTTGACGGTGCCGGGTGCCGCGGTGCGGGTGGCGCCGGAGCGCGCGGAGCGGGAGCGGGTGGCGGCCGGGCGCGAATCGCCGCCGCGTCCGTTGGTCGAAGTCACGACCCCAGGGTATCGGGCACGGGTGGGTAGGCTGCTCGGTGTGCGCGCCCTGTTGATCTCCAACCCGAACGCCACGTCCATCACCGCAGCGGGCCGGGACCTCGTCGCCATGGCCCTGGCGTCCGCGCTGGACGTCACCCTGGCGCAGACCGAACACCGCGGTCACGCGTCCGAGCTCGCCGCCGCGGCCCGCGCGGACGGCACCGATCTGGTGATCGTGCACGGCGGCGACGGCACGGTCAACGAGGTGGTGTGCGGGATCCTCGGGCGCGAGGGCCTGCCCGGCGGCCCGGCCCCCGTCCCGGCGAGCGAACTGCCCGCCGTCGCGGTCATCCCCGGCGGCAGCGCGAACGTCTTCGCCCGATCGCTGGCCGTCCCGCGCAAGCCCGACGAGGCCACCGTCCACCTCACCGACCTGCTCGCGCGCCGCAGCTTCCGCACCATCGGCCTGGGCTGCGCCGACGAGCGGTACTTCCTGTTCAACGCGGGCATGGGCGTCGACGCGGAGGTGATCGCGAACATGGAGGCGCTGCGCGCGAAGGGCAAGGCGGCCACGTCGTCGCGGTACGTGCGCACCTCGATCCGCACGTTCTTCTCCGCCGCGCGCCGCGAGCCGCAGCTGACCGTCCACCTGCCGGGCGAGGAGCCCGGCACCTGGCAGGACATCGACGGCGCACACTTCGCCTTCGTCTCGAACGCGAGCCCGTGGACCTTCCTCAACGACCGTCCGGTGTTCACCAACCCGGGGACCGATTACGGCACCGGGCTGGGCGTCTTCGCCTCCCGCTCGATGCGCACGATCCCGAACCTCGTACTGGTCCGGCAGATGCTCTCCGCGCGCCGCACCAAGGGGCCGACGGTGCGCCACCTGGTTCGGCACGACGACCTGCCCGAACTGCGCGTGAGCAGCGCGGTTCCCGTTCCCGCGCAGGTCGACGGCGACCACCTCGGCGACCGCACCGACGTTCGGTTCTGGTACTCGCCCGAGCGCATCCGCGTGGTGGCCGACCTGCCGCCGCTGCCCCGCGTGCGCTGACCCGCGGGGCCGCCCGTGCGGCCCGTCCCCCAGCGACTCGGCGTGAAGCGATCCGATGACCGGATTGAGCAATACATCACGTCACACGAGAAAACTGTTGCAAACCCGCAGCGTGTACGGATATTCTTGCGGGCACGCCGCCGAACCGGCCGGAGTGTAGTACACCCCTCAGAAGGGGGTCCTCACCGCCCCCGCTGTGAGATCCCCCACCTCTGAATCGGAATCTCTTGACTCTCGCCGGGAACGTGGAAGCATTCATGACGTAACAACGCGGAAACAGCACGGTTCTCTTCGCGTTAACAGCCTGGAAATTCGGTGTCGGATCGGCACCTGCTAACAGTGGCGCGCTCATGCGCCTGAATGGAGTGTACTGACATGGATTGGCGCCATAAGGCCATCTGTCGCGACGAGGATCCCGAGCTGTTCTTCCCCGTGGGCAACAGCGGTCCGGCCATCGCGCAGATCGCGGACGCCAAGCTGGTCTGCAACCGTTGCCCCGTGACCGCCGAGTGCCTGTCCTGGGCCCTCGAGTCGGGCCAGGACGCCGGCGTGTGGGGCGGCATGAGCGAGGACGAGCGCCGCGCGCTCAAGCGCCGCAACGCGCGCACGCGCACCCGCACCGCTGTGTAACAGCGCCGCATTCGACGAAGGCCCGGTGGATTCCACCGGGCCTTCGTCGTGTCCGGGGCGTTCGCCGCGGATCAGGCGGGCTGCAGCGGCACGTGCAGCACCGCGTCGGTGCCGCCCTCGCGGCTGGTCAACGTCAGCTCGCCGCCCAGCTCGGACTTCACCAGCGTCTGCACGATCTGCAGCCCCAACCGGTCCGAGCCCTCGAGGCTGAATCCGGGCGGCAGGCCGGCACCGTCGTCGCGGACCGTCACCTCGAGCATCCGGGTGGAGCGGTGCGCGAGCAGCTCGATCGTCCCCGTCTCCCCCGGCTCGTAGGCGTGCTCCATCGCGTTCTGGATGAGCTCGGTCACCACCATCACCAGCGGCATGGCCCGGTCCGCGTCGAGCAGGCCCACGTCGCCCCGTCGCACGACGGTGACCGCCGCCGAGCCGCCGGCCGGCGTGACGTCGCCCATGATCGGGATGAGCCGGTCGATGACCTCGTCGATGTCGACGTGCTCGTCGACGCTCATCGAGAGGGTCTCGTGCACCAGCGCGATCGACGCCACCCGGCGCACGGACTCGAGCAGCGCGCGCTTGGCCTCGTCGTTGCGGGTGCGGCGGGCCTGCAGCCGCAGCAGCGCCGAGACCGACTGCAGGTTGTTCTTCACCCGGTGGTGGATCTCGCGGATCGTCGCGTCCTTGGAGATCAGCGCGCGGTCGCGGCGCTTGAGCTCGGTGACGTCGCGCAGCAGCACCACGGCACCGTCGTGCCGGCCGCGCGGATGCAGGCCCAGGACCCGCATCACGACGGTGACGCCGCCTTTGGTCAGCTCGATCCGCGAGCCCTCGCCGCGGTGCAGCGCGCCGTCGAGGGCGGCCGCCAGATCCTCGGACTCGAAGCTGTCGCCGACGAGTTCGGCCGTGGCCTCGGCCAGTTCGCTGCTCTCGAGATCGGTGGGCGCGCCCATCCGGCGGTAGGCGGACTGCGCGTTGGGGCTGGCGAAGACCACGCGCCCGTTGCCGTCGAGGCGGATGAATCCGTCGCCCGCACGGGGCGCCGCCTCACCGGTGGGGAGCTCCTCGGATTCGGGGAAGGTGCCCTCCGCGACCATGGTGCACAGGTCGTCGGCGCACTCGGTGTACGCGACCTCCAGCGGGCTGGGGGTGCGCGGGTGGGTGACGTTGAAGTCGCGGGTGAGCACGGCGATCACCTCGCCGTTCGACGGCACCGGCACCGCCTCGCGTCGCACGCGGGCCGGGCCCGTCCACGCCGGCGTCACCCCCTTGACCACGACGCCGCCCTCGAACGCCGCGTGCAGCGTGGGCGCCTCCCACGGCGGTACGACCACGCCCACGCCGTCGGTGTCGTAGACGGTGGAGGTGGTGTTGGGGCGGCACTGCGCGATGCAGATGTAGGCGGGATCGGTGGTGTCCCCCTCGGGGTCGTCGCGCACCCAGAGCCGCAGGTCGGCGAACGAGAGATCGGACAGCAGCTGCCACTCGCCGGCGATCCGCTGCAGGTGCCGGGCGGCGCGGCCGGGGAGGTCGGTGTGGATCGCCAGAAGATCGGCGAGGGAGGCCATGGGACCGCCTTTTTGTCGTCATCGGTGCCGTCGTGAAACAATAGCCGGTACTGCGAAGAGCCTTGAGGACAGGAAGGAGACCGCCATGGGAAAGCGTGGACGTAAGAAGCGCTCGCGGAAGAAGAACGCCGCCAACCACGGCAAGCGTCCGAACTCCTGAGCCATCAGGACAACAGATCTTGCGAACGAGGGCCCGTCGACATCGTCGACGGGCCCTCGTTGTGTCCGGTACGCGGACGGCGGTCTACTCGGCGCGGTAGCGCACCTCGGTGTGCCGGATGCTGATGGTCAGGCGCTCGCGCAGCCCCTCGGGCGCGCGCTCGCCGCCGCACTTGCGGCCCACCAGCGCCTTGATCTGCTGCTCGATGCCGTAGTGCGACAGGCACTGCGAGCAACCGTCGATGTGCGCCTTGAGCCGCTCCTTCGCGGCGTCATCGCACTCACCGTCCAGGAGCAGCCAGATGTCCGCCATCACGGCGGAGCAGTCCAGCTCCAGGTCCGGGTTGCCGTCCGACGAGTACGTCATTGTTCGACCTCCTGATCGGCGGCGCCCTCGGCACCGTCGGAATCCTTCCCCCGCAGGAAGCCGCGCTCCCGCGCGACGCCCTCCAGCTCGGTGCGGAGCTGCCGGCGGCCGCGGTGCAGCCGCGACATGACAGTGCCGATGGGGGTACCCATGATCTCGGCGATCTCCTTGTAGGGGAATCCCTCCACGTCGGCGTAGTACACCGCCATGCGGAAGTCCTCCGGGAGCTTCGCGAGCGCTTCCTTGATCTCATCGTCCGGCAGTGCGTCCAACGCCTCGATCTCCGCGGACCGCAGGCCGGTGGAGCTGTGCTCCGCCGTCGCCGCGAGCTGGTAATCGGTGATCTCGTCGGTGGGGTACTGCGCCGGCTGCCGCTGCTTCTTGCGGTAGCCGTTGATGTAGGTGTTGGTGAGGATGCGGTACAGCCAGGCCTTGAGGTTGGTGCCCTTCTTGAAGCTGCGGAAGGCGCTGTAGGCCTTCACGTAGGTCTCCTGGACCAGGTCCTCCGCATCGGCCGGGTTGCGGGTCATCCGCAGCGCGGCACCGTAGAGCTGATCGAGCAGCGGCAGTGCCTCGGCCTCGAAACGGGCCGTGAGCTGCTCCGGCGTCTCGGTCACCTCATCGAGGGCCGAGTCCGCAACCGCTCCGGGCGTGATGTCCTCGTCCGTCATACCGTCGAAGGCTACCGGTCGCTCGAGGACCGCTACGCCGCTACCTGCACTCACGACCTCTGCAACAGCGCGGCGCGACGGCTTGTTCCCGCTGTTGTGCCCCGCACGGCGGCAGCGCACCGTCGGCCTCCACCTCGATGCGTCCCCTCCCCCTCGATCCGTTCCACCCCCACCGTTCCGCCATCCCTCCCCCTCGATACGTTCTCTCCCCCTCGATACGACCGGCGTTCCGGTGGGGAGAGAACGGATCGGGGGGAAGTCCGTCGCGGCGCGACCGGGCACCGGGTAGAACGGCGTCATGCATCCTTTGCGCGATCTGAAGTACGACGACGCCATCACCGCGACCGTCGTGCAGTGCGGACTCGGCGACGACGCTGAGCGGATGTCCCTCGACGAAGCACGCCGGGTCGCCGCGGAGCGCGGGTCGCACCTGGTGCAGCAGTTCGACAGCGACGACGGCACGGCCTACTGCGAACTCGCTCCGCTGGCGATCCCGCCGAGGTGGGAGGAGGGCGAAACCGGCCCCGCGCCGTTCGACGACATGCTCTGGTTCGTCAGTTCGCGAGGGTGTCGCGACTACCTCATGGGGCGGGCCGGTACATACACCGGCCGGATCTCCGCCTGGTGCCCGCACGCCGCTCCGGAGTACCGCTCGTACAACGTGAGCTTCCGCGACCTGGCCGAGATGTCGGAGGCGTCGCGCTACTTCGTCGCGGGCCTGCTCGCCGGTGTCGTGCCCGCCGCCCCCATCGAGTCCGGACCGTCCGACGAGGCAGCCGATCAGGCCGATCGCTCCGCGTGGTACGCCGCTCAGTACCTGTTCCGCACCCGCAGTGGGGCCTGGACGGAGCACTGGCGCGTGTGCACTGAATGCGGCGCCGTACTACTCCCGTCGAACCTCGACGACCGGTGCTCCCGTCATTCGGACGAGGGCTGACGGTCTCGCGGCGGCAGCGCACCGTCGGCCTCCCCCTCGTTCCGTTCCACCCCCACCGTTCCGCCATCCCTCCCCCTCGATACGTTCTCTCCCCCTCGATACGACCGGCGTTCCGGTGGGGAGGGAACGGATGGAGGGGGACGTCGGTCGCGGGTGCGGACGCTGCGCCGTGCGGTGGTTGACTGGACGGCATGGGCAAGAAGAACGCCGCGGCGACGCCGGCGATCGCGGCGCTGCAAAGCGCGGGCATCGAGTTCGCGGTGCACGAGTACGAGCACGATCCGCGGGCCGAGTCCTTCGGCGGCGAGGCCGCGCAGGCGCTGGGCCACGATCCGGCGCGGGTCTTCAAGACGCTGGTCATCAGCGACGGGAAGCAGCTGGCCGTGGCGATCGTGCCGACCTCGGGCAAGCTCAGCCTCAAGGCGGCGGGCGCGGCGCTGGGCCTGCACCGGCCGGCGATGGCCGACCCCGCCGACGTGCGGCGCGTCACCGGCTACGTGCTCGGCGGCGTCTCCCCGCTGGGGCAGCGCAAGCGCCTGCCGACCGCGATCGACGAGTCGGCGCTCGGCTTCGAGACCGTGTTCTGTTCCGCGGGCCGACGGGGCCTGGAGGTGGAGGTGGCACCGTCGGACCTGGTGGCCGCGACGTCGGCGACGGTGGCCCCGCTGGCGGCCCCGGGCTGACCGTTCCGGCGGCACTGCGATGAAGCGCACAGTGGCGCCGTCCGCCGCGCCGTGATACTCAAGGTGATGGAGCGCTCCGCCCGGGTTTGGTGGCGGACGCAGCGGAAAGTAGGTTCGTGGTATGGCCAGCTACTTCGTCACCGGCGGGACGGGCTTCATCGGCCGTGCCCTCGTGGCGCGGCTCGCCGCGGCGGATCGGGACGGCACGATCTACCTGCTGGTGCGTGACTCCTCCCTCCCCCGGTTCGAGCGGCTGATCGCCGACCTCGGCCACGATCTCGCGCCGCAGGTGGTGCCCGTCGCGGGCGACGTCACCCGGCCGGGCCTCGCGATCGCGCCGGGCGATCTTCCCGAGCGGATCGATCACGTCGTCCATCTCGCGGCGGTCTACGACATGGAGGCGCCCGAGGAGGCGCAGGAACTGACCAACGTAGTGGGCACCCGGAACGTCCTCGAGGTCGCCGAGCGGCTCGGGGCGACGATGCACCACGTCTCCTCGCTCGCGGTCGCGGGCAACCACGAGGGCTGGTTCTCCGAGGCCGACTTCGACGTCGCGCAGTTCTTCCCCACGCCGTACCACCGCACCAAGTACGAGGCCGAGCGCCTGGTGCGCGACAGCGCGGCGCCGTGGCAGATCTACCGGCCCGCGATCGTCGTAGGCGATTCCACGACGGGCGCGGCCGACAAGATCGACGGGCCCTACTACTTCTTCCCGTTCCTGCGGCTGATGGGCACCATCCCGCACCACCTGCACGTGCCGTTCGCGAACCTCGGGTACACCAACATCGTGCCGGTCGACTTCGTCGCCGCCGGGATCGCCGCGCTGGTCACCGCACCGCCCGCGCCGGGCACCGTGTACCACCTGGCCGACCCCAAGGGCCAGAGCATGGCCACCATCTACGACGCCATCGCGCCCGCCTTCTCCGGGCCGAAGACGCTGCCGGTGCCCAGCGCACCGCTGGGCGAGTTCGCGGCGCGCCTGGGCCGGCGGGGCGAGGTGCGCGCGCTGCGCGACACCATCGCCCGGCAGATCGGCATCCCGCCGTCGGTGCTCGACCACCCCTTCTACAACACCCGGTTCGACTCCGAGGCCACCTTCCGCGAGCTCAGCCGCCTCGGCGTCTCGCTGCCGCGCCTGAAGTCCTACGGGCCGCGCCTGTTCCGCTACTGGGCCGAGCACCTGGACCCGTCGCGCAACCGGCGCGACGATCCGCGCGGCCCCCTGGTGGGCAAGCACATCCTGCTCACCGGCGGCTCCTCGGGCATCGGCCGGGAGGCGGCGAAGCAGGCGGTGCTCAAGGGCGCCCACGTCTTCATCGTCGCGCGCAAGCCCGAGGACCTGGCCGACGCGGTACTGCGCATCGAGGCCGAGCCGGGCCTGCCGGGCCTGCCGAAGGGCACCGTCCGCGCCTACCAGTGCGACGTGACGGACCCGGAAGCCGTGCGCACCACCGTCGCTCAGATCCTCGCCGAGCACGGGCACGTGGACGTGCTGGTCAACAGCGCCGGCCGGTCCATCCGCCGCGCCACCATCAACTCGGTCGACCGCGCGCACGACTACCAGCGCACCATGGCGGTGAACTACTTCGGCGCCGTCTACCTGATCCTGGAACTGTTGCCGCACATGATCGCCCGCAAGTCGGGGCACGTGGTCAACATCTCCTCGATCGGCGTGCAGGTGCGCGGCCCGCGGTTCGCCGCGTACATCGCGTCGAAGTCGGCGCTCGAGGCGTTCAGCGACATCACCGCCGCCGAGACGATGTCCGACCACGTGACGTTCACCAACATCCACATGCCGCTCACCCGCACCCGGATGATCGAACCGACGGACGCCTACGACAACGCCATGGCGCTCTCGGTGGAGAAGGCCGGCCAGATCGTGGTGCGCGCCATCATCGAGCGCCCCCGCCGCATCGACACCCCGCTCGGCACCCTGGCGCAGTTCGGCCAGTTCCTCTCCCCGCGGATCGCGGCCGCGGCGCAGCACCAGGGCTACCTGCTCTTCCCCGAACCCGAGGGGGACGGCGAGGGCGCGGCCAAGGTGCTGGAAGTCGATGTGGCCGAGGTGGATACGCCGCGCGGTCGGCTCGCGGCCACGCGCGCGGCGACGAAGGACCTGTCGAAGGACATCTCCACCGCGGCCGTCAGTCCGCTGTTCGGCATCTCCGGCGATCAGGGGCTGCGCCGCCTCGCCCGCAAGACCCTCAACCGCCTGCCCGGCATCAACTGGTGACCCACGACCGCCCTGCGCCTGGTGCAGCCGGTCGTTAGGGTCGGGGTGTGTCCGCGCCAGTGCACCAACCCCGTCTGCCCCTGACTCCGACGGGAATCGCGATCCGCGTCGTCGTCGCGGTCGGAACCCTGTTCGGCGCCAATGTCATCGGGACGGCGGTGCTCGCACTCAGCGCGGCGGTGCTGGACGGCGAGCGACTCAACCGGACGAATCTGGGCCTGGCCCTGGCCGTCGCGTCCAACGCCGTCGTCTGCGCCACCGTCGTCGGCGTGGTGTGGCTCTGGTGCCGGCACATCGAACGTCGGCCGCTCCGCAGCACGGGGTGGGTCTTCACGCGCTCCTCACCGGCCTGGCTGCTCATCGGGACGGCCGCCTGCGCGGCGCTGGTGGCCGCCGTCTCACTCGCGCTCCCGGCGCAGACGGCCGCCGTCGGTGAAGGCTCCAGCGCGTCCGCCGGGTTCACGGTGATCGCGGTCGTCTCGCAAGCGTTCCTGATGCAGGGCACCTCCGAGGAGCTGCTGTTCCGCGGTTGGCTCCTCACCTCGATGCGCGAGCGTCCGCTGGTCGCGATCGTCGTGACCACGCTCGGCTTCACCGCGATCCACCTCGTCTCCAGCGGCGGGCAGCAGACCGTCGGCGACCACCTCGCGTACCTCGCCCTGCCCTTCGGCATGGCCCTGCTCGCCGTCGGAGTGCTGCTGTGGACGCGATCGCTGTGGGGCGCCGTCGGCGTGCACGGCGGTTTCCACGTCGGCGTCGCTATCGCCGGACAGCGGTTCAGCGACGACGCACTCTCGTGGTTCGGCGTCGGTGGCACCCTGGCGGTGGCGGGACTCGTCCTCACCGCCTCCGCGCTGCGCGCCGGGCGGCGCCTGGATCCGTGCCGCTGATCGGCCTCCGCAGTTCGCCGGGCGTGGTCCCGGTGAGCGCGCGGACCTCCCGCGTGAGGTGGGCCTGGTCGGCGTAGCCGGCCGATGCCGCGACGGCGGCGAGGTTCTCCCCCGCACCGATCCGTGCTGCGGCGCGCTGGAACCGCAGGATCCGCGCGAGCGTCTTCGGGCCGTAGCCGAAGGACCGGCGGGCCAGGCGGTGCAGGGCCCGCTCGCCCAGCTCCGCCTCCGCGGCGACCGCACCGATCGCGCGTCCCGCACCCAATCGCGCGACGATGCCGGTGATCCGGCGGTCCAGGTCCACGCCGTCGAGCAGGGCGGCGGCGATCGCCTCCGGGTCGTCACCGGCGGTGCGCCGGCGATGCGGCAGCACCTCCGCCAACGGCACTCGCCTGCCGGTGAGCTCGTCGGCACCGATCCCCAGCAGCTGCGGCAGCATCCCGGGCGGGAACCGCACACCGTCGAGACGCGCACCGTCGGAACCGGATACGCGGGCGGCGACGGCGTCAGGGCCGGCGACGATCGGCGCACCGTCGACGACGATGACGTCCATGCACCCGTCGGGCAGGATCAGCGCGGCACCGCCCGTCCCCGTGGCGCGCCAGCGGACGGCACCGGGGACGGTCGACGGTCGCTCCGCGTAGCGCGACGGGAGCGACACGGGTGCTGCACTCACCCTTCGAGCGTATGTCCGGAACGTTCAAGACGGTGCCGCCCCGCGCGCCTACCGTGGGCCGCATGACACGACGACTGCGCTTCGACGCCATCGGCATGGTCACCGAGGACCTGCCCGCCTCCCTCGCGTTCTACCGCCGCCTCGGACTCGACATCCCCGACGGTGCCGAACGGCAGCCGCACGTGGAGGCGGCGCTGCCGGGCGGGATGCGGCTGATGTGGGACACCGCCGCGGTGATCCGCTCCATGGAACCGGGGTGGGTCAAGCAGCCCGGGCAGAACGCGACGCTGTGCGTCCTGTGCTCCTCCCCCGCCGTGGTCGACGAGGTGCACGACGAGCTCGTCGCCGCGGGCAGTCCGAGCGCGATGGCACCCTTCGACGCGCCGTGGGGGCAGCGATACGCCGGGGTCCTCGATCCGGACGGCTACCAGGTGCAGCTGTTCGCCCCGCTGTAGGACGGGCCGCACGAAGCCAGTAGGTCGGAGCGGACACGCGAACCGCCGGATCTGCCTATCGTGGGGGGAGAAAACCGATTCCGTCCCCCACGAGGAGATCCCACGATGGCCGACATCCAGTACGCCGTGACCGATCCTGCCACCGGCGAGGTCCTGCAGACCTACCCCACGGCGGAGCCCGCCGAGATCGAGGCGGCGATCGACGCGGCGTCGCGGACCGCGCGCCGCTGGCCGCAGGAGTCGACGGTCGCCGAGCGGGCGGCACTGGTGCGCCGGGTCGCCGAACTGCACACCGAGCGGCGCGAGATGCTGGCCGGAATCATCCAGCGGGAGATGGGCAAGCCGCTCGAGGACGCCCTCGGCGAGGTCGACTTCTCGGCCGCGATCTACACCTACTACGCGGACAACGCCGAGAAGTTCCTCGCGGACCAACCGCTGGATCTGCTCGAGGGCGACGGCACCGCGGTCATCCGGCGCTCCCCGATCGGCGTGCTGTTCGGGATCATGCCGTGGAACTTCCCCTACTACCAGGTGGCGCGGTTCGCGGGCCCGAACCTGGCCGCGGGCAACACGATCCTGCTCAAGCACGCACCGCAGTGCCCCGAATCGGCCGAGGCGATGCAGCTGATCTTCGCCGAGGCGGGACTGCCGTCGGGCGCCTACGTCAACATCCGCGTCACCAACGATCAGGCGGCGGACATCATCGCCGATCCGCGCGTGGCCGCCGTCTCGCTGACCGGCTCGGAGCGGGCGGGCGCGACCGTCGCCGAGATCGCCGGGCGCAACCTGAAGAAGTGCGTGCTCGAGCTCGGCGGCTCGGACCCCTTCATCGTGCTCTCGACGGACGACCTCGACGCCACCGTCGACGCCGCGGTCGCGGGCCGCCTCGACAACACCGGACAGTCCTGCAACGCCGCCAAGCGGTTCATCGTCGCGTCCGACCTGTACGACGACTTCCTCGCGAAGTTCACCGGCAAGCTGCTGGCCGCCGGCGACGGCATCGCGCCGCTGTCCTCCGAGCGCGCGGCGATCGCGCTGGAGCAGCAGGTGACGCAGGCCGTCGAGGCGGGCGCGCACCTGGCCATCGAGGGCCGGCGCGACGGTGCCTTCCACCCGCCGGCGGTGCTCACCGAGGTCACCGAGGACAACCCGGCGTTCCGGCAGGAGCTCTTCGGGCCCGTCGCCACCGTCTACAAGGTGGACGGCGAGGGCGAGGCCCTCGCGCTCGCCAACGACACCCCCTTCGGGCTCGGCTCGTACGTCTTCACCACCGACCCCGAGCAGGCCGCCCGCATGGCGGACGGCATCCAGGCCGGCATGGTGTTCGTCAACGGTGTCCTCGCCGAGGGCGCGGAGCTGCCCTTCGGCGGCGTGAAGCGCTCCGGCTTCGGCCGGGAGATGGGGCCGCTGGGCATCGAGGAGTTCCTCAACAAGAAGCTGATCCGCACGATCAAGTAGGCCGACGGGGCGCCCCGCGGCGACCGGTGCGAGGTCGCCGCGCGAAGGGCCCTACAGCAGGCTGAGCTGCCCCGGCTCGCTGCCGGGCTCGACGCGCTCGATCAGTTCCGGCCCGGTGTTGGCGACGGCGTTCACCAGAGCCGACACCGGCCGGATCTCGATCCGCTCGGCCACTTCCAGCGCGGGCGGCCGCAGCAGCGCCGGGTCGACGGGGCCGTCCGGATCCAGCCACGCGTCGAAGGCGTCCGGCGTGAGCACCAGCGGCATCCGATCGTGCACCGCCCGCAGCGGGCCCACCGAGTCGGTGGTGAGCACCGTGGCCGACAGCGTGGGCGGCACGTCAGGGCCGGCATCGGCGGGACGCCACACGGACCACAGCCCGGCGATGTACATCCGCGTCCCGTCGACCGGGGTGAGGTAGGTGGGCTGCTTGCGCGGCTTCTTCGCCTCCGGATCGAGCACCTGCCACTCGTACCAGCCGTCCATCGGGATCAGGCAGCGCTTGTTCTTGACCGCGGTGCGGAACGCCGGCTTCTCACTCACGGACTCGGCGCGGGCGTTGAACAGGGGCGGCCCGCTCAGCGTCTTCTGCCAGTGCGGCAGCAGCCCCCACCGCATGGCGCGCAGCCGCCGCGTCGCCGGATCGGCGGGCGCCTCCCGCGGGTGCCGGGCGACCACTGCCACGATGTTCGTGGTGGGCGCGACGTTGAACCCGGGCACGTCCAGCGCCGTGCCCTCGGTCTCGTCCTCGGCATCGATCTCCGCCGCCAACAGCGCCGGATCGGTGGTCACCGCGTAGCGTCCGCACATGAGCCCAGCCTACGACGGGGCACCGACGGTTTCCGGCGCGCTACGAGCGGAACTCGTCGAACACGCGCCGCGGCCCGGCGCCGGTCGTGGCCAGGGCGTCGTGCGGGTTCGCGAGCGCACACGAGGCCATCGACAGGCAGCCGCAGCCGATGCAGTCGGTGAGGTTGTCGCGCAGCCGGGTGAGCTCGTCGATCCGGTGCGAGAGGTCGTCGTGCCAGTACTGCGAGAGCCGTTCCCAATCGGACTTGGTGGGCGTGCGGCCGTCGGGCAGCGTGGCGAGCGCCTCGCGGATCGTGGCCAGCGGGATGCCCACCCGGTGACTGATCCGGATGAACGCGACGCGGCGCAGCGTCTCCCGCGGGTAGCGGCGCTGATTGCCGGACGTGCGGCGCGCGGAGATCAGGCCCTCGCGCTCGTAGAAGTGCAACGCCGACACGGCGACACCGCTGCGCGCGGCCAGCTGGCCGACGCTGAACTCCCGGGTGGTCTCCACCCGATGCACATTACCTGAACGTTAGTTCAGGGATCAGCGCGCCGGCTGCGGCGCCGGCGCGGAGGCGGGCGCCGGCTTCGCGGCCGGGGCCGCGGGCTTCGCGGGGGCCGGCTTGGCCGACGGGGCCGCGGGCTTCGCGGACGGCGCGCCGGGCTTCGCCGAGGGCGCGCCCGGCTTGGCCGACGGTGCCGGCTTGACCGGCGGGGTCGTGGGCTCCGGCGGGTTCTTGAGGATCGCGATCTGCACGCCCAGCAGGTCGACGGCCAGCTGGTCATCGGCACCGATGAAGGGCGCGGGCTCGCGGGAATCGCGGCCGCCGCGCAGCGACATCGTCACGCCGTTGACCACGGCGGTGTACTGGCGCGACTGCAGGTACTGCACCTGGTTCCCGCGCTTGATCTTGGCGGTGAACTCGAGGCCCAGCCCGTCCGGGGCGCCGGTGACGGCGATGGGGCGGACGCTCAGCTCGCTGGTCGCGCCGTCGCGGACCGCCTTGAAGGTGCCGCACTTGGGCAGCGCGGCGCGCAGCGGGGCGAGGTCCATGGCGAACTTGGAGATCACCATCGACCACTCGACGCCGCGGGTGGAGCCGTTGGTCTGCGCGGTGTCGGTGCCCTTCGGGATGGGCAGGCCCGCGTAGAGCACCTTGCACTCGGGCGGCGTGACGGCGGCGCGGTTGAGCGAGGCCCAGGCGGCGTTCCAGCCGGCGGCGGCGCCCGAGAGCACCGCGCCCTCGAAGTCCAGGCTGTCGGGCAGGTTGCCCGAACCGATGACCAGCTCCCCCGCGCGGTTGACCGGCGCGGCGGCCGGCTTCGGCTCGCCCGGCTTCGGATCGGCCGAGGCGGCCGGGGCGAGGACGCCCGTGGAGGCCGCCAGGGTGGCAAGGGTGGCAGCGGCCACGACGGCCCTGCTCGCGAACGTACGAGTGCGCTTCATCGAAAGATCTCCCGGCGGTGACGACCTGACCTGTTTCGCCCAGCAAGGTAGCACGCGGTGAGGCGACCCTCATGTGCGAGGATGAGCGCGTGGAGCAGTTGGAGCTATGGCCCGCGCCCTTCGCCGCAGGTCCGGTGACGGGCACCGTCGCCCTCCCCGGCTCGAAGTCGATCACCAATCGCGCGTACATCCTTGCCGCGCAAGCACCGTCGCGCTCGACGCTGACGAACGCGCTGCGCAGCCGCGACACCGACCTCATGGCGCGGGGACTGCGGGCGCTCGGCGCGCACGTCGACGTCGTTACCGACACCACGGTTGCGGTGACCGGCGGCGAGTTGCACGGAGGCGCGGTCGACTGCGGCCTCGCCGGAACCGTCATGCGCTTCCTGCCCCCGCTCGCGGCGGGCGCGCACGGCACCGTCGCCTTCGACGGTGACCCGCAGGCCCGGATCCGGCCCCTGGGCACCGTGCTCGACGCGCTGCGCGGCCTCGGCGCCCGCATCGACGGCGACGCCCTCCCCTTCACCGTGCACGGCCACGGGCCGATCCGCGGCGGCACCGTCACCATCGACGCCTCAGCGAGCTCGCAGTTCGTCTCCGGCCTGCTGCTGAGCGGCCCGAGCTTCACCGAGGGCGTCACGGTGCACCACGACGGGAAGCCCGTGCCGTCGATGCCGCACATCGAGATGACCGTCGACATGCTGCGCGCCGCCGGCGCCGAGGTCGACACCTCCGAGGCGAACACGTGGCGGGTCGCGCCGGGCGGGCTCCGCGCGCACGAGTGGACCGTCGAGCCGGACCTGTCGAACGCCACCGTCTTCCTCGCCGCGGCCGCGGTCACCGGCGGCGCCGTCACCGTGCCGCACTGGAACCCGCGCTCCACGCAGCCCGGCGTCCAGTTCGCCGACATCCTCGCGGCCATGGGCGCAGAGGTCGCGCACACCGACGGTGCGCTCGTCGCGCGCGGCACCGGCGCGCTCCACGGCGTCGACTGGGACCTGCGCGACATCGGCGAGCTGACGCCCACCGTCGCAGCGCTGGCAGCCCTCGCCGACTCCCCCTCGCGGCTGCGGGGCATCGCCCACCTGCGCGGCCACGAGACCGACCGGCTCGCGGCCCTGACCACCGAGATCACGAACCTCGGCGGGCGGTGCACCGAGACCGAGGACGGCCTGCACATCGAGCCCGCGACGCTGCACGGCGGCGTCTGGCACAGCTACGCCGACCACCGGATGGCGACCGCCGGCGCGATCCTGGGCCTGGTCACCGAGGGTGTGGAGGTCGAGGACATCGCGACCACGGCGAAGACGATGCCCGATTTCCCCGCGCTGTGGCACGCACTCCTCGGCACCGAATCGTGAGCCTTGGGTAAGCGCGAGTACGACGAGAGCGATGTCCGGGTGCGCCCGGGCAAGAGCAGTCGGCCGCGCACCAAGAACCGGCCCGACCACAGCGCCGCCGCGGCCGCCATGGTGGTCTCCGTCGACCGCGGCCGGTGGGGCTGCGCACTCGACGGCGACCCCGACCGGGTCATCACCGCCATGCGCGCTCGCGAGCTGGGCCGCACGCCGATCGTCGTCGGTGACTCCGTCGGCGTCGTGGGCGATCTGACGGGCCGCAAGGACACGCTCGCCCGCATCGTGCGGGTGGACGAGCGGAGGACGGTGCTGCGCCGCACCGCCGACGACACCGACCCGTACGAGCGGATCGTGGTCGCCAACGCCGAGCAGTTGCTCATCGTGACGGCGCTCGCCGACCCGCCGCCGCGCACCGGCTTCGTCGAGCGCACACTCATCGCGGCCTACGCGGGCGGACTCACCCCGGTGCTGTGCCTGACGAAGGGCGACCTCGCCGACGCCGAGGAGTTCACCGCGGCCTTCGCCGACCTCGACCTCACCGTGATCGCCGCCGGCCGCGACGACCCGCTGGACGCGGCACGCGACCTGCTCACCGGACGCGTGAGCGCCCTCATCGGGCACAGCGGCGTCGGGAAGTCGACGCTGGTCAACCGGCTCGTACCCGATGCCAACCGCGCCACCGGCGTGGTCTCCGGCGTGGGCAAGGGCCGGCACACCTCCACCCAATCGGTGGCGCTGTGGCTGCCGGAGGGCGGATGGGTCGTCGACACCCCGGGCATCCGCAGCTTCGGACTCGCGCACATCTCCACCGAGGACGTGATCGCCGCGTTCCCCGACCTCGACGAGGCCGTCCAGGACTGCCCGCGCGGCTGCTCACACCTGGGGCCGCCCGCCGATCCCGAGTGCCGCCTGGACGGGCTGAAGGGGACGGCGCACCGTCGGGCGATGGCGGTGCGCGGCCTGCTCGCGGATCTGGGCTCCACCCCCGATTGGGCGTGAGGGTACGCACCCGCTCCGATATCGTTAGTTGTGTGAAGATATTGATCACCGGCATCGCCGGTTACTCGCACCTGGTCCCGTTCGTCCTGCCGGCCGCCGCGGCGCTGCGCGACGCCGGGCACCGGGTCACCGTCGCCGTGCCCGAGGCCGGACGGGAACTGGTGGCCGAGTACGGATTCGACGTGCTGGCACTGCCCGGCGTACCCGAGATGCGGCAGATCGTGACCGACCCGGCGTTGCGGGCCGAGGAGTTCTCCGTCACCGACTACGTCCCGCCGACGGATCCTCCGCAGATCGGGGACGTGCTACCCACCGCGGACCCGCGGGTCTCTGCGCGGGCGTTCATCGGCGTGCTGGCGCACCGGGCGGCGACGGCGCTGCTCGACGCTCTGGGCGACGACGTGCCGGATCTGATCCTGCGCGACAACACCGAGTTCGGCGGGCACCTGGTGGCCGAGCGGCTCGGCTGCCGGGAGGCGATCCTCGACGTGGCGCCGATGCTCGACGAGCACGCGCCCGCCGTGCTGGACGTGCTCTCCGCGGTGCGCCGCGCCCACGGGCTGGAGGCGCTGTCGGACCCGCCGCAGCCCCCGCGGATAGCGCAGACCCCGGTGGACTTCTATCCACCGGGGCGATCGATCGAGAACGTGCACTGCTTCCGGCCGGGCCCGCGCCGTCACGCGCCACTCGACCCGGCGATCGCGGACCTGCCCGCGGACCGCCCGCTCGTGCTCGCGAGCCTGGGCTCGGTGGCCCCGCAGATCGGCATCGGCACCGCACTGCTCGACGCGATCATCGCGGCGCTCGGAACGCTGGACGTGCGGGCCGTGGTCGCGGTCGGCACGCACCCCGTGCCGAATCCGCCCGCCAACGTGGTGATCACGGACTTCGTCGATCAGCAGACGGTGCTCACGACCTGCGACGCGTTCATCACGCACGGCGGGTTCAACGGCGTGCGCGAATCGCTGCAGGCCGGGGTGCCGACGGTGCTCCTACCCCTGTTCGGCGACCATCCGGCGAACGCGGCGCAGGCCGAGCTGCTCGGCGCGGGCATCGCCCTCGACCCGGTGGCCGTGACGGCGCAGTCCATCGCCGCCGCGACCACGAAGGTTCTCGACGATCCGGCCTACCGCCGCAACGCCCTCCGGTTCGCGCGGCGAACTCAGGCACTGCCCGAGCTCGCCGCGTTCCCGGCGGTCCTGACCTGACTCAGGAGGCGCGCTTGGGGAGCTTCCAACCCGGGCGCGGGTAGTGGCAGGTGTAGCCGTCCGGGTACTTCTCCAGGTAGTCCTGGTGCTCCGGCTCGGCCTGCCAGAACGGGCCCACGGGCTCGATCGTGGTGACCGCGTCACCGGGCCAGATGCCCGAGGCGTTCACGTCCGCGATGGTGTCGCGAGCGACCTGCTCCTGCTCGGGCGAGAGCGGGAAGATCGCCGAGCGGTAGCTCGACCCGACGTCGTTGCCCTGCCGGTCCTTGGTGGACGGGTCGTGGATCTGGAAGAAGAACTCCAGGATGTCGCGGTAGCTCGTCTTCGTGGGGTCGAAGACGACCTCGACGGCCTCCGCGTGACCGGGATGGTTGCGGTACGTGGCGTGGTCGTTGGACCCGCCGGTGTAACCGACGCGGCTGCTCTCGATGCCAGGCTGCTTGCGCAGCAGATCCTGCATTCCCCAGAAGCATCCGCCGGCGAGCACCGCGGTCTCGCGGCCGGGGATCGTGGTGATGGTGCCGTTGTCAGTCATATGAATATTCGCTCCTATTCAGGCTCTCCCCGATGGGCTCGGGGCGCTGTTGGATCTCAACAGCAACGGTACCCGGGTCATTCCCGATGCACCGGCCGTGTCAGGAAGACGCTGTTCGGATCCTCGGTGTAGTGGCCGAACGGCGGGCACGGCACGAATCCGTGTGCGGCGTAGAGCGCGTGGGCCGGCGCGAAGAACTCCTGGGCGCCGGTCTCGAGCGAGATCCGGCGGACCCCACGGGCCCCCGCGTCCTCGAGCGCGACCGCGAGCAGCCGGCGCGCGACGCCGCGGCCCCGGGCGTGCGGCGCCGTGCGCATCGACTTGAGCTCCTCGTGGCCGTCCTCGAGCCCGGCCAGCGCGACGGTGCCCACGAGGACCCCGTCGTCGTGCAGCGTCCAGAGCCGCACGTGCGGCGCGCGCAGTTCGTCGAGCCCCAGCGCGTGCTGGCTCTCGGGCGGTGCGGTGGGCGCCATGTCCGCGTGGTGCGCGGCGAGGAAGGCCGCCAGAGCCGGATCGTCGAAATCCGCGCGGGCGATCATTCCGCGGCGGCCTGCGCGGCGTCGATCATCGCGTCGACGCTGGTGAGCTTGACGCGCGGCCGCTCGTCCTCCTCTGCCAGCGCGGTCTCGTGGGCGTCGATGGCGATCCAGCCGTCGTACTCCACGAGGTTCGGCACCCGGTCGACGATGAACCGCTCCACCTGGGCACCGTCGAACCCGCTGGGCGTGAACCGGCCCTCGGCGACGTCGGAGAGCAGCACCGCCACGGTGTCGCGCGCGCAGTCGCGGTTGGTGGGGATCACGCCCGAGGGTCCGCGCTTGATCCAGCCCACGACGTAGTGGCCCGGCAGGGGCGCGCCGTCGTAACCGACGATGCGGCTCTCGGCGTTGCGGAAGACGCCCCGCTCGGTGTCGAACGGGATCCCCGGGATGGGGGTGCCGTGGTAGCCCACGGCATGGATGACCAGGCCGGCGTCGAGCTCGGCGACGGTGCCGGTGGGCTGCGCCTCGACGGCGCCGTCCTCCCCCGCCACGAGTTCGTTGGTCGCCACCGACACCGACCGCACCCGGTCCTCTCCGCCGATGCCGACCACCGAGCGCAGGAATTTGAGCACGATCCGCCGGTCGGCGCCGGTGGGCTCCTGGGCGGCCAGCTTGCGCAGCTGCTTGAGGTTGTTGCGTTCGACGGGCGGGCGGGCCTTGTCGCGCTCCTTGTCCTCGGCGGGGACGTCCGCGGGGTCGACGATCACGTCGACGCCGGGCAGCTTGCCCAGCTCGGCGACCTCGGAGGGGGTGAACGCGGCGTGCTCGGCGCCGCGGCGGCCGAGGACGACCACCTCGCGCACCGACGAGCCGTGCAGGGCCTCGAGGGCGTGCTCGGCCATGTCGGTACCGGAGAGCTTGTCGGTGTCGGTGACGAGGATCCGGGCCGCATCCAGCGCGACGTTGCCGTTGCCGATGACGACGGCGCGCTCGACGGCGAGGTCGACGTCGAGGTCGCGGCGATCGGGGTGGCCGTTGTACCAGCCCACGAAGTCGCTCGACGGGTGGTTACCGGGCAGCCAGGCACCGTCGACCTCGAGGCGGCGACCGCCCGACGCCCCGATCGCGTAGATGACGGCGTCGTACCACTGCGCGAGCTCGGCGGCGGTGACGTCGGTCGCGACCTCGACGTTGCCGAAGTAGCGGAAGTTCTCGTGCTGCGCCGTGCGGTCGAAGATCTTGGTGACCGACTTGATCGCGGGATGATCGGGCGCCACGCCGTAGCGGACCAGCCCGAACGGCGTGGGCAGCCGGTCGAACACGTCGACCTGGACGTCGATGTCGTCCTGCTCGAGCAGGTTCCCGGCGGCGAAGAACCCCGACGGCCCGGAACCCACGATCGCGACGCGCAAGGGCTTCATCTGCAACACTCCCGGAACGATCGACACGCAGCCCTTCTTAGGCTGCCCAAAGTCCCGATTCTACGCCACACCCGAGCGCCGGCGGCGGCCGCGACGCGCGCGCTTGGCCTCCACCTCGATGCGCTTCTGCTCGACCTTGTGCCGTGCGGCCTCGGCGATCGCCGAGCGCAGGCCGACGCGCTCGACCTCCTCCTGGGCGGCGTGCGCGGCCTCGCGGGCGTGCACCAGCCGCTCGTGCGCGTTCTCCTGCGCCAGCGCGAGCCGGTCGTGCGCCGCCTCCTGCGCGTGCACGAGCCGCTCGTGCGCGTTCTCCTGCGCGAGCGCGAGCCGCTCACGCACCGCTGCGAAGCGCAGCTCGGACGCGGTCTCGGGGGCGTCGTCGGCGGTGGCGCGCAGCCACCGGTCCGGCAGCGAGAGCTTGGCGATGGTGCGCTGCGAGAGGTAGTACTGGCGCAGCAGCGAGCCCTCCGTGTAGGGCAGGTCGTACTTCTCGCAGATCGCGCGGACCTTGACCGCGATCTCGGCCAGCCGGTTCGAGGGCAGGTCCGGGAACATGTGGTGCTCGATCTGGTAACTCAGGTTGCCGGTCATGAAATCCATGACGGGCCCGCCGGAGATGTTCGCGCTGCCGAGCATCTGCCGGAGGTACCACTCGCCCGGCGTCTCGTCGTCGATGGACTCGGTGGTGAACTTCTCGGCACCGTCGGGGAAGTGCCCGCAGAAGATGACCACGTAGGTCCAGATGTTGCGGGCGATGTTGGCGGTGAGGTTCGCGGTGAGCGTGCGCCCGAACGAGCCGCCGACGGCCTTGCTGATCGCCGGGTAGAGCAGGAAGTCCTTCCCCAGCTGGCGGGCCGCCTTGAGCCCCATCTCGCGCAGTTGCTTGCGCGTCTGCGGCCACGGCTTGTTGCCGGCGATCGCCTCGGCCAGCTCGATGTCGTGCAGGGCGATGCCCCACTCGAAGGTGAGCCCGAGGAAGAGGTTGTTGAGGACCTGCGCGGACCGCTTGGCCTCCCACTTCTCGTCGCGGGTGACCCGCATGACGCCGTACCCGATGTCGAGGTCCTTGCCCAGGACGTTGGTGTACTTGTGGTGCAGGAAGTTGTGCGAGTGCTTCCAGTGCGCGCCGGGGCACGCCATGTCCCACTCCCACGTGGTGGAGTGGATCTCGGGATCGTTCATCCAATCCCACTGCCCGTGCATGACGTTGTGCCCGAGCTCCATGTTCTCGATGATCTTGGCGACCCCGAGCATGCCCGCGCCCGCGGCCCAGAACCAGCGGTTCCTCGAGCCCAGGATCGCGAGCCGCCCCGCCGCCTCGAGCCCGCGCTGGGCGCGGATCACGCCGCGGATGTACCGCGCGTCCCGCTCGCCGCGGGACGCCTCGATCTCGGCGCGGATCGCGTCCAGCTCGGCTGCGAGTCGCGCGATATCGGCGTCGTCGAGGTGCGCGTATTCGCCGACATCAGTGATAGCCACGTCTTCAGGCTACGCGCAGTCGGGCCGGACCGGTCACTTCGCGGCCGCCAGTTCCTCGACGTGCGAGCGCAGGCCACGACGGTTGCCGTCTGCATCGATCTCGCCCCGCACCACGGTGCTCACGCCGTTCTCGTCGTAGAAGCGCTTGTTCGAGTGCGTCTCGGGCGCATCGTCGACGGTGGCCTTGAGGAACCGGTCCGGCAGCGAGAGCTTGATGATGGTGCGCCACGACTCGGCGTACTGCTTCCACATCGGGCCGGTGTTGTAGGGCAGGTCGTACTTCTCGCAGATCTCGACGAGCCGCGAGTTGATGTAGTTGTACCGGTTCGAGGGCAGGTCCGGGTACAGGTGGTGCTCGATCTGCCGGCCCAGGTGCCCGGTGATGAAGTGCAGGGCGTCGCTGCCCTCGAAGTTCGCGGTGCCCAGCATCTGGCGCAGGTACCACTCGGGGAGCGTCTCGTTCTCGATGTCCTCGATGGTGAACTTCTCGGCGTCGTCCGGGAAATGGCCGCAGAAGATCGTCATGTGGTCCCACACGTCGCGCACGGTGTTGGCCACGTAGTTGGCCGAGGCGGCCTTCTTGTAGCCACGGGCGCCGGTGAACGGGACGGCCATCGCCGGGAACAGGACGTAGTCCTTGGCGGTCTGCTTGGCGATCTTCGTCAGGACCACCTTGAGCCGGGAGCGGAACTCCTCCCAGTCGTAGTTCGCGTACTGCTCGCCGCCGTTGAGCGCCGCCTTCATGGCGTTCATCAGCTCGAGGTGCTGCACGGCCTTGCCGTACTGGAAGCCGATCATGAGGGTGAAGTTGTAGATCGGGTTGAAGAGCATGTACGGCTCCCACGGCTGATCGCGCGTGACGCGCAGGATGCCGTACCCGATGTCGTCGTCCATGTCGGTGACGTTGGTGTACTTGTGGTGCATGTAGTTGTGGGTGTGGCGCCAGAACTTGCCGTCCGAGGCGCTGTCCCACTCCCAGTTGGTGGAGTGGATCTCCGGATCGTTCATCCAGTCCCACTGGCCGTGCATGATGTTGTGGCCGAGCTCGTTGTTCTCGATCACCTTCGCGTAGCTCAGGCACGCGGCGGAGGCGGCCCAGGCGGCCTTGCCCTTCCAGCCCTTCATGCCGGCACCGAGCCCGAAGACGCGGCCCGCGGTCTCCGCGATGCGCTGGCTCTTGATCACGCGGCGGATGTACTTGGCGTCCTCCTCGCCGCGGCTCTCCTCGATCTCACGGCGCAGCGCGTCCAACTCGGCACCGAGCGCCTCGATGTCGGCGTCGGTCAGGTGCGCGTACTCCGCGATGTCAGTGATAGCCACGAGGCGATCCCCAATCGGTACGACCGCATGCAGCGGCCTCAAGAACAGAACGATTCCACCGTAGCAGCCGTTTGGGACAAAGTCACCGATCTTGTTCCACCGTGGGGCTCAGGTCACACCCGGTGGCGCGCCGCCGCGCCGGCGAGGGTGTCCGCGAACTCCTCCGCGATCGCCAGCTGGTCGCGCAGCTCGGCGCACCGCTGGTGCGCAGCGTCCGAGCACTGGTCGACGAAGAGCGCGGCGTCGCCGCGCACTCCGGCCGGGGCCTGCGGATCGGCGAGCGTGTCCAGCGCGGCGAGCAGGTCCCGCATCTGCTCGAGCGTGAAGCCGAGCGGCTTCATCCGCCGGATCACCAGCAGGCGCTCCACGTCGGCCGGGGTGTAGAGCCGGAAGCCGCCGGGACTGCGCTCGGACGGGGCGACCAGCCCCATCTCGTCGTAGTGCCGGATCGTCTTGAGCGAGAGTCCCGTCGCCTCCGCGACCTGGCCGATCTGCAGCAGCGGGCCGCGTCCCCGATCGTCGGTCATGGCGCGAGCCTAGTGCTCGCCGCCGAGGTGCCCGCGCAGGCGGTCGTGCCGCTCCGACGACGCCGGGTCGAGGCCGACGAACTCGACCGTCTTGCCCTTGCCGCGGTACTTGGTCTCGATCGCGTCGAGCGCGGCGACGGTGGAGGCGTCCCAGACGTGCGCCTGCCCGAGGTCGACGATCACGCGCGCGGGATCGCCCACGTAGTCGAACTGGTGGACCAGGTCGTTGCTGGAGGCGAAGAACAGCTCGCCGCGCACCCGGTAGACGCGCGTGCCGGGATCGTCGGAGTCGACCGGCACGACCTCGGTGAAGTGCGCGACCCGCCGCACCAGCAGCAGCGTCGCGACGATGACACCGCCGATGACGCCGTAGGCGAGGTTGTGCGTGGCGACGGTGATCGCGACGGTCACGAGCATGACCGCGGTCTCGCTGCGCGGCATGCGCCGCAGGGTGGCGGGGGCGATGCTGTGCCAGTCGAAGGTGCCCACCGCCACCATCACCATCACCGCCACGAGCGCGGCCATCGGGATCCGCGCCACCAGGTCGCCGAGGCCGACGACGAGGATCAGCAGGAACAGGCCGGCGAGGAAGGTCGAGATCCGGGTACGCGCACCGGAGTCCTTGACGTTGATCATCGTCTGCCCGATCATCGCGCAGCCGCCCATGCCCCCGAAGAAGCCGGTGACGACGTTGGCCACGCCCTGCCCCCAGGCCTCGCGGGTCTTGTCCGACGGAGTGGCGGTGATGTCGTCGACCAACTTGGCCGTCATCAGGGATTCGAGCAGCCCCACCAGCGCCACCGCGACCGCGTACGGAGCGATCAGCCGCAGCGTGTCGAGGGTGTACGGCACGTCGGGGATCAGCCAGTGCGGCAGCGTGCTCGGCAGTTCCCCCTCGTCGCCGACGTCGGGCACGCCCAGCCCGAATCCGAGGGTGACGGCGGTGAGCACGACGATCGCGACCAGCGGCGCGGGCACCGCGGTGGTGAGCCTCGGCAGGCCGACCAGGATGACGATGCCGACGACGATCATCGGGTACACCAGCCACGGCACGTCGGTCAGGTGCGGGAGCTGGGCGAGGAAGATCAGGATGGCCAGGGCGTTGACGAAGCCGACCATCACCGACCGCGGGATGAACCGCATCAGCTTGGCGACGCCGAGGAGGCTGAAGACCACCTGGAGGACGCCGGCGAGGATCACCGTCGCGAGCAGGTAGTCCAGGCCGTGCTCCCGCGCGATGGGCGCCACCACGAGGGCGACGGCGCCGGTGGCGGCGGAGATCATCGCGGGCCGGCCGCCGACGACGGCGATGGTGACCGCCATGGTGAAGGACGCGAACAGGCCCACGCGCGGATCGACTCCGGCGATGATCGAGAACGAGATCGCCTCGGGGATCAGGGCCAGGGCCACGACGAGGCCCGCGAGCACCTCGGTCTTCAGCCGTCGGGGACTGCGCAGCGCCGCGCGGACCCCGACCTCGCCGGCCGGGGTCACCGGATCCGTTCGTACTGCCATCGCGATCGGACCTCCGGGACATCGGTCGCACAGCGCGAGGGGCCGGGTGCGACGCACGAGTGGGACGGCGCGCAGGGGCGCGCGCCGCTCCGAACTCTACCCTCCCGTTAGGGGAGGGTTCCTCTCGGTCCTGCCGCGCTGCTCGACCGCGGATACTCGGCAGCAGCGCTCAGCGGCGGCGCTCAGGCGCGGCGGCGACGGCGGGCGTGCACCGCGGCGCGGGCGGCCTTGAGGCCGAACCGGCGGCCGGTGGCCTCGTCGATGCGCGGCTGCGCGAACTCGGTGCCCGCGAACATCGCCTCGGAGGCGGTCTCGGGAGCGTCGTCGGCGGTATCGCGCAGGTACTTGTCCGGCAGCGAGAGCTTGGCGATGGTCCGCCACGACTTGTAGTACTGCACGTGCAGCGGGCCGATCGTGTACGGCAGGTCGTACTTCTCGCACAGCGCACGCACGCGGACGCCGATCTCCGCCAGCCGGTTCGACGGCAGGTCCGGGAACAGGTGGTGTTCGATCTGGTAGCTCAGGTTGCCCGAGAGGAAGTCGATCACGGGGCCGCCCGAGAGGTTGGCGCTGCCGAGCATCTGGCGCAGGTACCACTCGGCCTGCGTCTCGTTGTCGACGTCCTGCTTGGTGAACTTCTCGGCACCGTCGGGGAAGTGCCCGCAGAAGATGACCGCGTTGGTCCAGACGTTGCGGATGACGTTGGCGGTGACGGTGGCCGTGAGCGCCTTGCGCCAGCCGCGCCGACCGCCGAGGGGCGCACCCAGGAGCGGCGCCGCGACGTAGTCCTTGAGCACCTGCCGGCCGATCTTGTGGCCGACGTCGGAGGCGTCGGCCTTGAAGCCCTCGCGGTCGAACCACGGCTTCTTCCACTTGGTGGCGGCGCGACCGAGCTCGAGGTGCTGGATCGCCACGCCGTACTCGAAGAGCAGCATGAGGATCGTGTTGTAGGCCAGGTTGCCCGCGTTGAACGGGGTCCACGGCTGATCACGCGTGACGCGCAGCGTCTTGTAGCCCACGTCGTCGTCCATGTCGAGGACGTTCGTGTACTTGTGGTGCACGTAGTTGTGGGTGTGCTTCCACAGCCGCGACGTACCGGCGTTGTCCCACTCCCATGTCGTGGAGTGGATCTCGGGATCGTTCATCCAATCCCACTGCCCGTGCATGATGTTGTGCCCGAGCTCCATGTTCTCGATGATCTTGGCGAGCCCCAGCGAGACCGCCGAGCCCCACCAGAATCCGCGCTTGTGGGCGCCGAGCAGCATGAGGCGGCCCGCCACCTCCAGCCCGCGCTGGGCGGCGATCGTGCGCTGCAGGTACCGCACGTCGGACGCGCCGCGCGCGGACTCGATGTCGCGCCGGATCGCGTCCAGCTCGGCCCCGAGCGTCTCGACGTCGGCCTCGGTGAGGTGCGCGTACTCGGGAATGTCGGTGATCGCCATGCGGGGCCGCCCTCCGGTGGTGTCCGTTCTAACCTACGCAACCGTAAGTTACGGCCTCGTAGGTGTCAATCGGGGCGGCCCGAGCAGGCGTCAGACGTCGAGCGTGCAGTCCCCGACCGCCACGGAGATACAGGTCTGGATGCGCTCGCCCTCGGTGTGCAGCTCGCCGCTGCGCAGGTCGCGGACCTGGCCGTCGGCCAGCTGCACCACGCAGGTCTGGCAGATGCCCATGCGGCAGCCGAAGGGCATCTGCACGCCGATCGCCTCGCCCGCCTCGAGCAGGGTGGTGGCACCGTCGACGTCGGTCTTCTTGCCCGACTTGAGGAAGCCGACCTCGCCGCCCGAGGCGGAGACGTCCGCGCGCTCGACGGTGAACCGCTCCTGGTGCAGGCGCGACTCGATGCCGCGGTCCTTCCAGGCCTTCTCCATGTCGTTGAGGAACACGCCGGGCCCGCAGATCCAGGTCTGCCGCTCCTGCCAGTCCGGCACGGCCGCGCCGATGTTCTCCGGGGTGAGCCGGCCCTCGTCGCGGGTGTAGCGCAGCTGCACGGAGACGTTGTCGTGATTGGCGTCGAACGCCGCGAGCTCGTCGCGGAACAGCGCCGAATCGGCGTTCGGCGCGGAGTGGACGGCCACGATGTCGGTGGAGGCGGGGATGCCGCGCCGCTCGAGCGTGCGGAGCATCGCCATGACCGGCGTGATGCCGCTGCCCGCGGTGAGGAACAGGACCTTCGGCGGCAGCGGGTTCGGGAGCGTGAAGTCGCCCGACGGCGCCTGCAGCCGCACGATGGTGCCCTCGCGCACCCCCGTGACGAGGTGGTTGGACAGGAAGCCCTCGTTCATCGCCTTGACGGTGATCGAGACCTCGCGCGGGCCGCGCCCCTGACCCATGTCGGGCACCGAGGTCAGCGAGTACGAGCGCCACGTCCACTTGCCGTCGACGAGGACGCCGATGCCCACGTACTGGCCGGCCTCGTACTTGGTGTTGAAGCCCCAGCCGGTCTCGATCGTGAGCGTGACCGACTCGTCCGTCTCCTGCTCGACGCGCACGATCTTGCCGCGCAGCTCCCGCGCCGACCACAGCGGATTGATCAGGTGCAGGTAGTCGTCCGGCAGCAGCGGCGTGGTGAGCCGCGCCACCGCGCCGCGCACCAGGTTGGTGCGGGGATGCTCGGCGGAGACGTCCTTGGCCGGGGCCTCGAGCCAATCACGGAAGGCTCGGAAAGAGTTGCTCATGCCCGTGAGCCTACGGTGCCGTAACCTCTTGGGACAATTTCGGGCAGGTTGTCCTATCGGGTGCCGCGACCGAACGTCGGGTTCTGCGGCGGTCGGTGGCAGGATTTCGGCGCCGAGGGGCGCAGGACCCGACGTTCGGGACGCGTCCCCGAGCGATCAGCGCTTCGCCGGGCCCGCGGCGACGAAGGTCCAGTAGCCGCGCGGACCGTCGTTGACCCGCAGGCGGTTCCCCTCCACCCGGACGGTGCGCACGCCGGAGAAAGCGGCGCGGAAATGCTCGCCCGCGCCCGGCGCGACGCACGCGCGCAGTGTGGAGACCAGGCCGCTGAACCGCGCGCGATCGCCGTCGAGAGCGACGTCCATGCCGAAGACGTTGCAGCCGTCGTTGCCGCCACCGCCCTTGCCGGTGATGCTGAAGTACGCCGGGGAGCCCGTGTACCGCACCGGCGCGGTGCGGGCGAAGCCGCTCGACTCGAACCGCCACTGCGTACCGGTCAGCGGCACCGGGGCCGCGGCGGCGGTGGGCGCGACGCTCAGCACGCCCGCCCCCACGAGGACGGCCGCCGCGTACCGGGCACCGCGCACTGTCATGTCCCCACCGTAACGCCGAGCTCGGGCGTCAGAGCAGTTCCAGCAGGAACGGCAGTTCCTGGGTGGCGTACCAGGCCAGGTCGTGATCCTCGGCGTCGCCGACGGCGAGCTCGGCGTCCTCGTCGCCGAGATCCGCGGCGTCGACGACCTGCGCTGCGCGGGTCACGGCAGGCTCGGCCTCGGAGACGTCGACGTGCACCGCCACGACGTTCTTCAGGCGGATCGGCTCGTTCACCTTGAGCACGGCGTCGTCGAGGTCCGGGCGCTCCTTCGCCGCCGCGACGTCGACGGTGATCACGACGCGCCGCACCGGGTCCGGTTCGCCCTCCCCGTCCGCGGCGGGCTCGTCGTCGACGGCGAGCAGCCGCAGCGAGGCCCGCGCGGCCTGGCGCATCGCGGCCTCGGCGAGTTCCTCGTCGTCGCCCGAGGTGTAGGCCTCGCGCAGCGCCGGGGTCACCCCGAAGACGGTGCCGCCCAAGGGGAAGAGCTCGCCGTCGCGCTGCAGGACCTGCAGCCCTGCCAAGGTGCTCGGCACGTACACGCGGACCGTCATCTACTCCCCTTTCGCGGACGCGGCGAGCTCGTCCAGCGCCTCGTACAAGAACTCGGTCATCGACATCACGTCCCACATCCCGTCGCGATCGGCGTTCAGGCCGATGTAGACGGTGCCGTTGTACGACGTGATGCCGATCGCCACCACCTGATTGGCGATGAGCGGCGGCACCGGGTACACCTGCTGCACCTCGATGCCGGAGAGGTACACCGGGGCCTGCGGGCCCGGCGCGTTGGTGACCAGGGTGTTGAACGAGCGGGGCGAGACGCTCATCGCGGTGCGCGCCCCGAGCGCGTGCAGGGTGGGCGGGGTGAAGCCGCCGCTGGTGGCCAGCGCCCGGGCCGCGACCTGCCGGTTCCGGTCCACCTGCGCCGCCGCGCCGTGCGCGATCTGGCGCATCCGCACGACGGCGTTGCCCTCGGCCACGGGCAGCCGCACCACGTAGGCGCGCACCTGCTCCCCCACGCCGAGGCCCACGTCGTCGACGGCGATCGGCTCGAGCACCCGCACCTCGGTGCCGGCGCTGATCGGCTCGCCGCGCGAGATCAGCCACGTGCGCAGGCCACCGGCGATCACCGACAGCAGCAGATCGTTGACGGTGCAGCCGAATGCGGCGCGCAGGCGGCGGAACTCGTCGAGCTCCATCCGGGCCACGGCGAACCGGCGGCTCCGGGAGACGGGCACGTTGAGCGAGCGGACCGGGGTCACGGCGGTGCGCGCCCGCACCAGGCTCGACGCCCGCTCGATGACGTTGGCGGCGTCCTCCTGCAGGCCCGTGATGGACTCGGCGACCTCGCCGACGACGCCCTGCAACATCGCCGCGGTGCGCTTGGGGCGCGAGAGCATGTCGATGACGGCGCCCATCACCAGTTCACCGTCGCTGGGCTCGTGCTGGCCCATCCACAGGTCCTCGGGCGGCTGCGGCGTGTGCGGGGAGTCGGTGAGCAGGAGCTGCATCAGGTCGACGTTCGCGCGGCCGTCGACCAGCGCGAGGTGGGTCTTGGAGAACACCGCGAGCCGGTCATCGGCGAGGCCCTCGATCAGGTAGACCTCCCACAGCGGCCGCTCCCGGTCGAGCGGGCGCGAGTTGAGCCGGGCCACCAGGTCGTGCAGCTGATCGTCGCTGCCCGGCTGGGGCAGTGCGGAGACCCGCACGTGGTAGGTGATGTCGAAATCGCGGTCCTCGATCCACACCGGGCGGGCGATCCCGAGCGGCACGGTGCGCACCTTCTGCCGGTAGCGCGGCACCTCCGCGAGCCGCTCCTCGATCGTGTCGAGCAGGCGCTCGTAGTCCAGCCCCTCCTCGGGGCGTCCCAGGACCACCAGGGAGCCGACGTGCGTGGGCGTCGTGGAGTCCTCCAACGCGTAGAACTCCGCATCCGACTGGCCGAGCCTGCCCTTCACCTGCACCTCCCCCGCGCACCGATCGTCGGCGCCAGCATACGGGATCACCCCTGCACCGCCCGGGCGAGTGCGTGGGATCCGAACGGCCCGCTGATGCGTCTAATCAGTATGGGGGCGATCATTTCCACAGCCGGCGGGTCGCGCACGCGCGCACCGCGCACCGTCGATCCCGGCTTCGTCGTGCTGCGCGCGCCGGACGCCGAACCACCGGCGCAGCCGCTGTGCCGCGCCCGCGCCGTCTCGCCCGCGCCGCCGCTGCCCGCCCCCGCCCGGTCCGGCCCGTCCGAGCCCGTCGCGACCCCCGGGCCGGTCGCGGCCGTCCACCCGGACGCGCACAGGTTCGTGCTCTCCACCCTGCGGCCGGTGTTCGAGGTGCTCGACCGCCGCCGGCCGGCCAAGCACCTGGCGACGATCGCCACCGGCACCGTCGTCGACGTGCTGCGGGCACTGGCGGAGACGGGGCCGGCCACCACCGTCTCGGGCTGGGGGAACGTGCACGTCGGCACTCCCCGCGAGCTGGTGCAGCGGCCGCGGCGCCGCACGCCGGGCCCGGAGGTGGGGGCGGAGATCTTTCTGACCTACACCCGCGGGGAGCGGGTGCTCGCGGCCGCGGGACGGGTCGAGGCCGCGGCCGGACGGTGGCGGTGGGTCGCGTTCACCACGGCCGCATGAGCGGCGCGGGGGCGCGTTTGCGCGAATCGGGACCGCCCGGGGCCACGAAGCGGTACATACAGGGGATGTCGCTGAGTTCGCTGCGTGCCGCGTTCCGTTACCGGGTGGCGCGCCACCTGCTGATCGGCCCCGCGCTCTGGGTGTGGGGGCGCCCGGAATACACCGGGCTGGAGAACATTCCACGCACGGGGCCGGTGATCCTGGCGGCCAACCACCTCGCGATCTCCGACTCGTTCTACGTGGTGCAGAGCGCGCGCCGGCCGGTGAGCTTCCTCGCCAAGGCCGACTACTTCACCGAGCCGGGCCTCAAGGGGCGGCTCAAGAAGATCTTCTTCTCCGGCATGGGACAGATCCCCGTCGACCGCCGGGGCGGCTCCGTCTCGGCGCCCGCCCTCGAGGCGGCCACGTCGATCGTCGAGGGCGGCGGCGCCTGGGGCATCCACCCCGAGGGCACCCGCTCCCCCGACGGCCGGCTCTACAAGGGCAAGACCGGGGCGGTCCGCGTGGCGCTGGCGACGGGCACGCCCTTGGTCCCGATCGCATTGGCGCGCACCGATCACCGGACGCGCAAGAACTTCTTGCGGAGCCGCGTCGCGGTCGACGTGCTGCCGCCGCTGGACCTGAGCGACGCGAGTCTCGACGATCCCGAGTCGATCCGCCGCGCCACCGACCGGCTGATGGACGTCATCGGCGAGCGCACCGGCCAGGAGCGTGTGCCCGACTACGCGAAGAAGGGCGGCAAGTAGCCGCCCTTCTTACGGTCGCCGTGCCCTACTTGCGGCGGTGCTTGCCGCGCGCCGCGGCCGCCTTCTGCGCGGCCTTCTCGGCGTCGCGCTTGGCCGCGCGCCGCTCGGAACGGGTGCCCTGCGGCTCGTCGGCGGTCTGCGCGACCTCGGTCAGGTCGCCCGTCTCGGACGGTCCGGAGAGCCGGATCTTCTCCGGATCCGGCTCGGCCACCGGGCTGCTCACCTGCGCCTGCGCGGGAGCGCTCCCCTCGGCGCCGGCGGCGCCGTCCTCGGGCTGCTGGACCTGCACCTTGAACAGCGTCGCGACCGACTCCTCCTTGAGGCCCTCGAGCATGCCGTTGAACATGTCGTAGCCCTCGCGCTGGTACTCGACCACCGGGTCGCGCTGCGCGATCTGCCGCAGGCCGATGCCCTCCTTGAGGTAGTCCATCTCGTAGAGGTGCTCGCGCCACTTCTGATCCAGCACCGACAGCAGCACCGAACGCTCGACCTGGCGCATGGTGCCCTCGCCCGCGGCCTGCTCGATGCTCTCCTGGTGCTTGTCGTACGCCGCGTGAATATCCTTGAGAAGGATCTCCTTGAGCTCACCGCTGGTGATCTCGTCGCGATCGCCGTTCTCGTCCTCGCCGACGACCTGCTTCCAGTCCAGCTCGATCGGGTACAGGGTGCGCAGCGCCGTCCACAGCTCCTCGAGGTCCCAGTCCTCCACGTAGCCGGTGGCGGTGGCGCCGTCGACGTACGCGGAGACCACGTCGTCGGTCATGTGGTTGACCTGGTCGAAGAGGTCCTCGCCACGCAGGATCTTGCGACGCTCGTCGTAGATGACCTTGCGCTGCTCGTTCTGCACGTCGTCGTACTTGAGGACGTTCTTGCGGATCTCGAAGTTCTGTTGCTCGACCTGCGTCTGCGCGCTGCGGATGGCGCGGGAGACGAATTTGTTGTCGATCGGCACGTCGTCGGGCAGGTTGACACGGTTCATCCACGCCTCGATCTGCGCGCCGTTGAAGCGCCGCATCAGCTCGTCGCCGAGCGAGAGGTAGAAGCGGGACTCGCCGGGGTCGCCCTGGCGGCCGGAGCGACCGCGCAGCTGGTTGTCGATGCGCCGCGACTCGTGCCGCTCGGTGCCGAGCACGTACAGGCCGCCCGCCTCGCGGACCTTGTCGCCCGCCGCCTTGGACTCCTTCTTGATCTGCTCGATCGTCGCGTCCCAGGCGGCCTCGTACTCCTCGGCCGTCGTGACCGGGTCGAGGCCCTGCTCGCGCAGCGCCAGGTCCGCGAGGATGTCGGGGTTGCCGCCGAGCACGACGTCGGTACCACGGCCGGCCATGTTGGTGGCGACGGTGACCGCGCCGGGCGTACCGGCCTTGGCGATGATCGCCGCCTCCTGCTCGTGGAACTTGGCGTTGAGCACGGTGTGCGGGATCTTCTTGCGCTCGAGCTGGCGGGAGAGGTACTCGGAGCGCTCGACCGAGGTGGTACCGATCAGCACCGGCTGGCCGGCCTCGTGCCGCTCGGCGATGTCGTCGACGATGGCGGCGAACTTCGCCTCCTCCGTCTTGTAGATCAGGTCCGTCTGGTCCTTGCGGATCATCGGCTTGTTGGTCGGGATCGGGATGACGCCCAGCTTGTAGATCTGGTGCAGCTCGGCGGCCTCGGTCTCGGCCGTACCCGTCATGCCCGAGAGCTTGTCGTAGAGGCGGAAGTAGTTCTGCAGCGTGATGGTGGCGAGCGTCTGGTTCTCGGCCTGGATCTCGACGCCCTCCTTGGCCTCGAGCGCCTGGTGCATGCCCTCGTTGAAGCGGCGTCCCGCGAGCACGCGGCCGGTGAACTCGTCGACGATGAGCACCTCGCCCGAGCGGACGATGTAGTCCTTGTCGCGCTCGTAGAGCTCCTTGGCCTTGATCGCGTTGTTGAGGTAGCTGACCAGCAGCGAGTTCTGCGCGTCGTAGAGGTTCTCGATGCCCAGCTGGTCCTCGACGAGTTCGACGCCGGCCTCGTTGACGCCGATCGTCTTCTTGCGGATGTCCACCTCGTAGTGGGTGTCCTTCTCCATCAGCGGCACGATCCGGGAGAACTCGGTGTACCACTTGCTCGAACCGTCGGCCGGGCCGGAGATGATGAGCGGCGTGCGGGCCTCGTCGATGAGGATCGAGTCGACCTCGTCGACGATGGCGTAGTTGTGGCCGCGCTGGACGAGCTCCTGCTCGCTGTGCGCCATGTTGTCGCGCAGGTAGTCGAAGCCGAACTCGTTGTTGGTGCCGTACGTGATGTCGGCGCTGTAGGCCTGCCGGCGGCGCTCCGGGTCCTGGCCCGCCAGGATGCAGTCCACCTCGAGCCCGAGGAAGCGGTGCACGCGGCCCATCCAGTCGGCGTCGCGCTTGGCGAGGTAGTCGTTGGTGGTGACCAGGTGCACGCCCTTACCGGTGAGCGCGTTGGCATAGGCGGCCATGACGGAGGTCAGGGTCTTGCCCTCACCGGTCTTCATCTCGGCGATGTCGCCCTCGTGCAGGGCACCCGCACCCATGATCTGGACGTGGTAGGGCTTCTGGCCGAGCACGCGCCACGCGGCCTCGCGGGCCGTGGCGAACGCCTCGGGCAGGATCTCGTCGAGCGACTCGCCCTTCTCCAGCCGCGTCTTGAAGAGCTCGGTCTTGGCCTGGAGCTTCTCGTCGGAGAGCGCCGCGTATTCGTCGCCCAGGCTCTCCACGTAGGAGGCCAAGCCGTCGAGCCGCTTGACCATCCGGCCTTCGCCGAACCGCAGCACCTTGGAGAGAACCACTGAGCAACCTCAATCCGTTACGAGTCAAGTGAGCGCGCGCACACACGAATCCCGGCCGCGTCGTCCGCGACCGGGATCCATGGTAGGCGAAACGTCAGGTCAGGCGGAGGAGGCCGTAGTCGAAGGCCTTCCGCCGGTACACCACGGACGGCTTCTCCGTCTCCTTGTCGAAGAACAGGAAGAAGTCGTGACCGACCAGTTCCATCTGGGAGAGCGCGTCATCCACGGTCATCGGGGTGCCCGGGTGGTCCTTGGTGCGCACGATCTGGCCGGGCAGGTGATCCTCGACCAGCGCGGCGTACGGATCGTCGTCGTCCTCGGTGCGGGGCGGGGCGTCCGGCAGGGCCGACGGGGCCGTCGCCTCGGCCACGGAGACCGGGGTGCGGTTGCCGTAGTGCACCTTCTTGCGGTCCGCGGCCTTGCGCAGCCGGCTCTGCAGCCGGGACAGGGCGGTCTCGAAGGCGGCGTAGAAGTTCTCCGCCGCGGCCTCGGCACGGGCGACGCCGCCCTTGCCGCGCACGGTGAGCTCAAGCCGCTGGCACGACTTGGACTGCCGCGGGTTGGGCTCGTGGAACAGACTCACCTCGAACAGGGTGATGGTGGGGCGGAACTTCTCGAGGCGCGCCAGCTTGTCCTCCAGGTACACGCGGAAGTGATCGGGGACCTCCACGTTGCGGCCGTCGATGGCCACGGGGCAGTCGGGGGTGAGGTACTCCTTGTCGCGCTCGTCGGCGATGTGGCCGGGTTCGCGGAAGGGGTCGACCTCGACGCTGGGCGTATTGGTGCGGTTCGTATCTCGCGGGGACAGAAGGGTCATGTGAAACCTTTCGTGCGGGCCCGATCACACTGCGCCAGTACGGATCACCAGTCCGGACTCGGTCAGGTGCGCGCGGATGCAGGCTCAGATTCGAACGCCGGGCGGACTGCCGGGCGCCAGGGAGGGTGCGACATCACCTCCTCTTTCTCGAACCGGGAAAGGTACCCCCGAAGATAGCCCCGGTTCGCCGATCCCGCCAGGATTTGGTCACTGTGAGTTCACCGGCGCGCCACTCCGCGGCGACCCCGCTCGGCGACCTCCCGCCGCGCGAGTGCGAGCGACCGCGTCCGGGACGCGCTCCGTGCCCACCGCACGCTCACGCCGCGGCGAGGGTGATCGCGGCGGCGACGCTCACGCCCCGCCGGGCGAGCGCGGCGACGGACTCGGCCAGGGTGGCGCCGGTGGTGACCACGTCGTCGACGAGGACGACGGTGCCGGCGCCCGGCAGGCCGCGCACCCGGACGGTGCCGCGGACGTTGGCGGCCCGCGCAGCAGCACTGAGCCCCACCGATTCCGCCGCGCCCACCGAGCGCAGCACGGGGGCGACGGACATCGCGCACACCCCGTCGCGGTGAGGGCGGCGGCGCGGCACACCGCGGTCACCACGTCGCCGCCGCGGCGGCGCGCGGCCCAGGCCGTCGTGGGCGCGGGGATCAGCACCAGCGGACCGTCGAGCTCACCCCACGCGCGCAGGCGCAACAGCGCGTGCGCCAGGCCCCGGCCCAGCGGCGCGGCCAGATCGCCCCGGCCCCGTTCCTTGAGCTGGAGCACCGCGCGGCGGCGCGGACCGTCGTAGCGGCCCAGCGTCCACACGGGTGTCCCGGGCTCGACGGTGGTGCGGATCAGGGCCGGCGCGTCGTGCAGGGCCGCCTCGCACCGCGCGCACCAGCGCACCCGCGGGGCACCGCAGCCGCCGCAGGTGCGCGGTACCGCGAGTTCGAGCAGATCGTCGGCCCCGCCGGCCACCGCGCCGGCGAGCCTTCGCACCACGTGCACGGCTCCCCCCGCTCCGGCGGTCCTACCCCGGCAGCACCGGGTTCGCCCGGCCCCCCGCCAGGCGATCCACCTGGCTCCAGTATTGCTCGTCGCTGTCGGGACCGATGCCGATCTCCCACACCCCCGACATGTCGGTGGCGTACACGGCGCTCATCGACACCGCGACGTTGGTGACCGGCGGCGAGAGGTTGCGGCTCGGCAGGGCCCGGATCTCGCCGGAGTCGTAGCGCACCTGCAGCACCGGCGAGTCGGAGGTGTTGCGGCCGATGAACAGGGTGTCGCCACTCTGCCAGTCGACGGACGACGCGGCCAGGTCCCGGTCGGTGACCACCTGCGCGAGGTTCGTGATGCGGGTCCGCCCGTCGGCCGCGGTCTGCACGACGCCCACGAGCACCCGGCCGGCGACGACCAGGGCCACCCGCACACCGTCGCGGGAGAGCCGCAGTTCGGAGATGGGGCCGGGGACCGCGGCCGCCACCTCGCCGGAGTCGATGTCCGCGGTGGTGACCTCGCCGGTGGACTGGTCCTGCCGGACCCGGACCACCCGCGTCCCGTCGAGCACCGTCCAGACGCTGCCGTCGTCCGGCGTCCACGACGGCCTCGTCATCGAGCCGGCCGTGAGGACCTGCGTCGGAACGCCGCCGTAGGGCCCCATCGTCAGCGCGGTCCCGGGCTCGCCGCGAGCGCCCGCGTCGAGGACGGCCGCCACCTGACGCCCCGTGCCCGACAGTCCCACCGACCGGATGCCCGTACCGGAGCCGAGCGGTCCGGCGACGGGCGTGACCTGGTCGGCGGCGATCTTGACGAACCGGCCGTCGAGGACGCCGTGCAGGCCGACCGCGAGATCGGAGGAGGCGTTCGGGCTGATCGAGGCGACGTCGTTGGGGTTCCAGCCGGCCTGGTGCTTGTCGTCGAGCGAGGATCCGTCGACGGTGATCACGTACGGCCCCTGCACGTCGGCGCTCGCGAGGGTCCACACGACCTGCCCCGCGACCAGCCGCGCGACGTCGGGTTCGATCCGCGGCAGGCCCGTGAAGTCCACCTGCACACCCGCGAAACCCACGCCCGGGTCGCGGTTCTCGCCCTGCGCGGCGGTCACCGCGCCGCGGACGGCCGCGTTGGTACCGAAGGGATTGAACACCGCGTCCTTGAGGGAGGCGCGTGGGCCTCGGACCAGCAGCAACAGCAGGTCGGCGGCGAGCTTCGAGCGGGGGCTGGCCAGCCAGCGCGCGTCCGGCACCAGCGTGCGGCCCGTCGGATCGGGGAAGTACAGCAGGTAGCGGTGGTAGACCGAACCGAACTGATCGGCGTCGATCACCAGGATGGGCTCGGTCCCGACATCGCTGATCCCCTGGATGCGCCACTGCCCGTCGGCCTGCACCAGCTGGACGTTCTGCGTGATCGACTGCGTGGCCGGGGTGAAGGTGCCGTCGAGCTCGAGGTAACCCGTGGCCTGCGCGCGGATGGTGGCCTTGATGAAGCCGGCCGCGCGGTCCGTGGGCAGCACGTCGATGTTCTTGACCACGACGGCCCGCTTGGGCACCTGCCAGTCGGCGTTCTGCAGCAGGAACTTGCGCGAGGCCGCGTAGTTCCCGTCGGCGAGCGCGTTCGCCTTGAGGAAGTCGCGGACGATGATCTCGGGCTGCGCGTCGCGGCGCGGCGTGATGTCGCGGTCGGGCGAGGCCGACTCGCCGCCCAGGTCGCCGATCACCCGCGGGCTGGTCGACGCCGGGATGTTGGCGCAACCGGCGAGCACGAGCAGGGTCGCGAGCAGGACGGCGACCGCCCGCACGCCGGCGGTGCGTCGCAGGTCAGGCATCGTCGGAACTCCCGTCCGCGCCGCGGCGCGCCATCGACTTCAGGGGCAGGGGGCTGACGGTGACCTTGCCGCCGCGCGTGCGGGGCAGCGTCAGCCGGAAACAGGAGCCGCTGCCCGGCTCGCCCCAGGCCTCGAGCCGGCCGCTGTGCAGGCGGGCGTCCTCGATGCTGATCGCCAGGCCCAGGCCGGTGCCGCCGGAGCGGCGCACCCGCGACGGATCGGAGCGCCAGAACCGGTTGAAGACGAGCTTCTCCTCGCCGGGGCGCAGGCCCACGCCGTAGTCGCGGACGGTGACCGCCACGGCGTCGTCGTCGGCGCGCATGGTGAGGATGACCGGCTTGCCCTCGCTGTGGTCGATGGCGTTGGCGAGCAAGTTGCGCAGCACCCGCTCGACGCGCCGGGTGTCGGCCTCGACGATGACCGGGTCGTCCGGCATGTCCAGGATCAGCTCGGTCTCGGACTGCTCGGCCAGGTGCCGGACGGTCGCCATCGCGGAGGCGATCGGGACCTCGATGTCGATCCGCTCGGCGTGCAGCTCGGCGACGCCCGCGTCGTGCCGGGAGATCTCGAGCAGCTCGGCGAGCAGGGTCTCGAACCGGTCCAGCTCCTTGACCATGAGCTCAGTGGTGCGGCGCAGGCCGGGATCGAGCTCGTCGGCGGAGTCGGCGATCATGTCGGCGGCCATCCGCACGGTGGTCAGCGGCGTGCGCAGCTCGTGCGAGACGTCGGAGGTGAACTGGCGCTGGAGATCGCCGAACTCCTCGAGCTGGCCGATCTGTTTGGACAGCGACTCGGCCATGTCGTTGAAGCTCATCGCCAGGCGCGCGATGTCGTCCTCACCGCGCACGGGCATGCGTTCCTTCAGCCTGCCCTCGGCGAAGCGCACGGCGATCCGCGCCGCGGAACGCACCGGCAGCACCACCTGCCGGGCCACCAGCAGGCTGACCGCGGCCAGCAGCAGCACCAGCACCGCGCCGCCGGTGTAGAGCGTGCCCTGCATCAGGTTGAGGGTGTTCTCCTCCTGCGTGAGCGGGAACACCAGGTACAGCTCGAGGCCCGCGATGGTCGACTGCACGGGGGTGCCGATCACCATCACCTTGCCGTACCTGCCGGTGCTGTCGGTGACGGTCGCGTGCTGATAGGACGCCTGGCCGCTGCGGACGAAGTTCTGCAGGCTCTGCGGGACCTCGCTCTCACTGCCCAACACGGTGGGCGGGCGCCCGGCGCCGTTCGGGACGATCAGGACGGGGTCGTAGTTGCCGGAGCGGGCCGCCGTCGGGCCCACGTCGAGCCCCTGACTGACCAGGCTGGACCGTACGCTGCGCAGCACCGACTCCACGCCCTCGGTGCGCGGTTCGGTGCGCCCGAGCGCGACCTCGACGTTCTGCTTGACCCGGGCCGTCTCCTCCTCGCCCGCGGCCAGCTTCGCGTTGATCAGCTGGTTGGTGATCTGCGAGGTGAGCACGAACCCCAGCAGGAGCAGCACCGTGAGGCTGAGCACCAGGGTCTGCGTGACCACCCGCAGCTGCAGCGATCGCCGCCACATCCGCCCCGCGTACGACAGTGCGGCGCCCACCAGGCGCATCAGGTCGCCGAGCAGGTCGGCGGGGTCGCGCCGACGCAGCCACTGCCATGCGGTCCGCGCCCGCCCGATCAGCTCGGACCGACGGGACCCGCTCATGCGGAGCGGGCTCCGGCGTTCCCGCGGCTCACGCCGGACCGGCCTTGTAGCCGACGCCGCGCAGGGTGAGCACGATCTCGGGGTTCTCCGGGTCCTTCTCGATCTTGGCGCGCAGCCGCTGGATGTGGACGTTGACCAGGCGGGTGTCCGCCGGATGCCGGTAGCCCCACACCTGTTCGAGCAGCACGTCGCGGGTGAAGACCTGGCGCGGCTTGCGCGCCATCGTCACCAGCAGGTCGAACTCGGTGGGCGTGAGGGAGATGACCGCGCCGTCCCGGGTCACCTTGTGCGCCGGCACGTCGATGACCACGTTGCCGATCGAGAGCAGCTCGCTGGGCTCGTCGTCGGTGCGGCGCAGCCGGGCCCGCACCCGAGCGACGAGTTCCTTCGGCTTGAACGGCTTGATCACGTAGTCGTCGGCGCCGGACTCGAGGCCGAGCACCACGTCGACGGTGTCGGCCTTGGCCGTGAGCATCACGATCGGCACGGACGAATCGGCGCGCAGCACGCGGCACACGTCGATGCCGTTCATGCCGGGGAGCATCAGGTCCAGCAGCACCAGGTCGGGCCGGAACTCGCGGGCGGCGCTGAGCGCCTGCGTGCCGTCGCCGACCACCGTCGAGTCGAAGCCCTCGTTGCGCAGGACGATGGTGAGCATCTCCGCGAGCGCGGGATCGTCGTCGATCACCAGGATCCGGGGTTTCATGCTGTCCATAGTGTCATTGCCGCCCGAGTTCCCGCCCGTACGACACATCCACACGGCCAGTTCGCGATCGCACCGCGCCGCACGTCCGGTCGGCGGCGCACCCTACGATCGCCTGCATGGGACGACTGGTCGCGATCGAAGGCCTCGACGGCGCGGGGAAGAACACGCTGACCCGCGCGGTCACGGAGCGCCTCACGGGGCGCGGCCTGACGGTGACCGCGCTCGCCTTCCCCCGCTACGGCACGCAGTTCGCCGACCTCGCCGCCGAGGCGCTGCGCGGTGGCAACGGCGACGTCGCGGAGTCCGTCTACGGCATGGGCCTTCTCTTCGCGTTCGACCGGCAGGCCGCCGCGCCCGACATCCGCGCCGCACTGGCCACCCACGACGTGGTGCTGCTCGACCGGTACGCCGCCTCCTCCGCCGCGTACAGCGCCGCGCGCCTGGGCGAGGGCCCCGACGGTGCCGTGGCGACCTGGGTGCGCGAGCTCGAGTTCGACCGGTTCGGCCTACCGCGCCCCGACCTGCAGGTCTACCTGGACGTGCCGGTGACCGTCGCCGCTGAGCGGGCCCGTTCGCGGGAGGCGAGCGACGCCGCCCGCGCACGCGACGCCTACGAGCGCGACGGCGTACTCCAGACCCGCACCGGCGCGGTCTACACCGGGCTGGCCGCCGCCGGCTGGGTCTCTCCGTGGCACGTGCACGGCGTCGACGACGCGCCGGAGCTGCTGGCCGACGCCATCGCCGCCCTTTCCTGACCGCCTCACGATGCCGCGTTCCGCGGTCGCGGACGTGCGCAGGAGCACTCGTAGCGCCGCAGAACTCGACATCGTGAGCTCGAGGGCGATCGTTCCGAACCTGAATGACATCTTTGATTTTCACTGAAGTCCCACCCGCAACGGTGCTGCGGCGCAGTAACGTGCGCCACGAAACTGACTCGTCAGTAACCGGGAGGGACGAGAAGTGCGGATCCTCGGAGCCACCGCCGCGGCGGGTGCGGCCGCCCTACTGCTCGGCGTCGCGGGCGCCGACACCGTCGGCCCACGGATCGCCACCGAACCCCGCGCCGACGGTCCCCAGCTCGTCGCGCAGGCCGCGATCGGCCTCGCGGACCTGCGCCCACCCGCCCCCGCCGGGGCCGCCGCCCCCGCATCGCGGCACGTCCCCGTCCCGCCCCGGCCGGAGGCGGTCAAGGTCGCGCCCGGCCCGCTCGGCATCCCCGGCGCGGCGTACGCCGCCTACCGCGGCGCCGCCGACCGGATGGCGCTCGAGGCGCCGGGTTGCGGCGTCGAGTGGAACCTCGTCGCCGCGATCGGCCGCATCGAATCCGGCCACGCGGACGGCGGCAACGTCGACGCCGCGGGCAACACCCTCACCCCGATCGAGGGCCCCGTCCTCGACGGGACGCTCGCCGGCAACGCCGTGATCCGCGACGGCGCCGGCTTCGCCCGGGCGTTGGGCCCCATGCAGTTCCTCCCCACCACCTGGGCCCTGTTCGGCGGCGACGGCTCCGGCGACGGCAAGGCCGACGTCAACAACGTGCGCGACGCCGCGTACGGCGCCGCCCGCTACCTCTGCTCCAGCGCATCCGGGCTGTCGGCGGAACCGGCGCAGCGGGTCGCGGTCTTCGCCTACAACCAGTCGAACGCCTACGTCGACAACGTGGTGGCCTGGTCCAAGGCCTACCGCGACCGCGCGATCCCCGTCGGCGGCATTCCCGACATGACCGCCCCCGTCGCGCCGCCGACACAGCTGCCCAAGCCCCTGCCGCCCGGCCGGGTGGTCGTCGTCGGCTGCGGCGCGCCCGACGGTGCGCCGTCGCGCCCGTCCGGCCCGTCCGGGCCGTCCGGGCCTCCGGCATCGCCGGGCGCTGCGGCACCGTCCGGCCCCGGCACGGCGCCCCCGGCGACGACCTCGGCGGCCGGGGTCCCCGCGACACCAGGGGCCGCGACCACCTCGGCGAAGCCGCCCGCCGGGCCCTCGGCACCGGCCGCATCCGGCGCGGCTCGCGGGCCCGACGGGAAGCCGCTCCCCACCACCGTGACCGACTGCGCGACGCCGCCGCCCGGCACCGCCGGCCGTCCGAGTGCGCCCGGCGCACCGTCGGGCCCGGCCCGCCCCGGTACGCCCGCCCCGTCCGCCCCCGCCGGGCCGGGCGGCGCGCTCGCGATCCCGCCGAGCGGACCGTCGACCAGCCGCCCGGTTCCTCCTCCCGCGGTCCGTCCCACGCCGCCCTCGGTGCGCCCGGCACCGTCGAGCAGGCCCGTTCCCTCCTCGTCCCCGACGGTGCCCCGTCCCCCGCGGTAAGGCGGATTTCTCGCGCCCGGGCCTGCGGATACGATGGTGGGCGTTATGAGTGCGGTTACGGAAGAGCAGATCCGGTCGGCCCTGGCCACCGTGAACGACCCCGAGATCGGCAAGCCGATCACCGATCTGGGGATGGTGAAGTCGGTGGCGGTGCAGGCCGACTCGTCGGTCGACGTCGAGGTGTACCTGACCACCTCCGCCTGTCCGATGCGCACCCGGATCGTCGACAGCGTGCAGGCGGCCGTCGCCGACGTGCCCGGCACCGGCGCGGTGCGCGTCGAGCTGGACGTGATGAACGACGAGCAGCGCGCCGAGCTGCGCAAGACGGTGCGCGGCGACAAGGCCGAGCCCGTCATTCCGTTCGCCCAACCTGGCTCGCTTACCCGCGTGTACGCGGTCGCGTCGGGCAAGGGCGGCGTGGGCAAGAGCTCCGTGACGGTGAACCTCGCCGCGTCGCTCGCTGCCCGTGGGCTGTCCGTCGGCGTGCTCGACGCCGACATCTACGGCCACTCCGTACCGCGGATGATGGGCACCGACGCGCGGCCCACCCAGGTCGATTCGATGATCATGCCGCCGCAGGCGCACGGCGTGAAGGTGATCTCGGTGGCCATGTTCACCACCGGCAACACCCCCGTCGTGTGGCGCGGCCCGATGCTGCACCGCGCGCTGCAGCAGTTCCTCGCCGACGTCTTCTGGGGCGATCTCGACGTGCTGCTCCTCGACCTGCCGCCCGGCACTGGCGACGTCGCGATCTCCATCGCCCAGCTCATCCCGGGGGCCGAGATCCTGGTGGTCACGACCCCGCAGACCGCGGCCGCCGAGGTCGCCGAGCGGGCCGGCGCCATCGCGCTGCAGACCCGCCAGCGCGTGGCCGGCGTCATCGAGAACATGTCGGGGCTCACGCTGCCCGACGGGACCGTCTTGGACGTCTTCGGCTCCGGCGGCGGCGAGCAGGTCGCGTCCCGGCTCACCCGGGCCGTGGGTGCCGACGTGCCGCTGCTCGGCCAGATCCCGCTGGACCCGCAGCTGCGCGAGGCCGGCGACGGGGGCGTCCCGGTGGTGCTCTCCGCGCCGGACTCCCCCACCGGCGCCGCCCTGCGCGCCATCGCCGACAAGCTCGCCGTCCGCAAGCGCGGCCTGGCCGGCATGTCGCTCGGCATCGACACCACCCGCCACCTCTAGCCCGACGGTCCGCCGCCGGCGTGCACGCGCCTGCGTTCCGGCGGCCGGTGCGTCGCACAGGTTTCGGCAGCGCGCTGCCGGATTTCCTGTGCGCTGCCGACTTTCGGCAGCGCGCTGCCGGATTTCCTGTGCGCTGCCGACTTTCGGCAGCGTGGGTGAGTTCCGGCAGCGCGCTGCCGAAACCCGGCGCCGTCACACACCCGCGGCGATGAGTCCGCCGCGGGCCAGCGCGGGCAGCAACAGTCGATGCAGCCCGCCGGCGGTGTTCAGCACCCGCCAGCGCCAGCGGACCACGTCGATCCCAGCGGCGGCGAACAGCTCCTGTCGACGCTTCTCCTCGGCGAGCGCGGCGGTGACCTCCTCGGGATCGTCGCCGTACTTGGCGCGACCGTCGAACTCTCCCACCACGGTGCCCCAGTCGAAGTCGGCGTAGAAGAGCTCGTCGTCGAGGACCCGCGGGGCCTGCAACCGCGGCCTCGGCAGGCGCGCACCGAGGATCTGCATGCGCGAGAGGGACTCGCCCGCGGATTCGCTGCACGTCACGGAGAGGTCGAGCGCCCTCCGCGCCACTGCGGCGCCCCGGCATCGCGCCAGCCGGCCCAGGCACGTCTGCAGGTCGGCGACCGGAATCGGGTCCGGGTCCTCGGGCCGCGGATACCGGGGCTCGAGGCGGACGGCGTCGAACGCGCAGACCGCCCGCTCCACCCCGCCGGACATGGCGACGTCCACCGCAGTGCGACACCGCGACGTCACCCGCACCCCATCGACGATCGTGATCTGATCCGCGCTCAGCGGCCGCGCGTGCACGTGCTGTTCGCGGCGTTTCCATCCGCCGCCGGCGCGGTCGATGGTGAAGTGCACGTACCGCCGGTCCGGGCGGAGGACGGGAATGCCGTGCAGGAACGCGGCGCTCTCGTGGCTGACCACCGCATCGCAGGTCAGCGCCGCCGCGAGAACGCGTTCCCGGTCCCGGACCCACTGCGGCGCGTCGGCGGTCCGCTCGCCGTAGACGCCGTGCGCCAGTCGCGTCAGCTCCGCGTCCGCTGCACGGGCGATCCGCTCATCGCTCCAGCCCATCGCCCTGAGCTGCGCTCGTGTCCACATCTGTCCCATGCGGTCAGTGAACCGCACCGGCGAGCGCGATCGAGCTGCGCGAGCCCGGTCATCCACAGGATCGCGGTTTTCCACAGGGGCACGACCGACCGACCGCACTCGGCATCGTGGAACGCTGCCGAATCCCCTGCTCACGCTGCCGGAACCCACCTACGCTGCCGAGAACCGGCAGCGCTGACGAAGATCGGCAGCGCGCTGCCGGAACCGTTCGGGCGAGGCCGGGCTCAGGTGGCGTCGACGTCGAAGGGGGCGCGCTCCTCCGGGGCCAGCGGCTTGTGCATCCGCGGCATGGTGGGGGCGCGCTGCTCCGGCATCGGGGACTCGGGCGCGGCCTTCTCGAGCGAGGCGACGGGCGCGGCGACGGGCGCGGCGGCGTCGACGGCCTTGCGCAGATTCAGCGCGTCGGCGGTGGAGCGGACCTGATCGCCCATCTCGCGGATCACCGAGTCGTCGCCGTTGAGGAGGTGCTTGGTGACGATGGCGGTGGGCGTCATGCCGCGCAGGTTCTGGATCTGCTGCAGCGGTTCGCGGATGGCATCGAAATCGCCGCCCATGTCGTCCTTGAGCTGCTGCGTGGCGCCGGTGGCGTAGTCGCGCACCTGCCGCAGCGCGGTGAAGAACCAGTTGACCGCTCCCGGGAGCCGCTCCGGCCCCAGGATCACCAGACCCACCACGACCAGCATGAGGACTTCCCCCATGCCGAGATTGCTGAACACTCCGCCATGCTACGGGACGCTCAGCGGCGCGTGCACGCCACGGCGGCTCAGTTCAGCGGCTGCGGCGTGACCGTGATCGGGACCTGCCGGCCGTCGCGGGCGACGGTCACCGTCGTCTCCTTGCCGACGCCCGTGGCACGGATCGCGACGATGACGTCGGCGGCCTCGGCCACCTCGGTGTCGCCGACCTTGGTGATGACGTCGCCCTCGCGGATGCCGGCCTTCTCGGCGGCGCCGCCCTTCTTCACGTTCTCCACGCGCACGCCGGACGCGGCCTCGTTACTGACCTCGCGGCCGTTGATGCCGAGATCGGCGTGCACGACCTTCTCGCCGCGGATGATCGACTCGGCGATGGGGAAGGCGACGTCCGCCGCGATGGCGAAGTTCAGGCCGATGGAGCCACCCGACGGCGCCAGGCCGAGCGTGTTGATGCCGATCTGCCGGCCCTTGAGGTCGAGCAGCGGCCCCCCGGAGTTGCCGGGGTTGATGGACGCGTCGGTCTGCACCGAGTCGAACGTGGCGGGCGGGTTCGGGCCGTTGGCCGGCCCCTGCACCGGGCGATGCGTGGCCGAGACCACGCCGGAGGTGACGGTGCGCCGCAGCCCGAGCGGCGAGCCGATCGCCACCACCGGCTGGCCCGCGATGAGCCGGCTCGAATCGCCGCGGCTGATCTGCTGCAGCCCGTCGACCGCGACCTTCACCACGGCGACGTCCGTGTACGGGTCCGTCCCGACGAGTTGCGCCGGGGTGCGCCTGCCGTTCCAGAAGACGACCTCGATCTTGGCGTCCTTGTTGTTGGACGCCGTCTCGACGACGTGGTTGTTGGTCATGATGTAGCCGCGCTCGGCGTCGATCACCGAGCCGGAGCCGGTCTCACCGGTCGTCTTGGTGCGCACCTCGATGGTGACGACGCTGGCGCCGACCTTGGAGACCATGCCGGCGACGGCACCCTGGTCGGTGACCTCGGTGTCGTCGACGGGGATGCTCACGCGGGAGTCGGTGAGCTTCTGGACGGAGCTGCCGGTGATGCGCCCGATTGCGCCGCCGAGCAGGCCGATCACGAGGGCGATCACGCCGAGCACGACCAGCGCGCGCACCGAGACGCGGCGGCCGAAGAGAACGTCGCGGACGCCGAGCTGCTCCGTGTCGGGCTGAGGCTGCGGCGTCGCGGGCGGCGTGACACCGGGCTCACCGAGCGCGGCGACGGACTGCGTATCGCGCCACGGGTCGACGGGCTCGGGCTCCGGATCGGGGACCAGCGGCGCGGCGTACGGATCCCGCTGCAGCGCCTCGGTGGCGCCGGCCGGGCGGGAGAAGGCCTCGGTGAGAACGGGATCGGGCGCTGCGGCCTGCGGCTGCGGCCCGCGCGCGGTGGCGCTGCGGACGGATTCGGGGGCGAAGGCACCGTCGACCCCGTCCGGCCTGCCGAAGACGACCTGCTCGCCCTCGGACACCGAGGGGCGGTACGTGGGGCGCGGCTCCAGGCGCGGGCGCCGGGCGTCGGGATCGGAGGTCACGTCAGCGAATCTACCGAGCGTTCCGCCGCCGGCCGCGCTTGTTGCGCTCGTCGCGTCGCGTGGGCTCCGGGGTGAACGTGGGGAAGCCCTCGAAGGGCTGCGGGCCGTGGCACGCCGTGGGGATCTGGGAGAGCTGGCCGAGCAGGCGGTGCGGGACGGTGATCTCCCCCGATTCGCGCAGGGCGGTGCGGACCTGACGCTGCGCGTCGACCTCGGCCGCGCAGGTGGCGCACTCGGCGATGTGGGTACCGGCGCGCAGGTGCGCGTTCATCCGGAGCTCGCCGTCGACGAAGGCGACGACAGCCTCGTACGCGAGGTGTTCGGTGGACGAGAACTCGCCCGGGCGGCGGGCGAAGACGCGCTTGAAACTGCCACTGAGGTGCTCCACGACGCTCCCCTCCTCTGCTCGGTCCGGCGGCCGTACCGCGGTTCTCTCGCCACAGTACCTGCACTCACGAGTTCAACGATCGGAGTCGGCCCGCAGTTCCCCGCCGCAGCGACGGGCGTTCTCAGTAGGCGAGCGCCGCGCTGCTGGTCAGGCCCTGGTTGGCCAGCGCCTCGCGGATGGACTTGCGGCCGCGGTGGATGCGCGAACGCACGGTGCCGAGCTTGACGCCCAGCGTGGCCGCGACCTCTTCGTAGCTCAGCCCCTCGATGTCAGCAAGGACGACCGCGGCACGGAACTCGGGCGCCAGCGCGTCCAGCGCGTTCTGCAGCTGCGGCCCGAGGTTGGCGTCGGCGTAGATCTGGCCGGGGTCCGGATCGCTCGACGGGACGCGCTCGTAGTCCTCGGGCAGCGCCTCCATGCGGATGCGGTTGCGGCGGCGGACCATGTCGAGGAAGAGGTTGGTGGTGATGCGGTGCAGCCAGCCCTCGAAGGTGCCGGCCTCGTAGCTCTGCAGGCTGCGGAAGACGCGGATGAAGGTCTCCTGCGTGAGGTCCTCGGCGTCCTGCGCGTTGCCGGAGAGCCGGTAGGCGAGGCGGTAGACCCGGTCGGCGTGCTCGCGGACGAGCTCGTCCCAGGTGGGCATGTCGGAACGGTCACCGGACGCATCGAATGCGGCGGTACCTGCGGGTTCAGCAGCACGTTCGTCGTCGAACGTCGCGTACGCAGCCTCGGGCTGCGACTCCTGCCGGGGTCCGGCCTTGCGGGCCAGGGCCATGCGCTCCTCCTCGTGCCAGCACCGGACGGTGTGGCTCTTACCTGACAGAACTCCCGGGGCGTCCGATTTGTTCCCACGATCGTGGATCGCACGCCGGGTCGTTCTTCACTGACCGATACCTTTCCCTGCCGCGGTGTGGGAGCGCTGATTCCTCCCTGAGTGTTACCTGTGCATGCATCGCGGTCGGTGACGGTTGTGTCACGGCACGGTGACCGGTGGGCGACCGGCTACCATTGCGGCGTGTCTGAATCCGCCGCATCCGCCCTCGTCACGTACGCCGAGAACGCCATCGTCGAGGACGAGGCGATGTCCTCGGCCCGCGAGCGCGCCGCCGACCTGGGGGTCGACGCGGTCTCGCCGTCCGTCGGGGCGCTGCTGTCGGTGCTCGCCGCCGCGGGCGGCGCGAAATCGGTCGTCGAGGTGGGCACCGGCGCGGGCATCAGCGGCCTGTGGCTGCTCTCGGGCATGCGCCCCGATTCCGTGCTCACCACCATCGACTCGGAGCAGGAGTTCCAGGCGGCCGCGCGGATCGGCTTCCAGCAGGCCGGGGTCGCCGCGAACCGCACGCGCCTGATCAACGGCCACGCCCTCGACGTGCTCCCCCGCCTCGCGGACGCCGCCTACGACCTCATCTTCCTCGACGGCGAGCCCGTCGATCACCCGCGCTACGTCATCGACGCGGTGCGCCTGCTCCGCCCCGGCGGCGTCGTGGTGGTGAACCTGGGCGACGCGGGCTACCGCATCCCCGATCCCGAGGCCTACGACGACGAGGCCTTCGCCGCCCGCGAGGCCACGCGCATCATCGCTGCGGACGAGAACCTGCTCCCCGTCATCCTGCCGCTCGGCGGCGGCCTCGTCGCCGCGGCGAAGGCCTTCGTCCCGGAGGGCTAGATCCGGGGGTCGCCGGGCGCCGTGGATGTCGTTCACGGGCTAGGCAATCGTGACCACCCGTGGCACAACGGACATCTCCAGCGGAATCGGTGGCGATCGACGTGCCTGCGGAATCGGCGCGCCGCCCACCTGCGATGCAGTCGCCGAAAACCACGGCGTCTTCGTGCCCCGTAGGTCGTGTCGAAGTCGCTCGCGACGCCCTGTTCAGATGACATCCGCTGCCCGGACCGCGGTCCACAGGTCGGTCCTGCTTCTTCATAGCGTTGCAACGTTATGAAAAGTGAACGACGCTATGAGGACGCGACGAGCGGCGAGGAGGGATCGCTCGCCGGCGCCGAGCCATGCGCGGAACGTGAAGGGATCCGGAGAAACAGTCACTGACCTGCTCTTTTGCCACCCATGCGCCGCGCGCATGGGGGCCAGGAAAGACTATCGGTCCGCCGAGACCCCGACGGGCCGCAGCAACGTCGGGTACTTCGGCGGCAGGCCGTCGCCGGTGGAGATGCCGCGCACGCGCCGGGAGATCCACGGGTAGGCGAACTCGCGCCGCCACTTCCGCTTGATCTCGCGGTCCTCGGCGGGGGTGATCACCGGCTCGGGCCCCAGGTCCGGGACCTCCAGATCGTGCGGCACGCCCAGCACGTCGAGCACCGCGATCGCCATGCGCAGGTGCCCGGGGACGGACATGTGGATCCGGTCGAACTCCCACATCCGCAGGTCCCGGTACTCCTTCATCCGCCAGTAGTCGAGCAGCACCAGGTTCCGGTCGGCCGCGATCTCGCGGACGAGCTCGTTGTAGATGGCGAACCGGCCGCGCAGCGCCCCGAACAGGCCGCCGCCGTGCGTGTCGGCCGCGGTCCACACCACGACGGTCGCGCCGGAGTCCGCGAGCCGCCCCAGCATCTCGTCGTACACGCGGACCACCGCGTCCACGTCGACGGAGGGCCGGATCAGGTCGTTCGCGCCCGCGTACACGGTCACCAGGTCGGGTCCGAGGTCCAGGCACTGATCGACCTGCTCGGCCACGATCTGGTCCATCTTCTTGCCGCGGATCGCCAGGTTCGCGTACCCGAAGTCCGGGGAGCGCGCCGCCAGCACCTCGGCGACCCGGTCGGACCAGCCGCGGTACTCGTGGGTGCCCGTCGGGTCGGGGTCGCCGACGCCCTCGGTGAACGAGTCCCCGATCGCCACGTACCGCAGGAAGTCAGCCATGGCTAGACGTCCGTCGAGAACCGCACGCCGCCGTCGGGCAGCTCCACGCCGGGCCACACGCGCGCTCCGTGCAGCAGCTCGCAGCGCGCGCCCACGGAGGCACCGTCGCCGATGACGGCCTCCCGGATGCGGGCCCGCGGGCCGATGTGCGCGCCGAAGCCGATGATCGAGCGCTCGACGATCGCGCCGGCCTCGACCCGCACCCCGTCGAAGACGACGGCGCCGTCGAGGCGGGCGCCCGCGCCGATCTCCGCGCCGCGCCCGACGACGGATCCGCCGATCACCAGCGCGCCGGGCGCGACGGAGGCGCCGGGGTGGATGAGGCACTCGCCGCGGCCGCCGTCGAGCGCGGCCGACGGGGCGATGCCGCGCACGAGGTCCGAGCTGCCGGCGACGAAGTCCTCGGGGGTGCCCATGTCGCGCCAGTAGCCGTAGTCGACGTGCCCGTAGAGCCTGCGACCGCCGTTGAGCAGCGACGGGAAGACCTCGCGCTCGACGGACACCGGCCGGCCCGCGGGGATCTCCTCGATCACCGAGCGCTTGAAGACGTAGCAGCCGGCGTTGATCTGGTCGGTCGGCGGATCCTGCGTCTTCTCCAGGAAGGCGGTGACGCGGCCGTCGGCGTCGGTGGGCACGCAGCCGAAGGCGCGCGGATCGGGCACGCGCACGAGATGCATCGTGACGTCGGCGTCCTTGTCGCGGTGCGTCTGCACGACGGCACGGATGTCGGAGCCGCCGAGCACGTCGCCGTTGAAGACCAGCACGTCGTCGGCCTTGAGCGCGGACAGCACGTTGCGGATGCCGCCGCCGGTGCCCAGCGGCTCGTCCTCGACCACGTAGGACAGCTCGAGCCCGAGCTCGGAGCCGTCACCGAAGTACTCCTCGAAGACCTCCGCCTTGAACGAGGTGCCCAGCACCACGCGGCGGATGCCCGCATCACGGATGCGGGAGAGCAGGTGCAGCAGGAAGGGCTTGCCCGCCGTCGGCAGCATCGGCTTGGGCGCCGAGAGGGTGAGCGGGCGCAGGCGCGTGCCCTTGCCGCCCACCAGGATCACGGCCTCCACGTCGCTGAGGTCCACACCGGCGTCCTGATCCACCGAGGTCATCATTCCCCTTTTCGTTTCCGCGTCGCCGCGAGAACACTGATCCGCGAGCGCGCGGCCAGCCCCACCTTCATCGCCGCGCGCAGGGGCGCGGCCGCCGGACCGGGATGCCGGTCGGCGAAGAACCGGTACGCGGAGGCGTGGTGCGCCGGGAGCATGAGCTCGGGCACCTTCCCCGCCGCGTGTCCCTTGGCGTGCACGATCTCCGCCGTCGGGACGTAGACGTTGCGCCAGCCGGCGCGGGTCAGGCGGTCGCCGAAGTCGACGTCCTCCATGTACATGAAGTAGCGGTCGTCGAAGCCGCCGATCGCGGCGAAGGCCTCCGGCCGCACGAGCAGGCACGAGCCCGAGAGCCAGCCCGCCTCGCGCTCGGCGACCTCGGCCTGCGACTGCTGGTAGGCCCGCGTCCACGGGTTCGACTTCCAGACGGTGCCGAGCAGCGCGTGCCCGATCCCGAACCGCATGCTGGGCACGGCGCGCGCCGACGGGTAGACGGTGCCGTCGGGGTCGCGGATCAGGGGCCCGAGCGATCCGGCCTCGGGGTGCCGCGCCGCGGCCTCGACGAGGGCGTCGATCGCGCCGGGCCCGAAGACGACGTCGGGGTTGCTGATGAGCAGGAAGTCGATCGCGTCGAGGTCCAGCCGCGCCGCCGCGTAGTTGATCGCACCCCCGTAGCCCAGGTTGGCGCCGGTGCGCAGCAGCTCGGCCTCGAGGTGGGCGGCGTCGGCGGCCTCGGGGGAACCGTCGACGGAGCCGTTGTCGGCCATGAGCACGCGCGGGGCGGCACCGGAGAAGGCGCCGTCGATGCTGGCCAGGAAGTTCTCGAGGTGCTCGCCCGGCGAGTAGGTGACGGTGACCACGGCGATCGTGGGCAGCGAGGTGTCGGTTCCGGGCACGCGGTCAGGTTACCGGTCGCGCGGGGCGGGGCCGCCCACCGCCCGCCGCAGGGCCCGGTCCAGCGCGTCGTCCCAGTCGGGCAGGGGCGCGAGCCCCCACGCCGCCCACGCGGCGGGCGAGAGCACCGAGTACGCCGGGCGCGGCGCGGGCCGGGGGAACTCGTCGGTGGTGCAGGGCGTGACCCGCGCGGGGTCCGCGCCGGTCCGCGCGAAGACGCCGCGCGCGAGGTCGAACCACGTGGCGGAGCCTCCGCCGGCGGCGTGCAGCACCGCGCCGGGCCGCTCGGGCTCCTCCCCCAGCAGGACGGCCAGGTCGAGCAGTCCGGAGGCCAGGTCGGGGGCGTAGGTGGGCGAGCCGGTCTGGTCGTCGACGACGTTCGGGTCGACGCCGCCGTCGGCGAGCCGCCCCATCGTCCCGACGAAGTCCCGCGCCCACCCGTCCGTGCCGTCCGGGCCGGGGGCGCGACCGGTGTAGACCCACGCGGTCCGCACCACGACGGTCCGCGGGTCGGCGGCGCGGGCCGCCTCCTCACCGGCGAGCTTGGTGCGCCCGTAGACGCCGGCCGGGCCCGTCGGGTCCGTCGGCTCCCACGGCCGGGGCGGCTCCGGGGCGGGCCCGAAGACGTAGTCGGTGGAGACCTGCACCAGCCGCGCGCCGGTGGCGGCGCAGCGCTGCGCGAGCAGCGCGGGCGCGGCCGCGTTGAGGTCCGCGGCGGCGTCCGGCTCGGATTCGGCGGCGTCCACCGCGGTGTGTGCCGCGCAGTTGACGAGCACCGTCGACGGGCCCAGGGCGAGCCCTGCGACCGACTGTGGCGAAGTCACATCGAGCTGTGCACGACCCAGCGCACGCGTCGCGATTCCCCGCGCCGCGGCCGCCGCGACCAGGGCGGACCCCACTTGCCCGGCCGCGCCGGTGACCACCAGTTCCACAGAGCGAACGGTACGTCACGGCCGCGTCTGCGGTGGGTCCGCGTCGCGAGTCGGTACCGTTATGGAGATGTGATCATGCGGGCCGAAGCAGACGGCCCGCTTTCCCGACGTTGAGGAGTGGTGGGTGTCCGACAGCCCCAGCCGACGCGGCGCGCGCCATTCCCAGGGCGCCGGCGCGCGACGCAAGGATGCCGCCGACACGGACGCGCGCAGCACCGCGCGCACCCGGTCGGGACTGCGGCGCAGGAGCGTGCGCGCCCAGAACGAGGCCGTCGACGGTGCGCCTTCGCCCCGCGTCCGGGCCGTGCCCGGCGCAGGCGACCTGAACGACGAGACCCGCGAGCGCCTGCAGCGCAGCGGTAAGACGCTGCTCGCGCTGACCACCGCGATCGTGCTCGTGGTCACGGGTGTCGCGTGGTTCTGGTGGTCGCGCTTCGCCGACGACATCGTCCGCGGGCCGAGCATCGCGGCCAAGCCCGACGGTGCCACCGACATCCTCCTCGTCGGCACCGATTCGCGCACCGATGCCAAGGGCAATCCGCTCACCAAGCAGGAGCTGGCGCGACTGAACGCGGGCGTCGACGACGGCACGCTCAACACCGACACCATCATCCTGATCCGCATCCCCAACGACGGCCGCTCGGCCACCGCGATCTCGATCCCGCGCGACGCCTACGTCGCGATCCCCGATCAGGGCAAGGGCAAGATCAACTCGGCCTTCGCGGGTGCGGCGAACGTGACCCGCGACCAGGCGATGGCCAACGGCGACGACGAGAAGACCGCGATCCAGAAGGGCAACGAGGAGGGCCGCAAGGCACTGATCGAGACGGTCGCGAACCTCACGGGCGTCTCCGTCGACCGCTACGCGGAGATCGGCCTCGTCGGATTCTCCCGCCTCACCAACGCCGTCGGCGGCGTCGACGTGTGCCTCAAGAAGCCCGTCAACGACCCGTTCTCGGGCGCGCGGTTCAAGGCCGGTAAGCAGACGCTCAAGGGCCCGCAGGCGCTGAGCTTCGTGCGCCAGCGGCACGGCCTGCCCCGCGGCGACCTCGACCGGGTGACCCGGCAGCAGGTCTTCATGGCCTCGCTGGCCGGCAAGATCCTCTCCACCGGCACGCTCACCAGCCCGAACAAGCTCAGCCAGCTGCAGAACGCGCTCACCACATCGGTCACGCTCGATCAGGAGTGGGACGTGATGGGTTTCGCGAAGGAGTTGGCGAACCTCTCGGCGGGCAACATCAAGTTCTCGACGGTGCCCGTCGTCCGCGACGACGGCTGGAGCGACGACGGCACACAGTCCGTGGTGGTCGTCGACCCGAAGCAGGTGCAGGCGTACGTCGCGGGTCTGCTCGGCGACAAGCCGGGAGAGGCCAAGCCGAAGCCCACGACGAAGTCGTCGCCGGCCGTTCCCTCGGTGAACCGCTCCTCCTACACGGTGGACGTGGTGAACGCGGGCACCACATCGGGCCTGGCCGGCAACGTCTCGACGTTCCTGGGCGGCAAGGGCTTCGCGCAGGGCTCCACGGGTAACGCCTCGTCGACCGAGTCCTCGTCCAGCGCCAAGAGCGCGGTGCTGGCCTCGTCTGCCAACGATCAGGGCGCGAAGGCCGTCGCCGCACTGCTCGGCGGGCTGCCGGTGGTCGCGAGCGGCACCGTGCAGTCCGGGCACGTGAAGGTCCTGATCCAGGACGGTTACGCCGGCCCGGGGTCGTCGAGCGATTCGGGCTCCGACTCCGACTCCGCGGCGACCACCACGTCGATCCCGCCCGGCATGACCGAGGCGCTCGACCCGAGCGAGGCGGCGCGCATCAGCTCGCTGCTCAACAAACCCGGCTTCACGGCCCAGCAGGACGGGGGCGTGCCGTGCGTGGACTGACGGTGACCGATCGGCTGCTCGTGCCGATCGTCCAGGCCGACGGGGCCGCACCCCGGTTCACCTGGTACGACGATGCCACCGGCGCCCGCATGGGGCTCTCGGCGATCACACTGGGCAACTGGGCCGCCAAGTGCGGGAATCTGCTGCGCGACCAGTACGGGCTGGGCCCCGGCGACCCCGTCGGCGTACTGCTGCCGGCGCACTGGCAGACCGCCGGGATCCTGTTCGGCGCCTGGTGGGCCGGCTGCGAGGTGCGCTTCGGCGAGTCCGGCGACGTGACCTTCGCCTCTCCCGATCGCCTGGACGACGCGGAGGGCGACGAGATCCTCGCCGTCGGCCTCGACGCCTTCGGCATGGCCGTGCCCGACCTGCCCCCGGGCATCGACGACTACACCACCGAGGTGCGCGTGCACCCCGACGCCTTCACCCCCGGCGGCGCGGGCACTGCGCTCGCGGGTGACGACGCGGAGATCGTGCTGGCCCGCTCGACCGCCCTGTCCGCCTCGGCCGGCTACGCGGCGGGCGACCGCGTGCTCTCCACCCGGGAGTGGCGCTCCGTCGACGACCTCTACGACGGCCTGCTGGCCCCGTTCGCGGCGCCCGCGTCGGTGATCCACGTGTCGAACCCGGACCCGGCGAAGCTGATGGACAAGTTCGGCGTCGAGAAGGCGACCGCGCGCGTCGCCTGAGCCGCTACCGCTGCACGTCGACGACGATGCGTCCCGGCCCCGTCAGGGTCGAGTCGGCGTAGCGCTGCGCGGTACCGGCGAGCTCGATCGCGACCTGCAGTTGCCCCTCGAAGTGGCACGTCATGATCGCGCGCGCGACGGCGCCGCCGGGTCCGGCGACCGTGCGCTCGCCGGTGTACGGAGACACCCCGTCGTGGTCGAAGATCCCCACCGGCTCGGCCCGCACCACGAGGTACTGCCCCGGTCCGCCGAGCGTCGCGCCCGACGCGCAGTCCACGACGGGCCCCGCCTCCCGGCTGATGCGGTACGGCGGCACCGGGCCGGTGAACTCCAGCACCACCCGGTCGGCGCCGTCGCGGGCGCCCGTCCGCAGGTCCGCGAGCATGGTCTCCCCCGGGGCGACCGACGCGCCGGCGGGCGCGGCGGCGGTGGCGGTCGCGGTGGTCGTCGTCGGCGCCGGGGCGGAGCTCGGCGGTGCCGCACCGGTCATCGTCGTCACCGACGGCCGCGCGATGCCCGACGGCGCCGTCACCGCCCCGTCCTGGGTGCACGCGGTCAGGGCCGCGCCGAGCGCGATCGCCGTGATCGTGCGCCCACCGGTCCTCAGATGCACGTCCGCCCCTCTCGTCCGGTCCAGGCTAGGTGCGGACCGGGCGGGAGGGGCGGATCGTTATCGAACCGTGGGCGAGCCGGTATCGGCCCGTCGGGCTCAGCGCAGCAGCTGGCGGCTCATGACGAGGCGCTGCACCTGGTTGGTGCCCTCGTAGATCTGGGTGATCTTGGCGTCGCGCATCATGCGCTCGACCGGGAAGTCGCGCGTGTAGCCGGCGCCGCCGAGCAGCTGCACGGCGTCGGTGGTGACGTCCATCGCGACGTCGGAGGCGAAGCACTTCGACGCGGAGCTGATGAAGCCCAGGTTCTTCTCGCCGCGCTCGGCGCGGGCGGCCGCGGTGTAGACCATGAGGCGCGCGGCCTCGAGGCGCATCGCCATGTCGGCGACCATGAACTGCACGCCCTGGAACTCGGAGATGGACTTGCCGAACTGCTTGCGGTCCTTGATGTACTCGATCGCCACGTCGAGCGCGCCCTGCGCGATGCCGACGGCCTGCGCGCCGATGGTCGGGCGGGTGTGGTCGAGGGTCTGCAGCGCGGTCTTGAAGCCGGTGCCCTCGGCGCCGATCATGCGCATGGCGGGGATGCGGCACTCCTCGAAGGCCAGCTCGGCCGTCGGGCTGCCCTTGATGCCCAGCTTGTGCTCGTAGCCGGTGACGGAGAAGCCGGGGTCGTCCTTGTGCACGATGAAGGAGCTGATGCCGTTGGCGCCCTTCTCCGGGTCGGTGACGGCCATGACGGTGTACCAGGTGGACTTGCCGCCGTTGGTGATCCAGCACTTGGAGCCGTTGAGGACCCAGTCGTCGCCGTCCTTGCGGGCGCGGGTGCGCATCGACGCGGCGTCGGAGCCGGCCTCGCGCTCCGAGAGGGCGTAGGAGGCCATGGCCTCGCCGTTGGCGAGCGAGGGCAGCACGTGCTGCTTGAGCTCCTCGGAGCCGTTGAGGATCAGGCCCATGGTGCCGAGCTTGTTGACGGCGGGGATCAGCGAGGAGCTGCCGCAGACGCGGGCCACCTCCTCGATGACGATGCAGGTGGCGACCGAATCGGCGCCCTGGCCCTCGTACTCCTCGGGCACGTGGATGGCGTTGAAGCCGCTCGAGACCAGTGCGTCCAGGGCCTCCTGCGGGAACCGCTCCTTCTCGTCGACGTCCTTGGCGTGCGGCGCGATGTCGCGCTCCGCGAGCGCCCGGATGGCGGCGCGCAGTTCCTCGTGCTCCTCGGGGAGCTGGAACAGGTCGAAGTCGGGGTTGCCAGCCATGGGGGCCTCCATCAGCGTCTACGTGTTATGTCCGCGCTGATTGTATCCATGCCCTTCCGAGGGTCAGTTAGTCGCACGTAACCAATATCCGACGGTCCGCCTGTTCCCGGGGACAACCACCGCCGCTCCGCCCAGCACGAGCGGTCCTTCGGAATGTGAACGACAATCGAGCCATGACCTTCACGACGACGTTCGGCGCGGCACAGGTGGATCAGGTCACGGAGCTCGACCGGTGGGCCTTCCCGCCCGCCGGATTGTTCCCCGCGATCCCGGACGGCCTCGCCGAGGCGGCGCTGGCGGACCTGGGCCCGGGCTACATCGACCCCGACACCGGCGATCTGCTGCTGGCGATCCACACCTATCTGATCCGCCTGGGCGAGACGACGATCGTGGTGGACACCGGCAACGGCAACGCCAAGGAGCGGCCCGCGCTGCTGCCGCATCACATGTTCGACACCGACTACCTCGATCGCCTCGCCGCGACCGGGATCGCCCCGGACGACGTGGACCTCGTCATCAGCACGCACCTGCACCCGGATCACTGCGGATGGAACACCAGGCTCGTCGACGGGCAGTGGCGGCCGACGTTCCCGAACGCCGTCTACCTCTTCGCCCGGGCGGATCTGATCGCCCTGCAGTCGCTCGCAGCGGGCGACGGTCTCGACGGTGTCATGGCCGATCTCGCCCGCACCTACGTGGACAGCGTCGGCCCGGTACTGCGCGAGGGCCATTGGCGCGCGGTGGACGACGGCGAGGTCATCGCCGCCGACGACCACACGGAGGTGATCGTGCGCGCCTCCCCGGGCCACACCGACGGGCACCTCGCGGTGGAGATCAGCTCCTCCGAGGGCGGCGCGATCGTCGCCGGCGACGCGATCCACCACCCGATCCAGCTCCTGCATCCGGACCTCGTCCAGGGCGGCGACGCCGATCCCGAAACCGCGCGGGCCACCCGCGAGCAACTCCTTCGACGGTGCGCCGACGAGGGCCTGCTCCTGCTTCCGGCGCACTTCACCGAGCACGCGCCGTTCCGGGTGACGATCGACGCCGGCGATCGTCCGGTGGTCAGCGCAGTGAGCGCGTGAAGACGCGGTGCACGACGCCGCTGGGGCTGGCGGTGGATTCGATCGCGAACCGCTCCTGCACGCCCTCGAGCCCGTCCCACAGCCGCTCGCCGCGGCCGAGCACGATCGGCACCTCCACCAGATGTAGGTGATCGACGAGGTCGGCGGCGAGGAACTCGCGCACCGTCTGCACTCCCCCGCCGATGCGGATGTCCTTCTCCCCCGCGATCTCCCGCGCCGCCGCGACCGCCTCGGCGGGTGAGGCGTCGAGGAACCGGAACTCCACCCCGTCGGCCGTGGTGAAGGCGGGCCGGGGCCGGGTGGTGAGCACGATGATCGGCGTGGTGAAGGGCGTCTGCTCACCCCACCAGCCGCGCCAGGACTCGTCGGCGAGGACCTCCGGCGTGGGCGCGAACTTGCCGCGCCCCATGATCTCCACGCCGATCCCCTCGTCCCAGGCCTCGGAGAAGGCGTCGTCGACGCCGCGGGCCGCGCTGGTCAGTCCGTGGATCGCCGCGCCCCGCCGGGTGCCGAAGAACCACTGCATCAGAGATCCACCGGCGTGCCCGAAGGGCGCGTCGCGGCTCTGGTCCGCTCCGGTCCCGAAGCCGTCCAGCGAGATCGCGAAGTTGTGCACGCGCACCTGACCCGTCATGGGGACAGGCTAGCGACGCGTCTCCGCCGCCGCGCCGCAACGGCGGCAGGCGGCTACCCCTCGAGGAGCTTCTTGCGCAGCGCCTCGTCCTTGTCGAGCACCATCTTCTCCAGGTTCTCCTGGAAGACGACCATGCGCTGGCGCAGCGAGGGATCGGCGGCGCCGAGGATCCGCACGGCGAGCAGGCCGGCGTTGCGGGCGCCGCCCACGGACACCGTCGCCACGGGGATCCCGGCGGGCATCTGCACGATCGAGAGCAGCGAGTCCATGCCGTCGAGGTGCTTGAGCGGCACGGGCACGCCGATGACGGGCAGCGGGGTCGCGGAGGCGACCATGCCCGGCAGGTGCGCGGCGCCGCCGGCGCCGGCGATGATCACCTCGACGCCGCGGTCCGCGGCGCCCTTGGCGTAGTCGAGCATCCGCTGGGGGGTGCGGTGCGCGGAGACCACGCCCACCTCGAACCGGATCCCGAACTCGGCGAGTGCCTCGGCGGCGGCCTCCATCGTCGGCCAGTCCGAGTCGCTGCCCATGATCAGTCCGACGCGCGGTCCGGTGTTCTCAGCCATGCTCACTCCATCCATCGGTCCACTCCGCGGTCGCCATCCAGTGCGCCGCACGTTCCGCCCGCTCCCGCAGCTCCGCCGCGTAGTCGGGGTCGTTCCGGTCGCCGTCGGGCGCACCGACCAGGTTGACGTGCCCGATCTTGCGGTCGGGCCGCCCCTCCTTGCCGTACATGTGCACATGCGCCTCGGGCATCCGGGCCATGAGGTGGTGCAGCCGCTCGTCGACGCCCATCTCGGGCTCCGACGGTGCGCCCAGCACGTTCGCCATGACGGTGAGCGGCGCGGTCGGGGCGGTGCCGCCGAGCGGGTAGTCGAGGACGGCCCGCACGTGCTGCTCGAACTGGCTGGTGACGCAGCCGTTCATCGACCAGTGGCCGGAGTTGTGCGGCCGCATCGCGAGCTCGTTGACCAGCATCTCGCCCGACGGGGTCTGGAACAGCTCCACCGCCATCACGCCCACGACGCCCAGCTCGTTGGCGAGCCGCAGCGCCAGGGACTCGGCGAAGGACGCCTCCGCGTCGGACAGGTTCGGGGCGGGCGCGAGCACCACCGCGCACTGGCCGTTGCGCTGCACCGTCTCCACCACCGGCCAGGTGGCGCCCTGCCCGAAGGGCGAGCGCGCGACCATGGCCGACAGCTCGCGGGCCAGCTCCACCCGCTGCTCGCCCAGCAGCTGCACTCCGGCGGCGAGCTGGGCCTTCGCCACCTCCAGCGCCTCGTCCAGGGTGTCCGGCAGCCAGACGCCACGACCGTCGTAGCCACCGCGCACGGCCTTGAGCACCACGGCGCCGGGGTAGCGCTCCCAGAACGCCCGCACCTCGTCGACGGTGCCGATCTCGGCGAAGCCGGGCACGGGGGCGCCGAGTTCGGTCAGCCGGTGCCGCATCGCCAGCTTGTCCTGCGCGTAGAGCAGCGCCTGTGGCGGCGGGTTGACCGTGACGCCCTCGGCCTGCAACGCCAGCAGGTGCTCGGTGGGCACGCCCTCGTGATCGAAGGTCAGCGCGTGCGCGCCGGTCGCGACGCGGCGCAGGTCCTCGAGCCGGTCGTGGTCGCCGAGGACCACGTCCGGGCACACCTGGGGCGCGGGCTCGTCGGGCGCGGCGGCGAGCACGCGCAGGGACTGGCCCAGCGCGATGGCGGCCTGATGGGTCATGCGGGCCAGCTGGCCGCCGCCGACCATGGCCACGACGGGCCGCGACCGGCGCGTTTGAACATCACTCACCCGTCCATAATCGCAGGTCCACCACAGTCCGGGGGTGCCCGGCACAGCGTGCGGCCCCGCTCCGACCGCGTCACACTCTCCGCGGTACGATTCACGGTTCCGTTAGAGTGGCGCACGTGGCATTCATCGAGGCGATCCTGGATCGCACCCCGGCACCGCTCCGCGGACTCGTCATGCAGCACCACGAGCTGATCAAGTTCGCGATCGTGGGCAGCACGACGGCGGTCTTCGACCTCGCCATCTTCTACGGCCTGGTCCTCACGGTCCTCGATGACAAGCCCACCGTCGCCAAGATCTTCTCGGGCGTCTGCGCCGTGATCCTCTCGTACATCCTCAACAGCGAGTGGAGCTTCAAACACCGCGGCGGCAGGGAGAAGCACCACGAGGCGCTGCTGTTCTTCGCCATCTCGGGCATCGGCGTGCTCATCATGGCCGCGCCCATCTTCATCGCGAACAACTTCTTCGACCTGCGCAACGTCGACTCGAAGACCACGCTGATCGTGGTCGACTTCGTGCTCAACTACATCGTGGGCAACCTGCTGCAGATGGCCTTCCGGTTCTGGGCGCTGCGCCGCTACGCGTTCCCCGAGGACATGCGCGACGCCCCGGTCCAGGAGTCCATCCCCGCCGCCGGCGATACGACGTCCGCCGGCGAACGCTGAGCCCTCCGGGCGTGCGCCATCGCATCCTCCGCTCGACGATCGCGGTCGTCGCGGTCACGGGCCTGTTCCTCGGCCTACCGCTCATGTTCTACACGTGGCGCTGGCTCGATGACACCGCCCGCACGGACCTGCAGCACCGCCTGCAGCGGGCCTCGTCGGAGATCCTGGTGCAGGAGCAGCGCACCGGCGTCGTCGACGAGCCGCCGGTCGAGGCGCTCCGCCTGCTGGTCCCGTCCGAGGGCCGGCTGACCCTCTCCTACACCGATCGCACCGGCACGCCGCGCGAGCTCACGGTCGGCCGCGGGCCGTTCCAGCACGCGATGACCGAGGGCACCTCGCTCGGCGACGCCGGCCTGCTGCGCATCGAGCAGGACTACTCGGTGATCCGCGACGACCAGTACCGCGCGCTGACCATCGAGTTCATCGTGATGGTGCTCTCGCTCACCGCGGGCGTGGTGGTCGCCGCCGTGACCGCCAGCCGCGTCGCGGACCCGGTACAGGAGGTCGCGCACCGCGCGCAGCGCCTCGCCGGCGGCGACTTCCGGCCCGACCCGCACCGGCACGGCATCGAGGAGCTCGACCGCGTCCTCGACGTGCTGGACGCCGCGACCGTGGAGATCGCCGACCGCCTGCAGCGGGAGCGGCAGATCGTCGGCGACGTCTCGCACCAACTGCGCAGCCGCCTGACGGCGATCCACATCCGCCTCGACGAGCTGACCCTGCACCCCGATCCCGAGGTGGTCTCCGAGGCGCAGGCGGCCCTCGACCAGGTCGACCGACTGACCTCCTCCGTCGGCGACATGGTGCGCATGTCGCGGGTCGAGCGGTCCGCGCGCGGCACCGTCGACGTGCGGGCGGAGCTCGCTCCGCTGCTCGCCGACCTCGCGCCGTCGTTCGCCCGGGCCGGCCGCCGGCTCACCGTCCGTCCGCCCGACGGTCCGCCGCTCACCGCCCGGGCGACGGCGACACGCACGCGGGAGGCCGTCGCCGTGCTCGTCGACAACGCGCTCGAGCACGGCAGCGGCGAGGTGACGGTGACGCTGCGCCCGGTCGGCGAACACACCGTGCAGATCACCGTCGCGGACGAGGGATCGGGCATCTCCGACGCCGACGCCCAGCGCATCTTCCGGCGCGGCTACTCGGCGGGCGACGGCACGGGCGTGGGCCTGGCCCTCGCGCGCGCCTTCGTCGAGGCCGACGGTGGCCGCCTGCAGCTGCAGAGCCGCAAGCCCACAACCTTCGCCGTCTTCCTCCCCGCAGCGGGCGCGGGCGACGACCTCGAACCCCCGCACGCCCTCACCGAGCCCGAGCCCCGCTGAGCATCAGGCGCCGAGCGCCCGGTCCATCAGATACTCGGCGAAGGCCGTGATCACCAGCGACGGGTTGGCCCCGCCCGCGTTGCCGGGGATGCCGGCGCCGTCGAGAACCCGGATGGCGGGATGCCCGTGCAACCGGCCCTCGGCGTCCGAGGCCGCACCGAGTGGAACGCCGCCCAGCGGATGGGCGGTGGCGGTGGGCGGCAGGCCCGCGTTCGCGAAGCCGAGCGCCGGGTCGGCGCCGAGCCCCGCCGCGACGGGCAGCGGTGCGAGCGCCAGGCCGCCGTCGACCTCGGTGAGTCGGCGGAGCACCCGCGCGCTCGCCGCGCCCGCGTCGGCCGAGATCCCCAGCGGCGGCACGAGCAGCCGTGGCTCCCCACCGACCACCGTCCAGGACGCCCGGTTCTCCCAGTCGGCCGGAACGGTGAAGACGGGGATCGCCGGCATCGACAGCGGCATGCCCATGGTCTCGACCCGCACAGGCAGGTGATCGTCGTCGTCATCGACGAACGCCGAGGTCGCGATGGCCCCGGCCTGCGGCCCGAGCCCGTCGGCGCGCAGTTGCACCGCGACCTGGTTGCCGTTGTCACCGACCTGCGTGCCCACGTGCTCGTTGAGGTTCGGGAGCCCGCCCGCGAGCCGCGACCGCAGCAGCAGCTCGGTCGTGCCGTACGAGCCGGCGGCCAGGTAGAGCTGATCGCAGGTGTAGTCGCGACGCCGCTCGACCCCGCCGCCGCCGTTCAGCTCCTCGACGTGCACGGCGATCCGTCCGCGCTCCTGCGTGATGCCGGTGACCCGCTGCAGCGTGCGCAGCCGCACCGAGGGCTGCGCGAGCGCGGCGGCGAGGTAGGTGGTCGAGAGTTCGCGCTTGCCGCCGTTGCTCACGCCGAAGGTCATCTCTCCGGCGGTCACCGACGGCCGGACCTCGCCGCGCAGCTCGCGGCGCACGACGTCCCAGTTCATCGTGCAGGGCACCGATTCGCACCGCCACCCGGCGCGGTCCATCGACGCCTCGAACCGGCGCAGGGTCGCGAACGGGCGGCTGGCCCGCACGTCGTCGGGGATGGGCGCCGCGCGCAGGTTCCGCAGCGCCCGCGGCAGGTACTCCCCAGCGAGCTGGGGGTACCGCGGCCCCGAGTGGAAGATCTTGTCGTAGTACCGGGGATGCGGGGGCACGGTGGCCCCGAAGTAGACGACGGAACCGCCGCCGACGACGGCGCCGCGCAGGATCGCCAGCGTGCCGGCGAGGTCGACGTCGAGCACGCCGGTCCGCCCGAGTTCCGGCGCCCACAGCGCGTCGGGGTGCAGCGGGTTCGTACCGGGCGCGTAGACCTCGGCGTGATCGTCGAGCCGGTAGGAGCGGCCCCGTTCGAGGACCAGCGTGTCGACGCCGGCGGCGCCGAGGCGCTGCGCTGCGACGGACCCACCGAACCCGGTGCCGATCACGAGGGCGGTGACGTGCGTGCGCTCGGGAGCGGCGCGCACCGGCGCGGGAAGGGCTGCGGCGGTGATCGCGGCGGCGGCTCCCAGCAGGGCCGTCCGCCGCGTCAGGACGGGGCGGTCAACGGTGTGCACCGCGCGAGCATATGTTGCAACTGCAACCCGTACGGGAAGTCGGCCGTTTCTACTCCGCGTCGAATCGGAAACCCACGCCGCGCACGGTGACGATCCGGCGCTGCGATCCGGGATCGTCGCCGATCTTGCGGCGCAGCCAGGAGATGTGCATGTCCAGGGTCTTCGAGCCCCGCAGGTCCGAATCGCCCCAGACGTCGGCGAGGATCTCCTCGCGCGAGAGCAGCCGACCCGCGTGCTCCATGAGGAAGCGCAGCAGCTCGAACTCCTTGTTCGCCAGGGCCACGTCCTCCCCGTCGACGGTGACCCGCCGCGCGCTGGCGTCGAGCCGGATCCCGCCGGCCTCGACCACCTCGGGGGCGTCCTGCGCCGGAGCGCTGCGCCGCAGCAGCGCCCGGGTGCGCGCCATCAGCTCGAACATGCGGAAGGGCTTGCCGACGTAGTCGTCGGCGCCCGCGTCGAGGCCGACCACGAAGTCCATCTCGTCGGTGCGGGCGGTGAGCATGAGCACCGCCAGCTCGGGGCGCGCAGCGCGGACCTCGCGGCACACCTCGAGCCCGTCCATCTCGGGCAGGCCGAGATCGAGGATGAGCAGCGCGTACTCCTCGTCCACGGCGCGGCGCAGGGCGTCGGTCCCGGTGGCGGCGACGTCCACCTCGTAGCCCTCGCGCGAGAGCGCGCGGGCCAGCGGCGATGCGATCGCCTCGTCGTCCTCGGCCAGGAGCACCCGCGTGGTCATGAGCGCCGAGGGTACTCCGCCGAACGGCCGTCGCGACCGCGGTCGTCGTCCGCGTCGTCGAGCGCGTCGACGAGCAGCGCGTGCGTGGCGGCGATGCGAGGCACGTCGGGGAAGTCCAGTGGATCCTCCCCCGCGGACTCGACGGTGAGCACGCCGCTGCGCAGCATCCGGTCGAGGAGCCTTTGGTGGTACTGCACCGAGTTGATCCGGCGCAGCGGGATGTCGATGCCGCGGCGGCGCACGATCCCGGAGCGGAACATGATCCGCAGGTCGGTGATCACCAGGTGCGTGGCGCGCCACACCGCCCAGGGCCGTACGGTCCACCAGCCGACGATCAGCACCCACACCACGACGATCGCCAGCAGCAACCAGTCGGGCAGCGCACCGTCGAGCCGAGCGCGGCCGAGCAGCCCGAGCGCGACGCCCGCCGCGGCGCACGCGGCGAACAGGACCAGCACCGGGACGATCATCCGGGTGGCCTGCGGCCGCGTGTGCAGCAGGATCCGCTCGTCGTCGACGAGGGCCTTGGCCGGGAAGCCCACGATCAGGCCGGCCGCAGGTGGGTGACGTCGCCGGCCGAGAGCACGTGGCGCGTTCCGGCCGCGTCCTGTACCACGATGCGGCCCTCGACGTCCACGTCGACGGCGGTGCCGCGCAGCACCTCGTCGGCCGGCAGCGAGACCGTCACCTCCTGCCCGACGGTGACGCACACGGCCAGGTAGTCGGCGCGGGCCGCGGCGGGGTCGTCGGTCCAGGCGGCGAGCCCGGCGTCGAGGTGGCGCAGGTAGGCGATGGCCAGGGCGGTGCGGTCCGGGTTCTCGGCGCCGGCCAGCTGGAGCGACGTGGCCGTCTCGACCGGCACGTCGGCGGCGGCCAGGGTCGTGTTCAGCCCGGTGCCGATGACGGCGACGAGCGCACCGTCGGGCCCGGTGGCGAGCTCGGAGAGGATGCCGGCGGTCTTACCGCCGCGGCCCCCGGGCGCGGGCTCCAGCAGCACGTCGTTGGGCCATTTCAGTCCGGCGGTCAGCCCCGTGACCTCCCGCACCGCGGCGACGGCGGCGACGCCGGTCACGAGCGAGAGCCAGCCCGCGCGGGGCGCGGCCGCGGCGGGCACCGCCACCGTCACGGAGAGGGAGAGCTGGGTGCCGGCGGGCGCCGACCAGGGCCGCAGGTGGCGGCCGCGGCCCGCGGTCTGCACATCGGCGATGAGGACGCGGCCGGGCTCCTCGCCCGCGCGGACCCCGTCGGCGAGGTCGGCGTTGGTGGAGCCCGTACTGGGCACCACCGAGACCTCGTGCCAGCGCGTGCCGCGCACGGCTTCGGCGATCACCGTCTGATCGGGGAGCACCACGACCTCCTCCATCGATGGGCAGTGCGGTTCCGAATCGACTCTATTGGTTAGAGTCGATTGCATGACGAGTGCCTCCACCACCGACGGCGCCTCCGGCGCCGGTGACAACGCTGACGCCGCGCCCAGCATCCACACCACCGCCGGCAAGCTGGCGGCCTTCCGCGCGAAGGACGCCGAGGCCCTGGCCCCGATGGGCCAGGCGGCGATCGACAAGGTGCACGAGAAGGGCCGCCTCACGGCCCGCGAGCGCGTGCTGGCGCTGCTCGACGAGGGCTCCTTCGTCGAGCTCGACAAGCTGGCGCAGCACCGCTCCACCAACTTCGGCATGGCGGCCCGCCGCCCCGTCGGCGACGGCGTGGTGGCCGGCTACGGCACCATCGACGGCCGCGAGGTGTGCGTCTTCAGCCAGGACTCGACGGTCTTCGGCGGCTCGCTCGGCGAGGTCTACGGCGAGAAGATCGTCAAGGTCATGGACCTGGCCACCAAGACCGGCCGCCCGCTGGTCGGCATCATCGACGGTGCCGGCGCGCGCATCCAGGAGGGCGTGGTCTCGCTCGCCCTGTACTCGAAGATCTTCATGCGCAACACCCAGGCCTCGGGCGTCATCCCGCAGATCTCGGTGATCATGGGCGCGGCCGCCGGCGGCCACGTCTACTCCCCCGCGCTCACCGACTTCGTCGTGATGGTCGATCACGAGAGCCAGATGTTCATCACCGGCCCGGACGTGATCAAGTCCGTGACCGGCGAGGAGGTCACCAAGGAGGAGCTGGGCGGCGCCCAGACCCACATGACAAAGTCCGGCACGGCGCATTACGTCGCCTCGGGCGAGCAGGACGCGCTCGACTACGTGCGCGAGCTGATGACCTACCTCCCCTCGAACAACCGCGCCGAGGCGCCCCGCTTCGTGCCGACCGACCCGCTCACGGGCTCGATCGAGGAGTCGGTCAACGACGAGGACCGCGAGCTGGACACGCTGATCCCGGACTCGCCGAACCAGCCGTACGACATGCACGAGGTCATCCGCCGCCTGCTCGACGACGACGAGTTCCTCGAGATCCAGCCGCAGCGCGCGATGAACATCATCGTGGGCTTCGGCCGCATCGACGGCCGCAGCGTCGGCCTCGTCGCCAACCAGCCCACCCAGCTGGCCGGCTGCCTCGACATCGACGCCTCGGAGAAGGCCGCCCGCTTCGTGCGCTTCTGCGACGCCTTCAACATCCCGATCGTCACCCTGGTGGACGTGCCCGGCTTCCTGCCCGGCATCGGCCAGGAGTACGACGGCATCATCCGCCGCGGCGCGAAGCTGCTCTACGCCTACGGCGAGGCCACCGTCCCGAAGATCACCGTGGTCACCCGCAAGGCCTACGGCGGCGCGTACTGCGTGATGGGCAGCAAGGACATGGGCGCCGACATCAACCTGGCGTGGCCCACCGCGCAGTTCGCGGTGATGGGCGCGTCCGGCGCCGTCGGCTTCGTCTACCGCAAGGAGCTCGCCGCGGCCGCCGAGGCGGGCGAGGACGTCGAGGCCCTGCGCCTGAAGCTGCAGCAGGAGTACGAGGACACGCTGGTCAACCCGTACGTGGCGGCCGAGCGCGGCTACGTCGATGCGGTCATCCCGCCCTCGCACACCCGCGGCCAGATCGTCACGGCGCTGAACATGCTCGAGCGCAAGGTGGTCGCCACCCTGCCCAAGAAGCACGGGAACATCCCGCTGTGAGCGCGAACGACAAGCCGGTGCAGGCCAGCGCGGCCGACGTCGAGAAGCTCAGCGCCGCCATCCGGTTCGAGAAGGGCAACCCGTCGGCCGAGGACGTCGCGGCCGTCGTGGCCGTGCTGGCCGCCGCGGCCGGCTCCGCGCCGCAGACCGGCCCGGAGGGCCCGAAGTCGATCTGGGGCGACAACCGCGAGCGCATGCGCCCGCAGTACTTCAACGGCCCCAACGCCTTCACCAGCCAGACCCCGATCTTCTGGACCAAGGGGTCCTGATCTCCACCCCCGTGCGCCTGGTGCTCGCGTCGGCCTCGCCGGCGCGGTTGGGGGTGCTGCGCGCCGCCGGCACCGCGCCGCTGGTCTCCGTCTCCCAGGTCGACGAGGACGCGATCCTCGCCGGCCTGGGCCCGGACGTGACCCATGGGGACGCCGTCGAGGTCCTGGCCCGGGCCAAGGCCCAGGACGTGGTGGACCGGATCGTCGCGGTGGACCCGATCCCCGGCCGCGCCGTGGTGATCGGCTGCGACTCGATGCTGTCGATCGACGGTGAGCTGGTCGGCAAACCGCACACCGCCGCCACCGCGACAGCGCGGTGGCGGGCCATGCGGGGCGGTACCGGCCGCCTCCTCACCGGGCACTGCGCGATCCTGCTCGAGGACGGCGCCGTCGCGAGCACCGTCACCGGGACCCGTTCCACGACACTGCGGTTCGGGACGCCCACGGACGCCGAGATCGACGCCTACGTCGCGACCGCCGAGCCGCTCGAGGTGGCCGGAGGCTTCACCCTGGACGGGCTCGGCGGCTGGTTCGTCGAGGCGGTGGACGGCGACCCGAGCTCGGTGATCGGCATCTCGCTGCCCCTCACCCGGGCGCTGCTGGGTGAGCTCGGCGTCTCGCCCGTCGAGCTGTGGTCCGACCGGCCTTGAAAGTTCACCAGCATGATGTGAGAGACCTCATAGGTTTGGGCCCGTCCTCCGCGTAATCATCTCGTTAACAGCGCGCGATCATCGCGTTTCCGCAGCTCGGGCGACACACTCCACACTTCAATCACGTACGGCGTCCGACCTGCAAGAACACCGAAGTATCCCCTAACCCGCGCTTCCGCCAACCCTGGTCAAGACCTGAACCGAGTGACGAGCGACACCACTCTTTCGCCTCGCGAAAGGAATGCCTCGCGTCTTAGCGTCATCACATGACCACGACGCCTGGACCACTCACCACCCCCGGAGCCCCGGTCCCCCACGCCGCGACCCGCGAGGTGGACGGTTGCTCGTTCGCCGTGCGCGGCCGGATCGACGTGACCGCCCTGCGCGCGGCGTACGCGGCCCTGCTCGAGGAGTACCCCGCGCTCGCCGCCCGCGTGACGGCCGAGCACGATCGCTTCCGGTTCGCCCCCGGCGATCCGGCGGTCGCCGCGGCGATCGGCTTCCGCGACACGGCCGCACCGTGGGCCGGCTTCGCGCAGACGCCGCCGTCGTTCGTCGGGACCGAACAGCTCTCGGCCCTGTGGCTCACCGGCATCGGTGAGGAGAACCGCCTCACCCTGTGGATCAGCAGGGCCGCGGCGCAGCCGGTGGGCGTCCTCGCCCCGGCGCGCCGCCTGTTCGAGTTCTACACCGCGCTCGCCGCCGGCGACCGGCCGCGCGTGCACCGCCCGATCGGCGTGCGCGCCTTCGGTTTCCCCACCGAGCCGCAGCGACTTCCCGCCGCCGGCGGCCGCCCGGCCCGGGAGCCGGAGGGTGCGCGCACGGACGACGCGCTGCGCCTGCGCCTCGACGCGCGCACCACCGCCGACCTGCTGGACACCGCGCGGGTGCGGGCGATCCCCCTCGGCGAGCTGGTCGGCGAGCTGCTCGACCGGGCCGGGGCGCCCGTGGGCCGGATCGAGGACCTGGGCACCGTCGGCGCGCCGGTCGCACCCGCGAACCTCGAGGTCCCGGACTTCCACTCGCACCGCACCGCCGCTGCACCGCAGGAGGATTCGTACGTCCTGTCGGTCTTCGCCGGCCGCCTCTCGGTGGAGTTGCGGACCCGCCCCGGCACGCCCGCCGCGGAGTCCGAGCGGCTCCTGCTGCGGATCGAGGACGAGATCCGCAGCCTGCTCCCCGTCGGCACCGCCGCCTGACATCCCGTCGCCCACCGCCGGACCGCACCACCCCCGCACCGCACCAGGAGGAACGTCATGGAATACACCGAACTGGCCGACTACCCGCTCACGACCGGCGTCGTCACCGAGTGGATCCCCGTGGTCGTCGATCCCGATACCGGCTGGCGCGCCGATCACCGGCCGCCGAGCCACAACCAGGCGGACCACGTGCGGCGCGCGGCGCACCACGAGACCACCGTCGTGCGGCCGGGCGAGTGGATCGGCGGGGTCTGGCAGATCGACGAGGATCTCGACGAGGACGCCCTGCGCCGGGCCCTGCGCGGCTGGTTCGGCCGCCACGAGGCCTTCCGCAGCCTCATCTCGCACGCCGAGGACGGCACCCTGCTGCGCACCACCACCCCGCCGGAGTCGATCGACTTCGTCGCGCAGAGCGTCGGCAAGCTGACCACCTCGCTGCGGGTCTATCAGCACCTGAAGAACTACTTCGACGCCACGATCACGCCCTCGCGCTGGCCGCACTGCGTGCTCGCCACCGTCGACAACCCGGCGGGCCCCGGTTTCACCATCGTCTTCGGCGCGGACCACTCCGTGATGGACGCCTACACCCAGGTGCTCGCCATCAGCGAGCTCACCGAGCTCTACCGCGCGGAGCGGGCGGACCGGCCCGCCCGGCTGACGCCGTCGAGCAGCTACCTCGACTTCTGCGCGCTGGAGCGGGATCAGTTCGAGCACATCGACTTCGAGCACCCGGCGGTGCGCACGTGGCTGGACTACCTCGCCGAGGACGACGGGGAGTCGCCCCGCTTCGGCCTCCCGCTCACCGATCGCGACGCCCGCGCCAACCTGCGGGTCTTCCAGTCCAGCCTGTCCCTGCAGCTGCTCGACGTCGAGCGCACCGCCGCCTTCGACGCGGCCTGCAAGGCGGCCGGCGGCAAGGCGGGCAACGGCGTGGTCGGCGCGTTCGCGCGGGCCGAGGCAGGGCTGACCGGCAGTGACCACGTGCGCTTCGTGATGCCGATGCATACCCGCTCGGAGGAGCGCTGGGCCACCTCCGCCGGCTGGTTCGTCGGCCTCATGCCGGTGGACCTGGCGCTGCCGGCCACCTCGGCGCTCAGCGCCACGCTGGAGTCGGTCGCGGACGCCCTGCGCCGCAACCGCGACGTCGTGCCGGTCCCGTACCCGCTGCTCTCGTCGATCGTCGAGGAGCGCACGGGCCGTGGGCTTCCCGCGCCGCGGTACGTGCTCAGCTACGTCGACGTCCGCTACGTCCCCGGTGCCGCCGAGTGGGGCGAGCAGAACGCCGCGGTGCTGCGCTCGGAGTGCACCGCCGACGACGAGCTCTACATCTGGATCAGCCGCTCGCACACGGGCCTGTACTTCTCGGCCCGCTTCCCGTCGAACCCGGTCGCCTCGGCGAACGTCTTCCGGCTCATCGCCGCGCTGCGCGAGCAGCTGGCCGAGGTGATCGACCACGCCAGCGACGTCCCCACCGCCCTGACCGGCCACGCCGGCTGATCCCGGGAGGAACCATGCGCGTCACCACCATCGACGGCCTGCGCACCGCGCCCGGCCGGTACCTGGAGTTCCCCGTCGTGCCGACGGGGACCGCCGTCCCCAGCGACGTCCCCCCGTGCTTCAACCAGCAGTCGCACCTGCGCGCCGCGGACGGCGACGACTCCTCCCCGGGCACCTGGCTGTGCGGCGTCTTCGACGTCGACGGTCCCATCGACGAGGAGGCGCTGCAGGAGGCCTTCCAGCGCCTCGTCGACACCCACGCGACGCTGCGCTCGCAGTTCGCCGTCGCCGACGACGGGGCGCGCACCCCGCAGCGATCGGTGCACCCGGCGGGGAGCATCCGGGTGGGCGCGCCCGTCGCCGAGCACGCCGAGGACGAGGCACAGCCGTCCGTGCGTCTGCGCGGCCGGCTCGACGAGCAGTGCCGCCCCCTGCGCTTCCCGAACTACGTCCTCGCGGCGATCAGCCGGCCGGGCACCTCGACGATCGTCTGCGGCTTCGACCACGTCCACGTCGACGCGCTGTCGCTGGCCATCGCGATCGACGAGGTGGCGGCCGCCTACGCGGGCGTCGCGCCCGCGGTGTCGGTCCCGGGCGACGGGCACCTCGACTACTGCCGTGAGGAGGCGGCCGCCGAGCAGGTCGATCCGCACGATCCGCGGCTGGCCGAGTGGATCGAGTTCCTCGCCGACGCCGGTGGCCACGCCCCCGAGTTCCCGCTGGAGCTGGGCGTCCCGATCGGGGAGAGCGCACCGCAGCACAGCGCCGAGGTGCTGCTGCTCGACGCCGACGAGGCCGAGGCCTTCTCCGCGGCCACGGCGCGGGCCGGGGGCACCACCTACGCGGGGCTGCTGACGGCGCTGGCGATGGCGACCCACGCGGCCGGTGGTTCGGACCTGCTGCCGCTGACCTTCCCCGCGCACACCCGCTACGACGAGCGCTACGCACGTGCCCTGGGCTGGTTCGTCACCAGCGCCCCGATCACCGTCTCGGTGCACGACGACGGCCGGCCGGCCGATCCGTGCACGCTCTTCGAACGCAGCGTGGCGCTCACGCAGCAGGAGTTGCGGCGCGCCCGCGACCGGGCCGACGTGCCGCTCGGCCAGGTGATCGCGGCGACCACCGGCGGATACCGGCCCCGGCGCCAGGACGTGTTCATGGCCTCGTACCTGGACTACCGTCGGATCACCCAGGGCGACAGCGGGTTCGGTACGAACCGCACGCACGTCTCCAACATCACCCGGTGCGACGACGTCCAACTGTGGTTCTCCCGCACGCACGACGGCGTCTCGGTGCGCACCCGCCACCCCGACACCCCGCAGGCGCACCGCACGATGCGCACCGTCCTGCAGTCCCTGCGCTCCACCGTGGCCGTCGTCGCCGTCCCCCAGAAGTGGGCCGCGTGACGGTGGCCGGCCGGGCACCCGGCGACTGGGGCACGTACGTCGCGCTGGGCGATTCGCGCGCGGCGGCCCCCACGTGGTTGAGCCTGCTGCGCCGTGCCGACGGCCGCAGCGGCCGCGGCTACCCGCACGAGCTCGCGGCGCTGCTGCGCCCGGCCCTGTTCGAGGACCGCTCGTGCGTCGGCGCCACCACCGAGAACCTGCACCGTCGCGGCCAGGTGCGCTATCAGGGGCTGCGCCGGGTGGTGCTGCCGCCCCAGGCCGACGCGCTGAGCGTGGAGACCGATCTGGTCACGCTCTCCATCGGCGGCAACGACATCCGCTGGCACTCGCTGATCGGCGGCGCCTTCTCCCACCGCCCCGGTGCCGCGGCGCGGTTCCGCAGCGACACCGACCGCGCGCGCCGCATCGACGCCGCGCTCACGGGCCTCGGGGCGCACCTCGCGGTGGCCCTCGCCGACGTCCGCGGCCGCGCGCCGGACGCGACGGTCCTGCTGGTCGGCCACGGCGGCTACTACCCGCTCCCCGACGCGGACGTCCCGCTGTGCGCCGCATCGGGTTCCGAGCTGGCGCTGCACACCGCGGCGGAGTTCTTCGAGGCGCTCGAGGACGTGTACCGCACCGCGTGCGACCGGACGGGCGTCACCTTCGTCTCGGTCCTCGACATCACCCGCGGCCACGACGGTGCCGCCCCGCGCTCCGAGCGCTGGTTCGAGGGGGACTCCCTCGTCTCGCTGACGCCGCCGCGCCATCCCACCGCGCTGGGGAGCGCGGCGCTCGCCGCGCACCTGGCGGCCACGCTCGCTCCCGAGGCGGTGCGGCCGTGACGGCCGCGGCCACCCGGGCACAGCCCCGGATGAGCGACGGCGCCGCGGCGGCCCTGCTGGGCGTGGGCCTGCTGGTGCTGTTCATGGCCACCGTCGACGTGACGATCGCCAACATCGCGCTGCCCTCGATCCAGCGCGATCTCGGGCTCTCCCCCGCGCGGGGCATCTGGATCGCGGAGGCCTACGCGCTGAGCTTCGCCGCGTTCCTCATCCCCGGCGGCGCGCTGGGTGACCGGGTCGGTCCCCGCGCCGCGATGCTCGGCGGGATCTCCGTGTTCACCCTCGCCTCGATCGTGGTGGCGGCCAGTTCCGCGCTGCCGGTCCTGCTGGCCGGCAGAGTGTTCCAGGGCGCCTGCGCGGCGATGATCGTCCCCCAGGTCACCGCGATGGTCAAGCAGATCCTGCCGGGCTCGTGGCGCGCCCGCGCGCTCTCGGCCGTGAGCGCCACGTCCGTCGCGGCCATCCTGCTCGGCCCCCTCGTCGGCGGCGGTCTGCTCGCGATCGACGCGTTCGGGATCGGCTGGCGGGCCGTGTTCTACGTCAACGTGCCGATCGGCGTCCTCGCCGTCGTGGTGCTCCTGGCGGCGCCGTTCCCGGCGCGCCCGCGGGCCGAGGACGGCGCCGATCCCCTGGACTGGGTGGGGCTCGCCCTGATGGTGGTCGCGATCACCGTTGCGCTGCTCGCGTTCTCGGGGCAGGCAGGCACGACGGAGCTGGTACTGTTCGCGACGCTGGCGGTGGCGGGCAGCGGCTTCCTGGCCTGGGAGCGGCATCTGCTGCGCAGCGGGTCCGCGCTGCGGCCGATCGTCGATCCGGACCTGTTCGCGAGCCCCAACTTCCGCTGGGGCGTGATCATCCAGCTCTTCGGGCAGGCCGCGATCGGCGGCTTCTACCTGTGTTTCACCCTGTACCTGCAGGACGGCCTGGAGCTGCCACCGCTCCGCGCGGGCGCGCTGCTCGTCCCCGCCGGGTGCGGCGCCCTCGGCGGCATCGCCCTGGGCATGGTGCTGGCGCGGGTGCCGGCGCGCCTGCTCATCATCGCGGGCGTGAGCGCCACGGCGGTGGGCTTCTCGGCGATGTTCGCGAGCATGGTCGCGGGCCTGGACGGTTCGCTGCCGCTGGTGATCACCTCGACGGTGGCCGCGGCCGGCCTCGGGCTGTGCGCGGCTCCCGCGCTCGGCGTGGTGCTCACCGACATCCCGGGGGCCCGCGCCGCCACCGCCACGGCGGTCTTCGCGGTGTGCCAGCAGACCGGCTCCGCGCTGGGGACCGGTGTGCTCGGCACGCTGTACGCGCGGATGAGCGAGGGCGGTTCCGCCCGCACCGCGTTCAGCGCGACCGTCCTGCTGTGCGCGGTCCTCACCGCCCTGTGCGCGGTGTTCGCGCTCCGGCTCCGGCCCGGCGATCCCGCCGCCGGCCCCGACGCCGAGGCGTTCTCGACAACCGAAGGAGAAGTCCATGCCCATCCTGCGCGATGACTGCCGTGCCAACCGAGTCACCGACGACGACCGGACGATCGAGCTGGCGGGCGTGGTGCTCCGCGGACACCTGATCTCCCAGGCGACCTTCGACTACGCCACCGAGAACGCGCCCACGATCGCGGACCTGCGGCGCACCGTCGGGCACCTGGCGCGCGGACCGCTGAACCGGACCCTGCGCCGCTCCCCCGTGCCCGGCGCCCGCAGCTCGTGGCTGCCCGGACCGCCGACGGTGACCCTGCACCTGCGCGAGGAGCCCCTGGAACCCTCGTCGACGGTGGCGTGGCTGCAGGAGCAGCGCGAGCACGCCGGCGGCGACCGCGGCCTGGTCTCGGTCTCGCGGGCGCACCGCACCGACGGGCGCACCCTGGTCACCGTGCAGTACCCGCACACCGCCGCGGACGGCGGCGCGATGTACGCCGCACTGCTGGCCGCCTCGCGCGGCCTGAGCGGCGCGCGCACCCCCGACGAGCGGGCGCGCGCACCGCGGATCACCGACGACCTGGTGGACTCCGGGCGCCAGTTCCGCCGCCTGATCCGGACGGTGCGCGAGCGCGAGGCGCCGCGCACGCCGGTCCCGGCGGTCGAGCGTCCCGCCCCCGGCGGCGCTCCGGCCGGGGACGGCCCCACCCCGCTCGTCGTGGCCCTGTCCACCACCGGGACCGCGTGGAAGGCGGCGGCGAAAGCCCGGTCCGCCAGTGGGAACACGCTTCTCGTGGCGTTCATGACGGACCTGCTGTTGAGCACCGAGCGGTACGCCGGGATCGACGCGGTGCCCACCAACATCCCGATCGACGTGCGCGCGGAGGGCTCCCGCGATGCGAACAACACCGCGTCGGTGACCGTCGCCGTCACCAGGGACGCGATCGAGGGCGATCTGGCGGGCCTGCACGCGACGATCAAGGCGGCCCTCGTCGCGAGCGGCAACCGGCCGGGCACGCAGCGGCGCTCGACGCCGCTGGAGGTGGCCGCGCACTTCATCCCCGACGCCCTGGTGGACCGGCTGGCCGGGCCGCACCCGCTGTCGATGCTCACGTGCTCGAACATGGGCGCCGTCGATCCGGACTTCCCGTCGCTGTTCGGGCCGGCGGCCGACCGGATCCTGATGGTGGCCGCGCCCACCCCGGTCACCCCGGAGCGGCTCGCGCGCGGCGGTGGCGGGCTGGCCGCGTGGCTCGACATCGTCGGGGACACGCTCACGCTCAGCGTGGTCTGCCTGGATCCGCTCGTCTTCGCCGATGCCGCCGACGCGCAGCGGCACCTCGCGGCGACCGCCGAGCGGTTCGGGATCGCCCCCGAGTTCTGGAACATCTGAGGAGGAACGATGATCGGTGCAGCACTGGATGATTGGCGTCCTCCGCAGGGAACCCTGATCGACTTCACGGCCACGGTCGGCGCGGGCGAGCAGCCCGCGGACGTCGGGCCCACCTTCCTGCAGGCCGAGCACCTCGCCGCGGCCGAGAAGGCCGAACGGCACACGGCCTACATCGGATTCGCGGCCGACGTGCGGGGCCGGGCGGACGTCGCCGCGCTCACCGCGGCCGTGACCGACTTCGTGCGCGCCCACGAGTCACTGCGCACCCGGTTCGTGCGAGCGGGTGACGGCTGGGAGCGGCTCGTCACGCCGGCCGAGGCGATCACCGTCGCCGCCGTCGACGCGGGCCCGGCGCCGGACGGCCCGGAGCTCACGGCGCGGCTGCGGGGACGCTTCTCGGAGGAGGCGACCGCGTGGCGGGTGCCCGGCGCGGTGATCGGTGCGATCGCCGGGGAGGACTCCTTCGGCCTGTACGTCGCGGCCGATCACAGCGCCACCGATGGCGCGTCGCTGCTGCTCGGGCTCAACGAGATCATCGTGCGCTACCGGGCGCACCGCGAGGGCACGAGCGCCCCGCTCCCGTCCGCGCTCGCCCCGCACTCGCACGTCGCGCGCACCGAGCGCGACCGCACCGCGGCGACCGATCCCTCGGACCCCGCCCTGCAGGTCTGGCGCCGCGCGTTCACGGCCACCGGCGGCGGGCTCGAGCGGCTGCCGATCGACACGGGCCTCGAGCCGGGCGCATCGGCACCCGTGCAGGCCCTGCACCACCGGCTGCTCGACACGGACCAGGTCGCCGCGCTCGAGGCCTCGGTCGCCCCCGCGCGCCTGTCGGCGGCGCTCTACGCGGCCCTCGCCATCACCGACCACGCGCGCACCGGATCCGACACCTGGATGCGGGTCGTGGTCCAGGACCTGCGCCGCGAGTTCAGTTCCCCCGATGCGGATCTGAGCCTCACGCAGGGCTGGGTCGTCGGCTTCGCCCCGCTGCTGCTCGAAGGCCTGGCGGACAAGGAGCCCGCGCAGGTGATCGCCGACGCCGGGGAGGCCGTGCGCGCCGCGCGCCGGGCCGGCGCGATCCCCACCGCCGCCGCCCTCGGCGTCCTGTTCGCGGAGGGCACCGTCGACCCGGCCGCGGTCACCCGGCCCCCGCTCATCTCCTACCTCGATGCGCGGCCGGTGGCGTCGGCGCTGCCCGAGGTCGCCTCGTCGATGATGTTCCCGGGGGACGGGAGCACCGCGAACGTCTCGCTCTGGCTCACCCGGGAGTCCGGCGGCCTCGAGATCGGCGCGCAGTGCCCCGACACCGCGACCGCCACGGCGGAGGTCGCCCGGTACGCGGAGGACCTGCGGGCGACGTTGGCGACCTTCGGGTGACCGCGCGCGCTAGGCTGGCGGACGTGGCTATCGAGACCGATCCGAGCGCGGAACTGCAGGACTACGCACACCCCGAGCGCCTCGTCACCGCGGACTGGCTGAGCGGGCACCTCGGTGTCCCCGGCCTGAAGGTGATCGAGTCCGACGAGGACGTGCTCCTCTACGACATCGGGCACATCCCGACGGCGCAGAAGGTGGACTGGCACCTGCACCTCAACGACCCGGTGACCCGGGACTACATCACCGGCGAACAGTTCGCGGAACTCATGCGCAGCAAGGGGATCAGCCGCGACGACACCGTCGTCATCTACGGCGACAAGTCCAATTGGTGGGCCGCGTACGCGCTGTGGGTGTTCACGCTCTTCGGGCACCCGGACGTGCGCCTGCTCGACGGCGGCCGCGACAAGTGGATCAGCGACGCCCGCGACGTCTCGCTCGAGCAGCCCGAGTACCCGCGCAGCGACTATCCGGTCGTCCCGCGGGACGACTCGCGCATCCGCGCCTTCGCGGACGAGGTGCGCGCCGACATCGGGCGGCGGGCACTGGTCGATGTGCGCTCGCCGCAGGAGTACACGGGCGAGCGCACCCACATGCCCGACTACCCGGAGGAGGGCGCCCTGCGCGGCGGCCACATCCCCACGGCCGTGTCGATCCCGTGGGCGAAGGCGGCCCGGCAGGACGGGCGCTTCCTCCCCCACGCCGACCTGCTCGAGGTGTACGGCGGACTGGACCCGCAGGCGCCCGTCACGGCCTACTGCCGCATCGGCGAGCGCTCGAGCCACACCTGGTTCGTCCTCACGCACCTGCTCGGCTTCTCGGACGTCCGCAACTACGACGGTTCCTGGACCGAGTGGGGCAACACCGTCCGGGCGCCCATCGTGCGGGGCGAGGAGCCGGGCACGGCTCCGGGCGCATGACGGCCGCCCTTCCCGCGCCGCTTGCGGAGATCGTCGACGACTTCGCCGGCGTCGGCGAGCAGGACCGGCTCGAGATGCTGCTCGAATTCTCCCGGGAGCTGCCCGAGCTGCCGGAGCACCTGAGTGCGGCGGCGATGGAACCGGTCCCGGAGTGCCAGTCGCCGCTGTTCCTGGACGTCGATGCGACGGATCCCGAGGCGGTGCGGCTGTACTTCAGCGCGCCGCCCGAGGCCCCGACCACGCGCGGCTTCGCGTCGATCCTCGCGCAGGGCCTCGACGGGCAGCCCGCCGCCGCGATCCTCGCGGTGCCCGACGACTTCCACCACGCCCTGGGCCTCGATTCCGTGGTCAGCCCGCTGCGGCTGCGCGGCATGTCGGCGATGCTGGCGCGGATCAAGCGCCGGCTCGCCGGGTAGCCGCGCCGAGCGAGGCCCGCGATGCGATTCACCGAGCTGGACGCGTACCCGCTGCGCCCGGGTGAACTGCGCAACTGGATCCCCACGACGGGCCCGGCGGCGCGCTGGCGCGACGATCCGCGCGCGACCTCGCACGTGCACGAGGCGCACCTGCGGGGCGCGCAGGCGGTGCTCGAGCGCCGCCACATCGACGGCGGCCGCGAGTCCTGGCTCGGCCTCGGCGTCGAGTTCGACGAGCCGCTGTCCATCCCCGGCCTGCGCACGGCGCTGCGGGCGTGGATCGACCGGCACGAGGTGCTGCGCACGCACGTCTTCCTCGAGGACGACAGGCCGCGCCGCCGCAGCGCGCAGACCGACACCGTCGACCTGCGGATCAGGACGGTGGGCACCTACCGCTCCACCGGTCCCCTGGCCGAGCAGCTGCTGGGGGAGTTCGACCGGTCGACGGCCCCGCTCACCTGGCCGGCGTACCTGTTCTCGACGGTCGCCCGCGAGGACTCGTTCACCCTCTTCTTCGCCGCCGACCACTCCCTGCTGGACGGCTACTCGCTGATCCTGAGCCCGTACGAGCTGCGCGAGCTCTACCGCGAGGCGATGGGCGGCGAGCCCGCCCGCCTGCTGCCCACCGGCAGCTACGTCAACTACTCGGACACCGACCGGCAGTCCGCGGACCGCGCCGGGGCGAGCCACCCCGCGGCGCAGATGTGGGACGAGTACCTCAGCGAGACCGGTTTCCGCCCCGATCCGTTCCCGATGCCGCTGCTGCCGCTGCGCGCCACAGAACTGGCCGACGAGACCCGCGCGGCGCTCAGCCGCGACCCCGACGGCGTGCCCCGGCTCCCGCAGGGCGCGCTCAACTTCCACCTGCTCGACGACGACCGGGCCAACAACTTCACCCGCGTCTGCTCGGAGTCCGGCGCCTCGATAGTGACGGGCGTGCTCGCGTGCATGGCCAAGATCAACACCGACCTCGGCTTCGGGCCGGTGTTCCGGTGCGCCGTCACCCGGCACACCCGCGACGCCGAGCAGTGGATCGCGGCGCTCGGCTGGTTCGTGGGTATCGCGCCGTTCCGGCTCGACACGACGGGTACCCGCACCTTCGGCGAGCTGGCGCAGCGGGCGCAGTCGGCGTGGAAGCACTCCAAGATCGGCAGCACCCTGCCCTACCTGCGGATCGGGGAGGTGCTCGCCGAGGAGCCCGGCCGCTCCCAGGCGCCGCCGCCGCGCTTCGTCGTCTCCTTCATGGACACCCGCTCCGCGCCCGGCGCGGAGAGCAACGACGACGGCGGGGCCGGCGCGCTGCGCTCGCGGGACTACTCGATCGACGACGTCTACCTCTGGATGCTGCGCACACCGACGGGTCTGCACGTGGCCGCGCGCTTCCCCGGCTTCGACACGGCACGCCGGAGTGTCACGCTCTACCTCGGCGCGCTACGTTCGATGGTGACCGAAATAGGCGATGCGACGGTTACTCGCGGGTAACTGAACCCGAGTGGGGACTGTCAGCTGCGCCACAGGACCGTAGGCATAGACTGGTCGTTGACTGTGTTCTACGGGATACCCATGTCGGTGCGCGTTCCGGTGCGTACCGCAAGGAACAAGGAGATTGAGTGGCAGCCCACGCTGACAAGAAGATCGAGAAGGTGCTGATCGCCAACCGTGGCGAGATCGCCGTCCGCGTCATCCGCGCCGCCCGGGACGCCGGCCTGACCAGCGTCGCCGTGTACGCAGAACCCGACGCCGACGCCAAGTTCGTGCGCCTGGCCGACGAGGCCTTCGCCCTGGGCGGACAGACCTCGGCCGAGTCCTACCTCGTCTTCGACAAGATCCTCGACGCCGCACGCAAGTCCGGTGCCGACGCGATCCACCCCGGCTACGGCTTCCTGTCCGAGAACGCCGATTTCGCGCAGGCCGTCATCGACGCGGGCCTGACCTGGATCGGGCCGTCGCCCGAGTCCATCCGCGACCTGGGCGACAAGGTGACCGCCCGGCACATCGCCGAGCGGGCCAACGCCCCGATGGCGCCCGGCACCAAGGATCCGGTCTCCGGCGCGGACGAGGTCGTCGCGTTCGCCAAGGAGTACGGCGTGCCCGTCGCCATCAAGGCGGCGTTCGGCGGCGGCGGCCGCGGCATGAAGGTCGCCTACACCGTCGAGGAGATCCCCGAGCTGTTCGAGTCGGCCACCCGCGAGGCCGTCGCCGCCTTCGGGCGCGGCGAGTGCTTCGTGGAGCGCTACCTGGACAAGGCCCGCCACGTCGAGGCGCAGGTCATCGCTGACCAGCACGGCAACGTCGTGGTCGCGGGCACCCGCGACTGCTCGCTGCAGCGCCGCTTCCAGAAGCTCGTCGAGGAGGCGCCCGCGCCGTTCCTCACCACCGAGCAGCGCGACCGCATCCACCAGTCGGCCAAGGACATCTGCCGCGAGGCCGGGTACTACGGCGCCGGCACCGTCGAGTTCCTCGTCGCGGCCGACGGCCTGGTCAGCTTCCTCGAGGTGAACACCCGCCTGCAGGTCGAGCACCCCGTCACCGAGGAGACGGCCGGTATCGACCTCGTGCGCCAGCAGTTCCGCATCGCCGAGGGCAAGGAACTGACCATCACGGAGGATCCCACTCCGCGCGGCCACAGCTTCGAGTTCCGGATCAACGGCGAGGACGCCGGCCGCGGCTTCCTGCCCGCCCCCGGCCCCATCACCGTCTACCGCGAGCCCACCGGCCCCGGCGTCCGTGTCGACTCCGGTGTGGACCAGGGCGACGTGATCGGCGGCCAGTTCGACTCGATGCTGGCCAAGCTCATCGTGACCGGCGCCACCCGCGAGGAGGCGCTGGAGCGCTCGCGGCGCGCGCTGGCCGAGTTCGAGGTCGAGGGCCTGGCGACGGTCATCCCGTTCCACCGCCACATCGTCTCCAACCCCGCCTTCATCGGCGACGAGAACGGCTTCGAGGTCTACACGAAGTGGATCGAGACCGATTGGGAGAACCCGATCGAGCCGTACACCGGTGGCCAGGCCATCGAGGAGGACGACTCGCTCCCCCGCCAGAACGTGGTCGTGGTCGTCGACGGCCGCCGCGTCGAGGTCTCGCTGCCCGGCGAGCTCTCGCTCGGCGGTGGCGGCGCGGCCGGCGGCGCCGGCGTGATCCGTCGCAAGCCGAAGCCGCGCACCCGCGACCGCGGCGCCGGCGTGGCCGCCACGGGCGACTCGGTGACCGCGCCCATGCAGGGCACCGTCGTGAAGGTGGCCGTCGAGGACGGCCAGCAGGTCAGCGCCGGCGATCTGGTCGTCGTGCTCGAGGCCATGAAGATGGAGAACCCAGTCGCGGCGCACAAGGACGGTGTCGTCACCGGCCTGGCGATCGAGCCCGGCACCGCCGTCACGCAGGGCACCGTCCTGCTCGAGATCAAGTCCGACGAGGCCTGATCAGGTGGATCCGGTCGGCCTGAACGTCGGGGCGTGGTACCTCACGGAACTGCGCCCCGACGCCTGGCTGGCCGACGAGGCCTACGCCTGGGCCGTCCGGGTGAACACCACGGGCGAGTCGATCGGCGAGGTCGTCCTGCACCCGTCCGGTGAAGTCACCGTCGACGGCGAGGACAGCGAGGGGCTGCGCACCGCGCGGGCCGCGGTGCAGCGGTTCGGCGCGTCCCTCTAGCGAAATCCCCGCGATCGGCGCGCCCGCGCGCGATGATCGTGGCATGGCGAGAAAGCCGGAGCCCCCGAAGGCTCCACCCAGCATCAGCGAATCGGTCAACGACCTCGTCGACTCCGTGCGGGCCGCCGCCGGCAAGGCGATGGACAACACCGGCCGCACCGTGACCAGCGTCGGCAAGCTCAGCACCATCCCGCCCGACACCATCGAGCTCATCGCGGAGCTGCCGAAGGTCATGCTCGCGATGGCCGACATGATCGAGCGCGCCAACAACGTGATCGACCGCGTCGAGCGGCTCACCGCGGTCGCCGATCCCGCGCTCAACACCCTCGACGCGGTGCTCCCGCCGCTGGTGGAGGTCACCGGCAAGCTCAGCGAGGTGCAGCGCGGCGTGAACAAGCTCCCGGGCGTGAGCCACCTGCGCAAGGCCACCGGCCTCGGCAGCGACTAGGCGCCGGGGATTTCGCATCCGTTTCCCCTCCGAGGGGGAATTCGGCCTCGGAGCCGATCTGAGTGCGGAATCTCCGACCGGGGCTAGTCCCCCGACACGTGGTGCGCGCGCTCGCCCTGCGGCCCGTAGATGCCGAGGTACTCGACCGGCTCACCGTCCGCGCTGCCGAACCAGTGCGGTAGGCGGGTGTCGAACTCGATCACTTCGCCGGGCTTGATCACGATGTCCTTCTCGCCGAGCAGCAGCCGCAGCCGCCCGTCGAGCACGTAGATCCAGTGGTAGCCCGGGTGCGACACCTGCCGGGGAACGCTCACCCCGCGCGCCGGCCGGATCACCTCCTTGAAGGTCCGCAGGCCACCCGCTCGGCGGGTGAGCGGGACGATGGTCCGGTCCCCGTGCCGCTGCGGCGTCAGTCGCACCCGCGGGTCCCCGGTCTCCGGCGCGTCGACGAGCTCGTCGAGCGGGAGGCCGTACGTCCGGGCCAGCGGCAGCAACAGTTCCAGGGTGGGCTTGCGGGTGCCGCCCTCGAGCCGGGAGAGCGTGCTCACCGAGATGCCGGTGGCCTCGGCCACCGCGGTCAGCGTGATGTCGCGCTCCTGCCGGATCGCGCGAAGCCGCGGTCCGACGTGCGCGAGGACGGGATCGTCGTTGTCCGGCACACATCCATTGTGCCCGTGGGGAGCCCAGCCGCCCAAACACCCGACCGAACCGGCTCCGCCGAGCTACTGTGAGCCAGCACTCGCGTTTGCGACTGCGAAACCTCTGGGAGGGGACCCCATGAAGATCGGCATCATCGTCGGCTCGGTACGCCAGGGCCGCAAGGCGGAACAGGTCGGAGAATGGGTCGCGGCGGCGGTGGCCGCCCGCGACGGCGTCGAGGCCACCCTGCTCGACATCGCGGCGTTCGATCTGCCGATCCTGATGGCTCCCACCCCGCCGGAGAACGCGAACAAGAAGTACGACGACCCGCTGGTGACCGCGTGGAGTCAGGCGATCGACGCCCAGGACGGTTACGTCTTCGTCACCCCCGAGTACAACCACTCGGTGCCGGGCGCGCTCAAGAACGCCTACGATCTGCTCGGCTCGGAGTGGAGCGGCAAGACCGTGGCGTTCGTCGGCTACGGGGCCACCGGCGCCATCCGCTCGGTCGAGCACTGGCGTCAGATCACCGCGATCTTCGACATGGTGGGCACGGTGCAGCAGGTCGGCCTGGGCCTGCACACCGACTTCGCTCCGGACGGCGGATTCACGCCGGTGGACCGGCGGACGGGGGAGCTCGCGGCGACCATCGACGCCCTCGTCGCCCTGACCGCACGCCGCTGATCCGACGCCGGGTGCGCATGCGGGCGCTCGGCTACGGTGAGAGCCGTGCGCCCGCGTGGGCGATCGCAAACCCGAAAGGACTCACATGAAGATCGGCATCATCCTGGGCTCCATCCGCGACGGGCGCAAGGCGGAGGAGGTCGGCAAGTGGGTCGCCGCCCAGGCCGAGGCGCGTGAGGGCGTCGAGATCACCGTCATCGATCTCAAGGCGTTCGACGTGCCGCTGCTGACCTCCGCCACGGTGCCCGGCGCCGCCAACCGGAACTACGACAGCGCGGCGGTCACCGCGTGGGGCAAGGCGATCGACACCGAGGACGGCTTCATCTTCGTCACCCCCGAGTACAACCACTCGGTGCCGGGCGGCTTCAAGAACGCCTTCGATTCGATCGGTCCCGAGTGGACCGGCAAGACCGTGGCCTTCGTCGCCTACGGTGCCGACAACGGCGTCCGTTCGGTGGAGCACTGGCGCCAGATCACCGCGAACTTCTCGATGGTCGACGTGCGCGCGCAGGTCAGCCTCGGCCTGTTCACCGATTTCGACGGCGACGGCGCCTTCACGCCGCTGGAGCGTCGCGAGCACGAGCTCGCGACGGTGCTCGATCAGCTGATCGCGGCCACCACACGCGAACAGGCCTGATCACCGGTTCCACCGTCTCCGGGCGGGCCCGCGCCGTACGGCCGGGTCCGCCCGTCGTCGTCACGGCCAGGTGATGACGCCGCGCTGGAAGCTCTGCGAGAAGCCGCTCCCGGTCCGCACCTCCGGGCCGGTCGGGTAGCCGTACTTGCCGGACTCGCGCTTGTCGGCGCTCCACTTGACGAGGATCTCGCCCCACACGGGCCAGGCGCCCGAGGCCGGCGACCAGTAGACCACGCCGCCCTGGAAGGCGTTCATCGCGCCGGTGACGGCGTTGAAGGGGCCGCGGGCCCGGATCTCGTCGGTGATCGGGTAGCCGAGGGGGCCGTTCTCCCAGCGGTTCTCGCCCCACTTCGCGCGGATCGCGCCGCCGACCTGGTGGGCGTTGCCGCCGTCGGCGGACGGGTGCCAGTAGAACGACGCCTGGTTCTTGAAGATCTGGAACTTGCCGCCGCGTCCGGCGTTGGACTCGGCGATCAGTGGAACACCCCAGGTCGGGGCACCGCCGGTCGCGAAGTAGGACACCTCGATCTGGCCCTTGACCAGGAACCGGCCCACCTGCTGATCGGCCTTGGCGACGGCGGCCATGGTGCCGCTGATGCCCACCGCGACGGCCGCCGCGGCGACGGCGCCCCGGAACCAGGCGCGACGGTGGCTGTTCGACGTGACGTGCGTGGTCATGCGTGCTCCTTCGGTCCGTACCTCCAGAACATCATGAATCACAGTAGTCACACAGGCAACAACGGTACCGTCGGCGTGTCGCCGGGGCGCCGGCGCGGCGACCGCCGGATCAGTACGTCCAGGCGGACAGGGCCCGGGTGTTCCGCTCGGCCGCCGGGCCGAACACGTGCAGGTCCTCCTCGGACCGGAACGGGCTCCACCCGGCGCCGGGCGTGCCCGTAGTGATGAAGTCGACCCATCGGCCGTGCACGTCGTCGGCCAGTTCCTGCGGCGCGTCCTCGCCGCCGTAGAGGGTGAAGCCCGGATCGGCGATGTTGTCGAAGGCGAAGCCCAGATCGAGCGTGTGCATCGCCGACTTCGTGTGGATGCTCGACGGCCAGGTGAAGTAGTAGGCGTAGCAGTTCTCGCCCTGACCCGTCTGCGCCGCGTAGGTCGGGCCGCCGAAGGCACCGTCGGAGAGCAGCTCGAGGAAGATCTCCCCGGCCGTCAGCGAGGAGCCGTAGACCTCCTGGTAGGCCGCCACGACGGGCGGGACGGCGCCGAACGGGCGCAGCAGCTCGCCCAGCGCGGTGAGGGTGCGATCGCTCGGCACGAACTCACCGAAGACCCGCCAGAAATCGGATTCCTTGCGGTTGTTGCCGATGAGCATCCGGACGGGCACCGGGCCGCTCGCGAGGCGGGCGGCCGGGTTGACCGGCACCAGGTCGCCGTCGATGACGGGAGGGAACAGCGTGAGCACGTTGTGCGGGCTCAGGGTGCGCATCACCTTCGCCACCGCGGCGGCGTGCTGCCGCGGGTCGCCGTCGCGCAGGGCCTTCGCCGCCATGTGGAGCCCCAGGCCCGCGTGCAGCGGCATGGCGGCCTTGCGCGCCGTCTCGACCGGGGCCGCGACGCCGATGCCCGATTCGCAGATCACCTGCTGGAACAGCGATCCCGCGTACGTCGTCGTGGCCAGCGTGGACACACTCATCGACCCCGCGGACTCGCCGCCGATCGTGACCCGCGCAGGATCGCCGCCGAAGGCCTCGATGTTCTCCTGCACCCACTGCAGAGCGAGGATCTGATCGTGCAGGCCGCGGTTGTCCGGCGCGTCGGCCAGGTGCGTGAAGCCCTCGAGGCCCACCCGGTAGTTGATGGAGACGTAGACGATCCCGTCGCGCGCGAACGCCGTCCCGTCGAACAGGGACTGCGCACTGCTGCCCATCGCGAACGAGCCGCCGTAGATCCACACGTACACCGGCAGCTTCGCGCCGGGCTCGGCGTCCGCGGGGGCCCACACGTTGAGCGTGAGCCAGTCGTCGCCCTCGATCACCGGATAGCTGTACGGCTCGGGGAGTTCCATCGACGCCGGCGGCGTCGGCCCGAACTCCGTCGCACGGAACACGCCGGGCAGCCGGTCCACCGGCTCGGGCAGGCGGAAGCGCCGCTCCCCGACCGGGGGCTGCGCGTACGGGATCCCCAGGTACCGGGCGACACCGCCCACCAGCGCGCCACTGATCTCACCTGCAGGACAATCGACGACGGGGTTCCCCATGTCGCACCGCTCTCTCCCCGATCGCCGTCGGCGACCCGTGTCCGGAATCCGTTCTTTGCGATTCAATCAGAGGGTCGACAAAGTCGCACGCGAATGGGCGCCTCGACCTTCCCGGCCGCGGGTTGTCGGTGCCCTGCGCCATGATGAAGGCATGCCGGACGCCCTCCGGGCGTTCACGCCCGCCACCGCCGAGTGGTTCACCGAGTCGTTCGCCGCCCCCACCGCGGCGCAGGCCGGGGCGTGGCGATCGATCGCCCGGGGCGAGAACACGCTGGTCGTGGCGCCCACCGGCTCCGGCAAGACCCTCTCGGCGTTCCTGTGGGCCCTGGACCGGCTCGCGGACCGTCCGGCACCGTCGCAGTCCGACGGTCCGCGCGGCACGTCCGTGCTCTACATCTCCCCGCTCAAGGCCCTCGCGGTCGACGTCGAGCGCAACCTGCGGGCGCCCCTGGCGGGCATCGCGCGCGTGCGCGAGCGCCGTGGCGAACCGGCCCCGGCGGTCACCGTCGGCGTGCGCTCCGGCGATACGCCGGCCCAGCAGCGGCGGCAACTGGTGCGCACCCCGCCGGACATCCTCATCACCACCCCCGAGTCGCTGTTCCTCATGCTCACCTCGCAGGCGCGCGAGAGCCTGACGCAGGTGCACACCGTGATCGTCGACGAGGTGCACGCCGTCGCGGGCACCAAGCGCGGCACGCATCTGGCGCTCTCGCTCGAGCGGCTCGACGCCCTGCTGGAGGAGCCGGCGCAGCGGATCGGCCTGTCCGCCACCGTGGAGCCGGCGCAGGAGGTGGCGGCCTTCCTCGGCGGCCCGCGCCCCGCGACGGTGGTGCGCCCGCCCTCGGAGAAGGCCTTCGAGCTCAGCGTCACCGTGCCCGTGGCGGACATGACGGAGCTCGACGTGGTCGCCGAGGATCCGGACGAACCCGTGCAGCAGGGCTCGCTGTGGCCCCACGTGGAGTCGGCCATCGTCGAGCTGATCGAGCGGCACCGCTCCACCATCGTCTTCGCCAACTCGCGCCGGCTGGCCGAGCGGCTCACCGCCCGGATCAACGAGCTCGCCGCGGGGGTGCACGCGGGGCCGCCCAATCCCGCCGTCGCGGGCGGCTCGCCCGCGCAGCTGCTCGCCAGCGGCCAGACGCACGGGGCGGAGGCGGTGCTGGCGCGGGCGCACCACGGCTCGGTGAGCAAGGAGCAGCGCGCGCTCATCGAGGACGATCTGAAGTCGGGCCGGCTGCGCTGCGTGGTCGCCACCTCCAGCCTGGAACTCGGGATCGACATGGGCGCGGTCGATCTGGTGATCCAGGTGGAGGCCCCGCCCTCGGTCGCCGCCGGGCTGCAGCGCGTCGGCCGCGCCGGGCACCAGGTGGGCGAGCCCAGCCGCGGCGTCTTCTTCCCCAAGCACCGCACGGATCTGCTGCACAGCACCGTCACCGTGCAGCGCATGCGCGAGGGCGCGATCGAGAAGCTCGTCGTGCCGCGCAACCCGCTCGACGTGCTGGCCCAGCAGAGCATCGCCGCCGCGGCCATGGACGTGCTCGACGTGCACGAGTGGCTGGCCCTGGTACGGCGGGCGCATCCCTATGCCGCGCTGCCGGACTCGGCGTACGAGGCGGTGCTCGACCTGATCTCGGGTCGCTACCCCGCGGAGGACTTCGGCGAGCTGCGCCCGCGCGTGGTGTGGGACCGCGACGCGGGCACACTCACCGGCAGGCCCGGTGCGGGCCGGCTCGCCGTCACCTCGGGCGGCGCCATCCCCGACCGCGGCCTCTTCGGCGTGTTCATGGTCGGTGAGAAGGCGTCCCGCGTGGGCGAACTCGACGAGGAGATGGTCTACGAATCGCGGGTGGGCGATGTCTTCGCGCTGGGGGCCACGAGCTGGAAGATCGAGGAGATCACGCACGACCGCGTCCTGGTCTCCCCCGCCTTCGGCCAGCCGGGCCGGCTGCCGTTCTGGGTCGGCGATACGGTCGGCCGCCCGGCCGAACTGGGCCGGGCGATCGGCCGGTTCACCCGCGAGTTCACCGCGCTCGGCGCCACCGAGCAGCGGGCCCGCGCGCAGCAGGTGGGCCTCGGCGAGTGGGCCACCGACAACCTCATCGCCCTGCTCGACGAGCAGCAGCGGGCCACGGGCGTCCTGCCCACCGACCGCACGCTGGTGGTCGAGCGGTTCCGCGACGAGCTCGGCGACTGGCGCGTCGCGCTGCACTCGCCGCTCGGGATGAAGGTGCACGCACCGTGGGCACTCGCGATCGGCGCGCGCCTGAACGCCTCCCTCGGGCTTTCGGGCGCGGTCACCGCCACCGACGACGGGATCCTGATCCGCCTGCCCGATACGGACGACACCCCGCCCGGTGGCGAGCTCTTCCGGTTCGAGCCGGATGAGATCGATGCGCTGGTCACCGACGCGGTGGGATCGAGCGCGCTGTTCGCCTCCCGGTTCCGCGAGTGCGCCGCGCGCGCCCTGCTGCTCCCGCGCCGCGATCCGGGCAAGCGGGCACCGCTGTGGCAGCAGCGCCAGCGCGCGAGCCAGTTGCTCGAGGTGGCGCGCGGGTACCCGCAGTTCCCCATCGTCCTCGAGGCCGTGCGCGAGTGCCTGCAGGACGTCTACGACGTCCCCGAGCTGATCGCCGTGCACCGCGCCCTCGAGGCGCGGTCGGTCCGCCTGGCGGAGGTGGAGACGCCCGTGCCCTCGCCGTTCGCGGCCTCACTGTTGTTCAGCTACGTGGGCGCGTTCATGTACGAGGGCGATGCGCCGCTGGCCGAGCGCCGGGCGGCGGTGCTCAGCCTCGATCCGGCGGTGCTCTCGCAGTTGCTCGGCCGGGTCGAGCTGACGGAGCTGCTCGACGCCGAGATCGTCGCCGAGGTCGGTGCCCAGCTGCAGCGCACCGCGCCCGGCTACCGGGCGCGCACCGTCGAGCAGGTCGCGGATCTGATCCGCGAGCTCGGCCCGCTCACCCGCGCCGAGATCGCCGCGCGGTCCGAGGGAGCGCCTACCGCGGTGGACGAGCTGCTCGCCGCGGGACGCGTCTTCGAGTACGGCGACGGGTGGATCGCGGCCGTCGAGGATGCGGCGCGGCTGCGCGACGGCCTGGGCGTGCCGTTGCAGCCGGGGATCGCGTCGGCCTTCACCGATGCGGTGCCCGATCCGGTGGGTGACCTGATCGCGCGGTACGCCCGCCGGCACGGGCCGTTCACCGCCGCCGAGGTCGCCGCCCGCTACGGGCTGGGCGTCGCGGTGGTGCAGCGCCCGCTCACGGAACTCGTCGCGGCGCGGCGCGTGATCGAGGGCCGGTTCGTCCCCGACGCCGACGACGCCGGTCTCGACGGTGTGCCGCAGTTCTGCGACGCCGAGGTGCTGCGGCGCATCCGGCAGCGCAGCCTCGCGCGCCTGCGGCAGGACGTGGAGCCCGTGCCCGAACGCGCGTACGCGCAGTTCCTCGCGGGCTGGCACCACCTGACGTCCCCGCTGCGCGGCATCGACGGCGTCGCCGCGGTCATCGACCAGCTGGCCGGCGTCCCCGTGCCCGCCTCGGCGTGGGAGTCGCTGGTCCTGCCGCAGCGCGTCGCGGACTACTCCCCCGCCATGCTCGACGAGCTCACCGGCACCGGCGAGGTGGTGTGGACCGGGCACGGCGCGATCGGCGCGCAGGACGGCTGGATCGCCTTCCACCCCGCCGATCTCGCTCCGCTGACGCTGCCGCCGCCGGCACCGCTCGACACCACCGCCGCGCACGAGGCGATCGAGGACGCGGTCCGCGGCGGCGGGGCGTACTTCTACCGCCAGCTCCCGGGCGCGACGCCGGAGGCGCTGTGGGACCTGGTCTGGGCGGGCCGACTCACGGGCGACACCTTCGCCCCGGTCCGTGCGCGCCTGTCCGGCGGGCGCCGCGCCACGGCGCACCGCACGCCCCGGCGACCGCCGCGGGCGCGGTACCGCGTCGCGGTCGACCAGGCCCCGCCGATGGTCGGGGGCCGGTGGTCCCTGCCTCCCGCCCCGGTGGAGGCGAGCGCCACGGAGCAGTCGGCGGCGATCGCCGAGCAACTGCTGGAGCGCTACGGCGTGGTGACCCGCGGCGCGGTCACGGCCGAGCACGTGGAGGGCGGCTTCGCCCGGGTCTACCGCACGCTGGCCGCCTTCGAGGAGTCCGGCAAGGCGCGGCGCGGGTACTTCATCGAGCGCCTCGGGGCGGCCCAGTTCGCGCGGAGCGGCACCGTCGACGCGCTGCGCGACGCGGCGTCCGCGCTCGAACGGGCCGAGCAGCACGGCGAGACCTCGGCGCTGGTCCTGGCGGCCACCGATCCCGCCAATCCGTACGGTGCGGCGCTGCCCTGGCCCGACCGCGGCGAGGAGGGCGCCCGGCCGGGGCGCAAGGCGGGCGCCGTCGTCGTCCTGGTCGACGGTGCGCTGGCCCTCTTCGTCGAGCGCGGCGGCCGCACCCTGCTCACCTTCACCGACGCGCCGGACGCCGCACTGACCGCGCTCGCCGGTGCCGCGCCCCGGTTCGGTGGCCTCACGGTCGAGAAGATCGACGGTGCCCCCGCCCTCACCTCGCCCCTGGCCGGGGCGCTGACCGCCGCGGGCTTCGCCCGCACCCCCAAAGGTCTTCGCGTCCGCTGATCTCCCACCCGATTCGTCGCCTCCCCACCGATCCGCCACCCCTCCCCCTCGATCCGTTCCTCTCCCACCGTTTCGCGCGGCGTTCAGGTGGGGAGGCGACGTATCAGGGGGGGACGATGGCCTGTGGATGGATTCCACGACGGCACCGCCCGAACCCCACTGCATGTGGATAACCGCGTCTACGCGGGGATCGACGTCCGCGGGCACTGGTTCACTGCGGGTATGGGGACGATCTTGACGCGGGGACATCTGGAATCGACGGGGTGGAGCAGCGGCGCCATCAGTCGCGCCGTGGCCGCCGGCGAGCTCGAACGGCTTGCGAGCGGCATGTACACCGTGCCCGACGACAGCGCGCCGTGGGTGAAGTACCTCCTGCGCGTGCGAGCCGCGACCGTCAACCGCATCCACGTGGTCAGCCACGAGAGCGCCGCGGCACTGCACGACATACCGTTCCTCCATCCGGCACGCACCCACGTGCACTTCACCACCGGGCGCGACCACGGCGGAGGCGTCCGCGGCGGCCGGGCGGGCAAGGTCCACCTCCACCCGCGGCCCCTTCAGCCGGAGGAGATCACGACGGTGGACGGCATCCCCGTCACCTCGCGGGCCCGGACGGCGGTCGACGTCGCGATGTCCGGCGACCTCCTCCGCGGCGTCTGCGCCTTCGACGCCGTCCGCCTGGTCCGGCGCTACCCGAGGCCGGACGATCCGCCACCCGTGAGCGTCGACGAGTTGCACGTCCACCTCGATCGGCTCGGCACCCGGCGCGGCGTTGCAACGGCCCGTCGAGCGCTCGAACTGTCGGTCGAGCGCAGTGAGTCGCCGGGCGAATCCTGGTCGCGGATCGACATGCTGAACTGGAATCTCCCGCAGCCGCGCCTGCAGGCCGAGTACGCGATCGGCGGCCGCACCTACTTCGCCGACTTCGCGTGGGGCACCCTCGTCGGCGAGTTCGACGGGGAGGGCAAGTACGGCGAAACGGCTGAGGAGCAGGCCGCCGCCCTCGCCGAGGAGAAGGCCCGCGCCGCCGAGTTCACGGATTCCGGCGGCGAGGTCATCCGCTGGCAGTGGCGCCACCTCATCGTGCCGGGCCGGCTCCACGCGCTGCTACTGCCCGCAATGGCCCGGCACGGCCTCGTCGACGCCGCGCGCGCCCGGTGAGCCATTCCCACCCGGTCCGTTCCCTCCCCACCGATCCGCCACCTTGCCCCCTCGATCCGTTCCCTCCCCACCGATCCGCCGTGCGTCCCGGTGGGGACGGGATGGATCGAGGGGGAGGACGGTGCGGAGCCCGCGACACCGTCGGGAAGGATGGAGGCATGAGCACACAGCCCGTCGACCGCTACGCCCAGTTCCTCGGGATCGAGGTGACGGGGCACGGCGGCGGCCGCGCGGTGTCGACGGTGACGGTCACCGAGGACCACCTCAACCCGCACGACACCACGCACGGCGCCTTCGTCTTCGCCCTCGTCGGCACGGCGGTGGCCGCGGCGGCCAACGACGACGAGCACACCGGCGTGGCCAGCGCGATCCACATCGACTACCTGCGCCCGACCCGCCTGGGCGACTCCCTGCGCGCCGAGGCCGGCATCGGGGAACGCCTGCCCAAGGAGGACCTGTTCGTCATCCGGGTGACCGACGGCGAGGACCGGGTGGTCGCCCGCGCGAGCGCGCGGTTCACGCGCCGCGTGCGCGCGCAGTAGCGACCTCGCCGTTCCGCCACCCCGATCGCGGTGGAGGCGGAACATGGGGAGGTATGACGAACAACGTGTATCGAGTCATCGAAGTCGTCGGGTCCTCCACGGAGGGGTTCGACGCGGCCATCGCCAACGCGGTCGACCGCGCCGCGCAGACCATGCGGAACCTGGAGTGGTTCGAGGTGGTCTCCACCCGCGGTCACATCGAGAACGGGGCCGTCGCGCACACCCAGGTGACGCTGAAGATCGGCTTCCGCATGGACGGCTGACGCGCCCGTGCGGCGGTCAGCGCGCGAGCAGCTCCGCCCGCTGCACGAGACCGTCGACGTTGCCGTCGAAGCCGCGCTGCAGGTTCGCCCCGAGGAGCAGCCCGACGAGGGGCGAGAGCGGACCGTCGAGCTGGAAGTGCGAGGTGTAGCGCGAACGCCCGTCGCCGAGGTCGGCGATGTCCTGCTCGCGGATGCTGCGTAGCAGTCCTGCGGGAGCGGGCTTCATGGCGTACGCGAACCCGCGCCCCTCGTCGACGGAGACGATGAACTCCTTCTGCGTCATCACCTTCGGCGGTCGCAGGGCGACCCGCATGGTGATCGCGCCGCCGGGTCGCAGGTCGCAGCGCGCCTGCACCGCGAACGGATTCCACTCGGGGTAGGCGTCGAAGTCGGTGAGCGCCTGCCAGACGAGAGCGGGCGGCGCCGCGATCTCCCGGCTGTGGTCGATGGTGAAGGCCATGCGACCAACCTAGAACACGTTCCACCTTCTGCGAGCCGCATCACACGGTAATGAGTTGGTGGAATATCTTCGCCGCCGTTACAGTTGCACCCTGCACGTTATTGCTTAGAGTTTTGAAGGAAGGCCCGATGTCCGAGACCACGGCGGAAACGCCACCGCAGACCGAGGCTCCGATGACCCATCGGGAGATCCTCGAGGTCATGGCGGGCCTGCTCGCCGCCCTGTTCACGGCGCTGCTGAGCACCACCGTCGTGTCCACCGCACTCCCGAAGATCATCGACGACCTCGGCGCCTCGACGACCGCGTTCTCGTGGGTGATCACCACCGCGCTCCTGGCCAACGCGGCGTCCACCCCGATCTGGGGCAAGCTGGCCGACCTGTTCAACAAGAAGGTCCTGGTGCAGGCCGCGATCATCATCTTCGTGGTCGGCTCCGTGCTCGCCGGCGCGACGCCGAACATCGAGGTCCTGATGGTCGCGCGCGTGATCCAGGGCATCGGCATGGGCGGCCTGACGGCGCTCGTCGTCGCCATCATCGGCAGCATCATCCCGCCCCGCGAGCGCGGCCGGTACTCCGGCTACATGGGCGCGACCATGGCCGTCTCGATGGCGGGCGGTCCGATCCTGGGCGGCGTCATCACCGACCACATCGGCTGGCGCTGGTGCTTCTACGTCAGCGTGCCGCTGGCCGTGTTCGCGCTGATCCTGATCCAGCGCACCCTGCACCTGTCCTCGACCCGCAAGCAGGACGTCTCCATCGACTGGCTCGGCGCCCTGCTGCTGACCTCGGGCGTGTCCGTGCTGCTGATCTGGGTCTCGTTCGCCGGCAAGAACTACGGCTGGGCGTCCACCTCGTCGGCCGTGTACCTGGCCGCGGGCATCGCACTGCTCGTCGCGACGATCGTCGTGGAGAAGCGCGCGAAGGATCCGATCATCCCGCTCACGATCATCACCGAGCGCACCACCGCGCTCGCGATCATCGCCTCGATCGCGGTGGGCGTCGGCATGTTCGGCGCCATGTCGTTCCTCGGCCTCTACTTCCAGAACTCGCGCGGCTACAGCCCGACGATGGCCGGCGTCCTGACCATCCCGATGGTCGTGGGCATGCTGTTCTCGTCCGTCGTCTCGGGCCAGCTGATCACGCGGACCGGCAAGTGGAAGCAGTTCGTCGTCGGCGGTGCGATCGTCCTGGTCATCGGCTTCGCCCTGCTGAGCACCATCGATCACCTCACCCCGATCTGGCGGGTGCAGGTCTTCATCGCGATCATGGGCCTGGGTGTCGGCGCCCTGATGCAGAACCTGGTGCTCGCCGTGCAGAACACCGTCAGCGTGCAGAACATCGGCGCGGCCTCGAGCTCCGTGGCCTTCTTCCGCACCTTCGGCGGCGCGATCGGCGTCTCCGCGCTGGGCGCGGTGCTCACGGCACGCGTCACCGACCTGGTCAAGGAGGGTGCGCTCGCCCAGCAGGTGGTCCCGGACCTGCGCAATCCGCTGTTCGTGGAGATCACCAACGCCGCGTTCGGCGACGCCACGGGGCGCATCTTCATGGTCTCGACGGTGTGCGCGATCGTCACCCTGATCGCCGTCGCCCTGCTGCCGAACAAGCCCCTGCGCACCACGCTGGACATCGACCCCGCAGCGGACGCCGCCGCGGTGCCGGGCGTCCCGGCGACGGTCGCGAACGCCGCGGGCGCGCCGGCGACCTCCGCCGCCGACGGCCCGGCGGACGGCCCCACGAAGGAGAGCGTGAACATCAGTAAGCCCCACTAGGGTGTTGCTGAAGTTTCCCCTGTGACGAGGGAGGCGGCATAATCGCATCCATGATGCGTAAGTCCGCCTCCCTCGTCCTCCCTCTGCTCGCGGGCGCCGCCGTGCTCACGGCCGGCTGCGCCGCCTCCGCGGGCGCCGATCCCGCCACCTCCTCGAAGCCCTCCGGGAGCTCCGCGCCCGCCGCCACCGCGGCGCCGTCGAAGCCCTCCCTCGTGGGCGCGCAGTGGCGCCTGAAGTCCGACCCGAAGGCCTGGTTCCGGGTCCAGGGCTCGAACATCTCGGGCAACGACTCGTGCAACACCCTGACCGGCACCGCGACGTCGCTGGCCACGGCGGACCGCGTCGACTTCGGCGCCGGCCTGGCGTCGACGATGATGTACTGCCAGGACCCCAAGGGCACGCAGACCGCGATCAGCGAGGCCCTCAAGGGCGAGCGGATCTGGTCGCGCAACGGCACCGAGCTCGTGCTCACCGATCCGGACAACAACCGCGCGTGGACCTTCGTCCTGACCCCGGCGAGCCCCTCCGCGAGCGCGGCACCGTCCGCGAGCGCCGCTCCCTCCTCGAGCGCCGCGAGCGCCACGAGCACCGCGCCGTCGAGCACCGCGCCGTCGAGCACCGCGCCGGTGACCGTCCCGCCCGCGGCTCGCTGACGCGGCTCAGTCCATCTCGCCCGCGGCCCACATCGCCGCGGCGACCTCGACGCGATTGCGCGCGCCCAGCCGGCGGGTGATCGCGCCGAGGTGGGTCTTGACGGTGCCCAGACTGATCACCAGTTCGTCGGCGATCTCGGCGTTCGTGCGGCCGCGGGCCACGCACTGGGCCACCTCGCGCTCGCGCGTAGTCAGTTCGGCGAGCGCCACCGCCGCCGCGGCGTCGCGCCGCCCGGAACCCCGGCTCCTGGCCAGCAGGTCGACGGTGAGTTCGGGGCTGATCAGGGCGTCCCCCGTCGCGGCGGCGCGGACCGCGGCGATCAGCAGGTCCGGCCCGGCGTCCTTGAGCAGGAAGCCCGAGGCACCCGCGCCGAGCGCCGCGTCGACGTAGTCGGGCTCGCCGAAGGTCGTCACGATCACCACCCGCGTCGACGATTCGGCGACGCGCCGGCACACCTCGATGCCGTCGAGTCGGGGCATCCGGATGTCGAGGAGCACCACGTCGGGGCGGGTTTCGGCGATCACGCCGACCGCCTCGACCCCGTCGGCCGCCTGCCCCACCACCTGCATGTCCGGTACGGCCCCGAGGATCATCGCGAAGCCGATCCGCACCATCTCCTGGTCGTCCGCCAGCACCACCCTGATCGTCACGTCACCGCTCCCCCGTGCATCGGCAGGCTCGCCGACAACAACCACCCCTGTCCGTCGGGACCGTACGTCACCTCTCCCCCGACGGTGGCCGCCCGCTCGACCAGGCCCGTCAAGCCGGTTCCGCCGCCGGGGCCGGGGCCCGCCGGCCCGCCGTCGGCGGGTCCGTCGTCGGCCACGTCGACCCGGAGCGCCCCGTCCTCGCGCCCGACGGTGACCCGCACGCTCCCGCCCGGCGCGTGCCGGCGGGCGTTCGTGACGCCCTCGATCACCACGCGGTGCGCGACCAGCCGCACGAGGTCCGGGACCTCCTCGCCGTCCGCCGCGGGATCGACGGCCAGCGTGATCCGCTCCCCCGCGACGTCCTGGGCGAGATCGGCGAGCGCCGCCCGCAGCCCGAGCGATCCCGACGCCGACGGGGCGAGCGGCAGCGGACCGTCGTTCGGCTCCCGCAGGGTCCCGACCATGGCGCGGATGTCGGCGAGGGCGCGCGCGCCGCTGCGCTCGATCCGGGCGAGCGTGCCGGTGGCGTCCGAGCCCGCCGCGATCCCCGCCTGCGCCAGCACCACGATCCCCGTCACTTCGTGGGCGATCACGTCGTGCAGTTCCCGCGCCATCGCGGTGCGCTCGGCCAACTGGACCTCCGCCCGTGTCTCCTCGATCTTCCGCTCCGCCGTGCGGTGCCGGTGTCCGAACATGACGGCGGCGTTCACCGCACCCGCCATGAGGAAGGCCAGGATCCACAGCTGCGGCGCGTGCATCGCCAGCGGAACCACCGGGAGGACGGCGAGGACGCCCGCCGCGAGCTCGAGCACCCCGTCGAACGAGGTGTCCGCGTACGACGCCGTGATCCCGGCGACGATGACGAACACCCAGCACGCGCCGGCCGGCCAGATCGGTTCGCCGTGAGGACCGACGGCCGCCACCGTGAACGCCACGGCGGCGACCGCCGCCCCACCCCATGACCATGCCGCGCTGGCTCCGCGGATCTCGGACCACACGGTGACGGCGCCCCCCAGGGACGCCACCGCGATCAGGACCACGGACAACGGGGACGCGTTGACGATGAGGGAGATCACCGTCCCGATCGCCCATCCGCCGGCGAGGACCACACCGAGCATGACCCGATCCAGGCGCGTCATGATCATGACGCGACTCTGCCGGAGTGCGGCCGCCGCCGACTCCACCGAAGGATCGAACCACCCCGCCGCGACTCGGCCGTTCGGCCGAGGCGAGTGCGAGGGGCGGCGCACGACTACTGCCGGAGCGCCCCGTGCTCAGCGCCGGGGACGGGCACCGGCTCGAGGATCTCGCCGCGGGCCTCGGGCGCCGCGGCGCGCAGCGCGTCGGCGGTCTCGTCGTCCGGCATGCTCTGCGATTCGATCTCGGCGGCCACGCGCGCGCCGTAGTTCTCCAACTCCCGCGCGACATCGGCCGCGGACCAGCCCAGCACCGGCGCGATGAGCTCCGCGACCTCGGCGGCTGCCTCGAGACCCCGGTCCGGGTACTCGATGGAGATGCGAGTGCGTCGCGCCAGCACGTCCTCCAGGTGCAGGGCACCCTCCGCCTTCGCGGCGTACAGCGCCTCCACCCGCAGGTACTGCGGGGCGCCGGCCAGCGGCTCCAGCAGTCCTCGATCCTCCTCGGCCAACGCCAGCACGTCGCCGATGAGCGAGCCGTACCGGTTGAGCAGGTGCGTGACCCGGTGCGGGTGCACGTCGTGCTCGCGCGCGATCGACGTGGTCTGGTTGGTCAGCGCGTAGTAGCCGTCGGCCCCGAGCAGCGGCACCTTCTCGGTGCACGAGGCGGGGATCTTGTGCGGCAGGTAGGCCTCCGCGGCGTCGACGGCGTCCGCGCCCATCACCCGGTAGGTGGTGTACTTGCCGCCCGCGATGGTCACGAGGCCGGGCGCGATCGCGGCGACGGCGTGCTCGCGCGAGAGCTTGGACGTCTCGTCGGACTCGCCCGCCAGCAGCGGGCGCAGGCCCGCGTACACGCCGGTGATGTCGTCGCGGGTCAGCTCCGTGATGAGCACCTTGTTGACGTGGTCGAGGATGTAGTCGATGTCCGTCGCGGTGGCCGCGGGGTGCGCGAGATCGAGATTCCAGTCGGTGTCGGTGGTGCCGATGATCCAGTGGATGCCCCACGGGATCACGAACAGCACGCTCTTCTCGGTGCGCAGGATCAGCGCCACGTCGCTGACGATTCGGTCGCGCGGCACCAGGATGTGCACGCCCTTGCTCGCCCGGACCCGGAAGCGCCCCTTCTGGTGCGAGAGTGCCTGCAGTTCGTCGGTCCAGACGCCGGTGGCGTTGACGACGACGGTGGAGCGGACCTCGGTGGTCTCGCCGGTCTCGCTGTCGCGGACCACGACGCCGGAGACCCGGTCCGCCTCGCGCAGGAAGTCGACGACCTGCGTCGACGTGCGGACCACGGCGCCGTAGTGGGCCGCGGTGCGGGCGACGGTCATGGTGTGCCGGGCGTCGTCGACGACGGTGTCGAAGTAGCGGATGCCGCCGACCAGAGCGCCGCGCTTGAGCCCGGGCGCGAGCCGCAGCGCGCCGGCGCGGGTGAGGTGCTTCTGCGCGGGGACCGACTTGGCGCCGCCCATGGTGTCGTAGAGGAACATGCCCGCCGCCATGTACGGCCGCTCAATGACGCGCTTGGTCAGCGGCGCCAGGAAGGGCAGCGGCTTGACCAGGTGCGGGGCCAGCGTGGAGAGCGAGAGCTCGCGTTCGTGCAGCGCCTCGCGCACCAGGCCGAACTCGAGCTGCTCCAGGTAGCGCAGCCCGCCGTGGAACATCTTGGAGCTGCGCGAGCTGGTGCCCGAGGCGAAGTCGCGGGCCTCCACGAGCGCCACCTTCAGGCCACGGGTCGCGGCGTCGAGCGCGGTGCCCACGCCGACGACGCCGCCGCCGATCACGACGAGGTCGAACTCGTCGGAGCCGAGGCGGTCCCAGGCCTGGGTCCGGTACTCCGGTGAGAGCAGGGACGCGGTGGTCGCGACGCCCGCAGAGGCCGCGCCGGAAGCACCCGGCGTCGCGGCGGATTCAGGGTTGGCAGCGTTCATCAGTGATCACCATGTCAGTATTCGGTCGTGGCTCATTACTCGCGCGCCCCGCAGTTCGTCGCCGCCATCGATCAGGGCACCAGCTCGACGCGGTGCATCATCTTCGATCGGCGCGGGACCATCGTGGCCTCCGAACAACGGGAACACGACCAGATCTTCCCACGCGGCGGGTGGGTGGAGCACGACGCCACGCAGATATGGCGGAACACGCGCCTGGTGTGTGCCGAGGCCCTCGCCGCCTCCGACCTCACCGCCGCCGACATCGCCGCGGTCGGTATCACCAATCAGCGGGAGACCGTGGTGGTGTGGGACCGGGCCACCGGCGAGCCGATCCACAACGCCGTCGTCTGGCAGGACACCCGCACCGACGCGCTCTGCGAGGAACTCGCGTCCGTCGGCCTCGACGAGCCCGACCGCGACCGGTTCCGGGCCTCCTGCGGCCTGCCGCTGTCCACCTACTTCTCCGGACCCAAGATCGCCTGGATCCTCGATCACGTCGACGGTGCGCGGGAACGGGCCGAGCGGGGCGAGCTGTGCGCCGGGACGATCGACTCGTGGCTGGTGTGGAACCTGACCACCGACGACGACTTCGGGCCGGGGCGCGCCGACACCACCCGGCCGCTGCACGTCACCGACATCACCAACGCTTCGCGGACGATGTTGATGAACCTCGCGGACGGCGCGTGGGACCCGGCGACCTGCGCCGCGATGGGGATCCCGATGTCCATGCTGCCCGAGATCCGTTCCAGCGCCGAGGTCTACGGCACCGTCCGGGAGCGCGGGGTGTTCGGCGGAGTGCCGATCGCCGGGATCCTCGGCGATCAGCAGGCGGCCATGTTCGGGCAGGCGGCCCTCGATCCGGGGACTGCCAAGAACACCTACGGCACGGGCAACTTCCTCCTGGTCAACACCGGCGAGCGGCCGGTCTTCAGCGAGCACGGACTGCTCACGACGGTCTGCTACAAGCTGGGCGACGCGCCGACGGTGTACGCGCTCGAGGGGTCGGTCGCGGTCAGCGGGTCACTGGTGCAGTGGCTGCGCGACAACCTGGGCATCATCTCGTCGGCGCCCGAGATCGAGGAGCTGGCCACGGGTGTCGAGGACAACGGCGGGGTCTACGTGGTGCCCGCGTTCTCCGGGTTGTTCGCGCCGCGCTGGCGGCCCGACGCCCGCGGCGTCATCGTGGGCCTGACCCGCTTCTCCGACAAGCGGCACATCGCGCGCGCCGCGCTGGAGGCGACGGCCTACCAGTCGCGCGAGGTGATCGACGCCATGAACGGCGACAGCGGCATCGCACTCACGGAGCTGCGCGTCGACGGCGGCATGGTGGTCAACGACATGCTGATGCAGTTCCAGGCCGACGTGCTGAACGTGCCCGTGATCCGGCCGCGGATCATCGAGACCACCGCACTCGGCGCCGCCTACGCCGCGGGGTACGCCACCGGCGTGTGGACGCTCGAGGAGATCCGCACCAATTGGGCGGAGGATCGCCGGTGGCTCCCGACGATGCCGGCCGAGCAGCGCGAGCACCTGTTCGACGAGTGGAACCGCGCGGTGGAGCGCACGCTGAACTGGGCCTGACCCGCCGCCCCGCCTCCGCCCCCGTCGCCGTCCCTAGCGGGGCGGCCACCTCCCCAGGTCCATGGACAGGGGGAATGCACGACACGCCGGGGTGATGCACGTCCCGCTAGGGAGCGCGACAGCTACAGCTGTCTCAATCAATGAGATAATGGTTTCGACATATGGGACAGCGTCTGAGATGGTTCCTGCATGTCCGAGGAATCCGGCTCCCTGTCCGTCCGCGCCGTGCGCGGTTCCGCGATCCGCGACCTGCTCGCCGTCGTCGAGCAGCCCGGCGTGCTCTCGCTGGCGGGCGGCCTCCCCTCCTCCGAGTCGCTGCCCGTGGAGCGGGTGGCCCGTGCCGCGGCGGCGGCCCTGCGGTCACCGTCGGCGCTGCAGTACGGCGTGACCACCGGCGCCCCGGCGCTGCGCGAGGTGGTGCACGCCCGCGAGTCCGCGAAGCTCGGCCGGGACGCCGGGGCCGTCGTCGTCACGCACGGCTCGCAGCAGGCCCTTTCGCTGCTGGCGCAGGCGCTGCTCGATCCGGGTGACGCGGTGATCGTCGAGGACCCCGGCTACATCGGCGCGCTGCAGGCCTTCGACACCACACGGGCGCGCGTCATCGGCGTGCCGATGGACGCGGACGGCATGCGCACCGACGAGCTGCGCCCGATCCTGCAACGCGCGCGCGTCCGGATCGTGCACACGGTCTCGAACTTCCACAACCCGGGCGGCGCGACGCTGGCCGAGGGACGACGGCGCGAACTCGCCCGTCTCGCCGACGAATTCGGCTTCTGGATCATCGAGGACGATCCGTACGGGGAGCTGCGGTTCGCCGGGTCGACGGTGCCACCCGTCGCCGCGTACTCCGACCGGGTGCTGCGCCTGTCGAGCGCGTCGAAGATCGTCGCGCCGTCGCTGCGGGTGGGCTGGATGCACGGCGACGCCGGGGTTCTCGCGCTCGTCGAGCGACTCAAGCAGGGGGCGGACCTGTGCGGCTCGAGCCTGACCCAGGCCATCGCCGCCGAACTGCTCGCGGACACCGCATGGCTCGACGAGCACGTCGAGCGGATCCGCGCCGCCTACGCCGAGCGGGCGCTCGCTCTGCACGCGGCGCTGATCGAGGCGTTCGGCGATCGCCTGCGCCCCACCCGCCCCGAGGGCGGCATGTTCCTCTGGGGCGAGTTCACCGACGGAACGCGGACGTCCGACCGGCTCGACGAGGCTGTGGCGGCCGGAGTCGCCTACGTCCCGGGCTCCGCCTTCGCGGTGCAGCGCGATCTCTCGCACGCCCTGCGCCTGTGCTTCACCACCGGCACCCCGGAAGAACTGCGGAAAGCGGTGCACCGCCTCGCGACGGCGCTACCGGCTTAACCGATCTCGCGGACCGCGCTCCGCATCGCCGCGTTGACCGCGACGATCAGCGGCACGTCGGTCGCGGGCTGCAACCGCAGGGCGGACGGTGACAGCGGACCGCCACCCATGATCACGGCCGCGGCACCGTCCTGCGCCACCGAGGCGCGTACCGCATCGCGCAGGGCCGCGTCGAGCGCGTCCGGGTCGGCGACGAGTCTCGTGGCGTCGCCGGGAGTGACCCGCACACCGCGGTACTGGGATCCGACGCCCAGCTCGTCGGCCTTCTGCCGGAAGGACTCCACCAGTGCGGGGTCCGAGGTGACGGTCGCAATACCGAAAGCACGCCCGCCCTGCGCCGCTTCACGGAACGCCTCAGCGCCGATGCCGAACACGGGGATCGACACCGCACTCGACAGTTCCGCCAGACCGGGATCGCTGAACGCCGCGACGACGATCGCCCGGACGCCCGGCTCCTTCGCGGCCGCGACGCCGCGACGGAGCACGCCCTGGGCGGCGGTCACCATGTCCTGCTGGGTGGTGAGCAACGCCGGCGCGCCCTCGTTGGTGACGCCGACGATCGTGGCCGCTCCGCCCACCTCGGAGCGCGCAAGTGCGACCATCGAGTCGGTCGCGCTCACACTCGAATTCGGATTGATCAGCACGATCATTGCGGGCGCCTGCGCCGTCGACGAGCCCGACACCACTGCATCTTCGCCGGAGCCGCATGCCGCGGCCGTCAGCGCCACCGCGACAATGCCTACTACCAGAGCGCGTCGAACCACCACATCACTCCTCTTCCCACCGACCTCACAGTCGGACGAATTCCGTGGAATGGAATCTACAGTCCGACTGGCGGGAGGCGAGGCGGTTCGGGCGTATCTGTGCGCTCACACATCCACAATGACGTGTGCGCCTCTCCCTGGCCGGACCGAGGTCACCGTCGGGGTGGGGTGGCCGGCACCCGCGACCCGGGCCGGCAGCTCCTCCACGATGCTGCGGGCCGCGTCGGCCGGCGCCAGGGCGATGACGGTGCCGCCGAAGCCACCACCGGTCATCCGCGCGCCGTACGCGCCGAGCGCGACGGCGGTCTCGGCGATCAGGTCGATGGCGGGCACGGTGATCGCGAAGTCGTCGCGCATCGACGCCTGCGAGTCGTTCATCAGCGCGCCGAAGGCGGCGTGATCGGCACTGCGCAGCGCATCCGCGGCGTCGAGCACACGCCGATTCTCGGTGAGCACGTGCCGGGCCCGACGCCGCGTCTCGGCGTCCGCCAGCCGCTTCCAGTCGTCGTCCGCGGCGTCACGCAGGGAATCGACCCCGAGTTCCGCGGCCGCCCGCTCGCAGGCCTCGCGGCGGCGCCGGTACTCCCCCGCCGCGTGCTGGTGCGGCGTGTACGAATCGATCGCGAGGAGCACGTCGTCGCCGAGCCGCAGGGGAACGGGATCGACTGCGAGCGTGCGGAAGTCGAGCAGCAGCGCGGTGTCCTCGGCGCCGTGCAGGCTGCTCATCTGGTCGAGCAGGCCCGTCGGCGCCCCGACGTAGTCGTTCTCGGCGCGCTGCGCGATCCGGGCGAGCTCGGTCCGGTCGAGCGCCCCCGACGATGCGGTCAACGCCAGCAGCACCGCGCATTCGAGCGCCGCGGACGACGAGAGTCCCGCCCCCACCGGCACGTCCGAGCGCAGTCGCAGTGTCCCGGCCGGCAGGTCGACGTCGTGCCCGCGCAACGCCCACACGCATCCCGCCACGTAGGAGGCCCAGCCCGTGACGTCGCCCGGCATGGTGTCCAGCGGCACGGTGACGGCGCCCTCCTCCTGCGCGGAGCTCACGATGATCGCGGAACCGGCACCGGTGGCGTCGAATTCGGCGTCGGTGCCCACCTGCAGGGCCATCGGCAGCGCGAAGCCGTCGTTGTAGTCGGTGTGCTCGCCGATCAGGTTCACCCGGCCGGGGGCGTAGGCGCGCACCGTCATTCGATCACCGCCCGCAGCCCGTCCGCGATCGCCTCGGGCGTCTTGTCGGTGACGAAGGCGTCGCGCCCGGACTCCGTGCCGGCCAGGTACTTGAGCTTGTCGGCGCTGCGCCGGATGGAGAACAGCTCCGCGTGCAGGTACCCCTCCTCGGCGTCGGGCCGGTACTGGTGCCAGGACGCGATGTACGGCAGGGGCGCGTCGTAGAGCGCGTCGAAGGCGCGCAGCAGCGCCAAGTACACCGCCGCCAGATCATCGGCCTCGGCCTCGGTGAGCTCGGAGAGGTTGCGCACGTGCCGGTTCGGGTACACGTGCACCTCGACCGGCCACTTCGCGGCGTACGGCACGAACGCGGTGGTGTGCTCCGTGCGGATGAGCAGGCGCGTCCCGTCGGCGACCTCGGCGGCGAGGATCGCCTCGAACAGGTCCCCGCCCTCGCGCTCGCGGAAATCCTCGGCCCGCGCCACGATCGACTCCGTGCGCGGCGTCCGGTAAGGGAAGGCGTAGATCTGCCCGTGCGGATGCGGCAGCGTGACACCGATCTCCTCGCCGCGGTTCTCGAAGCAGTACACCTCCTCGACCTCCGGCCGCGCGAGCAGCTCGGCCGTCCGGTGCGCCCACACGTCGAGCACCAGCCGGGCGTGCTCGTGCGGCAACCGGGCGAAGGCACCGTCGTGGTCGCTGGTGAAGCAGACGACCTCGCAACGCCCGACGCCGGCGGTCTCCGTCCGCAGGGCGTCGACGGGGCCGGGCCCGGGCGCCGCGGTCCCCGCCAGCGACGGGAAGCGGTTCTCGAACACCGCGACCCGGTAGTCCTCGACGGGCACCTCGCTGGAGAGCCCCTCGGGGTCGGGGCACAGCGGGCACATCGACTTGACCGGCTTGTAGGTCCGGTCCTGGCGGGCCGGCGCGATGATCACCCGGTCGCCGGTCTGCGGGTCCCGCCGCACGGTGGTCACCGGCTCCGCCGGCCGCGGCGCCAGGCTCCGGTGATCGACTCCGAGCACGGGCTGCGGCGCCCCGGGGAGGTCGAAGAGCAGGATCTCCCTGCCGTCCGCGAGGGCGCCTCGGGTCGGCGTGGGTGAGTGCCGGGTCATTCGGGGCCCCCGTTCGCGATCGTCAGTGCGAGCACATCGGCCAGCGCCTCGCGCGCCGCCGGCCCCAGCCCGGCATCGGTGATGAGCCCGCCCACCGCGGAGAACTCGGCGAACAGGTGGGCGCCGATCTCTCCGAACTTGGTGTGATCGGCCAGCATGTGCGTGACGCGCGCCGTCCCGATCAGGCGCCGATTGGTCTCGGCCTCACCGATGTTGGGGCTCGTGAAACCCGCCGTCGGGTCGATGCCGTGGGTGCCCAGGAACGCGCGATCGCAGCGGACGCGTTCGAGCATCGCGTTCGCGACGGGCCCGACCAGTGCGTCCGACGGGGTGCGCTGTCCCCCGGTGAGCTGCACCGCGCTCCCGTCCATCATGTCCCCGGTCGGGTCGGTCAGCACGTGGAAGATGGAGATGGAGTTGGTCACCACGGCGATCGGGCGGCCGCGCAGCAGGCGCGCGAGTTCGAGGGTGGTGGTGCCGGCACCGATCGCGACGGTCATGCCGTCCTCCACGAGCGCCGCCGCGGTGGTCGCGATCGCCCGCTTCTCCGCCGTGTCGCGCTCGGCCTTGTGGGCCGACATGGGTTCCGACCCGCGGGCGGCCGCGCTCGCGCCCGTGCGGACGGCGCCGCCGTGCACCTTGGTCAGCTCCCCGGCCTCCTCGAGCCGGTCGAGGTCACGCCGGATCGTCATCTCCGAGACGTCCAGGCTCTCAGCGAGATCGATCACGCGGACCGCGCCGCGCGCCACCGCCGCCGCGAGGATGTACCGACGGCGCTCTGCTGCCAGCACTGCGCCCTACTCCTGATCCGTCGAGGCCCGCGCCGGGCGCAGCACCGCCCACGCGACGAAGGCGATGCCGCAGAGCACCAGGGCGGCACCGACCCAGAGGTTGGCGGAACTACCGGCCGCCAGATCCGTGACGTCGGGCCGGTGCTGGAGGCCCGGGGTGCCGGCCTCCGCCAGCCCCGGGAACAGGCCGGCGATGAGCAGGCCGAGCCCGTAGAGCCCGAGGAGTGCTCCGACGACGTTGCGGATGTCGAACAGGCGCGCCAGGCGGGCGCCGCGCTCACTGGTGTCGGTCATGGTCTTCGGGTTCCTCTCCTCGTAGCCGTTGTCGTTCTCGCCGGTCATCGGAAGATCACCCCGAGCACCACCGTGGTGGCGATCACCGCGGCGCCCAGCGGGACGGGCCGCGAGTACCAGGGCGCGGCCGAATCGTCCTCACCCCGCAGCGTCGCGCGGTCGGTCAGCGCGTAGACGTACCCCACCAACTCGGAGTCGGGTTTGGGCTTCGTGACGGCCGAGACCGCCACGGAGACCACGATGTCCACGACGAAGGCCGTCGATGCGGCGACGAAGGCCATACCCTGCCCGGGGAGGTCGATGACGCCGGTGTTCTGCAGCACGAAGACCACGATCGCCGCGAGCGTGCCCGAGACGAGGCCGACCCAGCCCGCGGTCGGCGTCATCCGCTTCCAGAACATGCCGAGCAGGAAGGTCGCGAACAGCGGCGCGTTGAAGAACCCGAACAGCGTCTGCAGGTAGTCCATCAGGTTCGAGTACCCGGCGGCGATGGTCGCGGTGCCGATGGCCAAGAGGACGGCGACGACGGTCGCCACCTGACCGACCCGGATGTAGTACGCGTCCTCGCGGTCCTTGACGACGTACTGCTGCCAGAGGTCGAAGCTGAAGACGGTGTTGAACGCGGAGACGTTGGCCGCCATGCCCGCCATGAAGGAGGCGATCAAGCCGGCGACCGCCACGCCGAGCAGGCCGTTGGGCAGGATGTCGCGCATCATCAGCAGCATCGCGTCGTTGTACGTCACGCCGGCGTCGGCCCCGTTGTTCTTGAGATTGATCATGTCGCCGACCGCGGCCGCGCAGATCATCCCCGGCACCACCACGACGAACGGGATGAACATCTTCGGGATGGCGCCGATGATCGGCGTGCGCCGCGCCGCCGACATCGAATCGGAGGCCATGGCGCGCTGCACCTCGACGAAGTTCGTCGTCCAGTAGCCGAAGGAGAGCACGAACCCGAGGCCGAAGACGATGCCGACCACCGACCAGACCGGCGACTCGAACCCGCTGAGCGCCTGCCCCGGCCAGGTGTGCAGCTGATCGGCGACGGTGGCGGAGACCCCCTGATCGGTACGGGTCTCGATCACCTTCTCCTTCAGCCCGCTCCAGCCGCCGACCTTGATCAGTCCGATCACGGTCAGGGGAACGAGTGCGGCGAGGATCACGAAGAACTGGAGCACCTCGTTGTAGATGGCGGCGGACAGGCCGCCGAGCACCGTGTAGGTGAGCACCACCGCGGCGGCCACGAGCAGCGAAACCCACTGCGGCCACCCGAGGACCACGTTGATCACGGTGCCCAGGAGGAAGAGGTTGACGCCCGCGATGAGTACCTGGGCGACGGCGAAGCTCAGCGAGTTCACCAGGTGCGCACCGGTTCCGAACCGCTTGCGCATGAACTCCGGCACGCTGCGCACCTTGGAGCCGTAGTAGAAGGGCATCATCACGATGCCGAGGAAGACCATCGCCGGCACGGCGCCGATCCAGTAGTAGTGGAACGTCGCCATGCCGATCTGCGCGCCGTTGGCCGACATGCCCATGATCTCCACCGCGCCGAGATTGGCGGAGACGAACGCGATGCCCGTCACCCACGCGGGCAGGCGCCGGCCGGAGAGGAAGAAGTCGAGGCTGGAGGCCACCTGCCTGCGCGCCATGTAGCCGATGCCCAGCACGAAGACGAAGTAGATGGCGATGAGCCAGTAGTCGAGAAAGCCGACGTTGAGCCGGAGCGGAGCATCGAGCGCCAGTGTCATGAGTGGCGGCCTCCTGTGCAGTCGAGACGAAGTGCCACGAAATCTAACAGAACGACTCACAAACACTGCGAATTTCTGTGAGATTTCGTTACTTCATGATCGATATGCCCGCTCCGGCGCCCGCCGACGCGTGCTCGATCAGCCGAAGAACCTCGTCGCCGCGATCTCGGCGCCCGGGCCGGGCAGCAGGGTGCCGTCGTCCAGGCGCGCACCGAAGTACGTCGCCTCGGCATCCCGCACGACGGTCCGCTCGTCCCCGGCCTCCCCGAGCGCGCGGCGCACCAGTTCGTCGAGGGCGAAGACCTCGGGTCCCGCGACCTCGATGCGCCCACCGACGGGAGCGGCGAGCGCGGCCCGCACGACCGCGGCGGCCACGTCGTCGGAGGCGATCGGCCGGATCCCCGCGCCCGGCAGGCGCACGGCACCGTCGACCTCGGAGGCGGCGGCGATGCCCGGCACGAACTCGAAGAACTGCGTGGCGCGGACGATCGTGTACGGCACGTCGCCGCCCTCGATCAGCTCCTCCTGCGCGATCTTCCCGCGGAAGTAGCCGCTCTCGGCGAGCCGATCGGTGCCCACCACCGACAGCGCGACGTAGCGCGCGACGCCCGCCGACCGGGCGGCGGCGAGCAGATTGATGGTGGACGCGGTGAAGAACTCCAGCACCGCGGCGTCCTCGAAGGACGGCGAATTCGCCACGTCCACCACGGCTTCGGCGCCCGCGAGCGCATCGGCGAGCCCCGCACCGGTGACCGCGTTCACGCCCGTGCTCGGGGCCGCCGCGAGCGCTTCGTGCCCGGCGGCGGTGAGGCCGGCCACCACCTTCGACCCGATCAGTCCGGTGCCGCCGATCACCACGAACTTCGCCATGTCATGTCCTCTCGCTCGGGCCCGATCCGTTCGGGCCTCCACTACAAGGACCGGATAGCAGGTCCGGTTGTGACCGTCAGGCGAAATCCGCCAGCTTCTCGGCGTTCATCACCCACATCAACCGGGTGAGACCGTCGTCGGAGGCCGTCGGACACAACAGGGCCACCGGCGCACCGTCGAGGGTGAAGACGGCACCGGGCAGGCCGTTGACCTCGACGATCCGCGCGGTGGTGTCCGCCATGAAGCGCACCGAGAAGCCCGCGACGAACCGGGCGACCGCGTTGCCTCCGACCACCGGCCGGCGTCCGGCCCGGCGGGCCCCGCCACCGTCGGTCTCGCTGACCACGTCGGCCACCAGGACGGCCTCGAGCCCGGCGACGTCGCCCGCGTGCGCGGCGGCGAGGAAGGCGTCGAGCAGGGCCCGGGCCCGCGCGCGGGTGGCCGTGGTGCGCCGCTCCCCCGCCACCTGCGTGCGGGCCCGGCTCACCAGCTTGCGCACGGCGGGCTCGCGCATCTGCAGGATCTCCGCGATCCGGGCGTACGGGTGGTCGAAGGCCTCACGCAGCACGTACGCGGCGCGCGCCTCCGGGGCCAGTCGCTGCAGCACGTGCACGACGGCCAGTTCCAGCGCCTCCGTCCGCTCGGCGCCCAGCGCCGGGTCGGCGGCGGTGTCGACGGGCGTAGGAAACCACTCTCCCACGTACTGCTCACGGCGCGCCCGCGCCGATTGCGCCGCGTTCAGCGCGAGCCGCGTCACCGTGACCACGAGGAAGGCCTCGGGGTCGCGGACCGCGTCGCGCTCGGCCGCGCGCCAGCGCAGCCACCCGTCCTGGACCACGTCCTCGGCGTCCGGCGCCGAGGCGAGGATCCGGTAGGCCACCCCGAACAGCCGGGGCCGCAGCGCTTCGAAGACCGCGTCGTGATCGGTCACCGGCGGATCGCTAGGCCAGGTCGTCCTGGCGCATGAGCTGTCGTGCGGCCTCCGTCACCGAGCCGGCCAGCGACGGGTAGACGGAGAAGGTCTGCGCCACGTCGTCCACGGTCAGCCCGTTCTGCACCGCGACGGTGAGCGGCAGGATCAGCTCGGAGGCGTTGGGCGCCACCACGACCCCGCCGATCACCAGGCCCGTATTGGGACGGCAGAAGACCTTGACGAAGCCGCGCTTGAGCCCCGACATCTTCGCGCGCGGGTTGGTCGCGAGCGGCAGCATGACGGTGCGCGCCTGGTACGTGCCGTCGTCGATCGCGGCCTGCGAGACGCCGACCGTCGCGATCTCCGGGCGGGTGAAGATCGCCGACGAGACCGTCTTGAGCTTGACGGGCGAGACCCCCTCGCCCAGCGCGTGGTACATCGCGACGCGGCCCTGCATCGCGGCGACGGACGCGAGCGGCAGCACGCCGGTGCAGTCGCCGGCGGCGTAGATGCCGGGCACCTTGGTGCGGGAGACCCGGTCGACGGGGATGTAGCCGCCCTTGTCCAATTCGATCCCCACCTCCTCGAGGCCGATCCCCGCGGTGTTCGGGATGGAGCCGACCGTCATCAGGCAGTGCGAGCCCTCCACGGTGCGGCCGTCGGTGAGCCGCACGACGATGCCGTCCTCGGTGCGCTCGACCTTGTCGGCGTAGGCGCGCTTGACCAGCGAGACACCGCGGTCGACCAGGGCGTCCTCCAGGACCAGGGCGGCGTCCTCGTCCTCGTGCGGCAGCACGCGGTCACGGGAGCTGACCAGGGTGACCTTGATCCCCAGCTCGGTGTACGCGTGCACGAACTCGGCGCCCGTGACGCCGGATCCGACGACCACGAGGTGCGTGGGCAGCTCCTCCAGGTCGTAGAGCTGGCGCCAGGTGACGATCCGCTCGCCGTCCGGCTTGGCGGACTCCAACACGCGCGGCGACGCGCCGGTGGCGACGAGCACCACGTCGGCCTCGAGCATCTGCTCGCCACCGGTCGGGGTGACCACGTTCACCACGTGCTGCGCCATGCCGGGATTGCTCGGGGCGATGGCCGCGCTGCCGCGGATGATCCGCACGCCCTCGCCCACGAGCCGGGCGCGGATGTCCGCCGACTGCGCCGCGGCGAGGTCCTTGACGCGGGTGTTGATCCGCTCGACGTCGATCTCGACGCGCTCGAAGTGCAGCTCGATGCCCAGGTCGACGGCGCGCCGGGTCTCGGTGCGGATGCCGGTCGAGGCGATGAAGGTCTTCGACGGGACGCAGTCGTACAGGACGCACGCGCCGCCGATCCCGTCGGACTCGATCACCGTGACGTCGCCGCCGTGCGCCACCGCCACCAGTGCTGCTTCGTACCCCGCCGGACCGCCGCCGATGATCACGATGTTCGTCATGGTTGCCACGCTAGCGCCCGGGCCCGCGCCGCGTGCGGGCACCGTCGGGCAGAGCCACGCGGTGGGCGGGCGCGGTAAAGTCCACCTGTGCCGATCTACGCCGCCTACGGCTCCAACATGCACCCCGACCAGATGGCCGAGCGCGCCCCGCACTCGCCCATGGCAGGTACGGGGTGGCTGCGGGGCTGGCGCCTGACCTTCTCCGGCGAGGACATCGGCTGGGAGGGCGCGCTCGCGACGGTCACCGAGGACCCGTCCGATCCCGATGCCAAGGTGTTCGTCGTGCTCTACGACGTGACGCCCGACGACGAGCTGTCGCTCGACCGCTGGGAAGGCTCCGAGCTGGGCATCCACGTCAAGCTCAAGGCGCGGGTCGACCTCATCGACGGCGGCTCGACGCTGGCCTGGCTCTACGTCGTCGACGCCTTCGAGGGCGGCCTGCCCTCGGCCCGCTACCTCGGTGTGATGGCCGACGCGGCGTACATCGCCGGCGCCCCGGAGGACTACGTCCTCGACATCCGCACCCGCGAATCCCGCAACGTCGGGCCCGGCCCCGGCGCCTCCGCCGACGGCCCGGAGTAGACCCCTCAGGCCGCGTCGGACCCGCAGGTCGCCGGTGCCGGCTCGATGGCCGTCGCAAGCCGTCGCAGCGCGCCGGCCAGCCGGGGCCGCACGCCACTTCGCCGCAGGTCGACGGTGCGCCCCACCCGGTTCCGCGCCGCCCGCTCGGCCTCCGAGCGCTCGTGCGCGTCCGCGAGACGGGCGTAGACTGCTGCCATCGGAGGATCCGCCGTCAGGTTCCAGTGCTCTCTGTATTCGCTCATACGGCAAGCACACACGAACCTCGTCGCGGGTTCCAATGAATTAGGTGGCGCCTACATGTTGACCTACCTGCTGGACGTCGGCGACCTGGCCGACGCCCGATTCGTGGTGTCCCCGCTCAACGAAACAGCGCTCAGCATTTTCCACCTCAATCACATTCACCGCACGTCGCATCACTTGACCGCCTGGCGCGCGGCCGCCGACGAGCTCCGCGCCACGTACGACCGGGACCTCATCGACGCCCTGGTGTCGCCCTCCGGGCGCCGGATCCCCGACTTCCTCACCCCGATCACGGCGCCGGGCTCGGGCCGCCCGTCGTTCGACGACCACGTCGCCGCCGTCGCGGCCACCGATCCGGCGACTGCACACACCGAACTGGCCGGCCTCATCGAGGACGGACCGCCGTCCCCCGCCCTGGCGACGTTGCTCTCGCTCGACGACCCGGCACCGGTCATCGCCGAGGCCCTCGCCGACTACCACCGCGCGGCGATCGCACCGGTCTGGCCGACGCTCTCGCGGATCCTCGAGTCGGACGTCACCCACCGGGGCGGCGTCCTGGCGACGGGCGGACCCACAAAGCTCTTCGAATCACTCAGTCCCCGTGTGGAATGGACTCGCACGGGCGAACTCAGCGTGGACCTCGCGTGCACCGCCGGTTCCGGCCGCTTCTCGTCGGGCGGTCGCGGGCTGACCCTGATGCCCAGTGTCTTCATCGGCATGATCACCGTGGCGCACGATCCCCGCCGCACCGCGCCGCACATCGGCTATCCGGCCCGCGGATCGGCGACTCTCGCGGAAACCGTTCGCCCCGTGGCGGACGACGCACTGCGCAGACTCATCGGGGCGGCGAAGGCCGACCTGCTCGCAGCACTTGCCGACCCTGCCGCGGTCGTGGACCTGGCTGCCGCACTGGGGATCTCACCGTCCGCCGTGTCGCAGAGCCTGAAGGTGCTGGGCGCCAACGGCATCGTGGAGAGCTCCCGCTACGGCCACCGGGTCCTCTACCGCCGCACCGCCCTCGGCGACGCCCTCATCGATCGCACCCGACCTCCCCCTCCGGCGGTCACGCCGCCGCGATGAGCAGGACGACGAGGAACACCGCGGCTGGCAGGATCACCATCAGAGCGAGGACTCCGAGGAGTACGTACATCCATGGCCAGCTCGAATGGGTCTGCGGCGCGAACCCCAGAACACCGCTCACAGAGGGAAACGCGGGCGGCGAGAAATACACCGTGACCACCTGACCTGGGGCCACGGAGACCGACATCGACGCCCACTTCGACGGGGCAGGCATGTTCTCCGACACGGCGAGCATCCGTACCCCGGGCGAGACGGGGATCAGCGTGTCGTCGTCGTTCACCGGACACATCCGTCCGTCGACGACGACAGTGGGCGGGACCCAACTGCGGGTCAGGGGCGAACCGTGCCGAATCAGACGGATGGCTGTCATGCCACCAGCATCGAAGCCGGCGCTGAACCCGCAGTTGTCGCGCGCTTGGCGCGCCGACTGACGGCGATCTAGTCGACTCCGAAGCGACTGAGGATGGCATCGAGATCGACTCTCGCGGCAGGAGAACGCCGCAACACCGCGTCGAGCACGAAACCGTCCAACGACACTGCGAGCGCGGTCGCGTCAGTCGGGTTCAGCCCGCGATCAACAAGATCCTCGATGAGTCGGTCGCGTGCGCGCACGATTTCCGCTGCCAGCTCTTCGTCGTGAAAGGAGGCGACGATCAGCTCGTACCGCGCGCGGGTCCACCCCGATTCGATTCCCACCCACCTGACGACCTGGTCGTGTACCGTCGCGCCGTCCGACGGTCGGTCGACGTCGAGCAGGTGCCTCACCATCGCCAGCACGAGTCCGCGTTGGTTCGAGAAATGATGGCGCGCAGTCCCGTGCGGAACACCGGCCTCGTCCTCCACCGCGCGCATCGACCAGTTCTTGAGCCCGACCCGTCCGAGCAGGTCCAGACCTGCTCGCAGCATCGGCTCCCGCGATGACTTCTCCACGTGGAGAGCTTACCTGGTAAGCTGCTCTCCATGTGGAGAGTGGATGGTCGGCGCAAACCATGGTGATCTTCTTCGACGTCCTGTTCGGCGTCTGCGTGGTCGCGACTTTCTGGTTCGCCGGCTACGTCGTCTATCGAGTTCTCAACGACGACACGCCCCGCAGGTAGACACCTCGTCGACGGCCTGCTCATTCCGACTATCGGACCCGGTCACAGAAACCACGGATGTGACATCCGGCTCGCCGTGGCACTGCGGGTGGCCGTCAGCGCGGATACAACTCGGGCACGGCGGTCAGCGTTCGGAGGCGAACACCACGTTCGTGAAGACCTTCACGCCCATCTCCAGCGCGCGCTCGTCGAGCACGAAGTCGGGCTGGTGCAGGTCGTACTGGCGGCCCTCGCCGGACCACACGCCCAGCCGCGCCATGGCGCCGGGCGCCTCCTCGAGGTACCAGGAGAAGTCCTCGCCGCCGCCGGACTGCGGGGTGTCGACGGCACCGTCGGGCGAGACGGCGCGGGCGGCGTCCGCGAGCCGGGTGGCGGCCAGGTGCTCGTTGATCACCGGCGGCACGCCGCGGGTGTAGTTCACCTCGTGCTTGACCCGCAGGGGCGCGAGCAGCTCGGCGATGATCTCGCGCACGAGCGGCTCGAGCGACTCCCAGATGTGGTGCTCACCGGTGCGGACCGTCCCGTGCAGCGCGCCGATCTGCGGGATCGCGTTGGGCGCGGAGCCTGCGTTGGCGGCGCCCCACACCATGATGGTGCCCGAGCGCGGGTCCACGCGCCGCGAGAGCACGCCCGGCAGTCCGGTGATGACGGCGCCCATGGCGTAGATCAGGTCGCTGGTCAGGTGCGGGCGCGAGGTGTGTCCGCCCGGCGAGTGCAGGATCACCTCGACGTGATCGGCGGCGGAGGTGATGGCGCCCGAGCGGACGCCGATCCTGCCCACCTCGACGCGGGGATCGCAGTGCAGGGCGTAGATGCGGGAGACGCCCTGCATGACCTCGTCGCGCACGGCCGACAGTGCGCCGCCGGGCATGACCTCCTCGGCGGGCTGGAAGACCAGCCGCACGCCGACGGGCAGGCGCCCGGCGCGGTCGAGCTCGGCGAGCACCAGTCCGGTGCCCAGCAGGATCGAAGTGTGGGCGTCGTGGCCGCAGGCGTGCGAGGCGCCCGCGACGGTGGAGGCGTAGTCCAGGCCGGTGGCCTCGTGAATGGGCAGGGCGTCCATGTCGGCGCGCAGCGCGACCCGCTCGCCCGTGGCGGGCCCGAGATCGCACACCAGGCCGGTGGTGGAGAGCCTGCGCGGGTGCAGGCCCGCGGCGGTCAGGGCCTCGAAGACGGCGCCCGTGGTGCGCTGCTCACGCCAGGACAGCTCGGGGTACGCGTGCAGGTCGCGGCGGAACTCGCGGAGCCAGTCGCCCTTGCGCCGCAACCACTGATCGACGTACGCGGCCCTCGAGAGATCCTCGCCCGCAGTCCCGCTCACTGTCCGCCTCCATCACTTCCACGGCGCTCGGCCGCCGTGAGCAGCCGGGCGCGCTCGCCCTCGTCCTCCGCGACCGCAGCGAAGGCTGCGGCCAGGGCCAGCGCACCGTCGCGCACGGCCCGATCGGCGGATTCGGTGGCGGCGGCGGCCGTGAACTCCGGCTGATGGGTCACGGCCCCGTCGGTCTCGAGGCCGATCAGCGGATGGATCGACGGTACAGCGTGGCTCACATTGCCCATGTCGGTACTCCCCAGCGGCACCAGGCCCTCGAACTCGGGCGCCACGGGCGAGCGGCCGATCGCGATCGCCGCGGCGCGGTACGCGGCGGCGAGCGCGTCGTCGCTGCGCAGCTCGGTGTAGGCGGGCGCGAGTTCCTTCACCTCATGGGTGCAGCCGGCGCCCAGCGCGCCCGCGGCGAAGCAGTCGCCGGCCCGGGCGGCGAGGCGCTCCAGCGACTGCGCGTCGTCGGCGCGCAGGTAGTAGAGCAGCTCCGCCGCCGAGGGCACAACGTTCGGCGCGGTCCCGCCCTCGCTGACGATGCCGTGCAGCTGCTGGCCGGGCTCGAGGTGCTGGCGCAGTAGTCCCAGCGCGACCTGGGCGACGGTGGCGGCGTCCCCCGCGTTGCGGCCCGCCCACGGGGCGGCGGAGGCGTGCGCCTCGCGGCCGGAGAACCGGATCGCGAGGTCGGCGAGCGCGAGGGTGCGGGTGCGCACCACGTCGAACGGGGCCGGATGCACCATGCCCGCGCAGCCGACACCGTCGAACACGCCCCGCTGCAGCATGAGCACCTTGCCGCCGCCCGACTCCTCCGCGGGGGTGCCGTAGACCTCGACGGTGATGCCCAGCTCGTCGGCGACCGAGGCCAGCGCGATGCCGGCGCCGACGGCCGCAGCGGCGATGATGTTGTGCCCGCAGGCGTGCCCGATGCCGGGCAGCGCGTCGTACTCGGCGAAGACCGCGACCCGCAGCGGACCGGATCCGGCACGGGCGACGAACGCCGTCTCGAGATCCGCGATCCCGCGCTCGACGGCGAAGCCGTGCCCGGCCAGCGCGTCGGCGAGCAGTCCGCAGGCGTAGTGCTCCTCGAACGCCAGCTCCGGCCGGCCGTGCACCGCACGGCTGACCGCGACCAGGTCGTCCCGGACGAGGTCGACGGTGCCGGTGAGCGCCTCCAGGACGGAGGTGACGCGACCGGTCACCGTCAGCCGAACTTGACTTCGGTCGTCGGGACGGCGAGGTCCGCGATGAGCGGCGCGTGCAGGTCGTTCTTGATCTTGTTCAGGGTCGGGCCGTCGGCCGCGGTGTTGGTCGCGGCGCGGGCGGTCGCGGTGGCCAGCAGCTCCTCGTCGGAGACGGCGGCCTGCACGATGCCCGCGGCCACGGCGTCGCCGCCGCCGTAGCGACGTCCGGTGGTCATCGCCTCGAGCGCGGTCTGGTACGGCAGGCGCGAGCGCAGCAGGGTGGCCATGCCCTGGGTGAACCCCATCTTGAGGCTGACCTCGGGGAGGCAGAAGAAGCCGCGATCGTCGCGCATCACGGCGAAGTCGCAGGAGAGTGCCAGCATCGCCCCGGCGCCGAAGGCGTGGCCGTTGACGGCCGCGACGGTCGTCATGGGGAAGGTCAGCAGGCGGCTGAAGACGGTGTGCACGCGGTCCAGGTACGCGGGCAGCTCGCCGACGTTGGCGAGGATGTACATCACGTCGAGGCCGTTGGAGAAGAACTTGCCCGTCGCGGTCACCACCAGGGCCGCGGCCGAGCCCGCGGCCTGCTGCTCGATCTCGTCGAGCCGGGCGTGCACCGCCTCCACCCAATCGGGTGAGAACCGGTTCTCCGGGTTGGTCTCCGAGAGCTCGACCCCCTCGTCTCCGAGGTACAGCGTGAAGATGTCGTCGGTGCGCGTGACGTAGGGCATGGGCATCACGATAGCCGCTAGCATCGGGAGCCATGGCGCAAGATCCGGCAGCACGTGACTTCGGCATCGATGATCCCTCCGCGGCGGCCCGGGAGGCTGCCGCGACCTTGCTCGCGGCGACCGGGGGTGAGCCCTTCGACGTGGCCGTCGTCCTCGGCTCCGGCTGGGCGCCCGCGGCCGACGCACTCATCGCCCGCGGCACCGCCGTCGGCTCCATCCCCATGGCGGACCTGCCGCACTTCGCCCCGCCCAGCGCGGCCGGCCACAAGGGCACGGCCTCCGCCGTCGTCGTCGGCGACAAGCGTGTGCTGGTGCTGCTCGGCCGCACGCACGCCTACGAGGGGCACGACCTCTCGCGCGTGGTGCACCCCGTGCGCACCGCCTGCGCCGCCGGCGCGAGCACGGTGATCCTGACCAACGCGGCCGGAGGCCTGCGCGAGGGCATGTTCGTCGGCGAGCCCGTGCTCATCGCCGACCACCTGAACCTGACGGCCCGCTCCCCGATGGTCGGCGCGCAGTTCGTCAACCTCGTCGACGCCTACTCGCCCGCGCTGCGCGCGCTGGCGCGCACGGTCGATCCGTCGCTCGGCGAGGGCGTCTACGCCGGCCTCCCCGGCCCGCACTACGAGACGCCTGCGGAGATCCGCATGCTGCGCACCCTCGGTGCCGACCTCGTGGGCATGTCCACGGTGCACGAGACCATCGCGGCCCGCGCGGAGGACGCCGCGGTGCTGGGCATCTCGCTGGTCACCAACCTCGCCGCGGGCATCACCGGCGAGCCCCTCAACCACGAGGAGGTGCTCGAGGCGGGGCGCGAGGCGGCCACCCGGATGGGTGGCCTGCTCGCCGACGTGATCGAGGCGATGTAGGTGAGCGGCGAACTCGCGGCCCAGGTCCTGGCCTGGATCGACGGCGACCCCGACCCCGCCACGCGCGCCGAGCTCGACGCCCTCAGCGGCGACGAGCTCGCCGAGCGCTTCGCGGCCCCGCTGTCCTTCGGCACCGCCGGCCTGCGGGGTCCGGTGCGCGGCGGACCGTCGGGCATGAACGTGGCGGTGGTGACCCGCACGACCTGGGCACTCGGCGAGTGGCTGAAGGCCACGTGCCTGGGCGGCGGCACCGTCGTCGTCGGGCGCGACGCCCGCCGCGGCTCCGAGGCGTTCTTCGCCGCCGCCACCGAGGTGCTCGCGGCGCAGGGATTCGCCGTGGTGGCGCTCCCGGAACCGGGCCCCACCCCGTGGGTCTCGTTCGCGACCAGGGCGCTCGGCGCGGTGGCGGGCGTGCAGATCACGGCCTCGCACAACCCGCCCGCCGACAACGGCTACAAGGTCTACCTCGACGGCGGGGCCCAGCTGGTCTCGCCCGCCGACGCCGAGATCGAGCGGCTCATCGTCGCCGCTCCCCCGGCGAAGGAGATCGACCGGGCGCCGGTGCCCGCGGACCCGCGGGCGACCGAGGTGGTCGCCGCCTACCTGGACCGGGTCGCATCGCTGCGGCCCGCACCCGCGACGGGCCTGCGGATCGCCCTGACGCCCATGCACGGCGTGGGCGGCGCGGTCGCGCTCGAGGCGTTGCGGCGCAGCGGTTTCGACGATGTGCACGTCGTGGATCAGCAGTTCGCCCCGGACGGGGAGTTCCCGACGGTGACCTTCCCCAACCCCGAGGAGCCCGGCGCCTCGGACCTGTTGCTCGCACTCGCCGAGCGGGTGGACGCGGATCTCGCGGTCGCGCTCGACCCCGACGCCGACCGCTGCGCCCTCGGCGCCCGCTTCCCCGACGGCTGGCGCATGCTCACCGGCGACGAGGCCGGCTCCCTGCTCGGCGCGCACCTGCTCGACGAGCCGCTGGCGGGCGCGCCGTCGGACCCACTGGTGGCGACGACGATCGTCAGCTCCGAGCTGCTCGGCGCGATCGCGCAGGGTCGCGGGGCCCGCTACGCGCGCACCCTGACCGGCTTCAAGAACCTCGTCCGGGCGGGCGAGGGACTCGTCTTCGCCTACGAGGAGGCGCTCGGGCTCTGCGTCGATCCGTCGACGGTGCGCGACAAGGACGGGATCTCCGCCGCGGTGGTCGCCGCCGGCTACGCCGCGGCGCTCAAGGCCGGTGGCAGCGGCCTTCCCGACGCCCTGGACGCCCTGTACCGCCGGCACGGCGTGTACCTGTCGAGCCAGTACGCGCTGCGCGTGGACGACGTCGCCCGGATCGGGGCGATCATGGCCGCCCTGCGCGCCGATCCTCCCGTTGAGGTTGCAAACACCGCCGTGGGCTGTGAGGATCTCCTGACGGCCCGCCCAGCGACGGACGCGCTGGTGTTCCGCGGCGACGGCGTCCGGGTCACGGTGCGCCCCTCCGGAACCGAGCCGAAGGCGAAGTTCTACCTGGAGGTGATCGAGCGCGTGACCACGGACGACGACACGACGGACGCGCAGGCGCGCGCCCGGCAGCGGCTCACCGCGGTGACCGAGACCGTGCGTAAGTGGGCGGCCTTCGGGTGAGCCGGCCAGTGGGCCCGTCCGACCCCGGGCGCCGTCGAGTGATCGCCGGGTCGGTCCTGGTGGGGGTGCTCATCGTGATCGCCGCCGCGGTGGCGGCGACGGCGTACGTGAGCGGCGACCGCCGCACGGAGCCGGCCCCCGTCGCCGCGCCGCCGTCCGGTTCGCCGGCACCGTCCTCGGAGTCGACGACGCCGTCGGCCCCACCGCCGCCCCCGGAGCCGCCCGCCGCCCCCGCACCGTCGATCCCCGGCACGGACGCGCTCGGCTTCGTCGGCACCCAGGCCCGCTGCGCCGATGGCGACCGGGCCCGGATGATGGTGCTGACGAACACCTCCCAGGCCGTCGTGTGCGACCGCGCGGGCGCGCTGTACTACGCGGGCCACCGCACGGACACCGGCTCCGGCACCCGGATCGAGGGTGTGCTGCCCGCCGGTCCCGGCTGGGTGGCCCGGGCCCCCGACGCCACGATCAACATCACGCCGTCGGGCCTGGTGATCAGCACCGCCGCGGGCGAGTTCACCGAGCCCGCGACGGGCTTCTGGGCCGCGCCGTAGCGACTCAGGTCCAGCGCGGACCGAACTGGCGATCGCCGGCGTCGCCGAGGCCGGGAACGATGTAGGCGTTCTCGTCCAGGCCACGGTCGACGGTGGCCGTGACCAGGCGGACGGGGTGCCCGCAGTCGGCGAGCGCCTGCACGCCCTCCGGCGCCGCCACCACGCACACCGCGGTCACGTCGGTCGCGCCGCGTTGCGCGAGCAGGCTCAGCGTCTCCACCATCGAGCCGCCCGTGGCGAGCATCGGGTCCAGCACGAAGACCGGGCGCCCCGCGAGATCGGCGGGCAGCGACTGGAAGTACGGCTCGGGGACGTGCGTCTCCTCGTTGCGCCCCATACCGACGAACCCGACCTGCGACTCCGGCAGCATCGCGTGCGCCTGATCGACCATGCCGAGCCCGGCGCGCAGCACCGGCACGAGCAGCGGCGGCGCTGCGAGCGCGGCACCGCCGGTCTCCTCGAGCGGCGTGGTCACCGTGACGGGCGCGACGACCGCCTCCCGCATGGCCTCGTAAACCAGCATCTGGGTGAGCTCCTTGAGCGCGGCGCGGAACGAGGCGTTGTCGGTGGCCTCGGCGCGGAGCGCGGTGAGCCGGACGGCGGCCAGGGGGTGGTCGACCACGGTGATCTGCATGCGGTCAGCGTATCGGGAACCGCGCGGGGCCCTGAGACGTCCAATCAATGAGGGGGTATTGCGATGGAACCGTTTCTGATGACGACCGGTGCGGTGTCGGCGGCCGGAGGCGAGCTGGGTTCGCTGGCCACGGCGGTGACGGCGGCCGCGGGGGCGGGCGCCGTCTCGGCCGCGGCGCTCGCACCGGTGTTCGGGGTGGTCGGCGGCGACTACCTGACGGAGCTGCTGGGGGCCGTCACCGCGACCGATGCCGAGCTGGCACGGTTGGCCGCGTTCTACACGTCGGCGTCGGTGGGAGCCGCACGGACGGTCGCGTCCGCGGTCGCCGCCGACGCGGGCGGCGCCGGGGCGCTGCTCGGTCTGCTGGGCACGCCGTGAGCGGCATCGTCGCGGCGCTGGCGGCGCCGCTGCGCGCGCTGATCGACGCGTTCGGTTCCGGTGATCTCACGACCGCCGGCGTCGACGCAGCGATCCGCACCATCGAGACCGAGCTGGCGCGGGTCAGCGCGCAGACGGACTCGACCACCGTCTCCGTCGGTCGGGAGTGGACGGGCGTCGACGCCACGACGGCGACGGCCACCCTCGGCGACGGCGGCACCGCCGCGAGCGCCCTGTCGCAGCACACCGGGGCGATCAGGCAGTCGGTGACGACGGCCGCACAGATCGTCAGCCGTGGCCGCGAGCGGCTGCAGGCGATCCTCGACTCGTTCGTGAGCAAGGCGGAGGCGGCGAACCCGTCCCTGATCAATCCGACCGGGCTCATCGCCGTGCTCACCCTCGCGGCCGATCACCTGCAGCAGGCGCTGGACGTGCTGCGCACCGTGCGCGAGGAGCTCGACGGCGAGACCGGCACCGTCTCCGGGCTCGCGGAGAGCACCCCGACCGCGCCGGCCACCGTCGACGGCGGGGCGGCGACCACCCCGGCCTCGACCACCGCGTCCGCGACCCCGACCGCGTCCTCGCCGACCGGGACCGGTTCGGGCTCGAGCGGCGGCGGCAGCGGCGGCAGCGGCTCCCCGATCGGCGGCCTCGCCTCGGCGTTGACCTCCGCCGGCAAGGGCGGCGGCGCGGGCAGGAGCGGGGGCGCGAAGACGGCGTCCGCCGCGGGCCGGTCCGGCAGCGCGACGGTGAGCGCCGACGGCAAGGGCGGCTACAACGTGCGCCTGCCCGACGGCACCGTGGTGAAGGCGCCGAACGCCAAGGCGGCCGCCGCGGTCCAGGCCGCCCTCACGCAGCTCGGCGTGCCGTACTCGTGGGGCGGGACGACGCCGGGGGTCGGCCTGGACTGCAGCGGCTTCACGCAGTGGGCCTACCGGCAGGCGGGGATCGAACTGCCCCGGCTCGCCAACGAGCAGGGAGTCGGCGCGTCGGTCGGCGCGGGGGAACTGCAGCCGGGCGATCTGGCCGTCTGGGAGGGCCACGTGGCGATGGTGATCGGCGACGGCCGGATGGTGGAGGCCGGTGATCCGGTGCAGATCTCGGCCATCCGCACGGACAACATCGGGCAGCAGTTCTACGGCTTCTTCCGCCCGACCGGCTGAGCCCGGCGCGGCGGCGTCCTCCAGCCGACGCGGAGGTGGCCCGGTGCACTACGCTGGGCGCCATGGCGTCTGACATCGTCCCGATCGAACTGGGCCTCACCGACGGCCCGGTGTACACCCTCTGGGCACCCCGCTGGCGTGACGGGGAGGACGAATGGGAGGCCTTCCTGGGCCTCGACGAGGATCTGTACGGCTTCTCGTCGGTCGCGGAACTGGTGGCCTTCGCCCGCAGCGGCAAGCCGAACGACCTGGACGACCACCCGGCGTGGGAGGCCCTGACCACCCTGCCGGCGGAGGCCTTCGTCCCGCGGGACGACCGCAGCTTCGACCTGATCTCGGTGCCCGAGCTGGCCGCCGAGGAGCCCACGCCCGAGGTGATCGCCGAGCTCGAGGACACCCTCGAGATCGTCGGCCTGATCGGCGAGGTGTGCGAGCTGATCGACGTCACCAAGTTCTTCAACGGCAACCCGGTGCTCGGCACCGTGCGCATCGGCACCCGCAACTTCGAGGGCCGCGAGGGCGCCGAGATGTGGCACAAGGTGGGGCAGATCGTCGGCCGCAAGTGGGACGACGTCATCGACGCGATCGAGGGCGTCGTCAGCGCGCCCAAGGTCTCGGCCACCCTGACGGAGGCTGCCGAGGAGGAGCTCGCGGCCGCGGAGGAGCAGGCCGCCTCGCTCGCCACCGACGCCGACGACCTCGACGACGACCTCGAGGACGTGCCCGGCCTGGACACCGACGACCTCGACGAGGACGACGACGAGTACCTCGGCGACGACGCGGCGGCCGACGAGATCGAGGCCGTGGAGGAGGACGCCGAGTTCGAGGAGGACGACTCCTTCTGGGGCCAGGTCGGAATCGACCCGATCAAGATCATCACCTCGACCGGTGAGTACTACACGCTGCGCTGCTACCTCGACGACAACCCGATCTTCCTGGGCCGCAAGGGCAGCATCTACGTCTTCGACTCCGAAGGCGCCCTGGCGCGCTACCTCGCGGACGACGAGGACACCGACCTGTCGGCGGTCTCGACCTACGACGAGGTGCGTGTCGCCGCGACCGACGGCTCGCTGGAGATCGACGTCTACGACGACAACGTCTACGTGCTGCCCGGCATCGGCGAGGACATCGCCGACGGTCCGCGGCGCATCGACCGCGACCAGCTCGACCTCGCGGTGGAGCTGCTGCTCGACGCGGCGGATTTCGCCGACGACGCCTCGGTGCGGGACGCGCTGCGCCCCACCACCCCGCTGGGTTTCTTCGTCTCCTACGCGCTCGATCCCCAGCCGCGGCGGCTGGCACCGTCGGGCCCGTTCGACAACGAGGCCGAGGCGTGGCGGGCCCTCGAGCACGACTTCGAGGACCGGCTCACCTCCAAGTGACCGGACCCCGCGGCGGCGGCGCCGCGGGGCGCTGCGGCGTCAGCCGATCAGCACGGCGAAGCCGGGCTTGATCACGTCGTCGATGAGCGCGAGCCGCTCGTCGAAGGGCAGGAACGCGGACTTCATCGCGTTGATCGTGAAGCGCTGCAGATCGCTCCAGCCGTAGCCGAAGGTGTCCACCAGCTTGAGCATCTCCGCGCTCATCGTGGTGTCGCTCATCAACCGGTTGTCGGTGTTGACGGTGACCCGGAAGCGCAACTGCGCCAACAGATCGAACGGGTGCTCGGCCATCGACGCCACGGCGCCGGTCTGCACGTTGGAGCTGGGGCACAGCTCCAACGGGATGCGCGCGTCGCGCACCCGGGCGGCGACGCGACCGAGCTGCGCGCCGGAGAAGTCGCTCGCGCCGGGCGTGACGCCGGTGATGTCGTCGACGATCCGCACGCCGTGGCCCAGGCGGTCGCAGCCGCAGAAGGCCAGCGCCTCGTGGATCGACGGCAGGCCGAAGGCCTCCCCCGCGTGAATGGTGAAGGGCGCCGAGTGATCCCGCATGTACTCGAAGGCGTCGAGGTGACGGCTGGGCGGGAAGCCGGCCTCGGCGCCGGCGATGTCGAAGCCCACGGCGCCGCGGTCGCGCCAGCGCACCGTCAGCTCGGCGATCTCCCGCGAGCGGGCCGCGTGCCGCATCGCGGTGACCAGGCAGCGCACCACGATCGGACGGCCTTCCGCCCGTGCCGCGGCCTCGCCCTCGGCGAAGCCGCCGAGCACGGCCTCCATCACCTCGTCGAGCGACAGACCGCCCTCGAGGTGCTGCTCGGGCGCGAACCGCACCTCGGCGTAGACCACGCCGTCGGCCGCGAGGTCCTCCGCGCATTCGCGGGCCACCCGGGCCAGCGCCGCGGGGGTCTGCATCACGCCGACGGTGTGCTCGAAGGTCTCGAGGTACTTCACCAGCGAGCCGGAGTCGGCGGCGTCCCGGAACCACGCGGCCAGCTCGGGCTCGGTGCCGGCGGGCAGGTTCGCGTAGCCGGTCTCCTCCGCCAGCTCGAGGACCGTCGCGGGGCGCAGCCCGCCGTCGAGGTGATCGTGCAGCAGCACCTTGGGCGCGCGCCGCAGCGCCGGCAGGTCGATGGGGGTGGGGCCGGTGGGATTCGCCATACGGTCAAACTACCGGCTACCGGCGCGTAACACCGGCGCCGGCGCTAGCGCTCCGTGAGATAGGTCAGGATGGCGCGCACACGGCGGTTGCCCTCCTCGGGCGGCAGGTCCAGCTTGGCGAAGATGTTCGCCACGTGCTTGGCGACCGCCGCGTCCGAGACCACCAGGGCCGCGGCGATCTCGGGATTGCCGCGCCCCTCCGCCATGAGCGCGAGCACCTCCCCTTCGCGCGGCGTGAGCCGGTCGAGGACCGTCGGGGTGAACATCTTCGCGACGACCTCCGGGTCGACCACCACGCCGCCACCGGCGACGGTGTCGAGCGCCCGCAGGAAGTCCCCGACCCGACCGACCCGCTCCTTGAGCAGGTAACCGACGCCGCCGCCCGACTCGAGCAGCCGCCGCGCGTACGCGGCCGCCACGTACTGCGAGAGCACGAGCACGGGCAGGTCCGGCCGCCCGGCGCGCAGGTCCAGCGCGGCCCGCAGGCCGTCGTCGCCGTGCCCGGGCGGCATCCGCACATCCGTCACCACCAGGTCGACGGTGCCGGGGTCGAGCGCCCGCAGGGCGGCGGCGTCACCGAGCAGGCCGGCCACCTCGTGGCCGGCCCGTTCGACGATCCGCTGCAACCCCTCGGCCAGTAGCACCGAATCCTCGGCGATCACGATCCGCACGACTGAGAGCCGCCTTCCGTCCGCACGTGCCCACTCCTGCGCTCGACGAGTCGCATCGCACGCAGACTACGACACGGCCTTCGCCCAGTAGAGCGTGGTGGGGCCGCCGGGAGGACTGAGGATCGTGAGCGTCGCGCCGATCGCCTCGGCGCGCTCGACGAGGCCGGCCAGCCCGGTGCCGCGCGCGGGGTCCGCGCCGCCGGCACCGTCGTCCATGACGGTCATGGAGACCCCGAGCACGCCCGCGGCGAAGGTGATCCACACCTGCTGCGCGCCACCGTGCTTGATCGCGTTGGTCACGGCCTCGCTGGCCGTGTAGTACATCGCCTGCTCCATCTCGGCGGGCAGGCGACGGCCCCGCTCCCAGCCGTCCCCGGCGATCACGTCGACCCGGATCGCGCCCCCGAGTTCGGCGCACGCGGCCTCGACGCCGGCGTCGTCGAGCACCTGCGGGTGCACGCCGCGGACCGTGTCCCGCAGACCCGACATGGCGCGCTCGAGCCGGGCCTGTGCTTCGGCGACCTGCTCCCCGAGCGTCTCGTCCGAGGAGTTCGCGGCCAGGCTCTGCTGCAGCTCGCCGAGTTGCAGCGACAGGCTCGCCAGGTCCTGCTGCGGCCCGTCGTGCAGGTTGCGCTCGATGCGCCGGCGCTCGCCCTCGAAGGAGTTCACCAGGACGCCGCGCGAGGCCTCGAGGACGTCCACGCGGCGGAGCAGCTCCTCCTCGGTGGGGCTGAGCAGCAGCCGCGCGCCGGCCGCCTGCAGGGCGGCCACCGCGTAGGTGATGTAGAGGGCCACCGCGCACAGCACCGCGCCCACCGCGCCCCAGAACGCCTGGCTGACGACACCGTCGACGGTCGCGCCCATCACCGTGACCTGCTCGTCCAGGAACGGCGCCACCACGAGGCCGAGGCCGATGACCCACCCGAGGCACGCACCGAGGAAGACGATCGGGGTCAGCACGGCGAGCAGCAACGAGTAGGCGACCTCGCGCCACGTGGCGCGCTCGCCCAGCCTCGCACCCGCGCGAGCGGAGAGTGTGCCGCTGACCGGCGGATGCGGATCGCCGATCTCGGGCGCGCCGAGCCAGGCGACGCGGCGGCGTTCCAACTTCGCCAGCCCGTACGACCAGGCCGGCGCGAAGGGCAGCAGCACGATCACGGCGTAGAGGAAGAACAGCACCCAGCCGATGACCATCGAGACGGTGAAGTAGGCCAGGCCGCGCCACGGCGCGGACGTGGTGAGGAAGCGCAGCGGTTCGCGCAGCGGAGCGTCGAGCGCACCGCGGTCGGGCTCGCGCTGCACCGGGGACGGGGTCACGGTATCGATCATGCCGTAGACGCTAGGTCCGTCGCGGCGTCCGGTCCCTGGCCCGAGCGGGAGAATCCGGGGTGGTGCCAGCACTACCCCCGGCCGCTAGCGTGAAGCCATGCGCATCGCGATCCTCGACGATTTCCAGGCCGTCTCCCGCGAGTACGGCGACTTCTCGGGACTGGACGTCACCGTCTTCACGGTCCCGCTGACCGACGTCGCGGCGCAGCTCGCCGAGTTCGAGGCGGTGGTGGCGATGCGCGAGCGCACCCGCTTCCCCGCGGACGTGCTGCGCGCGCTGCCGCGGCTGCGGCTGCTCGTCACGACGGGCCGTCGCAACGCCGCGATCGACCTCGTCGCGGCCGCGGACCTGGGGATCACGGTGTGCCACACCGGGTACCGTCCCGCCGCGGCGGCCGAGCACACCTGGGCGCTGATCCTCGCGGCGCTGCGCCGGGTCCCCGTCGAGGACGGCAACATCCGCGCCGGGCGATGGCAGAGCACCGTCGGCACCGAGCTCGACGGTGCGGTGCTCGGCCTGGTGGGCCTGGGCAATCTGGGGCGCCGAGTGGCGCGCGTCGGCGCCGCCTTCGGCATGGAGACGATCGCCTGGTCGTCGAACCTCGATCCGGCGCGCGCCGCCGAGGCGGGCGTGACGGCGGTGCCGAAGGACGAGCTGTTCGCCCGCGCCGACGTGGTCTCGATCCACTACGTGCTCTCCGACCGCTCACGGGGCCTCGTCGGCGCGGCGGAGATCGCCGCCATGAAGCCGGGCGCCCTGCTCGTGAACACCTCCCGGGCGGGCGTGCTGGACACCCCCGCCGCAGCGGACGCCGCCCGGCGCGGCGCGATCCGGCTCGCGCTCGACGTCTTCGACGTCGAGCCGCTGCCCGCCGGCGATCCGCTCCGCGACCTGCCGAACTCGGTGCTCACGGGGCACATCGGCTACGTCACCGAGCAGCAGTACCGGCTGTTCTACGCGGACGCGGCCGAGGACGTCCGCGCGTTCCTCGCGGGCGCCCCCGTCCGCGTCCTCACTCCCTAGATCGTCACCCGGTCCAGGACGAGGGAGCCTCGCGGCGCGGCGGACTCGCCGATGACGGCCGCTCCGTCGAGAGCGGCGACGGCACCGTCGAACTTCTCCGGCGTGTCGGTGTGCAGCGTGAACAGCGGCTCCCCCGCGGTGACGGTGTCCCCGACGCTCGCGTGCCAGGTGACACCCGCCCCGGCCTGCACGGGCTCGCCCTGCCGCTCGCGGCCCGCACCCAGGCGCCAGGCGGCGATGCCGACGCCCATCGCGTCGAGCTCGGTGAGCACGCCCGAGGCGGGCGCGGCGACGGTGCGCGTGTGCTGCGCGACGGGCAGCGGCGCCTCGGGGTCGCCGCCCTGGGCGGCGATCATCGCCTTCCAGCTGTCCATCGCCCGACCGTTCGCCAGGTGCTCGGCGGGGTCGGCGTCGACGCCGGCGAGGGTGAGCATCTCCTTCGCCAGGGCGAGCGTCAGCTCCACCACGTCCGACGGTCCGCCGCCGGCCAACACCTCGAGCGACTCGGCGACCTCGAGGCCGTTGCCGGCGCTGCGGCCGAGCGGGGTGGACATGTCCGTCAGCAGCGCGACGGTGTCGACGCCCGAGTCGTGGCCGAGCGCGACCATGGTCTCGGCGAGCTCGCGGGCCTGCGCCGCGGTCTTCATGAAGGCGCCCTTGCCGACCTTGACGTCGAGCACGAGCGAGGCGGTGCCCTCGGCGATCTTCTTGCTCATGATCGAGCTGGCGATGAGCGGGATGGCCTCGACGGTGCTCGTGACGTCGCGCAGCGCGTAGAGCTTCTTGTCGGCGGGCGCGAGGCCGGAGCCGGCCGCGCAGATCACGCCGCCCACCTTCTCCAGCTGGTCGAACATCTGCTGGTTGGTGAGATCCGCGCGCCAGCCGGGGATCGCCTCGAGCTTGTCCAGGGTGCCGCCCGTGTGGCCGAGTCCGCGGCCGGAGAGCTGCGGCACCGCGATGCCGTAGGAGGCGACGAGCGGTGTGAGCGGCAACGTGATCTTGTCGCCGACGCCGCCCGTGGAGTGCTTGTCGGTGGTGGCCAGCGCGCGGCCGGCACGGCGGAGCTCCGTGAAGTCCAGGCGCTCGCCGCTGGCGATCATCGCGGCGGTCCAGCGGGCGATCTCCCGGCGGTCCATCCCGTTGAGATAGATCGCCATCGCGAGCGCGGACATCTGGTAATCGGCGACCTCGCCGGCGGTGAACCGGTCGATCACCCAATCGATCTGCCCGTCGGACAGGGCCTTACCGTCGCGCTTGGTCGCGATGACGGAGACGGCGTCGAAGACTTCGGTCATCGGGTGTTCCTCTTCTCGTGGGCGGGATCGTCGTCGGCGCGACCGCGGTCGGCCGGATCGTGGTCGGTGGTCATCGGACCTCGTCGAGGTCGTCGGGCCCGAAGGCGTCGGGCAGGAGCCGGCTCAGCGGCATCGGCCCGGCGCGGTGGTCGATCAGGAGCTCGCCACCGCCGTGCTCGTAGAGCAGCTGCCGGCAGCGACCGCACGGCAACAGGACGTCGCCGTTGGCGTTGGTGCACGTGAAGGCGCGCAGTCTCCCGCCGCCCGAGGAATGCAGCGCGCTCACGAGTCCGCATTCGGCGCACAGGGTCAACCCGTATGAGACATTCTCCACATTGCAACCGGACACGACGCGACCGTCGTCCGTCACCGCGGCCGCCCCCACGGGGTACTTCGAATAGGGGGCGTAGGCCCTCCCCATGGCGTCGACGGCGGTGCGCCGCAATGCCTCCCAGTCGATGTCGGACACAGCCGATCACTCCTTTCCGGAGGCTTGTTGATTCCGGATCAATATCGGTCAGGCAAACCTAACTAAATCTGTTCGGCCCCAACGGATCGGGACCGTGGTTTCGATTCCACATTCCGGTGGGTTTAAGGTCAAGGCGTGGGTTCAGGTATACGTCGCGATCGACGCCGACGAGAGGGCTCAGCTCCCCTCCGTCGACCGATGTCCGGCCGTATCCAAGAAACGATGTCGAAGGCAGGACTCGATGAGCAGTAGTACCGAGGTGGCGGCCGCCGAGGAGCCGCGCCGCGTCTCCCTCTACAAGGGCGATCCGGGCATGTTGAACTGGGTGCTGCACCGCATCAGCGGCGTCACCATCTTCTTCTTCCTGTTCGTCCACGTCCTCGACACCGCGGTCATCCGCATCGATCCCGAGGCGTACGACGCGATCATCAAGACGTACAAGACGCCGATCATCGGCCTGCTGGAGATCGGCCTCGTCATGGCCATCCTGTTCCACGCGCTCAACGGCGTCCGCGTGATCCTCGTGGACTTCTGGAGCAAGGGCGTGCAGTACCAGAAGGCGATGTCGATCATCGTCTGGACGGTCTTCCTCATCACCGGCGCGGGCATGGCAGCGCGTCTCCTCTACATCATGATCTCGCACGCCTAGGGGGACGAAGAGATATGACTACCGCGAACGAACCCAAGCTCGCCAAGACGCTGCTCAAGCAGTACGACCGCCCCGCCTCGCTCGACAACCCGCGCTCGCCGCACCGTCCGGCCGCGGGCAACTTCGAGAAGTACGCCTGGCTGTTCATGCGCTTCTCCGGCGTCGCACTCCTCGTGCTCGTCTTCGGGCACGTCTTCATCATGCTCGCGCTCGACAGCCAGGGTGTGCACCGGATCAGTGCCGCCTTCGTCGCGCAGCGCTGGGCCAGCCCCTTCTGGCAGATCTGGGACATCACGATGCTGTGGCTCGCGCAGCTGCACGGCGGCAACGGCCTGCGCGTGATCATCGACGACTACGCCCGTAAGGACCGCACGCGGTTCTGGCTCAAGACCCTGCTCGTGCTGTCGATGATCCTCACCGTGGGACTCGGCTCGTACGCGCTGCTCTCGTTCGATCCGGCCTCCGTGCCCACCGCCCAGTAGCGGCCAGGAAGGACTCACCCGCATCATGCAGGAACATCGTTACGACGTGGTGATCATCGGCGCCGGCGGCGCCGGAATGCGCGCGGCCATCGAGGCCGGGCCGCGCGCCCGCACCGCAGTGCTCACCAAGCTCTACCCCACGCGCTCCCACACCGGCGCGGCGCAGGGCGGCATGTGCGCCTCCCTCGCCAACGTCGAGGAGGACAACTGGGAGTGGCACACCTTCGACACGGTCAAGGGCGGCGACTACATCGTCGACCAGGACGCCGCGGAGATCATGGCCAAGGAGGCCATCGACGCGGTGCTCGACCTGGAGAAGATGGGCCTGCCCTTCAACCGCACGCCGGAGGGCAAGATCGACCAGCGCCGCTTCGGCGGTCACACCCGCGATCACGGCAAGGCGCCCGTGCGCCGCGCCTGTTACGCCGCCGACCGCACCGGCCACATGATCCTGCAGACGCTGTACCAGAACTGCGTCAAGCACGACGTGGAGTTCTTCAACGAGTTCTACGTCCTCGACATCGCGCTGACGGAGACCGAGAACGGCCCCGTCGCGACCGGTGCCGTCGCCTACGAGCTGGCCACGGGCGAGATCCACGTCTTCCACGCGAAGGCGATCATCTTCGCCACCGGCGGCTCGGGTCGCATGTACAAGACCACCTCCAACGCCCACACCCTCACCGGTGACGGCATGGGCATCGTCTTCCGCAAGGGCCTGCCCCTGGAGGACATGGAGTTCCACCAGTTCCACCCGACGGGCCTCGCGGGCCTGGGCATCCTCATCACCGAGGGCGTCCGCGGCGAGGGCGGCATCCTCCGCAACGTCGACGGCGAGCGCTTCATGGAGCGCTACGCCCCCACCATCAAGGACCTCGCGCCGCGCGACATCGTCGCCCGCTCGATGGTGCTCGAGGTGCTCGAAGGACGCGGCGCCGGCCCGAACAAGGACTACGTGCTCCTGGATGTCACGCACATCCCGGAGGAGACCCTGATGGCCAAGCTGCCGGACATCATGGAGTTCTCGCGCACCTACCTCGGCGTCGACCCCGTCACCGAGCTGGTGCCCGTCTACCCCACCTGCCACTACGTCATGGGCGGCATCCCCACCAACATCCACGGTGAGGTGCTGCGCGACAACGACAACGTGGTCCCCGGCCTGTACGCGGCCGGCGAGTGCGCCTGCGTCTCGGTGCACGGCGCCAACCGCCTGGGCACCAACTCGCTGCTCGACATCAACGTCTTCGGCCGCCGCTCCGGCATCGCCGCCGCGGAGTACGCGCAGTCGCACGACTTCGTGCCGCTGCCCGAGAACCCGTCCGAGCTGGTCGAGAACTGGGTCGCCGCGATGCTCAGCGATCACGGCGACGAGAACGTCATGGCGATCCGCACCGAGCTGCAGCAGACGATGGACAACAACGCCGCCGTCTTCCGCACCGAGAAGACCCTGACGCAGGCCCTCGAGGATGTGCGCGCCCTCAAGAAGCGCTACGAGCACGTCACCGTCACCGACAAGGGCAAGCGGTTCAACAGCGACCTGCTCGAGGCCATCGAGCTGGGCTTCCTGCTCGAGCTGGCCGAGGTCACCGTCGTCGGCGCCCTCAACCGCAAGGAGACCCGCGGCGGCCACGCCCGCGAGGACTACCCGAACCGTGACGACGAGAACTTCATGGTGCACACCATGGCGTACAAGGAGGGCGAGGGCCTGGAGTCCGGGATCCGTCTCGACACCAAGCCCGTCGTGCAGACCCGCTACGAGCCGATGGAGCGTAAGTACTGATGACCGCCGCAGTTGACACCCCCGCGTCCGTGCAGCCGCCGGTCCCGCCCGGCTCCACGATGGTCACGATCAAGGTCTACCGGTTCAACCCGGAGGATCCCGACGCGGCCGGCTGGCAGAGCTACCGGGTCCCCGCGCTCCCCTCGGACCGCTTCCTGAACCTGCTGCTCTACATCAAGGGCTACCTGGACGGCACCCTGACCTTCCGCCGCTCCTGCGCCCACGGCGTGTGCGGCAGCGACGCCATGCGCATCAACGGCGTCAACCGTCTCGCCTGCAAGATGCTGATGAAGGACTTCCTGCAGGAGGGCAAGGACATCACCATCACGGTCGAGCCCATCCGCGGCCTGCCGGTGGAGAAGGACCTCGTCGTCGACATGGAGCCCTTCTTCGACGCCTTCCGCGCCGTGAAGCCCTTCCTGATGACCTCGGGCAACGAGCCGACCCGCGAGCGCATCCAGTCCCCCACGGACCGCGAGCGTTTCGACGACACCACCAAGTGCATCCTCTGCGCGTGCTGCACCACCAGCTGCCCCGTGTACTGGATGGACGGCTCGTACTTCGGCCCCGCGGCCATCGTCAACGCCCACCGCTTCATCTTCGACAGCCGTGACGAGGGCGCCGCCGAGCGCCTCGAGATCCTCAACGGCGTCGACGGGGTGTGGCGCTGCCGCACCACCTTCAACTGCACCGACGCGTGCCCCCGTGGCATTCAGGTGACGAAGGCCATCCAGGAGGTCAAGCGCGCCCTCCTGTTCAGCCGCTAGAACCTTTACTGCAGCCCGGAACGCCCCGGACCTCACCCGAGGTCCGGGGCGTTCCTCATTCGACGAGAGGCCGCCCATGGACCTGATCGACACCCCGATCGACGGCACCCTGGTGCGCGGCCACCTCGACCTCGAGCGGACGGCGGACGGCCTGCTGCCGCACCGGCTCCCCGTCGCCGCCCGCCGCCGCATCCCGGACGCGCGGCTCGCCGGCGCGCAGGCGCAGCCGTCCGGCGTGCGCCTGGTGTTCCGCACGGCGGCGACGGTGATCGAGCTGGAGACGCTGCCGACCAAGCGCGCCCACGCGGGCCTGCCCGCGCAGCCCGACGGCGTCTACGACCTCGTCGTGGACGGCCGCCTCCTCTCGCAGACGACGGTGCCGGGCGGGAACGTCGACACCGTCGTCGACATGCTGACCCAGCGGTCCGAACGCACCGCGGGCACGCCGGGCACCGCGCGCTTCGCGGGCCTGCCGGCGGGTGAGAAGGACGTCGAGATCTGGCTGCCCCACAACGAGATCACCGAGCTGATCGCGCTGCGCACGAACGCCCCGGTGAGCCCGCAGCGGCCCAAGGATCGCGTGTGGTTGCATCACGGCAGCTCGATCAGCCACGGCTCCAACGCGACTCACCCCACCGGGACCTGGCCCGCGATCGCCGCGGCGGCCGGCGGCGTGGACCTGCTCAACCTCGGCTTCGGCGGCAGCGCGGTGCTCGACCCGTTCGTCGCCCGCGCGATCCGCGACTCCCCCGCCGACCTGATCAGCCTCAAGATCGGCATCAACCTCGCCAACCTCGACGTGATGCGCCTGCGCGCGTTCACCCCGGCCGTGCACGGCTTCCTGGACACCATCCGCGACGGACACCCCACCACGCCGCTGCTGGTGCTCTCGCCGATCCTGTGCCCGATCCAGGAGCACACGCCCGGCCCCGTCATGCCCGTGCCGTCGGCCGAGCGACTGCGCTTCGAGGCCACGGGCGACCCCGCCGAGGTGCGCATGGGCAAGCTCACGCTGACGGTCATCCGCGAGGAACTGGCCCGGATCGTCGCGGACCGGTCCGGCGAGGATCCGAACCTGCACCTCCTCGACGGACGAGCCCTGTACGGCGCGGACGACAACGTGCGCCTACCGCTGCCCGACGGGTTGCATCCCGACGCCGCCACGCACCACCTGATCGGCACCCGTTTCGGCGATATCGCCTTCGGCCCGGGCGGCTTCTTCGCCCTGTGAGCACCGCGACGCACCACCCTGACACCACGTTTGAGCACTGCTTTCACATGATTATCGCATCACATCATTGACGTGACACCACAATGGTGTCATAGTTGACGCCATGGACATCACGCCCTTCGTCACCGACCTCCAGCGCCAACTGATCGCGGCCGCCGAGCGCGACTTCGACGACGCCGGCGACAACGGGGTGGACGACGCCCACGAGAGCGCCGAGCGCCTGGCCTCCGGCCTCGACGCCGCCACCCGGCTGGTGCTGCTCGACGCCCTGTCCGCCGCGGCCGCTGAGATCACCCGCGACCTGGTCCCCGGCTCCGTCGACCTGCGCCTGCGCGGCCGCGAGGTCGAATTCGTGGTCGCCGCCGCGCGCACCGAGCAGGAGGACGAGACCACGTCCACCGCCGGCGTCGACTTCGACGACACCAGCACCTCCCGCACCACGTTGCGCCTGCCCGATGCGCTCAAGTCGCAGGTCGACGAGGCCGCGGCGGCCGAGGGCGTCTCCGTCAACACGTGGCTGGTGCGCGCCGTCGCGGCCGCCCTCGTCCCGCGCAAGCGACGATCCGCGCCGCGCGCCCTGCGCACCGGCGACGACTTCGCCGGCTGGGCCCGCTGACCCGCCCCACCACCGAACACCCCATAACCGCACAGCCCGATCAGGACCCCGCACCCCGCGGGGTCGGCCCAGTGCACCCTCCGAAAGGTCCCGCCATGCCCGTCTTCCCCACCCCCGAGCCCATCGACCTCGCGATCAACCTCCAGGTCGGCGACATCGACGTCATCGCCGGCGAGCGCGCCGACACCGTCGTCACCATCACCCCCAGCTCCCCCAACAAGGCCGCGGACCGGCGCGGCGCGGAGGCCACCCGGGTCGAGTTCGACGGCACGCGGCTCACCGTGATCGGCCCGAAGCCGAAGTTCGGTCTCCAGAGCCTCATCGGCCCCACCGAATCGGTGGACGTCACCGTCGAGCTGCCCGCCGGCTCCCGGTTCACCGCCGAGAGCGCCGTCGGCAGCGTGCGCACCGAGGGGCGCCTGGCCGCTACCCGGATCAAGGCGACCACGGGCACCGTCGAGCTGGAGTCGACCGGCGACCTCTGGCTGCGCGCCGCGCACGGCAACGCCACCGCCGGTGCGGTCGACGGCTCCGCCGAGGTCACCGCCGACCACGGCCAGATCCGGATCGACTCGGTCGCCGGTGACGCCGTCCTCAAGGCGTCCCACGGCAGCATCCGCCTCGGCGAGACGCTCGGTGGCGTCTCGGCCAACCTGTCCTACGGGGACCTCGACATCGACCACGCCGCCGCGTCGGTGGCCGCGAAGACCGCCTACGGCGCGATCACCCTGCACGAGGTCTCCGGCGGGGTCGTCGACATCGAGAGCAGCTACGGCAAGCTCACCGTCGGTGTGGCCGAGGGCGTCCCCGCATGGCTCGACCTCTCCTCCAAGGAGGGCCGCGTCCGCAACCATCTCGACGACGGCCTCCCCGACTCCCCCGACGGCGAGCACGTGGCCGTCCGCGCCCGGACCACGTTCGGCGACATCGACATCCGACGCGCCCGCTGAGCGCGCATCCTTGAAGGAGGACACCATGACCATGACCACCACAGCCGCCATCGAGGTGCGCGGCATCGAGAAGTCCTACGGCGATCTGCCGGTGCTGCGGGGCGTCGAGTTCGCCGTCGCCCCCGGCAGCGTCTTCGCCCTGCTCGGCGCGAACGGCGCGGGCAAGACCACCCTGGTCCGCATCCTGTCGACGTTGCTGCGCGCCGACGCCGGCACCGCGCTCGTGCACGGCTACGACGTAACCTCCGAGGCCCAACAGGTCCGCGAATCCATCAGTCTCACGGGGCAGTTCGCCGCGGTCGACGAGATCCTCACCGGCCGCGAGAACCTCGTGCTGGTGGCGCGGCTGCGGCACCTGGGCGACCCCGGCGCCGTCGCCGACGAACTCCTGCAGCGCTTCCGCCTCACCGAGGCGGGAGGCCGCAAGGTGGGCACGTACTCCGGCGGCATGCGCCGGCGCCTGGACATCGCGATGAGCCTCATCGGCGACCCCGCGGTGATCTTCCTCGACGAGCCCACCACCGGCCTCGACCCCGAGGCCCGCATCGAGGTGTGGGACGTCGTGAAAGAACTGGCCGCGCAGGGCACGACGGTGCTGCTCACCACGCAGTACCTGGAGGAGGCGGAGCAGCTCGCCGACCGCATCGCCATCCTGCGCGAGGGTCGGATCATCGCGAACGGGACCCTCGCCGAGCTCAAGCGCCTGCTGCCCGCGGCGAAGGTCGAGTACGTCGAGAAGCAGCCCACCCTCGAGGAGATCTTCCTCGCCCTCACCGGCACCCGCTCCGATTCCACCACGACCTCCGAGGATCGATCATGACCACCTACGCCGTCTCCGATACCGGCGCCCTCCTGGGGCGTTCGCTCAAGCACATCACCCGCAGCGCCGACACCGTCATCACCACGGCGATCACTCCGATCGCGATGATGCTGCTCTTCGTCTACGTCTTCGGCGGGGCGATCAAGGGCAGCACCGGCGACGCGAACTACGTGAACTACCTGTTGCCGGGAATCCTGTTGATGGCCATCGCGTCCGGCATCGCGTACACCGCGCTGCGACTGTTCAACGACATGCAGGGCGGCATCTTCGAGCGCTTCCAGTCCATGCCGATCGCGCGGTCGTCGGTGCTGTGGGCGCACGTCCTCACGTCGATGGTGGCGAACGCCATCACGGTGGTGATCATCATCGGGGTGGGGCTGATCATGGGCTTCCGCTCGTCCGCGGGCCCACTCGGGTGGCTGGGTGTCGCCGGGATCCTGGCGCTGTTCACGCTGGCCCTCACGTGGATCGCGGTGGCCGTCGGCCTCACGGCGAAGTCGGTGGACGGCGCGACCGGCTTCTCCTATCCCCTGATCTTCCTGCCGTTCATCAGCTCCGCCTTCGTGCCCACCGCGACCATGCCCGGCCCGGTGCGCGCCTTCGCGGAGAACCAGCCGGTCACCTCGATCGTGAACACGATCTCCGCGCTGCTCGCCGAGCGTCCCGTCGACACCGCCGATCTCGTCTCCGCGCTCGCCTGGAGCGCCGGCATCCTGGTCCTCGCCTACGGCGCCGCGATGCTCGCCTACCGCCGCCGGATCGGCTGAGCCGCACCGCAACGGCCGCGGCCGGCGCCCACTCGGGGCGCCGGCCGCGGCCTTCGGTGTCGAGCGGTCAGGCCGGCTTCTTCTGGTGCGTCGGGATCGCGAAGAACTGCACCACCACGAAGGCGACGACGAGCGCCGCGGCGGGCAGCAGGATCGTCGATCCCATCGCGTCGGCGAACGGGCCGCGCAGCATCTCCGGCAGGCCGCCGGTCGTCATGGCGCCCCCGCCGCTGGTCGCGTGACCGGTGGCGGCGGTGAACTTCTCCTCGATCTGGTGCTGCATGAGCACACCGACCGCGGCGCTGCCGAGCACGGCGCCCACCTGTCGGGTCATGTTGTAGACGCCCGAGCCCGCGCCGGCCAGCGGCAGGGGCAGGTTACGGTTCGCGGTGGCCGCCAGCGGCCCCCAGATGAAGGCGTTGCCGACGCCCATGAGGCCGATCGGCGCGAGGATGCCGATCACCGGGGTGGTGTCGTGCGCGACGAAGGCGAGCCAGAACAGCGCGATCGCGTTGGCCGCGAAACCGAATCCGGTGAGGTACTTCGGATGCACCTTGTCGGCCAGCTTGCCCGACGGTGCCGCCAGTGCCCCGGAGATCACGGCCAGCGGGATCAGCAGCAGCGCCGACCGGGTGGGCGTGAGCCCCATCGACTTCTGCGCGAACAGCATCAGCGGGATCGACATGCCGGTCACGGAGAAGCCCATGCAGGCGATCGCGGCGTTGGCGAGCGAGAAGTTGCGGTCCTTGAACAACGTCAGCGACATCAGCGGCTCGGCCGCCTTGGACTGCCACCACACGAAGGCGACGAGCAGCGCCAGTCCGCCGACGATCATCGTCCAGATGATCGAGGACCAGTTCTCCTTCTGCCCCTCCTGCAGGCCGAAGGTGAGCAGGAACAGGCCGAGCGCGCTGAGCACGATGCCGGGGAAGTCCAGCTTGTGCTTGTGGGTGGGCAGGTTCGGCACCAGGATCACGGCGGCGATGAACGCGGCGATGCCGACGGGCACGTTGACGAAGAAGACCCACTCCCAGCCGAGGCGGTCCACCAGCACGCCGCCCGCCAGCGGGCCGACGAGGATCGCGACGCCGGCGACGGAGCCCCACAGGGCCATCGCGGTGCCGCGCTTGTTCGGCGGGAAGGTGCGGGTGATGACGGCCATCGTCTGCGGCGTCATCAGCGCCGCGCCGAGGCCCTGCACGACGCGGGCGGCGATGAGCATGCCGATCGAGCCGGAGAGCCCGCACCACGCCGACGCGAGGGTGAAGACCACGAGGCCGGCCAGGTAGAGGCGCTTGGGGCCGTACATGTCGCCGAGGCGTCCGGCGAGCAGCAGCGGGACCACGTACGCGAGCAGGTAGCCGCTGGTCACCCAGATGACGCCGTTGAGGTCGGTGCCGTTGGTCAGGTCGATCCAGATCGCGTCGGTCGCGACGGAGACGATCGTCGAGTCCACGAGGATCATGAAGAAGCCCACGACCAGCGCCCACAGGGCGGGCCAGGGGCGGTAGCCCGAGGGCAGGCCGGGCAGCGCGCCGGGGTCGTACTGCTTCGCGGTGGTGGCGTCATTCGTCATGACAGGTCGCCTTCCATTCCAGGGTCTCGTCGTCGAGTCGCGCGATGGTGCGCCGCAGCCAGTCGGCCTCGGCGGTACGCATCGCGATCAGGTAGTCCAGGTCGAGCAGGTGCATCGCGGCGGCGTGGCCGAGCGCACGGGCGTGGCCCGCGCGCATCGCCGCCGTGTCGGCCTCGATGCGCCGCAGCCGCGCCGCGAACAGCTCGCGCACCCGGTCGCGGTCGAGGTTGTGCGCCTCGGAGACGGCGAGCGGGAAGCTCGGATACTCCTCGGCGGGTTCGGCGAGCAGCGCGGCGACGGTGTCCTGCAAGCGCTCCCGCCCCGTCGCCGTGATCGTGTAGGTGGTGCGCTCGGGCCGGTTGCCGTCGCGCTCGGTACCGGTCTCGGCGACCAGTTCGTCCTCGGCCAGCCGGTTCACGGTGTGGTAGAGCGAGCCCGCGCGGAGTTTGACCACGAGGTCCTCTCGCCGCTCGGTCATCGTGGTGAACATCTCGTAGGGATGCATGTCCCGCTCGGTGAGCAGAGCCAGCGCGGCGATCGCCAGTGGGGTCAGGGCCCTCTCCCGCGCCATGCGCCACCTCCGTCTCCGCGTTCGCCGGTCACGCTACCCCGGAAATACTCCAGATGGAATATTCGGGTCGGGCGAACCGTGCGAACCGGGGCGAAACGCCCCGGCGTCAGCGCGGCGTGATCGTCATCAGCGGGATCGGCCGGTCCACCCTCGCCTGGAAGGCCGCGAGATCGGGGTTGTCCGCGAGCGCCCACGCGGCGAACTCGGCGTACGCCTCGCCCTCGAGCACCCGAGCCGTCGCGGGCACGGTGCGCGCCCCGATCTCGACGACCACGTCCGGGTTCTTCCGCGCGTTGTGCCACCACGCCGGGTACGCCCTCTCGATGAAGGAGCTGACGTACATCTGCTCGCCGCGATGCAGCGGGCCCAGCGGCACGGTGTGCGGGCGCCCGGACCGGGCGCCCGTCGTGGTGAGCAGCAGGAGCGAACCGCCCTGGTAGGCGCCGCCGACCGCACCCGCGTTCGCCCGGAACTCGTCGATCACGGTCCGGTTCCAGTCGCCGATGGTCTCCTCGGTCAGCGTGTTCCAGGGCATCTCCGGGTCGTCGTAGGAGCCCGGTTCCGGTGTCTTCTCAGTCATACCCACGACTCTCGCGGGAATTGGTGTCAGTTCCCGTCCGCTTTCAGATCGGAGATCCGCCACGCCCGGGCCGACGAGGGCTTCTTGCCGCAGGACATCATCCGCGGCGGCAGCTCCTCGGCGGTCGCCGTCGTCGTCCACACCCGCCCGTCCTCGTGCCGGACGGTGACGGCGCCGGCGCCGTCGGACGCGGTGCGCAGGACGTCCGGCCCGACGGGACCGAGCAGCTCCCGGACCGCGACCTCCGCGGCCTGCTCGGCGGGCGGGATCGACGAGCGGCCGCGCAGCCCGGCCGTGGAGACGACGCCGGCGCGGGCGGCGTCGAGGGCCTCCTGCGCCTGCGGGTCGCTCACCCGCCCGTACGTGTACCCCGACGGCAGCACGATGAGCACGGGCGCGAACCGGTGACCGCCGGTGTGCGAGCACTCCCACACCACGGGCTCGGGGTACCGGGCGGCGAGCGTCGCGGCGATGGGTCGACCCAGCACGGCGCAGCACACGTCGCGCTTGCCGTTGGTGCACACCAGGGCGATGGGCTCGGCCGGCTCCCCCGCCGCCGGCTCGTCGACGGGCAGCGCGGGGATCTCGGCGTGATCGGTGACCGTGAACATCCGCAGGGACGTCGCCCCCGGCACCGAGTCCGCCACGAAGACCCGCAGCCGGCCGGGGGCCGGTAGCCGGCCCGGACGGCGGATCAGCAGCACCCGCAGGTCGCGCTCCGCGGCGAACCGCTCGATCGCCGCGCCGACGGCCGGCACGAAGGCCTCGCCCGAGAACGGGTCGCGGCCCCAGCCCGACTCGTTCTCGATGCAGAGCCAGCCGGTCTCCGTGGTCGCGGTACCGGGGAGCGGCTCATCGGTGAAACTCGAACAACGCTCCGTCATTCCGCCACCGTAGCCGACTACCATGAGCGCGATGATCGCGCGCACTCTGACGACCGCGGGCCGAGTCCTCGCCACCGCCGGCCTGCTGGGCGCCCTCGCCGCCCCGGCCGCCGCGACGCCGGTCCCGCCGCCCTCGCCCACGCCCGGCCCGGCGGTGAAGACACTGGTGACGGACTCCTGCCCGCACAAGCGGCTCCCGCCGCCGGCCGTCGACGCATCCGAAGTACCCCGCCCCGGGCAGCCCTCCCCGACGCCGCTGCCCGTGCCGGACCCGCCCGTCGGGGGCGCGAAGCTCGCCGGGTGCGGCCTCGTCCTGCCCGACGGTGCGCCGCCCGTCCCGCCCGGCATCGACTCGGCCGGCTGGCTCATCGCCGACGTCACCGACGGGAGCGCCCCCGTCGTCCTGGCGGCGAAGGACCCGCACGGCCGGTACCGTCCCGCGAGCACCATCAAGGTGCTGCTCGCGCAGGTCGTGCTGCGCGATCTCGACCTCGACACGGTGGTCGAGGGCACGGCGGAGGACGCGGCGCAGGAGGGCAACGGCGCGGGCGTGAACGTCGGCGGCCGCTACACCGTCGAGCAGCTCCTCGAGGGCCTCCTGCTGGCCTCCGGCAACGACGCCGCGCACGCGCTCGCCCGGCAGCTCGGCGGGATCGAGACGACGCTGGCGAAGATGAACGAGCTCGCGGAGTCCCTCGGCGCCCGGGACACGCGGACGGCCTCGCCGTCCGGCCTGGACGGACCGGGCATGAGCTCGAGCCCGTACGACATGGCGCTCATCCTGCGCGCCGCCCTGCGGGACGACCGGTTCGTGCGGATCGCCGCGACGCCGCAGGTCGTCTTCCCCGGCCACCCGCCCGTGCCGACCACCGCCCCGTCGACCCCGCCCGCCCCCGGCCAGAGCCCGCCGCCGGCGCCGACGTCCGTCGCGCCCTACCCGATCGTCAACGAGAACCGCCTGCTCACCGACTTCCCCGGCGCCGTGGCGGGCAAGAACGGCTACACCGACGACGCGAAGAAGACCTTCGTGGGCGCCGTCGACCGGGACGGCCGGCGCTACCTGATCGTGCAGATGTTCGGCCTGTCGCAGACCGGCAACACGTACTGGGACCAGTACCGCCGCCTGCTCGACTACGGCGTGGCGCTGCGCGGCACATCGGTGGGCACCCTGGTCACCCCCGACGCCCCGGCGCAGCGCCCGGACGGCGGCGAGGACCTGGTCGTGGAGAGCGGACCGTCGGGCATGTCGGGTGGCACCCGGCTGCTGATCGGCCTGGGCGGGCTCGCGCTGATCGCCGTACTGGTGGGCGCGGCGATGCGCACCAACCGGGGCCGTTGAGGTGGTGACCGCACCGCTCGGGACCTCCTCCGTCCCGGACAAGGGGCTGCGCTCGAACTCCCTGGGCCTGGTGAGCAACATGGCGATCGGGCTGTCGTCGACCGCGCCGGCGTACAGCCTGGCGGCCACGCTCGGCGGCGTGGTGGGGCACGTACAGGGCAAGGCGCCGGCGATGTTCGTCGTGGCCTTCCTGCCGATGCTCATGGTGGCCGTCGCCTACAAGGAGCTGGCCGCCGACACCCCGGACGCGGGGACCACGTTCACCTGGGGCAGTAGGACGTTCGGGCCGTGGATCGGATGGATGGGCGGATGGGGTCTCGCCGTCTCCGCCATCATCTGCCTGGCGAACGTCGCGGAGATCTCGGCGTCGTACCTGCTGCGGTTCGTGGGCCTGGAATCGCTCGCCGAGGACCGGCTGGTGGTGGTGCTCTTCGGCTGCGCGCTCATCGTCGCGATGACGTGGGTCTCCTACCGCGGCATCGTCGTCTCGGAGCGGATGCAGAACGTGCTCATGACGATCCAGTTCGCGGTGCTCGGAGTGGCCGCCGTCGCGGCGCTGTGGGCCGTGTACCGCGGCTCGGCGGGGCCGCAGGCGGTGCGGCCGAGCTGGGACTGGCTCGATCCGACGGGGCTGAGCTCCTCGCAGGTGGCGGCCGCGGTGATCCTGTGCATCTTCCTCTACTGGGGCTGGGACGCCTGCCTCGCAGTCGGCGAGGAGACCAGGGACTCGTCCTCGACGCCGGGCCGCGCCGCTGTCCTCGCCACGGTCGTGCTGATGGGCACCTACGTGCTCGTCGCCGTTGCCGTGCAGGCCTATTCGGGGTTCGGAGACACCGGCCTGGGGCTGGGCAACACCGACAACCACGACGACGTGCTCACCGTGCTGGGCCGTCCCGTCGGGGGCGCCGTGCTCGCGGGGCTGCTGGTGCTCACGGTCGCACTCTCGGCGCTGTCCTCGACCCAGTCGACCGTGCTGCCCACCGCGCGCGGCACGCTCGCGATGGCGATCTACCGGGCTGTCCCCGAGCGCTTCGCGCGGGTGCACCCGAAGTACCTGACGCCGTCGTTCGGCACCGTCGTGATGGGCGGCTCCGCGCTGGCCTTCTACCTGACCCTCGCCCTCCTGAGCCGCAACACCCTGGAGGACTCGATCAGCTCGCTCGGCCTCGCCGTCGCCTTCTACTACGCGATCACGGCGTTCGCGTGCGCGTGGTACTTCCGGCGCACCGTCCGCCGGTCGCTGCGGAACCTGGTGCTGCGGTTGATCTTCCCCGTGCTCGGCGGGATCGCGATGATCTGGGCGTTCGGCCGGAGCACCGTCGACATGCTCTCGCCCGACTACGGGCAGACCGTGATCGGCGGCGTCGGGGGCGTGTTCGTCATCGGCGTCGGCATGCTGGTGCTCGGTGTCCCGCTCATGATCGCGTGCGCGGTGACCCGGCCCGCCTTCTTCCGCGGCCGCACGCTGTCGCGGGCGACGGCGCCCGAGGACGCCTGAGCCGCGGGAGATCGGGCGGCGTCAGCGCTTGCGGCGCAGCAGGGAGCCGATGCCGAGACCCGCGACCAACCCCGCCGCACCGGCGATCGCCGTCCGGCCGGAATCCGGCTCCGCGCGCACGACGGGCGAGATCACCACGGGCTCAGGGGCCGCCGGGATCACGTAGCGCTGGTTGCGCGGATCGGTCGCCGCCCAGGCGGTCGCGAAGAGCACGATCCGGGCGGTGAAGTAGATGAACAGCATGATGCCGAGGATGGGGCCGAAGGTCGCGCCCGCGGGGCTGCGCATCGCGCTCCCGATGAGCAGCGTCGCCAACTGCGTCAGGATCATGAAGGCCACCGCGGTGAGCAGCCCGGCGCGGGTGGCGTTGCGCCACGGGAACTGCACGCGGGGCAGTCGTGCGATGACGAAGGTCCACAGCAGCCACATAGCGAGGAGCGTCACGAGCAGGGTCGCGCCGGAGATCAGGAAGTGCAGGCCGGGCATGTCGTCCAGGCCCGCCGCCTTGAGCAGCTTGCCGGTCAGCGGGCTGCTGCCCGCCGCCATCAGGGCGATGCACGCGACCAGCGCGACGAACAGTCCCGCGAGCGCACCGAGGTCCGCGATCTTCGTCTTGACGAAGTTCTGCTCCGGGACCTCGCTGTCCCACATCTCGGTCAGGCCGGCGCGCACGTTGGCCATCCAGCCGAGGCCCGCCCACAGGCCACCGGCGAGACCGATGATGCCGACCGTGCTGCGCGAGTCGATGGCCTGGTCGATCAGGTCGCTCACCGACTTGCGCAGGCTCTCCTCGCTGATCACGGTGTTGATCTGGTTCTTGATCTCCGCGAGCAGCTCGGCGTCGTTGATCAGGACGTAGCCGCCGATGGCGAAGGCCACCATGATCAGCGGGAACAGCGCGAAGACGCTGAAGTAGGTGATCCCGGCGCCGAAGTAGTCGCCCTTCTTGTCCTGGTACCGCATCCCCGCGTCCACGAGGTGGTCGAACCACGGCCATTTGTCGCGGTACTTCTGGAGCATGGGGGGACGTCCTCCTGCTGTTCGCTACTGCACAGTGGCTACGGCGCCAGGAACCCTACCCTGTCGTAGACGTCCGCCAGGGTGCGGGAGGCGATCTCCCGCGCCCGCTCGCGGCCGGAGGCGAGCACCTTGTCCAGCTCGGCGCGATCGTCGAGGTAGGTCTGCACCCGGCCGCGCAGCGGCGTGGCGAAGTCGACGAGGACGTCGGCGACCTGCGTCTTGAGATCGCCGTAGCCCTTGCCCTCGTAGGCGAGCTCCAGTTCCGGGATCGGGGTGCCGGTGAGCGCCGACTCGATGGTGAGCAGGTTGGACACGCCCGGCTTGGCCTCGCGGTCGAACCGGATCTCCCGCTCGGTGTCGGTCACCGCCGAGCGGACCCGCTTCGCGATCACCTTCGGATCGTCGAGGATGCTGATCAGGCCCGCGTCGGACTCGGCGGACTTGCTCATCTTGGCGGTGGGGTTCTGCAGGTCGTAGATCTTGGCGGTGTCGCCGACGATGTACGCCTCGGGCACCACGAAGGTCTTCTTGAACCGGGTGTTGAACCGCTGCGCCAGCGTGCGGGTCAGCTCGAGGTGCTGCCGCTGGTCCTCGCCCACCGGCACCAGCTGGGGGCGGTAGAGCAGGATGTCGGCGGCCATGAGGATCGGGTAGGTGAACAGGCCCACCGAGGAGCTGTCGGTACCGTTCTTGGCCGACTTGTCCTTGAACTGGGTCATCCGGCTCGCCTCGCCGAAGCCGGTGAGGCAGTTGAGGACCCAGGTCAGCTCGGCGTGCTCGGGCACCTGCGACTGGACGAACATCGTCGACCGCGCGGGGTCGACGCCCAGCGCCAGCAGCTGCGCCGCGGCGAAGACGGTGCGCTCACGCAGCGCCTTGGGATCGTGCGGCGTGGTGATGCCGTGCATGTTCGGGATGAAGTAGAAGGTCTCGAACTCGTCCTGCAACTGCACCCACTGCCGCACCGCGCCCAGGTAGTTGCCGAGATGGAACGAGTCCGAGGTCGGCTGGATGCCCGACAGCGCGCGCTGCCGCTTCGCGGGGGTGGGTGCGGTTCCGGTCACGAGGTACGAGTCTATCGATCACGTTCGCCGCCGTCGCCCGAGTATCGGCCCGGCCGCGACTCATGCCCTCCGCTCAGGCGTACTCGACGGTGACCGGCGCGTGATCGGACCAGCGCAGGTTGTACGCCGCCGCCCGCTCGACGTGCGCGGACACGGCCCGCTTCGCGAGGGCGTTGTTGGCGATCTGCAGGTCGATGCGCCAGCCGGAGTCGTTGTCGAAGGCCTTGCCGCGCCAGGACCACCAGGCGTAGGGCCCGGGCTGCCCGGGGTGCAGCTCGCGCACGACGTCCGTGAAGGCGCGCCCCTCACCGATGTACTCGCTCATCCAGGCCCGCTCCTCGGGCAGGAAGCCCGAGTTCTTGACGTTGCCCTTCCAGTTCTTGATGTCCAGCTCGGTGTGGCCGATGTTCCAGTCGCCGCACACCAGGACCTCGCGGCGGCGCCGGCCCAGCTTCGCCAGGTAGGCACCGAACTCGGCGCGGAAGCGGTCCTTCTCGTCCTGCCGCTCGGTCCCCACGTCACCCGAGGGCAGGTAGAGCGAGCCGACGGTGAGCCCGTCGAAATCGGCCTCGATGTACCGGCCCGCGTGATCGAACTCCTCGCTGCCGAAACCGATGCGGACGGCGTCCGGTTCGCGCCGGGAGAGCACCGCGACCCCGTTGCGCCCCGCGGTCGAGGACTCCGCGGCGGCCAGGTGCCACCCCTCCTCCAGCGCCGGGGCGAGTGCGGTCAGCGTCTGCTTGTGCGTGGCGCGCACCTCCTGCAGGAGCACCACCTCGGCTTTGCTCTCGCGCAGCCAGGGCAGCATGCCGAGGTTCTCCTCGGAGCGCTGCTTGACCGCGGCGCGGATGCCGTTGACGTTGATCGAGGTGATGATCATGCGAGCGCCTCCACGGTCATGCCCGCGCCGGCCCACGCGGAGCGGACGCGGGGTACGGCATCGTCGTCGGAGACGCCGAGCAGGACCTTCACTCCCCTATCGGCCAGGATCTCGACGAAGACGCCGAGCCCGTCCTCGTCGGCCATGACCTGCTCGGCCTGGGCGACGCCGAGCACCACGGCCGTCGGGCCGCCGAGCCAGTCGAGGTCACCGATGCTGTCGGCCAGGGCGTCCCAGTTGCCGCCGAAGTCGAGCGGGAACTGCAGCACCGCGGAGACCTCGTCGAGCAGGGCGGCCTTGGTGCGCATCCGGCTGCCCCGCGCGACGAGCACGCGCGGGCGCTCCTGCCGCTTGACGGAGTCCAGATCGACGCCGGTCAGCGCGGCGCCGGAGCCGGCGGAGAGGAACTGCGGGAGAGTGCTCATCGGATCCTCGTGAAGGTCTCGTAGTGGTCCAGGGTGTACCAGGCGCCGCCGTCGGCCCCGGTGATGATGCGCTCGGCGTCGCGGCCGCGGCCGGACTTCTTGACGTTGACGTCCCACTCCGTGTACTTGGCCCGCTTGCCCTGCGCATCGGTCTTGGGCAGGCGCCCCTCGAAGTTGCCGAAGTGGCGGCCGCCCTGCGTGCCCGAGCCGTCCTTCGGGGGCCAGGTGCCCGCATCGATCCGGGCGAGCGTCGCGAGCACGCGCTGCGGCGCTGCGGAATCCGACGACGCCGACGCCCGGGCCGGGCCCGGCTTCGCCGTCGCGGAGCCGGCGGCGGGCTTCGCCGTGGAACCGGAGGTGTCCGTTGACTGACCGCACGCGACGAGCCCGAAGACCGCGAGCAGGGCGATCGCGCACAGCGCGAGAATCCTTCGCATGGCTCAGACCCTACCGAGGAGCACTGACGGGTTCTGCGCTCCGGCGCGCCACCAGCATGCCGATCCCGAAGATCGCGAGCCCCGCGAGTGCGAGCGCGCTGCCCGCGAGCGCCGGCGCGGTGTAGCCGCCGCCCGCCGAGATGACCGCGCCGCCGAGCAGCGCCCCGAGCGCGTTCGCGATGTTGAGCGCCGAGTGGTTCAGTGTCGCGGCCAGCGTCTGCGCCTCCCCCGCGACGTCCATCAATCGGGTCTGCAGCGCGGGCACGAGCGCCGACGCGGTGAGCCCGATGAGGAAGAAGAGGGTGATCGCGGCGAAGGGCTGCGGAGCGAACAGGGAGAACAGCGCCTGCAGGACGGCCAGTGCGGCGAGCGTCACCGCGATCGAGCGGGTCACCGAGCCGTCGGCCGCGCGTCCGCCCACCGCGTTGCCGATCACCATGCCCACGCCGTACGCGGCCAGGACCGCCGGCACCGAGGCGGCGCTGAGCCCCGAGACGGACGTCAGCGTGGTGGAGATGTAGGTGTACACGGCGAACATGCCGCCGAAGCCGACGATGCCGGTGAGCAGCGCGAACCACACCTGGGGCCGGGCCAGCGCCCCGAGCTCGGTGAGCGGGTTGGTGACGGGGATCTGCACCGCGGGAAGGAGGGCGACGAGTGCCGCGACCGTGACGGCGCCGATCACGACGACGACCGCCATCGCGTACCTCCAGTTCAGCGCCGTCCCGAGCCAGGTCACCACCGGCACGCCGATCACGTTCGCGACGGAGAGCCCCATCAGCACCTGCCCGACGGCGCGGCCCCGACCGGCCGGGCCGGCCAGGTGGGCCGCCACCAGCGCCGCGACGCCGAAGAAGGCGCCGTGCGGCAGGCCCGCCACGAACCGGGCGGCCATGAGGGTGCCATAGGTCGGCGCGAACACCGACAGCGCGTTGCCCGCGGTGAAGGCGACCATCAGTCCGATCAGCAGCATCCGGCGCGGCACCCGCGCGAACGCCGCGGCGATGAGGGGCGCGCCGACGACCACGCCGAGGGCGTACGCCGAGATCACGTGCCCGGCGACCGGCTCCGTGATCCCGAGGTCGGCGGCGATGTCCGGGAGCAGCCCCATCGCCGCGAACTCGGTGGTGCCGATGCCGAAGCCGCCGAGCGCCATGGCGCCGACCGCGAGTCTGGTCCGGGTAGAGGAGTCCACGGGACACTGCAACGCCCCCGCCCCTTCCCCGCTTCCCGCCCGTACCTGTGACCTCGTTCACCGGAAAACGTTCCGTTATGATCGGACCGAGGTCATGAGTGTCAGCGCGCAGCCCCGGCTTGCTGACCGGCAACCCTCCACCGCGGTGGGGTGCCCCGGGTGATGACCTGGTTTCCCGGCCTCAGGGCCGGGTGGCAAGCGCGAGGAGAGGTTCGGTGACCATCAGCACCCGCACAGGACACCCCATCGACAGTCCCCCGGGGGACTGGGCCCGGGTACCCGACGGTGCGCTGCAGTCCCTGTCGCTCGGTCCCCTGGTGCTCGAGTCGGGCGTCGTCCTGCCGGACGTGACCATGACCTTCCAGCGGTGGGGGCGCCCCAACGCCGCACGCGACAACGTCGTGCTCACCCTGCACGCGCTCACGGGCGATTCGCACGTCACCGGCCCGCCGGACGATGCACACCGCTCCGCCGGCTGGTGGGACGGACTGATCGGGCCGGGTGCCGCCGTCGACACCGACGAGTGGTGCGTCGTCTCCGCCAACGTCCTGGGCGGCTGCTCGGGATCGACGGGTCCGGCCTCGCTCGCGCCCGACGGGCGGCCCTACGGCTCCCGCTTCCCGGTCATCACGGTCCGTGATCAGGTGGAGGCCGAGGCGGCACTGCTGCGCGCCCTCGACGTGCACGACATCGCCGCCGTCGTCGGCGGCTCGATGGGCGGCGCCCGCGCCCTGGAGTGGGCCCTCATGTACGGCGATTTCGTCCGATCGGCGCTGGTCCTCGCGGTCGGCGCCCGCGCGACGGCCGACCAGATCGGCACCCAGACCACGCAGATCGCCGCCATCAAGGCCGATCCGCACTGGCGGGGCGGCGACTACTACGACGCCGACGGCGCACCCACGGCCGGGCTGGGCATCGCGCGCCGCATCGCGCACCTGACCTATCGCACCGAGATCGAGTTGGACAGCAGGTTCGAGAACCGGCCGCAGGGCGACGAGGATCCGCACGCGGACGGCCGCTACGCGGTGACGTCCTATCTCGATCATCAGGCCGACAAGCTGGTGGGCCGGTTCGACGCGGGCAGCTACGTGGTGCTCACCGACGTGCTCAACCACCACGACGTCGGCCGCGGCCGCGGCGGGGTCGAGGCGGCGCTGCGCGCGTGCCCGGTCCCGGTCGTGGTGGGCGGCATCGATTCCGATCGCCTCTATCCGCTGCGGTTGCAGCAGGAGCTGGCGGCGTTGCTCCCGGGCAGCGGCGAGCCGGTGGTCGTCCACTCCCGCGACGGGCACGACGGATTCCTCACCGAGATGGACGCCGTGGCGGGGCTGCTCCGGCGGACCCTCGATCTCGCGCGGCGCTGATCCGCGCCGCGCGTCCCGTCAGAGCGCGGGGGCGGTGACGGTCGGCTCGGGTGCGGCGGGGGCCTCCGCCTCCTCGGGCAGCACCTCGACGCTCTCCTGATCCGACTGCGCCGCTCCGGTGTTCACCCGGTTCGAGCTCGTCGTGCCCGATCCCGGTGCGGTCGCGCCCTGCGGCGGCAGGACCAGTCCGTTCCCCGGCCCGGGCCGCGGCGACTCCGCCGTGGGCGACGGCGTGGCCGTGCCCTCGGACGGCCGGACGGGCGTGCTCTCCGACGGCGGAACGGTCGGGATCGACGGCAGGATCGTGGTCGGCAGCGTGCCCGTCGGCGACGTGGGCGAGGGCGACGTCGTCGGGGGCAGCGGGGGCCGGGTGGTCGTGGGCGGCGGCACCGGCGCGAACGTGGTCATGGTGGGAGTGACCTCCCCACCGGGAACCGGTTCCCGGGGCACGGCGGTGGGCACCACGGACGTCTCCGGCGGCAGCGTCGAGGTGACGGCGGAGGTGGTCGTGGTGGTCTCCTCCTCCGACGTCGGCGACGCGCTGGTGAGCGTGTCGGACGAGGTCGGTACGACCTCCTCGGTGCTCCGCGAGGCCGGTCCGATGATCCCGGTCGCGTAGCCGGTGGCCAGAACCGCGCCGGTGAGTGCGGCCACCACCAAGAGGGGGAGGATCGCCGCGGTGAGCCGCACGCTGTGCCCGCCGAGCACGCCGATGCCGCTGTTGACGCCGGAGGACGGCACGACGCCGGCCACCCGACGGTCGGCCGCGAGCAGCGCGGCGCCGGTGGCCGCGACCATCTCAGGCTCGTCGACCGGGACGGATTCGATACCCGCGTCGCGCGCGATCGCGGAGACCGCTTCCCGCACAACGGGGTTCTGGGCACCGGGGCCGATGAACGCGATCGCCTCGGGAGCCGGGGAGCCGGCGACCGCCGAGCGGACGAGGGCCGCCAGGTGCTCGGCGTCCGCGCCCCCGTGGCCGCCGACGACGGCGTGCGTGCGCTGCTCGGCGGCGAGGGCCCCGTCGCGCACGGTGTACAGGCGCGTGCCCTCGGGGGTGAGATCGGCGACGAGGGCGCTCTCGTACCGCGCGAGGGTCCCGCGCTCGCTGAGACCGCGCAGGGCGGCCTCCGCGTCCCGCACGATCGCGGCGCTGCGCACCTCGCCGCGGGCGCCGAGCCGGACGGAGAGCAGGTCGCGCCGGGTCCGCACGGTCACCGCGGAGGCGTCGACGGCGCCCTCCGCGTGGCTGGCGAGCAGGTCGAAACCCGAGGAGAGCAGGTTGCCGCGCCGTCCGAGACGGTACGGACCGGGGTCGATGGTGCGCGCCTGGCTCCCGACGACGTGACCGTCCTCGATGTCGAGCAGGACGCAGTGCACGGGCCCGGAGCCCACGGACGCGCCGAAGGACGAGATCCTCATGGCACCTCCGATTCGGGTCGCTCGACGAGCCGTTACCTCAGCACATCGTACCCGAAGCCGAAATGTTACATACAACAATCAGAACTCTACGTTTCAAGTATGTACATTTCTTCTGCGCTGTCCTCAGGTGTCGAGCGGGCTGATGCCCCACGAGACCAGGAGGATCGAGGCCGCCGCCAGCGCCAGCACCGTGACGTCGAACCAGCGGCTGCGCACCCGAAGCAGCCCTTGCCTGCGCTCGGGCAGGCAGGCCCGCAGGATCGCCGCGAACCCCGTCCCCGCGCCGAAGACGAAGAGCCCGCGCCGCCAGTACTCCAGGCCGATCAACACCATCCCGACCGTCAGCACCGCGACGACCGCGACGTACCCCGCGTTCGCGACCACCGCGCGCACCATCCTGGCGCGGCGGTACTGCCCGACCGCGGGTTCGGTCACTACGCCTCGTCCGAACGGGCGAGATCGCGTTCCGCGGCGTCGATCACGTTGCCCAGCAGGAACGCCCGCGTCAGCGGTCCGACGCCGCCGGGGTTCGGCGAGAGATGGCCGGCGACGTCGGCGACACCGGGCGCGACGTCCCCGCGCAGGCCGTCGGCGGTGCGGCTGACGCCCACGTCGAGCACGGCCGCGCCGGGCTTGACCATCTCGGCGGTGATCAGGCCGGGCACGCCGGCTGCGGCGATCACGATGTCGGCCCGCCGGACCTCCGCCGCGAGATCACGGGTACCGGTGTGGCACAGGGTGACCGTGGCGTTCTCGGTGCGGCGGGTCAGCAGCAGACCGATGGGACGGCCGACGGTCACACCACGACCGATGACGACGACGTGCGCCCCGTCGAGCGGGACGTCGTAGCGCCGCAGCAGGTGGACGATGCCGTGCGGGGTGCAGGGCAGCGGCCCCTCGGCTCCGAGTACCAGGCGCCCCAGGTTGGTCGGATGCAGCCCGTCGGCGTCCTTCGCGGGATCGATCCGCTCCAGGATCGCGTTCTCGTCGATGTGCTTCGGGAGCGGGAGCTGCACGATGTAGCCGGTGCAGGCGGGATCGGCGTTCAGCTCGTCGATCACTGCCTCGAGGTCGGCCTGAGTGATGTCGGCGGGCAGGTCGCGCCGGATCGATTCGATTCCGACCTTGGCGCAGTCGGCGTGCTTGCCCTTGACGTACGAGTGCGAGCCCGGGTCGTCGCCGACCAGCACCGTGCCCAGCCCCGGGACGACGCCGCGCTCGCGCAGCGCGCTCACCCGCTCCCGGAAGCTCTCGAAGAGTTCGTCGCGGGTCTTCTTACCGTCCAGTACAAGCGCCGTCACGGCGAACATCCTATCTGCCGCCGATCACGCCCCACGACTTCCACGGTTCGAGTCGCTTTTGTTCGGATTCCAATCAATACTGAACCCATGACCAATCCGAATCCCCTCCAGCAGGGTGTCAAGGCGACGTGGCAGGCGATCCTGGCGATGGGCGTGCTGTCGATCGTCCTCGGCATCATCATCGCGGCCTGGCCCGGACCGACGACCCTGGTCGTCGGCATCCTGTTCGGCATCTTCCTGCTCATCTCCGGCGCCTACCAGGTGATCGCCGGCCTGATCGGTGAGACGCAGCACCGCGTGCTCACCGTCATCAGCGGCGCGCTCGCGCTGGTCCTCGGCGTCTCCGCCTTCCGCGACGACGTGGTGAACTCGGTCGCCATCCTCGGCATCTGGATCGGCGTCAGCTGGATCTTCCAGGGCGTCACGTCGATCACGATCGGCATCTCCGACAAGCAGCTGCCCAACCGCGTGTGGGTCGTTCTCCTCGGCCTGCTCAGCCTCGTCGGCGGCGCCGTGCTCATCGCCTACCCGTTCTCGGTCGAGGTGCTGGTCCTGGTCGCCGGAATCTGGGCCGTCGCCCTCGGCGTCGTCCAGGTCATCTCGGCCTTCCAGCTGCGCAGCACCGCCAAGAAGGTGCAGCAGCGCATCTCCACCCCGGTCGGCTGACCGCCCCTCGTCCGATGAATGCGGGACACGGGTGACAGGATCGTCACCCGTGTTCCGCATTCTGTTCTTCGAGCCCCGGATCGCCCCCAACACGGGCAACGCGATCCGCATCGCCGCCGTCACCGGGTGCGAGCTGCATCTGGTCGAACCACTGGGCTTCGACCTCTCCGAGCCCAAGCTCCGCCGCGCCGGGCTCGACTACCACGATCTCGCGCACGTGAGCGTGCACGCCGATCTCGACGCCGCCTGGGCGGCGCTGGATCCGCAGCGCGTCTACGCCTACACCGCGCACGCGACGCGCCATCATCACGAGGTGGCCTACACGCCCGGCGACGTCCTGCTCTTCGGCCCCGAGCCCACGGGGCTCCCGCCCGAGGTCCTCGCCGATCCGCACGTCACCGAGGCGCTGCGCATCCCCATGCTCGCGGGCCGGCGCTCGCTCAACCTCGCCAACAGCGCCGCCATCGTCGCCTACGAGGCCTGGCGCCAGAACGGTTTCGACGGGGCCCTCTGACCCCGCCCGGCCCGCCCCGGGCTCAGCCCTGGGGCTCGTTGTAGCCGGTCTGGCTGTTGAGCAGCGGCCGCAGCCGGGCCGTCTTCTCCGCCGTCCAGCCGGGAGGCTCCAGGATCGCCGCCCACGCGTCCGCCGCCGCCTTGACGTAGGAGTGGCCGTGCCCGTCGGGCACGTTGACGGCGACCGCCATGTCGGCGGAGACCTGCAGGAAGGTCACGATCGGCACCCACGAGACCGACGACAGCACGTCGACGCCGCGCTCCTCGCGCAGCCAGTCGGGCTTGCTGAACGCCAGGTCCGGCGTCCAGCGCCCGATCGGATCCGAGGCGTGCTGCAGGTAGACCACGCGCGGGCCGTTCCACGGGCCGGTCGGGATCGACAGGTCCTCGGCGCGGGCGGCGAACCGGACGTTCTCGCCGTCCTGGTAGATCGGCCGCCACTCGGGCGAGCCCGCGTCGCGCTGCTCGGTCAGCTTGACCCACATCTCGTTGTTGAACGTCGGGCCGGAGAACAGCGCACCGTCGGTCCGGGCGAGCAGGTTGTTGAGCGAGAGGAAGGGGGCCTCCCCGCCGAACGAGCCGAGGCTCTCGCCGAAGACGACCAGCTTGGGCCGCTGCGCCTCGGGCATCGCCCTGATCCGCTTGTCGACGGCCTCGAACAGCGCCTGGCCGGCGTCGAGCGCGTTCTGCTTGTCGACGAGGAAGGACAGCCAGCTCGGCAGGTACGAGTACTGCATACTCACGATCGCCGAGTCGCCGTTGTACATGTACTCGAGCGCGCCGGCCTCGGCCTCGTTGACCCAGCCCGTGCCGGTAGTCATGGCCACGGCCACGATCTTGCGCTGCAGGCCGCCGGTGCGTTCGAGCTCCTGCGCGGTCTTCTCCGCGATCACCCGGTAGCGGTTCGGATCGTCGGAGTCCACCGAGCCCAGCCCCGCGTACGTGCGGATGGGCTCCATGGCCGGGGCGCCGTTGAACGCGGAGAGGTGCTCGACGGTCTGGGCGTTCGAGACGAAGACGCGGCCCTGCTTGCCCAGTGAGGACCACTCGACGAGGGAGCCGGGACCGCCCGAGCGGAAGGCGCTCGTGGGCGCGGGCCGGTCGTTGCCGCCCTCGCGGTTGACCTTCGCGAACGCCGTGTTCATGGCGTCCATCGCGCCGCGCACGATGACCCCGTTGACGACGCCGATCGAGACCAGCAGCACCAGGCCCACGGCGACCACTGCGGCGACCCGGGGCGGGCAGACGCCGCGGAGCCGGCCGGTGAGCCAGCGCACGAGGGCCTGCACGCCCTTGCCGATCTCGACGAAGACGTAGAGCAGGATGATCGACAGGACGCCGATCTCGAGGTAGTCGACGAACCGCAGGTACTCGACCTCCATCAGGTCGCGCAGCCGGGTCTGCCAGGCGTCGAAGAACAGGATCATGCCGAGCGTGCCGAGCAGGCCGACGCCGATCAGCACCCACCACGCCTTCCTCGGGGCGGGCGGTGTGGAGTCCTGCGAGCGCATGAACCGCACCAGCCACACGCCGAAGACGCCGAGCATGTAGCCGATCGCACCGGCGCCGCCGCTGACCAGACTCTGGAACAGCGGTCCGCGCGGGAGCAGCGACGGGGTCAGCGAGAGCCAGAGGAAGACCAGGCCCACCGCGGTCCCGGTGAACGTGTACCGGTGCGACCACCACGCACCGAACCGGTCCAGCCCGCGCACCGATTCCTCGGCCGGCGTCTCGACCGCGCCCTCGACTGCCTCACTCATCCACGTCTCCCCTGCTGCGGAACAACTGCTGGCTCATCATGCCCGGTTCGGGCGGAATGCGCTCGCAAAGCGGGGACGCATCTCGGCGCTATGGGCCGCGCCGCGGTGGCGACGCCAATATCATCGACAGCGCAGCGGCTCCAGCACTCCCGGGCCGCACGCGTGCCCGTCGTCCGTCCCACGAAGACCGGTGGTATGACCAATATGTTCAACAAAGTTCTGGTGGCCAACCGCGGCGAGATCGCGATCCGCGGATTCCGCGCCGCGGTCGAGAGCGGTGCGCGCACCGTCGCCGTCTACCCGTACGAGGACCGCAACTCCCCGCACCGGCAGAAGGCCGACGAGGCCTATCAGATCGGTGCGGAGGGACATCCCGTCCGCGCGTACCTCAGCGTCGACGAGATCATCCGCATCGCCGAGAAGGCCGGCGCGGACGCGGTGTACCCCGGCTACGGATTCCTCTCGGAGAATCCGGATCTCGCGTCGGCGTGCGCGGAGCGGGGCATCACCTTCGTGGGCCCGCCGACCGAGGTGCTGGAGCTGACGGGCAACAAGGCCCGCGCGATCGCCGCGGCGCGCGATGCGGGCCTGCCGGTCCTCACCTCGACGGCGCCGTCGTCCGACGTCGACGAGTTGCTGGCCGCCGCGCAGGACATGCACTTCCCGGTCTTCGTCAAGGCCGTGGCGGGCGGCGGCGGCCGCGGCATGCGGCGCGTGGCCGAGCCCGCCGACCTGCGGGACGCCATCGAGATCGCCTCGCGGGAGGCGGAATCCGCGTTCGGCGACCCGACGGTCTTCCTCGAGGAGGCGGTGATCGATCCGCGGCACATCGAGGTGCAGATCCTGGCCGACACCGCGGGCAACGTCATCCACCTCTTCGAGCGGGACTGCTCGCTGCAGCGCCGGCACCAGAAGGTGATCGAAATGGCGCCCGCGCCGAACATCTCGGAGGAGCTGCGGGCGCGCCTGTGCACCGACGCGGTGAACTTCGCCCGGCAGATCGGTTACTCGTGCGCGGGGACCGTGGAGTTCCTGGTGGACCCCGAGGGCCGGCACGTCTTCATCGAGATGAATCCGCGGATCCAGGTGGAGCACACGGTGACCGAGGAGGTCACCGACGTGGATCTCGTCGCCGCGCAGCTCAAGGTCGCCTCCGGTTCCACCCTGCCCGAGTTGGGGCTGACGCAGGACGCGATCCGGCTCAACGGCGCGGCGCTGCAGTGCCGCATCACCACCGAGGACCCGACCGACGGCTTCCGGCCGGACACCGGCCGGGTGAGCGCGTACCGCACGCCGGGCGGCGCCGGCATCCGGCTCGACGGCGGCACCTCGGTGGGCGCGGAGATCAGCCCGCACTTCGACTCGATGCTGGTCAAGCTCACCACCCGCGGGCGCGACCGGGAGACCGCGATCGTCCGCGCACGACGCGCCCTGGCGGAGTTCCGCATCCGCGGCGTCGCGACCAACATCCCGTACCTGCAGGCCGTCCTGGGCGACCCGGACTTCGTGGCGGGCAGGGTGACCACTTCCTTCATCGAGCAACGGCCCGAGCTGCTCACCGCGCGCGGCTCGCAGGACACGGCGTCGAAGATCCTGCGCTACCTGGCGGACGTCACCGTCAACAAGCCGCACGGCACCCGTCCCACCACGGTGTACGCGAACGACAAGCTGCCCGCCGTCGATCTGAGCGCCCCCGCGCCGGAGGGCTCGCAGCAGCGCCTCGAGCGCCTGGGCCCTGCCGGCTTCGCGGCGGACCTGCGCGCGCGGACCGCGCTCGCGGTCACCGACACCACCTTCCGTGACGCGCACCAGTCGCTGCTGGCGACCCGCGTGCGCACCTCCGCACTCGCCACGATCGCCCCGTACGAGGCGCGACTGACGCCGCAGCTGCTCTCCGTGGAGGCGTGGGGCGGCGCCACTTACGACGTGGCGCTGCGCTTCCTGCACGAGGACCCGTGGGAGCGGCTGGCGACGCTGCACGAGGCGATGCCGAACATCTGCCTGCAGATGCTGCTGCGCGGGCGGAACACCGTGGGCTACACGCCGTACCCGCAGCAGGTGACGGACTCCTTCGTGGCCGAGGCCGCCGCCACGGGCGTGGGCATCTTCCGGATCTTCGACGCGCTCAACGACGTCGAGCAGATGCGGCCCGCGATCGAGGCGGTGCTCGCCACGAACACCGCCGTCGCCGAAGGGGCGCTGTCCTACACCGGCGATCTCGCGAACCCGGCCGAGGACCTCTACACGCTGGACTACTACCTGGGCGTGGCGGAGAAGATCGTCGCGGCGGGCGCGCACGTCCTGGCGATCAAGGACATGGCGGGCCTGCTGCGCCCCGCCGCCGCGACGAAGCTGGTGACCGCGCTGCGCAAGGAGTTCGACCTTCCCGTGCACGTGCACACGCACGACACCCCCGGCGGGCAGCTCGCGACGTACCTCGCGGCGTGGACCGCGGGCGCGGACGCCGTGGACGGTGCCGCCGCTCCCCTGTCCGGTACGACCAGCCAGCCGTCGCTGTCGTCGATCGTCGCCGCGACCGCGCACACGGAGCGCGACACCGGGATCGACCTCGACGCGGTGTGCTCGCTCGAGCCCTACTGGGAGGCCGTGCGCAGCGCCTACGCCCCGTTCGAATCGGGGCTCAAGGCGCCGACGGGACGCGTGTACCACCACGAGATCCCCGGCGGGCAGCTGTCGAACCTGCGCCAGCAGGCCGGCGCGCTGGGCCTGGCGGAGCGGTTCGAGGACATCGAGAACGCGTACGCCGCCGCCGACCGCATGCTCGGCCGCCTGGTGAAGGTGACCCCCTCGTCGAAGGTGGTGGGCGATCTCGCCCTCGCGCTCGTCGGTTCGGGCGTGCGCCCCGACGAGTTCGCCGCCGACCCCGGCCGGTTCGACATCCCCGACTCGGTGATCGGCTTCCTCCGCGGCGAACTCGGCACCCCGCCCGGTGGCTGGCCCGAACCGTTGCGCAGCCGCGCGCTGGAGGGCCGCGCGGATGCCGCGCCGATCAGCGACGTCCCGGCCGACGAGGCCGCCGAGCTGGCGGGCACGCCCGAGCAGCGCCGAGCGGCCCTGAGCCGCTTGCTCTTCCCGGGGCCTATGCGCGAGTTCACCGAGCACCTCGCGGAGTTCGGCGACGTCTCCAAGCTCTCGACCAACCAGTTCCTCTACGGCCTGCGGCAGGGCGAGGAGCACCGCGTGCAACTCGCGACGGGCGTCGAGCTGCTGATCAAGCTCGAGGGCGTCGGTGAACCCGACGAGCACGGCAACCGCACGCTCGTCTGCACGCTCAACGGGCAGCTGCGCACCGTCTCGGTGCGGGACCGCGCCGTCCAGGCCGAGGTGCCGGCGGCGGAGCGGGCCGACCGGAGCAACCCCGGCCACGTCGCCGCGCCCTTCGCCGGCGTGGTCACTCCGACGGTCCACGCCGGCTCCACCGTCGAGGTGGGCGACCAGATCGCCACCATCGAGGCCATGAAGATGGAGGCCGCGATCACCGCGCCCGTCGCCGGCACGGTCGGCCGGGTCGCCCTCGCCGGGCCGACCCAGGTCGACGGTGGCGATCTGGTCGCGGTCATCGAGGGCTGAGCCCCGAGCCGGGGTGCGTCAGTCGTCGACGGCGAAGCGCTTGAGGCGGCTGGTCTGCCCGGCGACCAGCCGCACGCGCGACTTCGGCACCCCGAGGTGGGAGGCGAGCAGTGCGACGGCGGCCTTGTTCGCCTTCCCCTCGGTGGCGGGCTCGCGCACGAACAGGGTGAGCGCGCCGGCGTCGTCGACCTCCACCGCGGGCCCCTTGCGGCTCCCCGGCTTGATCGTGCAGGCGACGGTGCGGGGGCTCATCGCCCCATGATGACAGGTTCACCACTGAGTACAGTGGATTCATGGGGTTGAGGAAGGCCGGGATCGCCGTCGCCGCGATGATCGCCGCGCTCGTGGTGCTCGCGGCCGGGATCGTATGGCTCTCGAGCGCGTACGAGACGCCGCTCACGAAACACCTGCCGGCGGAGCTGAAGCCGCGCGTCTACCCGGCGGTCGACATGACGGGTCTCGATCCGGCGCGCGTGCGGATCCTCGAGAACGTGCGTCGCGAGTTCGACGCGAACCGGCCCGGGACGTACTTCTCCGAGGGCGTCGAAGAGCCGTGGTGCGCCGACTTCGTCTCGACGGTGCTGCGCGATTCCGATCTGGCGCTGCACAATCCGAACTCCGGTACGTGGCGCATCCCCGGGGTGTACACGCTGACCGAGTACTTCCAGCGCGAGGGCCGGCTGCGCCCCGCGGATCACCGCCCCACGCCCGGCGACGTGGTCCTGTACGCGCCCGAGCACCCGGCGATGCGCCAGCACACCAACTTCGTCGTCGCGGTCTCCGGGGACGAGGTCACCACGGTGGGCGGCAACCAGGAGGGCGGCATCAGCGCGTGGCGCTACCGCCTGCCCGAGACCTTCGGCATCGTCGGGTACGGGATTCCGGTCCGGTGACCGTCCTCGACGCGCTGCGCGCCCGGATCGCCGCCGGCAGCCTGCCCGGAAGTCGCACCGACGGCCTGCGGATCGCCGTGTGCATCGAGGGCGGCGGCTCGCGCTCGGCGTACTCGGCGGGGATGGCGCTGGCTCTCGACGAGCTGGGCCTGCTCCCCGCCGTCGACGCGGTGTACGGCACCTCCGGCGGCGGCCTCAACGCCGCTTGGCTGGTCTCCGGCGAAGGCCGGCGGTGGTTGCCGTCGTGGGGCTGGGAGGAAGTGCTGGCCGAACGCGTGGTGCACCCGCGCCGGGCGCTGCGCGGCGGGGCGGTGGTGGACACCCGGCACCTGGTGGAACGGGTCTACACGGACGTCACGCCGATGAACTTCACCGCGATCCTCGCCAACCCGATCACGTTGCACCCCTTGGCCGTCGATGCGCACACCCGCCGCGTCGCCGATCTCGCGCCCTACCTCACCGACGCCGGGTCGGTGCGGACCGCGCTGCGCGCGACGACCGCGCTGCCCTTGCTCGCCGGGCCACCGGTGCGCCTGGCCGGGCGGGAGTTCCTCGACGGCGGCCTCGCCGAGAAGGTCCCGCTCGCGACGCCGATCGAGCAGGGTGCCACGCACCTGCTGATGCTGCGCACCGTCGAAGCGGCGACACCGCCGCGGTCCTCCCGCGCCGAGCAGTGGATCCTGGGCGCCTACTTCACCGCCCGCCGGGCCGCGCCCGCCCCGCAGCCGCCGGAGCCGGGTTCGGCCGAGGTCCTGCAGGTCTGGGTCCCGCCGGGCAGCCCGCCCGTCGGCCGGCTCTCGAGCGACGGTCCGCTGATCACCCGCGCCGTCGAGATCGGCCGCGAGGCGGCACTCGCCACACTCACGGCGTGACTCCCCCCGATCCGTTCCCTCCCCACCGGAACGCCCGGCGAATCGGTGGGGAGAGAACGGATCGGGGGGGCGGTGGGGTCAGCGGTCGACGACCGGCGTGCCCTGATGGAAGAGCACCGACCACCGGTTCTCGCGGCGGCGCCACACGGTGAGCCGGCGGGTGACGCGCGCCCCCTGCGCCAGGGTGTAGGTGAGCAGGTAGACCGACGCCCCCGTGGCTCGCACCTGGAACTCGCTGGTCTCCCAGTCCGATTCGTCGGGGGGAGCCGCCAGCCGCTCCGCGACCACCGACCGGACGTACTCGCGGCTGTAGCGCCGCCCCGAGGCGCCGACCTCCCAGAAGTCCGGCGCGACCGCATCGTCGAAATCGGCGAGGGACCGCCACGCCGGGCCGTGGAAGACGGGCTCGCGCCGACGAAGTTCTTCGAGCACCCCGCGCAGCTCGGGGGCGGTGGTCCGGTCCGGTTCCTCCTCGATCACTTGCCTAAGGCTACCCTCACTGCCAATCGCGGGACCGCGAGGGCACCGAGAGGTCCATGCGCTGCAGCCTGTCGGCGACGACGGTGACGGCCCCCTCCGCGTTCTGCAGCTTTCCCCGCACCAGGAGCGCGGGCGCCGACTGCGCCAGCCTCCGGTAGCGCGCCCACAGCCCCTGGCTGCACACCACGTTCACCATGCCGGTCTCGTCCTCGAGGTTGAGGAAGGTGACGCCGCCCGCGGTGGCGGGCCGCTGCCGGTGCGTCACAGCCCCGCCCACCAGCACGCGGTCCCCGTCGGTCAGGGAGAGCAGCCGCTCTGCCGGGATCACCCCGAGCCGGTCGAGGGTGGGTCGGAGGAACTCCGTCGGGTACTTGCCGACGGTGACCGAGGTGGCCCACACGTCCGCCGCTGCGAGCTCCGTCTCGCTCATCCCGGGCAGTGCGGGCGGCGCGCCCGCGGTGGCCGTGCCCGGCAGCCGGCCCGGCCGCTCCCGCGCGGCGGCGCCCGCCTCCCACAGCGCCTGCCGCCGGTCCCGGCCGAAGCAGTCCAGCGCGCCGGAGGTGGCGAGCGCCTCGGACTGCGCGACGGTGAGCTCGACGCGGCCGGTGAGATCGGTGAGACTCGTGTACGCGCCGTGCGCCTCCCGCTCGCCGACGATGCGTTCGGCCAGATCGTCGCCGATGGTGCGGATCGCGGCGAGCCCGAGCCGGACCTCCTCCCCCGCGCTCTCCAGATCCGCCCACGACAGGCTGCGGTTCACGCACGGCCCGTGCACGAGGACGCCGTGCCGCCGCGCGTCGGCGACGAGGGACTGCGGCGAGTAGAAGCCCATCGGCTGCGCCCGCAGCAGCGCCGCGCAGAACGCCGCCGGGTGATAGAGCTTGAACCACGACGAGTAGAACACCAGCGAGGCGAACGACTGCGAATGGCTCTCGGGGAAACCGAAGTTGGCGAACGCGGCCAGCTTCTCGAAGATCCGGTCGGCCACCTCGCCCTCGAGGCCGTGCCGGCGCCGCGCACCGTCGTAGAAGCGCTGCCGCAGCTGCTCCATCTTCTCGGTGGAGCGCTTGGAGCCCATGGCGCGGCGCAGCTGGTCGGCCTCCGCCGGGGAGAAGCCGGCGACGTCGGTGGCGAGCTGCATGAGCTGCTCCTGGAACAGCGGCACCCCCAGTGTGCGCTCGAGGGCCTTCCACATCGACGGATGCTCGACGGCGGGCTCCTCCTGGCCGTTGCGGCGGCGGATGTACGGGTGCACCGAGCCGCCCTGGATGGGGCCGGGCCGGATGAGGGCGACCTCGACCACCAGGTCGTAGAAGTTCCGCGGCTTCAGGCGGGGCAGCGTGGCCATCTGCGCGCGGGACTCCACCTGGAAGACGCCCACGGAATCGGCGCGGCAGAGCATCTCGTACACGTTCTCGTCCGCGAGGTCGAGCTGCGCGAAGTCCACGTCGATGCCCTTGTGCGCGGCGAGGAGGTCCTTCGCGTAGTGCAGCGCGCTGAGCATGCCGAGGCCGAGCAGGTCGAACTTGACCAGGCCCGCGGCGGCGCAGTCGTCCTTGTCCCACTGCAGGACGCTGCGATCCTCCATACGGGCCCACTCGGTGGGGCAGACATCGGCGATGGGGCGATCGCAGATCACCATGCCGCCGGAGTGGATGCCCAGATGCCGGGGCAGATCGGCGATCCGCGTGGCCAGCTCGACGACCCGCTCCGGAATCCCCTCGGGCACGGGATCGTTCCGCCATCCCCAGCTGGAGATCTGCTTGCTCCAGGCGTCCTGCTGCCCCTGCGAGTAGCCCAGCGCCCGCGCCGTGTCGCGCACCGCGGACCGGCCGCGGTAGGTGATGACGTTGGCGACCTGCGCCGCGTACTCGCGGCCGTAGGTGCGGTAGACGAACTGGATCGCCTCCTCACGGCGATCGGACTCGATGTCCACGTCGATGTCGGGCGGACCGTCGCGTTCGGGGGCGAGGAAGCGCTCGAAGAGCAACTGGTTGCGCACCGGGTCCACCGCCGTGATGCCCAGCGCGAAGCACACGGCCGAATTGGCGGCGCTGCCGCGGCCCTGGCACAGGATGTCGTTGCGCCGGCAGAAGGTGACGATGCTGTGCACGATGAGGAAGTAGCCGGGGAAGGTGAGCGTTTCGATCACGTTCAGCTCGTGCTCGATCTGCCGATAGGCCTTCGGGTTCCGCTCCGGCGGTCCGTAGCGCTCCAGCGCGCCGCGCCGGGTCAGCTCGCGCAGCCAGGTGGCCTCCGTGTGGCCCGGCGGGACGTCGAAGGGCGGCAGGTTCGGCGCGATCAGCTTGAGACTGAAGGCGCACTCGGCGCCGAGCTCGGCGGCGGCCGCGATGGCCCCCGGGTGCTCGGGCAGCAGCAGCGCCATCTCGTCGCCCGAGCGCAGGTGCGCGCCGCCCGCCGCGGGCAACCAGCCGTCCAGCTCGTCGAGGCTGCGGCGCGCCCGGATCGCCGCGAGGGTCGAGGCCAGGCGCCGCTGGTCGGGCCGGGCGAAGTGCGCCCCGGTGGTGGCGACGGTGCCCACCCCCATCCGGGCCGCCACACCGGCCAGCAGGTGGTTGCGTTCGTCGTCCTCGGGCACGCCGTGGACGGTGAGTTCCACGCTCACCCGCTCCTCCCCGAACCGGTCGACGAGCTGCGCGAGGGCGGCGGCGGCACCGTCGGGACCGCGGTCGGCGAGCGCGCGCCGGACGGCGCCCTTGCGGCAGCCCGTGAGGATGTGCCAGTGGCCGCCGGCCCACTCGGCCAGGCGATCCGGATGGAAGCGCAGCAGCCCCTTCTCCCCCGCCTCCATGTGCGCCTCGGCCATCGCGCGCGAGAGGCGGCGGTAGCCCTCCTGCCCGCGGGCGAGCACGAGCAGGTGCTCCCCCGCGGGATCCTCCGCGCCGGTGCGCTCGGCATCGCGCTCCAGCGACAGCTCGGCCCCGAAGACCGTGGGAACACCCAGTTCCAGTGCGGCCTCGGCGAATCGGACCACCCCGTAGAAGCCGTTGTGATCGGTGACCGCGAGAGCCTTGAGCCCCAGGGCGTGCGCCTGCTCGACCATCTCCTCGGGCTGGGCGGCACCGTCGAGGAAACTGAACGCCGTGTGCGCGTGCAGCTCGGCATAGGGCACGCGCGAGACGCCCGGCCCGGCACCGGCCGGAACGTAGGGCTCGCGCTTGCGGGACCACGCCGGGGAATCGCCCCCGTCGCCCGGAGGCTCCTCGCGGCGCACCGGCGCCCGCCCGGAGAGCACCCGCTCCATCTCCGACCAGCTGCGCGGCCCGTTTCCCCAACCCACACCTCGATTATACGCTCACACGTTCGACATGTGAGCGTTGATCGAACGGATGGCGGCTCAGGCGAGGCGCGTGAGCAGGATCTCCAGCGCGGGCCGGGGATCGAAGTCCTCGACGGGCATGGCGAGCTGCCGCATGACCAGCGCATCGGTCGCGTCCATGACCAGCGCCGATTCCGCGAGGCCGAGACCGATGGCGGCGCCGATGCGTTCGCCGACCACCTCGACCGCGCGCCGGCCGCGGCGCAGCGGCTCGCGCAGGTCCGGCTCCACCGAGGCGGCGGCGAACAGGTTGAGCCGGGCCACGCCCCGCACCCTCCCGTCGCCGACGGACCACCGGACGAACTCGGCGAGCCGGTCCGCCACCTCCTCGGGCGTCGACGTCTCCACCCCGTCGAACGCGGCCCAGAACGCGAGATCCTCCTCGACCATGCGATCGACGATGCCCCGAACCAGGGCCGCGCGCGAGCGGAAGTAGTTCGAGGCCGTCCCCGCGGGCACGCCGGCGGCAGCATCGACGGCACGGTGCGTCAGACCCCGCAGCCCGAGCGTGCCGAGCACCTCGACCGCCCCGTCCAACACCTCGTCGCGCCGTCCCATGGGCGAGCACTTTACCCAATACTACACACGTAGTAGCGTCGGAGACATGTCCACGGCAGCGATCATCGGCGGAGGAATCGGAGGACTGGCCACGGCGGCCCTCCTGACGCGGCAGGGGTGGGAGGTGGAGGTCCTCGAACGGGCCGCCCGCCTGCCGGACACCGGTACCGCCCTGGGGATGTGGCCGGAAGCCATGGCGGTGCTCGAACAGGTGGGCGCCGCGGACGCGGTCCGCGCGATCGGCATCGACCAGCGGATCGCCGAGATCCGCAGCGCCTCCGGGCACCGCCTCGGCCCCGAGATCAGGGCGCGCGGCGCCACCGTCCTCCTCTCCCGGCCCCGGCTGCTCGAAGCCCTCGCCGCGTGCGCGCCGGCGGTCCGCTTCGGCGAACCCTGTACCGGCATCGACGGATTCGAGCACGACGTCGTCATCGGCGCCGACGGGATCGGCAGCGTCGTGCGCACCCACGTCCTCGGCCGCGTGGTGCAGCCGCGCCCGCTGGGTGTGGACGTGCTCATCGGCCGCTGCCCCGGCGAGACCGACACCTTCACCGAATACTGGGGCCCCGGAAGGCTGTTCGGGGTGACACCGCGCGACGGCGACTACATCAACTGGTACTCCGAGTTCGATCCGCGCGCGATCCCCGCGGGCACACCGGACCCCGGCACCGACCCACGGGACTTCCTCCGCGCGATGTACCACGGCTGGGATCGGCGGGTGGCCCGGACGATCGAGGGTATCGAGGCCGCATCGGCGCTGCACTACCACTCGCGGGACCTGCCGCGACTGCCGCGGATCGTGCGCGGCAACGTCGCACTGATCGGCGACGCCGCGCACGCCATGGCGCCCAATCTGGGCCGCGGCGCCTGCGAGACCCTGCTCGACGCGGCGGCACTGGCGACGGCGCTGGGGCCGGCCGGCGCCGGGCGCGACCACGCGGACGCGCTGCGCGCCTATGAGTCGGAGCGTCGCCGGGCCGGACAGCGCACCATGCTGCTCTCCCGGATGATGCGGCACACGGCGCTCACCGCGCGGTTGCGCACGCCGCGGGACCTGGTGCTGCGCGCGGTGGCCGCGGTGGCCTGATCAGGCCTCGCCGGCGAGCCCCGGGGTGATCTTGCCGAGCGCGGTGCGCAGCGCGGCGACGTCCTCGTCCGCCAGGTGGTCGAAGACGAGGCGCCGCACCTCTTCCACGTGGCCGCGGGCAGCTCCGTCGAGGGCGGCGAAGCCCGCATCGGTGAGCTCCGCGTACGCGGAGCGCCCCTGCGCGTGCCGCACCAGCCAGCCGCGGTCGCCCAGCTTGCGCAGGACGTGCGAGAGGCGCGACGGGGAGGAGTTGGCGGCCTCGGCGAGGGCCGAGAGTCCCAGCGTGCGCTCGGGGGCCTGCGAGAGCTGGGAGAGCACCATGAATTCGTAGTGGGTGATGCCGGCATCGGAGCGCAACTGCGTGTCCAGCTTGGCGGGCAACCGCATCGCGACGTGGATCAACGGCAGCCAGGCCGCCATCTCCTCGGTCGACAACCACCGGGGGTCCCCCGCGCCCACAACCATCTCGTACCCCCGAACATCACGTCGCCCCCAGTTTACCGGCTCCGCATTTCGGTGAACGGTGCCTCACCGACGTGGGTACATTGACCGGTATGAGCAGTCCGAGCACGACGCCGGGGCCGGCCTCCGACGAGGAGATCCCCGCCTACCTGCAGGCCCTCGGCATCCCCGGCCTCGCGGACGTCCACGTGCACTTCCTGCCCGAGCCGATGTTGATCAAGGTGTGGGACTTCTTCGACCGCGCGAGCAGCGAGTACGGCCGGGAGTGGCCCATCCGCTACCGGTTCGACGAGGACACCCGGCTCGCACTGATCCGCGGCATGGGCGTCACGGCGATCCCCGCGCTCACCTATCCGCACAAGCCCGGGATGGCGGTCTGGCTCAACGAGTGGTGCGCCGAGTTCGCGCGCCGCGTGCCCGACGGCATCCACTGCGCCACGCTCTACCCCGAGCCCGGGGTCGGCGAGTACGTCGCGCGGGCGGTCGCCGAGGGTGCGCGCCTGTTCAAGATGCACGTCCAGGTAGGCGTCTTCGCGCCCGACGATCCGCTGCTCGATCCCGCCTGGGAGCTGCTCTCGGACGCGAGGATCCCCGTGGTGATCCACGCCGGATCCGGCCCCGTCGAGGGCCCGTACACCGGGCCCGACCGGGTCGAGGCCGTGCTCCGGCGCCACCCGGACCTGACGCTGGTGATCGCACACCTCGGCATGCCCGAGTACGACCGGTTCGCCGATCTCGCCGAGCGCTTCCCGAACGTGTACCTCGACACCACGATGGCCGCGACCGACTTCACCGAGCGCACGGCGCCGATGCCGCCCGGGTACGTCGAGCGGCTCGGCGCGCTCGCCGACAAGGTGGTGCTGGGCAGCGACTTCCCCAACATCCCCTACGAGTACGCGCACCAGCTCTTCGGGCTCGCTCGCCTGGGCCTGGGCGACGAGTGGATGCGCAAGGTGCTGTGGCACAACGGCCGCGCGCTGCTGGAGCGCGCGGGCGCCTGAGCGCGGGCCGTACGATGGCCCTCATGCAGATCCGGCGCGCCGTGACGGCGCTGATCGTCGCGGGGACCCTCGCCGCGTGCGGTGGCGCCCCGCCGAAGCCGGAGACCCTCTCCCTCGACCGCTCGAAGGAGCACTTCGAGCAGGTGGGCGTCGACGAGACGCGCGACGACGTCACCGCGCTGGTCAACACCGCGACCCGCCTCGGTGCGCGGCTCGCGACCGGCGACACGGCCGCGGCGAGCACCGCCGTCTCGCCGTGGTCCGCCCTGAGCCTGCTCGGCATGCTCCGCGCCGGGGCGCAGGGCGAGACCGCCGCGCAGCTCGACGGTGCCGGGCTCGGCGCGGCGAAGGACCTGCCGCGCGCGATGGCCGCCCTCACCGGCCAGACCGCGCAGTGGGCCGGCGATCCCGGCACCGTGCCCACCGGCACCCCGCCCGCGACACCGCTGTTCCAGTCGCAGGTCGCGCTCCTGACCGCGAAAGGGCCGGAGGAGGACCGCGTCCGGCCGGCCTACCTCGACGCTCTCTCCACCTCCTACGACACGGGCGTCTACCCCGCGGACTTCGGCCGCGGCATCGGGGCGCCGCTCGGCGAGTGGGTCGCGGTGAACACCGGCAGCAGTTTCCGCTCCGCTCCACTGCGCACGGACGCCGACACCCGGCTCGCGGCCGCGACCACGGCCTACCTCGCCGCCGCCTGGCGTTTCCCGTTCGACGCCGCTCGCACGCGACCGGCACCGTTCACCGCCGCCGACGGCGCGGTCCTCGATCCACTGACCATGCGCGGCACGGTGCCCGCGCGCGTCGCGGCCGGGGAGGGCTTCTCGGCGCTGCAGCTCGACTACGGGACCACGCTCGCCCTGCAGATCGTGCTGCCCGCCCCGGGCACGCCGCTCGCCGATGCGGCCGGCGAGGGCAGGTTCACGGCGGCGCGGATCGCGCTGGCGGGCGCACCGTCGGCGCCGCACGAGGTGAGCCTGCCGAAGTGGCGCAGCACCACCTGGACAGGGCTGGTCGAGCCGCTGCGCGACGCCGGCCTGACGGGACTCTTCGCAGGCCCGGGCCTCGAGGGCATCGCCCCGGGATCGCCGACGGTGACCGACGCCCGCGCCGCGGCCGTGCTCACGGTGGGCGAGAAGGGCACCGCCTCGGACACCGCGACGACACCCGCGACGCCCGAGCCGGGGCCGGGGCCGGCCCCGTTCGTCGTGGACCGGGCGTTCGCGTACTCCGTGGTGGACACCGCGACCGGACTGCCGCTCCTGATGGGGACGGTCAACCGCCCCGGCGCCTGACGCGCGAGTCCGGCGACGCTGTCGCATCGAAACTCTTCCCCGGGTTATCTTTTCGCCAAAGTCTCGACTTCACGTTAAGGTTGAGGCATGACCTCGACGCCTGCCCGCCCGCTCCGCGCGGCGGCTCGTTCCGCGTGGGCCCTCACGGGTACCGCGCTGCTGGCCGTGCTGATCGCGCTCGTCGCGGGCGGCGCCGCCTTCCTCGTGGCCGCGGGGACCACACCGCCCGCGCCGGCCCAGGAACGGGAGAACGCCGAGAACACCCGCGTCGCCCTCAAGGCCGCCGACGAGTCGCGCGCGCTGTTCGGCCTGCTCTCCAACGCCGTGGTCTCCGCCGGGAACGGGCTGAACACCTCGGCGAACTCCGTGCCGCAGATCTTCGACAGCATCGACACCGCGAAAACAGGTGCCCAGCAGTTGGTCTCGGGGCTCGACGAGGCCTCCTCACTCTCCGCCGCACTGAACCAGGTCAACCGGGCGACCGCGACGCTCGGCGGCGCCCTCGAGCGGACGCAGGGGCTGCAGCAGGTGGCGGCCGGTACCCGCGCGACGCTGGTGGCACTGCGGGGGCGGCTGATCGAGCACCCCTCGCCCGGCTCCGCAGAGGCGATCGCGCAGCTCGACCGCGCGCTGGCCGGCTCGAAGGGTGTGGGCGCGCTCGACGACGTGGCCGGCCTGCGCAGCACCCTCTCGACCATGACGGGCAGCCTGAGCAGCGCCTCGGCCACTGCGGACGCCTCGCTCACTTCCGCGCGGAGCGCCGCCCGGCAGTTGCGGGACGGCCTGACCGAGCTCGCCTCGGCCCGCAAGGACGTCACCGCCTCCGTCGCCAACCTGACCACCGGCGTGGGGCAGCTCAAGACCGCCCTGGGCGCCATCGACGGCCAGCTGGCCCTGACCCAGACGCGGCTGCGCTCGGTGACCAGCGCCCCCGCGCCGGCGCCGGACCCCGGTATCGCGCGCCCGCTCGCCTGGGGCCTGGTGGTCGGCGGCGCCGCGGGCGCGGTGACCTACCTGCTCGCACTGGGCGTCGCGCACCGGCTGCGCCGCCGGGCGGACGCCGGGACCGGGGCCGTCGCGGGCACGGAGCCGGCGGTGGTGACCACCGTCGAGAGCGCCCCGGCGGAGATCGCCGGGCTCGGCCACGACCGGGTGCTGCCGCCGCACACCGAGGACGGCGCGGTGCCGGCGGAGGCGGAGGCGAATGGCGCCGCACCGGCGTCGGAGACTGAACCGCAGACCGTGCCGGAACCGGAGGCCGAGCAGGAGGCCGAGCAGGAACCGCAGACTGAGCCCGAGGCGGCGGCCCCCGGCGCGCAGACGCCGGCGGGCGAGGCGTCGTCGGCCTCCTCCGGGCAGCGGGCGCGACACCGCCGGAACCGGTTCCGGCCCGCCCCGGCGGACGACACCAACCCCTATCTGTCGGTGGCCTTCTCGGGCAGCGCCGGCTGACGCTCGGCCGCTACTCGTACACACCCTCGACCTCCCAGCTCCCGGCGTACTGCAGCAGCAGGGCACGCCCGTCGTCGCGGCCGGGCGCCGGCTCGAGCAGCACCTGGGCGCGAGCGCGGAGTTCGGCGGCAGCGTCCGGCGCCCACCACCGCTCGTCGATCAGCCACGGCCCCGCCCACCAGCGCAGCGCCCAGTCGCGCGAGCCCCACGCGAGATGCGTGGGCTCACCCGTGAAGGCGCCGCGGTCGGTGACCCGCACGGCGGCCCCGGCGGCATCGGTCATGGTGACCGCGGCGCCCGTGATCAGTACCGACGGCGCCGGTTCCGGCATGCGGCCCGGCCACGGCGCCGCCGGATCCCGGGCCGGGAGTACCTCGTCGCCCAGCGGCACCCAGGTGACCCGCTCGGCCGGGCCGCGGCCGCCGCTGCGCACGCCCACGCGCACCGCCTCGCCGCCGAGGAGTCCCTGCACCCGCACCAGCGCCCGGCGGAACCGGGCGGCGGCATCGGCATCGTCGCCCCACATGCCCGCCTGCAACGCACCCGCGTCGACCACCTCCACCGGCTCGAGCCGCAGCAGGGAGATCGGGGCGCCAGGGCCGTTCTCCCCGCCCCGCTTCGCGGACCGGCCGCCGGTGAGCCAGCCGTCGATCTGCCAGCGCACCCGGTCGGCGGTGCCCTCCGGGGTCAGCGGCTCCGCGCACCGCCAGATGCGGCTGTGCCGCATCCCGTTCTCAGCGATCGCGGAGACCTCCAGTCGCAGGCAGGCCACCCCCGCCGCGGAGAGCTTCCCGTGCAGCTGCGCCGCCAGAGCGCGCCCCGCGAAGGCCGCCGCATCGACCCGATCGATGGGCGGATCGGGCCGCAGCTCCACCTCCAGGCCGGGCGGCAGGGCCGCGGTGGACGGCGGCCGGTCCGCGATCGCGCGGGCCTGCCGGTGCGCGGCGATCGCGTCGGTCCCGAACCGGGTCGCCACATCGGCCGCCGAGAGCTCCGCGAAGGCGCCGACGGTGCGCAACCCCAGCCTGCGCAGCAGATCCAGCAGCTCGGAGCGCTCCCCGGCGGCGAGCGCCGGCTCGGCCCCCAGCTCGGCGATGGGCAGCGGCGCGAGGAAGGCCGCCGACTCCCCCGGCGGCACGACGACGCCGCGCCGCGCGGCCAGGGCCGCGGTGAAGACCTCGTCCGCGATGCCGGCGAGCGACTCCGCGCCCACCGAGGAGGCCGCGTCCACGAGGCGCTCGGCCGCCTGCTCCTCGCCGCCGAAAAAGCGCGCAGCACCCCGCGCGGGGATCACCACGAGGCCCGGGCGCAGCACCTCGATGAGCGGGATCAGCGCGGCCACGGCCCCCGCCACGGGCTCGAAGAGCCGCGCGTCACGGCCCTCGTCGGCCTGGGCGACGTGCAGCCCCGGGCAGCGGGCCTGCGATTCGCGCCGCTTCATGCCGCGGCGCACCCCGTCGACCCGGGCCGCGGCGTTGCAGGCGACGACGCGGTTGCCGTGCAGTACCGCGACGGGGTGATCCGGCGGCAGATCCGCATCCGCGGCCGCGGCGGCCGCCGGCCAGTCCGGGCACCATAGGGCGAGGATGCGCTGCTCGCGTGCGGCGCTCATCGGGCCACCGCCAGGCCCGACGGTCCGCCCTGGGCCGCGCCCCGGTGGGGATTGACGCAGCCGCGGCCGCGGGCGGAGAAGACCAGGTCGATCCCGCGGATCCGGCCGCGGCCCGGCCGGGCGCCCAGGCCGGTGTAGCCCTGCACGCGGGCGCCGAGGTGCAGCGAGGCGCCCTCCCAGCGGCCGCCGGTGACCAGCAGCACCGATCCCCGGGAGCGGGCCCGGGCGGCGATGGCCCGGCCCCTGCTGGGTGGGACCGCGATGCCGCCGAGCTCGCACAGCACCACGTCGGCGCCGTCGAGCAGGATCGAGGCGACGGCCACCGGATCCGCGAGCGGGCCCTCGATGAGCGCGATGCGCTCCGGATCGGCCCCCTGTTCGAGTGCGGCGGCCATGCCGAAGCCGGTGACGCCGCACAGCGCGACGCTCGACCCCGCGCCGGAGACGGTGGCCACCAGCGAGACGGCGAGCGAGCCGGCACCCGCGATCTCGGCGACGGTGCCGCGCGGCAGGCCGCCGCCCGGGAGCAGCCGGGCCAGCTCCGCGTGCACCGGCAGCACACCCATGCCGAGCTGCGACGATTCCTCCTGCAGCGGCGCCTGCACGAGTGCCTGCGCCTTCGCCGGACGATGCTTGTCCGGTAGCGCCGCGAGCCGCTTGCGCAGCTCCGCGAGCTTCTCCTCGCGGTTGCCGGACACCGCCTGAATACGTGCGGACACGTGTCACACCCCTCCCCTACCGTCGGACTCCGCGTTGTTCGATCAGTGCGGAAGCCGAGCCACGGGGAAGGCATGACTAGAACTTCTGTTCGATCTGGTCTCAGCGTAAGACCGGTACCGGAGCGGCGTCAAGCGCCGAGGTGAGAGCGGTTCCGCAGCGCGATGCGCTCAGCGCATCGCCTGATCACCGCAGGTCACACCCACCTTCTGCGGCGCGGTGGTGTGTCGCGCGCATCACCGCGCCGGCCGGGCACCGTCCTCGCCATGACACGCATTCGAGTGCGCGAAGGTCATCACTCCCGAGACGTCGCGGCGCACGCGGACGAACGACGGCGGATCGCCCGCAAGCCGGGCGATCCGCCGTCGTCGAGTGGTCGGGCGATCAGCCCACGGGGTCGGGATCGCGGTGCGCGGAGGCCGCCGCCATGGGCGAGAGGTCCGCGGTGCGCAGGTCGACGGTCGGCGTCTTGGTGATGAGCTTGTGGCCCCACCACAGGCCGACGAACAGGATGAGCGCGGCGTACGAGGTGAGCCACAGCCCCAGGCCGCCGTCCTCGCCGCCCTCCACCGCGAGGTAGTACTGGCCGGCGATGACCGCGACGCACATGAGCAGCGCGACGATCGGGCCCGCGGGGTACAGCCACGCCTTGTAGGGCAGCTCCTTGAGGTCGCGGCCCTGCAGGTTCCACGCCCGGCGGAACCGGTAGTGCGCCCAGGCGATGCCGACCCAGGTGACGAAGCCCGCGACCGAGGAGGCGGTGACCAGCACCGTGTAGGCCTTACCGTCGCCGACCCGGCTGGCCACGAAGCACAGCGCGCCGATCGCCGCGGTGGCGGCGACCGCCGCCGCGGGCACGCCCGTCCGGCTGACCTTGCCGAAGATGCGGGGCGCGTTGCCCTCGACGCCCAGGCCGTACAGGGCGCGGGTGGCCGCGTACAGGCTGGCATTGCCCGCCGAGAGGATCGCGACGAGGATGACCGCGTTCATGATCGAGGCCGCCGCGTCGATGCCGGCCAGCTTGAAGACCAGGGTGAAGGGCGCCACCGCGACGTTCTCGTCCGAGGCGTCCAGCAGCTCGGGGCTGGTGTACGGGATGAGGAAGGCGATGATGGTGAGCGTGCCGATGTAGAAGAGCAGGATGCGGAAGAAGACCGTGCGCACCGCGCGCGGGATCGCGCTGCGGGGCTCGATCGCCTCGCCGGCCGCCACCGCGACCATCTCCGTGCCCTGGAAGGCGAAGCCGGCGATGAGGAAGACCGAGAGCATGCCCAGCGGCCAGTCCACGAAGGGCGCATCGCCGATGGTCCAGTTCTCGAAGCCGGGCGACGGGCCGCCGATCACGCCGAAGACCATCAGCACGCCGACGATGAGGAAGACGACCACGGCGATCACCTTGATCGAGGCGAACCAGAACTCGGCCTCGCCGAAGGCCTTCACCGCGAACAGGTTCAGGGCGAGCAGGCCGCCCAGGAAGATCAGCGACCAGACCCATGAGGGCACGTCGGGCAGCCAGAACTTCATGATCAGGCCCGCCGCCACCACCTCCGCGGCGAGCGTGATCGACCAGTTGAACCAGTAGTTCCACCCGGCGGCGAAGCCGAAGGACTTGCTGACGAACCGGCTGCCGTACTCCTCGAACGGGTTGCTGCACGGCATGTACGCCGACATCTCGCCGAGGCTCTGCATGAGGAAGAAGACCATGATGCCCATGACCGCGTAGGCCACGAGCGCGCCGCCGGGCCCGGCGTCGTGGATCGTGGCGCCCGAGGCGACGAACAGGCCGGTGCCGATGGCGCCGCCCAGGGCGATCATGCTGATGTGCCGGCTCTGCAGGCCCTTGCGCAGGGCGGGATCCGGGGTGATACCGAGTGGACTGGACACGCGACGGACAGTAGCGACCGCACATCGATTACGCCAGCTTTTCCGAATTCTGTTTTCGAGCAACCGGATAAAGCTCTCGAACGCATCGGCGGGACGCGGCGGCACGCCCGCACGACGGGCCCCCGGAGGCCCCGGACGGCGCCCCCCGGCGGCGGGAGGTGCACGACCACCTCCCGCCGCCGGGCCACACCTCGCGGGCCCCTTTCCGCGCGGCCGCACCCACGGCGGCCAACGATCGTCCCCACCGCCGGCGACCTGCGCGAACACCGGCCTCCACAACGTCCGACGGGGGCACTCCCACCGATTCCGCTACCGGAATCGGCGCGGAGGCGTTAAAGTTGCATCAAGATTTCGTAAGAGGCAAAAGGTAGGTACGTCTATGTCGGATGGTGCGGTGTTCCCCCGCGTCCAGATCGAGCAGGCCCGCAGCTGCGCGTGGGCCACCTCACTCGAGCGGGCACGCGAGATCGCGCCGGCGAACCCGGCGGATTCGAGCCTCGCCACCGCCGTCGACCTGCTGCGCCGCCGCGGCATGACGGTCACCGATCACGAAGCGCCGCAGGTGAATCCGGGATCTCTGGCCGCCGCGGACGTCTACGTGGTGCCGCACCTGGCCCGCCCCGGCCTCGAGCGGACCACCGGCGATCTGCCGCCCGTCTTCGCGCCCGCGGAGCTGGACGCCATCGAACAGTACGTCCGTACCGGTGGTGGCCTCGTCGTCCTCGCCGAGTGCGACACCGCCACCTCGGGCAGCAATCTCGACGAGCTGCTCGCCCGCTTCGGCGTGCGCGTCGAGTCCCTCGTGGTGCAGGAGCCCGCGGGCGATCGCCGCTGGCACGACAACGCGACCTGGGTGCGCTCCGTCGTCGCCCCCGAGCTGGGCGGGCAGGGCCTGGTCTCCGCCGTCGAGGAGGCCTGCTTCTACCGCACCGGCGTGCTCGACCTCTCCGACGCGCAGGACGCCACGGTGCTCGCCCGCACCAGTGCCACCGCCTCGCCCGCCGACCGTCCGCTCGCCGCGGCGCTGCGCGTGGGCCGCGGACGTGTCGTCGTCTTCGCCGATTCCGACCTGTTCGGCGACGACTCGATCGGCGAGCTCGACCACCGCACCCTGTGGACCAACGTGGTCACCTGGGCCTCGGGCACGCAGGAGGCCGCCGCCGAGGGCACCGTCTCCGCCGCGGCCCGCAGCGCCGACTGGGCCGCCCTCAAGGGTGCCGTCGAGGAACTGCGCGCCCTGCAGAGCAAGGACGGCTCGGTGCCCGAGACCGCCGACCACGCCCGCGCCGGCGCGCTGACCGACGAGATCGTCGCCCGGATCGCGGCGCTGGCCCCGCTGTTCCCGCACGACGCCGACTACCTCGCTGCGCTGCCCCGCGACTTCCGGCGCTGGGCCGAGGGCGGCTTCGGCAAGCCCGACTTCGGCGAGTCCCTGGCCGCCTTCCGGCCCGATCTCAGCCGCACCGACGGCGCCGAGCACCTCGTGGTCTTCCCCATGTACACGCAGAACGGCAACGCGAGCAAGGTCTTCGAGGCGGTGCTGCTGCACGTCGTGTGGCCCGAGTGGCTCGCCGACGTCGAGCGCCGGTACACCAACCGCCAGTTCCTCTCGGTCGCCTTCGAGGACTTCACCCCCGGCTACGACACCAACTCCGCGGTCCTGTTCCCCGAGACCGTGACGGTGGCGCAGACCCCCGAGTTCCACTGGGGAGCCATCTTCTGCGACCGGGAGGCCGCACGCTTCCGCCGTGTGACGGGCGCCGCCGCCGAGGTCCTCTCGCTGCAGCTCCCGCCCGACGGTGAGCGCCTGGTCGCCTCGCAGGAGCTGGCCCAGTCCACCTTCGCGATGTGGGACCTGATCCACGACCGCACCCACAGCCGCGGCGATCTGCCCTTCGACCCGTTCATGATCAAGCAGCGGATGCCCTACTGGCAGTACGCCCTCGAGGAGCTGCGCTGTGATCTGACCACCTTCCGCGAGGCGTACCGGCTCGAGCAGGAGGGCCACCCGTACGGCCTCCCCGTGCAGTTGGCCATCCTGTGCGACAGGCTCTTCCGGTTCTCGATCACCGGTGACCGGGTGCGCAACTACGACGGCCTCGGCGGCCAGCTGCTGTTCGCCTACCTGCACCGGCACGGCGCACTGCGCTGGCGCGACAACCGGCTCTCCTTCGACTGGAAGGAGCTGCCGCTCCAGGTGATCCGCCTGACCGAGGAGGTCGAGGAGCTCTACCGCACGGGCATCGACCGCTCCAAGGTCGGCCAGTGGCTCGCCAGCTACGAGTTCGTCTCCTCCTACGTCGCACCCGGGCCCGGGTCGACGTGGGCCAAGGGCGCCGACGCGCTGCCGCTCGACGGCGAGCCCCGCGCGCTGGTCGACCTGGTGCTCCCCGACGAGTTCCCGCTCAACGTCTTCTTCGAGGCGCTGCAGCGCAAGCTGCGCGACGTCATCGACTCGACGCGCGGCATCACCGCGGACTCCGCCCCCACCCTCGCGGGAGCCGGCGCGTGAGCGCGCAGGCACAACGCCTGGTCGTCGTCACCGGCGCGAACGGCGGCCTCGGCACCGAGGTGGTGCGCCGCCTCGTCGAGACCGGCGCCGCGGTGGCGGCCGTCAATCGCGACGAGCCCACCGCCGAGCTCGCCGCGATCGGCGGCGTCACGCACTACCGCGCCGATCTCGCCGACCGGGAGGGTGCGCACGAGGCCGCCCGTGCCATCACCGCCGAGCACGGGCGCGTCGACGGCCTGCTGCACCTGGTGGGCGGCTGGCGCGGCGGCGTCCCGATCGAGGAGGCCGACCCCGCGGACTGGGACTTCCTGGAGGCGGGGCTCATCCGGAGCCTGCAGAACACGACCCAGGCCCTCTACCCCGCGCTGGCGGCGAGCGCGTCCGCGCGCGTGGCGATCATCTCGTCCACCTCGGTGGCGAAGCCGACTGCGAAGAACGCGATGTACGCCACCGCCAAGGCCGCCTCCGAGACCTGGACGCTGGCACTGGCGGACGCCTTCGCGGGCACCGGATCGGCCGCGGTGATCGTCCGGGTGATGGCGCTGCTGACGCCGCGGATGCGGGCCGATGCACCGGAACGGAAGTTCCCCCGGTACACGCCCGTCGCCGACGTGGCGGCGCACCTGGCGGGGCTGTGGGACGCCCCCGCCGAGCAGATCAACGGCACGGTGACGACACTGGTCCCGGAGGTGACGAAGTGACACGACTGCACGATCCCGCGCAGCGCGGTTTCGCGAGCGACAACTACGCCGGGGTGCTGCCGGAGGTGCTCGAGGCGGTGGCCGAGGCCAACCTCGGCCACCAGGGCGCCTACGGTGCCGACGTCTACACCGCGGCGCTCGGCGAGCGCATCCGCGAGCTGTTCGGCGACGCCGCACGGGCGTTCCCGGTGTTCAACGGCACCGGCGCCAACATCGTCGCGCTCTCCTCCGTGTCCGATCGCTGGTCCGCCGTGGTGTGCGCCGACACCGGCCACATCCACGTCGACGAGGGCGGCGCACCCGAGAAGGTGGCCGGCCTCAAGCTCTTCGTGGTGCCCACCGACGGCGGCAAGCTGACGCCGGAGGCGATCTCCGCGGCCGTCCCGGACCGCGCGGGCGACGTGCACTGGGCCCAGCCCCGGGTGTTGTCGGTGGCGCAGTCCACCGAGCTCGGCACCGTCTACACCCCCGACGAGCTGCGCGCCCTCGCGCAGTACGCGCACGAGCGCGGGTGGCTGCTGCACGTCGACGGCTCCCGGCTGGCCAACGCCGCCGCGAGCCTCGGGACGAGCCTGCGGGCCATCACCACCGACGTCGGCGTGGACGTGCTCAGCGTCGGCGGCACCAAGAGCGGCCTGCTGAGCGCCGAGCTCGTGGTGGTGCTGAACGAGGGCACCGCCGGCGGTGTCGAGTACGTCCGCAAGCTCTCGATGCAGCTGGCCTCCAAGCAGCGCTTCCTCGCCGCCCAGTTCCTCGCCCTGTTCACCGACGATCTGTATCTGCGGGTCGCGGGCCACGCGAACGCGATGGCCCGGCTGCTCGCGGAGCTGGTGGGCGCGATCGACGGCGTCGTGATCACCCAGCCGGTGCAGTCCAACGCCGTCTTCGCCGAGCTCCCGCGCGCCGCGAGCGAAGCGCTGATGGAGCGGGTCCCGTTCTACTTCTGGGACGAGATCCGCGGCGAGGTGCGCTGGATGTGCGCGTGGGACACCACCGAGGAGGACGTGCGCTCGTTCGCCGACGCGGTCGCCCGGCAGCTGTCCTGAGCGGCCCGTCCGCCCGATCATCGCGCCGGACCGCGGGATTGGCGGTCCCGGTCGCGCCACCACTAGCATTCGCAGGATCATGTTCTCGTACGACACCCGCTCCGCGCTCGCCAGCGCGGCCGATCTGGTGAACACCGCCCCCGATGCGCGCACCGAGCGCGCGGAGCGCCTGCCCGACGTCGAGGCGCTGCGGGCCTTCGTCGAACGCTGGGGGTGGACCGGCCCGATCCCGCTCCGCGAGGACGAGCTCAGCCGCGTGCACGCCGTGCGCCGGGTGCTGCGCGGCCTGTGGGACCTCGCGGACGACGAGGCCGGAACCGTCGACCTGGTGAACCGGATGCTGCGCGACGCGGCGGTGCTGCCGCAGCTGGTCCGGCACGACGACTGGCCGTACCACCTGCACGGCTGGAACGACGCCACCCCGATCGCGGAGCGCTTCCTGGCCGAGCCCGCGATGGGCATGGTCGACGTGGTGCGCGCCGGGGCCCTCGACCGGCTGCGCCGCTGCGCCGCACCGGACTGCGCCGGGGTGCTCGTCGACTTCAGCCGCAACAGCTCCCGCCGGTTCTGCGACGACGGCTGCAACAACCGGCTCAATGTGGCCGCGTACCGCGCGCGCCGGGCCTGACCTCTAGGATCGACACGTGGCTGAATCGACGGGTACGGGCGGTGCGATCAGGGGCGTGCCCGGGCCCGATCACCTGGTGGCGGGGCGCTACCGCCTGACCTCCAAGATCGGCGGCGGCGGCATGGGCGCCGTGTGGCTGGCCCGGGACGAGCGCCTGGACCGCGACGTGGCCGCCAAGCAGGTCATCTCGACCGAGGGCCTCACGCAGGAGGAGGCGGACGAGCTGCGCCGGCGCGCCCTGCACGAGGGCCGGCTCGCGGCCCGGCTGCAGCACCGCAACGCGGTCGCGATGTACGACGTGGCCCTCGACCGCGGCGAGCCCTGGCTCGTGATGGAGTACCTGCCCTCGCGCTCGCTGGCCCAGGTGCTGCACATGACCGGCACCCTCCCCGAGCGGCAGGTCGCCCAGATCGGCGCACAGGTGGCCGACGCCCTGGCCGAGGCGCACGAATCGGGGATCATCCACCGCGACATCAAGCCCGGCAACATCCTGATCGCGAACCGCGGCCGCGCCTCCGGCACGGTGAAGCTCTCCGACTTCGGCATCGCCCGGGCCGAGGGCGACGACGCCGGCCCCGCCGGGATCATCACCGGCACGCCCGCCTACTTCGCCCCGGAGGTCGCCCGCGGCGGCGAGCCCTCCGAGGCCTCCGACCTGTACTCCCTGGGCGCCACCCTCTACACCGCCCTGGAGGGCGCTCCGCCCTTCGGCGTCGATGAGGACTCCATCGCACTGCTGCACAAAGTCGCACTGGGACAGATCAATCCGCCGAAACACGACGGACCGTTGATCCACGTCATCCTGGACATGCTGCAGCCGAGCCCGAAGCGCCGGCCGTCGCTCACCGAGGCGCGCGACCGGCTCGCCACCGTCGCGGCCGGGGGTGGCAATCCCGATGCGATCCTCGCCGCGCCGCTGCAGGCCTCCGAGGGCGCGCCCGCGGTCTGGCTGCGACGGTCCGCCGGCGAGCGCGGCCCGGCCGAACGCGCGAACGCGGCGCGGACGGCACCGTCGGGCCCGATCGAACGCACGCGGCCCACCCCGCCGGCGCCGCGGCCGAGCGCCTACACACCGCCGCCGGTGGCGCCCCCGTCGGGGATGTCGAACATCGTGCTGGCGGCCTGGATCATCGGCGGCTTCATCGTGCTCGCCGCGATCATCGCCGGCGTCATCCTCGCGCTGGGCTGACGCGATACCGGCAGCGCGCGGCCACGACCTCAGCGGTCGGGCCCTCAGTCGGCGAGGTGGCGGGTGTGCGCCCAGCGGGTGAGCGCGTTGCGGTTGCTCTGCTGGGTCTTGCGCAGCACGTTCGAGGCGTGCGTCTCCACCGTCTTGACCGAGATGAACAAGTCCTCGGCGATCTCGCGGTAGGTGTAGCCGCGGGCGAGCAGGCGCAGCACCTCGAGCTCGCGCGGCGTGAGTGAGTCGAGCTCGGGGTCGAGCGCGGGCTCCGGGACGGGCGAGCGACCCGTGAACGAGTCGAGCACGAACCCGGCGAGCCGCGGCGAGAAGACCGCATCGCCCTCGGCGACGCGACGTACCGCGTCGGCCAGTTCCTGCCCGGAGATGGTCTTGGTGACGTAACCGCGCGCGCCCGCCCGGATCGTGGCGATCACGTCCTCCGCGGCGTCGGAGACGCTGAGCGCCAAGAAGACCGGCGCCTTATCCAGCTTGACCCGCGGGACGTTGTCGGCCACGCCGCGCAGCACCGCGACACCCCCGCCGTCGGGCATGTGCACGTCGAGCAGCACCACATCGGGGGCGGCGGAAAGGATCCCGGACACCGCCTCGCCGACGGTGCCGGCCTCACCGACGACCTCGATGGAATCCTCGCGGGCCAGCTCGGCGCGAACGCCGGACCGGAACACCCCGTGATCGTCGACCAGGAACACCCGATAAGTCACGTGCTCTCCCTCAGTCTCCTAGCGCGAACCCTGCCGCGGCTTCGCGACAGCGTTGAGTCGACCGTACCCGGCGCACACAGCAGCGAGCCACTACGCATCGTGCTCGCGTGGTGGCTCCTCGACCGCCAGCCTCCTCACTCCACCGGGCCGTCGGCGAATGAGGGGCCGATCAGTCGTACAGGGAGTCCAACGGCGGCAACGTCGCCGACACCGGGGAGAAGACCGCGAATGCGCCGGCGGAGTTGTTCCGGCTGTCGGGAATACGCAGCAGGCGGACTTCGAGATCGAGCATCGAACCGTCCTTGTGCAAGCCCGGAAGCGCGTTGGAACCGGTGTCGATCCGGTCCCCCGTACTCGCCATCGTCGCGTCGAAGGCCTTCCAGTGGCGCTCGCGGTACGCCGGCGGAATGATGATTTCCATCGACCGACCGATGATCTCGTCCACGGAGTGACCGAAGATCTGCTCGGCAACATCGTTCCAGAACTGCACGAATCCCTTGGGATCAACGAAAATGGTGGCATGAGTTGGGCTGTTGTTGTTCACGCAAAGAGTGTACGGCGCGACTCCTCCTGGCGGCGCCGATCTCGCCCAGCCTGAGTGCCCTCACTCCCCCCTCAACCGCCGCTCGCAGGTCCCGCCTGCGACGACGAATCGAGACTCCCCTCGCCCGCCCCGACGGGCACGCCCGCCCCCTCGTCCGCGCACAGGCGCGGCATCGTCAGCCGCACCTCCGTGCCGCGCCCGGGCGCAGAACGCACACCGACCTCGCCGCCGCGGCGTTCCATCCGGGAACGGATCGACTTCGCCAGTCCCTGCCGGTCCGCGGGCACAGCATCGGGGTCGAAGCCGACGCCGCGATCGCGGACGAACACCGACACCGTCCGGTCGCCCACCTCGGCGTAGGTGTCGACGTTCTCGCACCCGGAGTGCTTGGCCGCGTTCACCATCGCCTCCCGGGCCGCACCCAGGAGCGCGGAGAACCGGTCGTCGACGCCCAGCTCGTCACCCTCGACGTCGCCCACGGTGATCACGCCCACCGCCACCGAGTGCGCGTCCTCGACATCGGCCGCCGCGGCCTTGAGCGCCGCCACCAGCGACTGCGCCGGAGCCTGTGCGCCGCCGAAGAGCCACTCGCGCAGCTCGCGTTCCTGGCTGCGCGCCAGACGCTTGACGGCGGCACCGTCGGCGGACTGCTTCTGGATCAGGGCGAGGGTCTGCAGCACGGAATCGTGCAGGTGCGAGGCGATCTCCTCCCGCTCGATGGTGCGGACACGGGCGGCGCGCTCCGCGCCGAGGTCGCGCCACATGCGCACCCAGACGGGCACCGTGAGCAGCGCGACGCCCACCAGTGTCAGGACGACGGCGGCGAGCGCCGTCGGGATCGCCGCCACGTCGACCCGGCCCAGGAAGACCACCGCGAGGCCGACGACCACCAGCGTGACCCCGCCGAGCATCCGCAACCAGGTGATCAGGCGCGAACTCCCGCCGAGCGCGCCCGAGGGATCACCGGAGGCGGAGTCGGCCTCGCGCCAGACCAGGGCGGCGCCCACTCCGATGACGATGACCGGCACGACGAAGCCGGCACTGCTGTTGCTCGCCACCGAGGCCAGCGTCGCCGCGCCGACCACGCCCAGCACCGCCAGCGCGAGCCCCTGTCTGCGTTCCGCCGGATCGGGGCGCGCGGTGTCGGTGCCCGGACGGCACATGAACCAGAGCAGGGCGTACATCACCACGCCCGCACCGAGCAGCGCGAGCAGGGTGAAGGCGATCCGGACCTTGGTGGCGTCGACCCCGAGGTGATCGGCGATGCCGCCGCACACGCCGCCGATCACCGCGCCGCCGTTGCGGCGATGCATGCGGGGGTAGGACGGTGCGGGCGCGGGGGTCGCCGGCGGCGGGAGCACGGCCGGGCCGGGCGCGGGGGCACGGTAGCCGGCGGCCGGGGCCTGCGCACCCTGCTGCCAGTTCTGCCACCCCTGCTGCCAGGCCTGCTGGCGCGCCTGGTGCCACGCCCGTCGGCGCTGCGATCGTCTGCTCATGATCCCTCGATGGTGACACGGATCGACGCTCGCGGGTATCGGGGAAGCCCCTGACATCCCGGCCCCACCCCGAGTCCCGCCCCGGTGATTTCAGGGTAGATCCCGATGGACCGGGAACCCCGCGCCCCGCAGGATCGAAGGCATGGATACGACAACTCTCTCCAGCCAAGTGCGGCAGATGTGGGAGACCCGGCCGCTGCGGGCCCGGCACGCGCCGATCGCCGGCGTGTGCACGGGATTCGCGCGTCGCTACCAGGTGGACGTCGCGCTGGTGCGCGCCGCCTTCATCGGGGCGACGGTGCTCGGCGGGCTCGGCCTCGCCGTCTACATCGTCGGCCTCTTCGTGCTTCCCAAGGAATCCGAGTACGCCTACGGCACCCCCGTGCAGCGCTCGGGTCCGCCGACCTTCGCCCTCGTCCTCGCGGCGGGACTCGCCGTCGCGTTCGGCGGCGGACTCGGCGCCTCCTGGCCCGGCGCCGGCGTGATCAGCGTCGCGCTCCTGCTGGCCGGCTGGTACGCGCTGCACCAGCGCGTCCCGGTACCGCCGCCGGGGACCGCCGTCTCCACCCGGCTCGCGCCGGCCGCGCCCGTCGGAGCCTGGCAGCCGCCCGCCGCGCAATTCCCGTGGCAGCCCGTGTGGACCCCGCCCACCGACGCGCAGGGCCCCGCGGCCCCGCAGGCCTCCGCGCCGACGCCGGAGCGGGCACCGCAGGACGCTGCGCCGACGCCGCCGGCTCCGTCGGAGCCGAATCCGTCGGAGCCGAGCCCGTCGGAGCCGGCATCGCCGGCGCCGCTGAATCTGAGCAAGCCCGCGGAAGCGACGCCGCGCATGCAGAGCCAGAGCCGCAATCAGGTGACCGAGGAGATCCAGCCGCCGCGCTGGGATCCGTTGGGCGCAGCGCCGTTCGCGTGGGATCTACCCGAGCCCGCCGCGGCGAACGCCCCCGTTCCGACGGCGCCCAAGCGTCGCACCCGGGTGACCCCGGTGACCCTCGGCATCGCCCTGCTCACCGCCGCCGCGATCGCCGGCGTCAACCTGTTCTTCGGCGCGCCCATCTCCCCCGTCGTGGCCGCCGCGATCGTGCTCGCCGTGGTGGGCGCCGGACTGGTGGTGGGGGCCTTCCGGCGGGGTGGATACGGCCTGCTCGCCGTCGCGATCCCGTTGGCGGGCTTCGTGATCGTGGGCACCATGGCGCAGAACGTGATGAGCGGCTTCGCCGGTGCGCCGATCGGCGACATGAAGTACACGGTGCCCGCGGCGACCGACCTCCAGGAGGAGTACATCGTGCAGGTGGGCTCGCTCCAGCTCGACCTGCGCCAGATCACGCTGGATCACGACCGCACCGTGGCCACACGGATGGGCGTGGGCGACACGCAGATCCAGGTTCCCGCCGCGATGAACGTGAACGTGCAGTGCCAGGTGTCCGTCGGTGACTCCGCGTGCCCCAAGGCCCTGAACACCGTCGTCACCCCCGGCGCTCCCACCCTGACCATCGAGGCCCGGAGCAACGTGGGCAATGTGGAGGTGCATCGTGTCCGCTGAGACCGAATCCAGCCGGGGCGCAGTCTCCCCCGCGCTCCTCGTGGCCGGAATCGCCGCCCTCGCGATCGCTGCCTGGGGGATCGTCGGCGGCCCGCGCCTCATCGATGCCGGCACCCTGATCGGGATCCTCGCGATCGGTGCGGTCGTCGTGGCCGGAGTGACGCTGATCAGGCCCCGAAGAGACTCCGATTCCGCTCCGCCCACTGCGCCAGGCTCATCGGCGGACGGCCACTGAGCTCCTCCACCAGCGAGTTCGCCTCCTGCCGGTACCGGCGGGAGGCGTCTTGCAGGTCCAGGTACCAGCCCGCCATCTCGCCCATCGCCGGGCGCAGCGCCTCCTCGGCCTCCGCGCGGCTGATCTGCTCGAAGCCCACCTCCCGGCCGATGCCCGCGCCGATCTGCGCGGCCATCTCGACCCGGGTGAGGAAGCTCGGGCCGGTGAGCTCGTAGACCTCGCCGACGTGCGGCGCGCGGTCGTCGGCCGCCAGTAGCGCCGCGGCGACGGCGGCGATGTCGTGCATGGCGATCGGCGCGCTGCCCGCATCCGGGTAGGGCTCGCGGACCACACCGTCGGCGACCTGCCCCGCCCAGCCCGCGAAGTTCTCCATGAACTCGCCCGGGCCGAGCACGGTCACGTCGAGACCGCTCGCGAGGATGACGTCGGTGAGCGCCTGCCAGTGCGCGCTCCCCGAGGTCGCGACCACGTACTCGACGCCCGCGTCCTTCGCCCGCCGCAGCACCTCCGCGGCCGTGGGCTCGTACGGCGCGAGATACATCGCGGTGACGCCCTCGAAGGCACCGTCGAGCGTCTCCGGCTTGCCGATGAAGCCGCTGAAGGCCTCCACCCCGCTCGGCAGCGCCGCCTTCGCGGGGTTCGTGGTGAGCGCCCGGATGTCGCCGACACCCCTCGCCACCAGCTCGTCGACCACCTTCCGCCCGATGTTGCCCGTCGCACCCGTCACCAGAATCGTCATGGCTTCGACGGTACCGGCAGCACCGGTCAGAACGTGACCGCTATTCCCACTCGATGGTCCCCGGCGGCTTGCTCGTCACGTCGAGCACCACGCGGTTCACCTCTTCGACCTCGTTGGTGATGCGGGTGGAGATGATCTCCAGCGCCTCGTACGGCACGCGCGTCCAGTCCGCGGTCATCGCGTCCTCGGAGCTGACGGGGCGCAGCACGATCGGGTGACCGTAGGTGCGGCCGTCGCCCTGGACGCCCACGCTGCGGACGTCCGCGAGCAGCACGACGGGGCACTGCCAGATGGTGCCGTCGAGGCCCGCCGCGGTGAGCTCCTCGCGGGCGATCGCGTCGGCCTTGCGCAGCAGGTCGAGGCGGTCCTTGGTGACCTCGCCGACGATGCGGATCGCCAGACCGGGCCCGGGGAAGGGCTGCCGGCCGACGATCTCCTCGGGCAGGCCCAGCTCGCGACCGACCGCGCGGACCTCGTCCTTGAACAGCAGGCGCAGCGGCTCGACGAGCGTGAACTCGAGGTCCTCCGGCAGCCCGCCCACGTTGTGGTGGCTCTTGATGTTCGCCGTGCCGGCGCCGCCGCCGGATTCGACCACGTCGGGGTACAGGGTGCCCTGGACCAGGAAGTCGATGGTGTGGCCCTCGGCCGCCCGCGCGCCCAGCGCCTCGGAGACGACGTCCTCGAACGAGCGGATGAACTCGCGGCCGATGATCTTGCGCTTCTCCTCGGGGTCGGAGACGCCCTTGAGGTGACCGAGGAACGTGTCCTCGGCGTCGACGGTGATCAGGCGGGCGCCCGTCGCCTCGACGAAGTCCTGCTGCACCTGCTCGCGCTCGCCCTGCCGCAGCAGGCCGTGATCGACGAAGACACAGGTCAGCCGGTCGCCGATGGCCTTCTGCACCAGCGCGGCCGCGACCGCGGAGTCGACGCCGCCGGACAGGGCGCACAGCGCGAGGCCGTCGCCGACCTGGGCGCGGACGTCCTCGATGAGCTGCTCGGCGATGTTCGCCGCGGTCCAGGTGGGCTCGAGTCCGGCCACCTCGTAGAGGAAGCGGGTGAGCACCTCCTGGCCGTGCGGGCTGTGCAGCACCTCAGGGTGGTACTGGACGCCGGCCATCCGCTTGTCGACGTTCTCGAACGCGGCCACCGGCGCGCCGGGCGTGGAGGCCACCGTCGTGAAGCCCTCCGGGGCGGCCTGCACGGCGTCGTTGTGGCTCATCCACACCGGCTGCTCGGCGGGCAGCCCGAGGTGCAGCACCCCGTCGCCCGTCGGGGTCAGGGTGGTGCGGCCGAACTCGCGCCCGCCCGTGTTGGCGACCGTGCCGCCGAGGGCCCGGGCCATCATCTGGAAGCCGTAGCAGATACCGAAGACCGGGACGCCGAGATCGAAGACCGCGGGATCGAGGTTCGGCGCGTCCTCCGCGTACACCGACGCGGGGCCGCCCGACAGCACGATGGCGGCGGGATTCTTGGCGCGCACCTCCTCGGCGGTGATGGTGTGCGGCACCACCTCCGAGTAGATCCGCGCCTCGCGGACGCGGCGCGCGATCAGCTGCGCGTACTGCGCGCCGAAGTCGACGACCAGAACGGGGTTGGGCGAGGAGTCCGTCACCCGCGCCAGTCTAGTCGCGGGCGGCGCCCCGCCCCGACATCAGGGCGGTGATCAGGGGGCGTCCACCCGATCCCACAGCGGGACGTGCGCGTACCAGGGGAACTCGTCGGGCACGGCGCGCACTTCGCGGCCCGCGAGGATCGCCGCGTTCTCGGTGCGGGCGTGCGGCGAGAGCACGTCGATGGCGGCCTCCGCCACGCGCTCGAGGTCCGCCTCGTCGAACCGGGCCCACAGCACCGCGCAGCGACGGTCCGCGGGCGGCGACTGCGGGTGCTCGAGCACCCATTGCAGCCGCAGCGACGGATCGTCGGGTGAGGGCGTGAACGCGAAGGCGTCCGCGTCCGCGCCGAGGCGGTCGCCGATCGCGGCGAGCACGCGCGGCTCATCGGCGGGCCGGAGGAAGACGGTGACGAGAGGGAATCCTGCGCTCATGCGCTCACGCTACGAAGCGCAGGGCCCGTCGGGCATCGGGGTTGTTCCCCGTTCCTCCCCTGAACCGTCGCGCCGTCAGGCCTCGCGGCGGCGGACGATCTCCGCGATCCAGATCGGCGCGAAGGGCGAGGTGCACCCCTTCGAGACCGGGTAGTCGGCGAGCACCTGCAACTCCTCGCCGATCGCGACGGCGCGGGCGCGGCGGGCCTCGTCCTCGATGCCGATGGTCGCGAGGGTCTCGTTCATGGCCCACTGCAGCTTCGGCTCGGCGTCGCGCATGTCGCGCGCGATCTCGTCGAGCAGCGCGTCGCGGTCGAGGTCGGCCGTCGTCACCGCGTGCGTGGTGAGCGTCCACCCGGCGGCCCGGACCCGCGGGTCGGCGTCGCCGAGCCAGCGCTCCCGCAGCGCGGCGGCGTGCGGCGACTTCTTCACCAGGTAGTTGAGCAGCCAGTCGTGCGCCTTGTCGCTGCGGGTGGTGCGCAGCATGCGGTCCAGCACGTGCTCGGTGTAGGACTTCGGCCTACTGATGAGCAGCGCCACCAGCTGCGCCGGCACGTCGCCGCAGTCCCACAGCGCGCGGGCGAGGTCCGGGTCGGTGCCGATCGACTTCGCGACCGCGCGCAACTTCGTCAGGTTCACCCCGTGCGGATCGCCGTGCCGCTCGTTGACCGCCCGCGCCTTCGGATCCTCCAGCGCCGCCAGCTCGGCCACGACCTCATCGACTCGCGTCATGCCCCGAGGGTAGCGATCCCGAAACTCGGGTTCTGATCACCCGCGACGCGAGATCCCGCCTCGGAGGCAAGCAGAACCCGAATTTCGGGACCGGGTGCGGCTCACGCCTGGGCGTCCGCGTCCTGCGGCGCCTGCGACCGGACCTTCGGCAGGGGCAGCAGCAGCTGGCCGGGCGCGCCTGCCGGCACGGCCGGCGACTTCGGGGCGGTCGGGTCGATGCGCTGGTAGCCGGCGCCCTGCGCCGGGCGACGGTCCTGCTCCCCCTTGTTCGGCCACAGCGACGCCGCGCGCTCGGCCTGTGCCGCGATCGAGAGCGACGGGTTGACGCCGAGGTTCGCCGAGATGGCGGCACCGTCGACGACGAACAGCGACGGGTAGCCGTGGATGCGGTGGTACGGGTCGATGACGCCGGTCTCCGGCGAATCGGAGATGGCGGCACCGCCGAGGAAGTGGGCCGTCATCGGCACGTTGAAGATGTCGCCCCAGGTGCCGCCGGCCACGCCGTTGAGCTTCTCCGCGCCGATCCGCGCGGCCTCGTTGCCCTTCGGGATCCAGGTGGGGTTCGGGGCGCCGTGGCCCTGCTTGGAGACCATGCGCCGCTTCTTGCTGCCCGGAATCCTCTTGGTGTACGTGGTGATCGAGTTGTCCAGGCTCTGCATCACCAGCAGGATCAGTACGCGCTGGCCCCAATCCTTCTGCGTGAGCAGCAGCTTGAGGTCCGAGGGCTTCTTGGCGAGGTCGCGCACGAACCCCTTGAGCCGGGTGCGGCCCGGGCCCCCGTCGACCAGGAGGGACTGCAGCATGCCCATCGCGTTGCGGCCGGGCCCGTAGCGGACGGGCTCGATGTGGGTGTCGGGGGTCGGGTAGAAGGAGCTGGTGATCGCGACGCCCTTCGACAGATCCTCCACCGGATCCGCGACGGTGCGCGCCGAGCCGAGGATCGACTCGGAGTTGGTACGCGTGAGCACGCCCAGGCGGTCGGAGAGCTTCGGCAGTGCGCCGGTGTCCTTGAGCGAGTGCAGCAGCGTCTGGGTGCCCCAGGTGCCCGCGGCGAAGACCACGTTGTCGGCGGTGTAGACGGTGCGGTTCTTGCGCACCTTCGCCCCGGTCCGGCGGGTCTGCACCTCCCACACGCCCTTGCTGCCCTCGCGCACACCGGTCACCGTCGTCATCGGGATGAACCGGGCGCCGCCGGCCTCGGCGAGGTGGATGTAGTTCTTCATCAGGGTGTTCTTCGCGCCCACGCGGCAGCCCGACATGCACTGGCCGCACTCGGTGCAGCCCGTGCGGGCGGGGCCGGCGCCGCCGAAGAACGGGTCCTCATCGGTGCGGCCGGGCTGGTTGAAGTACACGCCCACCGGGGTCTCGGTGTAGGTGTCGGCGACGCCCATCTCCTCGGCGATCTGCTTGATCACCCGGTCCGAGGGCGTCTCGTGCGGGTTCTTCACCACGCCGAGCATGCGCCGGGCCTGGTCGTAGAACGGGCTGAGCTCGTCGTCCCAGTCGGTGATGTGCTTCCACTGCGGATCGTTGAAGAACGGCGCGGGCGGCTTGTAGAGCGTGTTCGCGTAGTTCAGCGAGCCGCCGCCCACGCCGGCGCCGGCGAGGACCACGGCGTCGCTGAGCAGGTGGATGCGCTGGATGCCGTAGAGGCCCATCGCGGGCGCCCACACGAACTTCTTGAGGTTCCAGGTGTTCTCGGCGAAGTCCTCGTCCTCGAAGCGCTGCCCCGCCTCGAGCACGCCGACGCGATAGCCCTTCTCCGTCAGGCGCAGCGCCGTCACGCTGCCGCCGAACCCGGAACCGATCACGAGCACGTCGAAGTGATCGCCCGACTTCTGCTTGACTGCCTTGGCCATCTGGCACCCCTCACCCGTCCGCGACGGACATGTGTCACCGGACCGCGGCTGAAAACGGCCCTACTGACGGGTAACGGTACTACTAAACACCACTCAATAACAGTGGTTCGCGCTCAGTACGCGACGTTGAGTCCCACCTTCTGGAACTCCTTGAGCTCGCTGTAGCCGGCCTTGGCCATCGACCGGCGCAGGCCGCCCACCAGGTTCAACTGGCCGTTCGGCTCCGTCGACGGGCCCGTGAGGATGGTCTGCAGCGACGGGGCCGCACCCGCGGGCGAGTCCTCCCCCGCATCGAGACCGCCCAGCTGCGCGGGCGCGTCGGCGCCGCGCGGCACCGACGGGTGCGCCGCCACCGACGGCCAGTACCAGCCCTTGCCCGGCGCCTCGGCCGCGACGGCCAGCGGCGCGCCCAGCATCGTGGCGTCGGCGCCGCACGCGATCGCACGCGCGACGTCGCCGGCGCTGTAGATGTCGCCGTCGGCGATGACGTGCACGTACCGGCCGCCGGTCTCGTCGAGGTAGTCGCGACGGGCCGCCGCCGCGTCCGCGATCGCGGTCGCCATCGGCACGCCGATGCCGAGCACCTCGCGGGTGGTGGTGGCGCCCTCGGCCGACCCGTACCCGACGATGACGCCCGCGGCGCCGGTGCGCATCAGGTGCAGTGCGGTGCGGTGATCGCTCACGCCGCCCGCGACCACCGGCACGTCGAGATCGCCGATGAAGGTCTTGAGGTTGAGCGGCTCCCCCGCCGAGTCCTCGGCCGAGACGTGCTCCGCCGAGATGATCGTGCCGTGGATGACCAGCAGGTCGATGCCCGCCTTGATCAGCACCGGCGTCAGCTCGCGGGCGCGCTGCGGCGAGACGCGCACCGCCACCGTCACGCCGGCGTCGCGCACCCGGCCGACGGCCGCGGCCAGCAGCTCGGGGTCCAGCGGCGCGGCGTGCAGCTCCTGCAGGCGACGGATGGCGGCGATCCCGGTGATGTCGCCCGCGGCCAGCTCGACGACCTGCTCGAGCTGCGCCTCCGCGTCGCGATGGCGGGAGAACAGGCCCTCGGCGTTGAGCACGCCCAGGCCGCCCAGCTTGCCGAGCTCGATCGCGAAGTCCGGCGAGCCGATCGCATCCGTGGGGTGCGAGAGGATCGGGGTGTCGAAGCGGTACGCGTCGAGCTGCCAGGCGGTGGACACCTCCTTCGAGGAGCGGGTGCGCCGCGACGGGACGATGTTGACGTCCTGCAGCTCGTAGGTGCGCCGGGCCGTACGACCCATGCCGATCTCAACCATGTCGCGCAACGCGCTCAGTCCTTCCGGTGCCGGGGCGCGCGCCCCGGGGTGTGCCTGTCCAGCAGCTTGTTCAGCAGGCCTAGCGCGTGGTGTAGTTCGGCGCCTCGACCGTCATCGTGATGTCGTGCGGGTGCGATTCTTTCAGACCCGCTGCGGTGATCTGCACGAACTGGGCACGGTTGAGGTCCTCGATGGTCTGGCTGCCGGTGTAGCCCATGGCCGCACGCAGGCCGCCGGTGAGCTGATGGATCACCGAGCTCAGCGGACCGCGGAACGGCACGCGACCCTCGATGCCCTCGGGCACCAGCTTGTCCTCGGAGAGGACGTCGTCCTGGAAGTAGCGGTCCTTGGAGTAGGACTTGGCCTGGCCGCGGCCCTGCATGGCCCCGAGGCTGCCCATGCCGCGGTAGCTCTTGAACTGCTTGCCCCCGACGAGGATCAGCTCGCCCGGGGACTCGGCGGTGCCGGCGAGCAGCGAGCCGAGCATGGCGGTGGAGGCACCGGCCGCGAGGGCCTTCGCCACGTCGCCCGAGAACTGCAGGCCGCCGTCGGCGATGACGGGCACGCCGGCCGGCGCGCAGGCCGCCGTGGCCTCGAGGATCGCGGTGATCTGCGGGGCGCCGACGCCGGCGACCACGCGGGTGGTGCAGATGGAGCCGGGGCCCACGCCCACCTTGACACCGTCGACACCGGCGGCGACCAGCGCCGCGGCGCCGTCGCGGGTGGCGACGTTGCCGCCGATGAGCTGCACGTCGTCACCGAGCTCGAGCTTGAGCTTCTCGATCATGTTGAGCACGCCGCTCGAGTGGCCGTGCGCCGAATCGACCACCAGCACGTCGACGCCCGCGTCGCGCAGCGCCATCGCGCGCCCCCACGCCTCGTCGCCCGCGCCCACGGCCGCGCCGACCAGCAGCCGCCCGTCGGAGTCCTTGGTGGCGTTCGGGTGCTGCTCGGTCTTCACGAAGTCCTTGACCGTGATCAGGCCGGTGAGCGTGCCGCTGCCGTCGACGATGGGGAGCTTCTCGATCTTGTGCCGGCGCAGCAGCCCGAGCGCGGCCTCGGCGGTGACGCCCTCCTGCGCGGTGATCAGCGGCGCCTTGGTCATCACCTCGGCGACGGGGCGGTCCATGTCCACCTCGAAGCGCATGTCGCGGTTGGTGATGATGCCGACCAGCGTGCCCTTGTCGTCCGTGACCGGCAGGCCGGAGATGCGGAACCGGGCGCACATCTCGTCGACCTCGCGGAGCGTGTTCGACGGGCTGCAGGTGACCGGGTCGGTGACCATGCCCGCCTCGGAGCGCTTGACGGTCTCGACCTGCTGCGCCTGCGCCTCGATCGACAGGTTGCGGTGCAGCACGCCCATGCCGCCGTTGCGGGCCATCGCGATGGCCATCCGGGCCTCGGTGACCGTGTCCATCGCCGAGCTGATGAGCGGCACCTTGAGCGAGATCTCGCGGGTGAGCTTGGTGGAGATGTCCACACCGGACGGGATCACGTCGGAGGCGGCGGGAACGAGCAGGACGTCGTCGAAGGTGAGACCGAGCATGGCGACCTTCGAGGGATCGTCGCCCCCGATGAAAACGTTGCCGGATGCGGGCGCGGAAGAGGCGGAGCGCGTCATGTATCCATGGTACGCGGCGGATTCCTGCGCCCGCACAGCGCGTGTGACTGGCCTTCCCCGGCGGTTTCTGCGTACCGTGGAGGCGTGCGCAACAATCTTCCCCCCGGCCTCCCGCCGGACCCGTTCGCCGACGATCCGAGCGATCCCACGGCCGCGCTGGACTCGCTCGACCCCGGCCAGCCCCTCGACCCGGCCGAGCGGCTGGCGGTCGAGGAGGACCTGGCGGACCTGTCCGTCTACGAGGCGCTGCTCGCCCACCGCGGCGTCCGCGGCCTGGTGATCTGCTGCGACGACTGCCAGGAGGACCACTACCACGACTGGGACATGCTGCGCGCGAACCTGCTGCAGCTGCTGGTCGACGGCACCGTCCGCCCGCACGAGCCCGCCTACGATCCCGCGCCCGACGCCTACGTCACGTGGGACTACTGCCGCGGCTACGCCGACGCGGCGATGAACCTCGCCGGCGAGGAGTGACGCGCCGCAGCCGCGATCGAGAGACGACGAAGGCCCCCACCGGATCGGTGGGGGCCTTGCTCGTCCGTCCGCGCGACTACCGCGGGAACCACTCCTCCGGCACGACGGTCAGCACCGAGGTGGACGCCGCGGTCGTCGTGGTGGACGTGGGCCGCGGTCGCGTCGTGGTCGTCGTGGTCGTCGTGGTCGACGGCGACCCGCTGGTCGTCGTCTCCGTCGGCTCCGTCGTGGTCGGCTCCGTCGTCGTCGGCGACGGGGTCGTGGTCGGCACCGTCGTCGTCGGTGAGGGCCACGGCGTGGTCGGCCGGGTCGTCGGCGTCGTGGGCACCGGGATCGTGATCGTCGGCTCCGACGGCGTGGTGGACGGGACCGACGGCGACGGACGCGTGGACGTGGGCAGGTCGGTCGAGCCGACCGGCAGCCCGGCGCGCGCCTCCGCGGCGCGGATCCGCTCCTCGAGCGCGGCGCGGTCCTTCTCGTTCTTCACCTTCGCCGCCTGCTGACGGGCGCTGACCAGCGCCGTCTGCGCGGCGGCCTGGTTGCTGCCGTCGATCTCCTGGTCGGCCTTGGCGAGCTGCGCCTTGGCCTCGGAGGTGGCGATCGTCTGCGATGCGGCGTCCGAGAAGACGACCTCCTTGACACTCCACAGCGCACCGTCGCCCGGGCTCGCGGAGTTCACCAGCACGGTGCCGCCGCCGAGGAGCGCCACCGCCGCGGCGGCGGACCCGGCCACCAGGCCGAAGCGCCGGCCGCGCCGCGAGGGCGCATCGCCGATCGGGGTGACCGCGCCGTCGCCCTCGCCCGACGGTCCGCCGTCGGCCGCGGGAGCCGCAGGCGGGGCCTGGCGGCTCGAGCGGGACGACCGGAAACCGCGGCCGCGGCGGCCCGCGTCGGTGGCGGCGAGCAGCTCGTCGACCGACGGACCGGACGGAACCGGCGTCGTGACGATCTCGTCGCGCCAGTCCGCGAGCAGCGAGGCCAGGGCGAACTCGGTCTGATCGGCGGTGCTGACGGCACCACCGGCGGCGAGCGCCTCGATCAGGTCGTCGTCGCGCCGCACCGCGGCCACGTCGACGGGCGCGCCGTCGTCGGTGACGCGATCCACGAAGCCGGTGTCGTCGGCGCCGATGTCGCGAGGAGCGCCGGGGCGCATGGGGCGCATCGGCGGGCCCAGACGGTGAGCGGCCGTGCGTTCGGGGTCGTTCGGGTCGGTGTACCCGTTCTCGCCCCGTCGGTCGTCGTCGGCCATGTCAGTTCTCACCTTCTTTCGCGATCTGGTTCTTCAGCTTGGTCAGTGCACGGTGCTGCGCGACCCGGACGGCACCAGCGGTGCCGCCGACGGCCTCCGCGGTCTCCTCGGCCGAGAGGCCGACGACCACGCGGAGGATCAGGATCTCGCGTTGTTTCTCCGGGAGCGTGCTGAGCAGGCGAGCCATGTCCCGGCTCGCCTCCGTGGCGAGCGCGTGACCTTCGGGTCCGCCGTCCAACGACGCTCTCTCTGGGATCTCGCCGACGGGGTCGGATTTGTTACGCGTCGCGCTGCGGAAGCCGTCCGCGACCTTGTGCGCGGCGATGCCGTACACGAACGCCATGAACGGACGCCCCTGGTCTTCGTACCGGGGCAGAGCCGTCATCACAGCCATGCACACCTCCTGCGCGAGATCCTCTGCGGACAGCGAGTGACGCTCGCCACCGCCGACCCGCGCGCGGCAGTACCGCACGACGAGGGGTCGGATGGTGTCGAGAACATCAGCGAGCGCGGTCCGGTCTCCGCGCGCAGCGTCGCGCACGGCCAGATCGAGCTCCTCACCTGTCAGATTCATCGCCAGCCTGCATTCCGCCGTTACACCCCTGCCAGATCCGCGCCATCACGAATCCATTCCGACTCCAAGGCGGCTGCAACGCGGGACATCTGCGCCCCCTGCCCCGCTCCTGACAACCCACTCATCATTTTCGCTCCGGCCCACCTTAGAGGATTCAACCCCGCCTCCGTGGCGACGTGGTACGCCTTCCCCACAAGAGCCTCCGCCCGCTCACCGTCGCCGGAGGCCATCGCCGCCGCACCCGCTATGAGGAGGGTCTTCGCACGATGACGGGGCCTGGACTCCCCCGGATCGGCCGCGAGCAGGGCGGGCACCGCCGCGCCCGCGCCGGCCGCGTCGCCCGAGTACACCGCCAGCTCCGCGGCCACCCAGTCGCGGCGCAGCCGCGCGCGGGGCACCGTCCACCAGGGCTCCGGCACCGATGCCGGCGCGGACCCGTCGCACTGGGCGGCGAGATGCTCGTCGGCGCGGGCCAGGAGCCGCGCACTGAGCGGGTACCGCCCGGTGCCGAGGGCATCCGCGGCCAGCCCGACGGTCGCGTCGACCATCAGCGCGGTCCGCAACCCCGAGGCGGGTTCGCCGGGCTGTGCGGCCGCAAGGGCGAGGGCCGCACCGTCGGGCCCGGTCGCTGTGCGGTGCCGGCCGGACTGGCGCAGCATGGAAGCCTCCAGGCAACGCGCCGCGGCGGCGAACGGCCCGTCGCCGACGGAGGCGGCCACGGTCCGCGCCGCGGCGAACCGCCCGGCCCCCGCGAGCGCGACCGCGCGCAGCCACGCAGCGCCCCCGGGGGCCGCGAGCGGGCCGACGGGACCGCAGTCCGCTCCGAACGCCGCGGCGAGCAGAACCTCCGTCGCGGCGTCCGAGTGTCCAGTTTCCAAAGATTTAACCTTCCTTGTTTTGCAGCCGCCACAATGGTGCTCCATGGTCGTTCCCGGACGCTGACGTAACGTCCAGGTAAGACGATTTCCGTGCATCACCGAACCCGGGGACCGACGATGTTACGGCGTACGATAATTGAAAACATAGCACTACCAGCGCAGACCCCCGCCGACCTGCATGCTTCACGTTCGCAATTCCTCAGGTTCATACCGTCTGGATGAATGAACACGACGTAAATTCTCACGCTGATCGAAACACCCCCCTGATAGGTCTAAGCGGGTTGACCTTCGTCTGGCGAACTGCTTACGGTGAGAGCGCGAGAGGAACAACGACGTTTCCACGCCCGCGAGAACGCCGAGTGTCTGGAGAATGCGCATGCCTCAACCCAACGAGCTCCCCGGTCCCAACTCGGATTTCTGGGACTGGCAGATGCATGGCGTGTGCCGCGGCGTGGACAGCTCGGTGTTCTTCCATCCCGACGGGGAGCGCGGCCGCGCCCGCGCCCAGCGCGAGCGGCGCGCGAAGGAGCTGTGCCGCACGTGCCCCGTTCTCGCGCAGTGCCGCTCACACGCCATCAGCGTCGCCGAGCCGTACGGGATCTGGGGCGGGCTCTCCGAGTCCGAGCGCGCCGCGCTGGCCGCCAAGTCGCGCGTGAAGACCAGCCGGATCGCCGGCTGACCGACGCAGACGAGCGCCCCCGACCGAATGGTCGGGGGCGCTCGTGTGCGTGCTGCCGAGCCGCGCTCGGGCCTCTCCTAGTGGGAGTGGCCCGCGTGCGCGTCCTCGGGCTCCTCAGCCGGCTTGTCGACGACGGTGGCCTCGGTGGTGAGGATCATCCGCGCGACCGACGCCGCGTTCACCACGGCGCTGCGGGTGACCTTCACCGGGTCGATGACGCCGTCGGCGATCAGGTCGCCGAAGGCCAGCGTGGCGGCGTTGAAGCCCTTGCCGGTCTCGGTGACCTCGTTGACGATGACCGCGCCGTCCTCGCCCGCGTTGGTGGCGATCCAGAACAGCGGGGCGGTCAGCGCGCGACGGAACGCGCGCACGCCCAGCTTGACGTCGCCCTCGGCGCCGTCCTCGAGGTCGGCCAGCTGCGCGCTGACCTTGACCAGGGCGGTGCCGCCGCCGGAGACGATGCCCTCCTCGACCGCGGCACGCGCGGCGGAGACGGCGTCCTCGACGCGGTACTTGCGCTCCTTGAGCTCGGTCTCGGTGTTGGCGCCCACGCGGATCACGGCCACGCCGCCGGCCAGCTTCGCGAGGCGCTCGGAGAGCTTCTCGCGATCCCAGTCGGAGTCGCTGTTCTCGATCTCGGCCTTGATCTGCTGGGTGCGCTGCACGACCGCGTCCTTGGAGCCGGCACCGTCGACGATGGTGGTGGCGTCCTTGGTCACCTCGACGCGCCGGGCGCTGCCCAGCAGGTCGATGCCGGCCGTGGCCAGCGAGAGGCCCAGGTCGGTGTTGATGACGGTGCCGCCCGTGACGATGGCGAGGTCCTCGAGGAAGGCCTTGCGGCGATCACCGAAGAACGGCGCCTTCACGGCGACGGCCTTGATCGTCTTGCGCAGCGTGTTGAGGACCAGCGTCGACAGCGGCTCGCCCTCGACGTCCTCGGCCACGATGAGCACCGGCTTGCCGGTCTCGACGATCTTCTCGAGCAGCGGCAGGAAGTCGGGCAGCGAGCTGATCTTCTCGCGGACCAGCAGCACCAGGGCGTCGTCGAAGACGACCTTGCGCGACTCCAGGTCCGTGACGAAGTTCGGGGAGATGTAGCCCTTGTCGAACTGCACGCCCTCGGTGACGACCACGTCGGTCTCCACGCCCGAGCTCTCCTCGATCGTGACGACGCCGTCGGCGCCGACCTTGGTCATCGCCGAACCGATCATCTCGCCGAGCTCGGCGTCGCGCGAGCTGACGGTCGCCACCTGGGCGATCGCCTTCTCGCCGTCCACCGGGGTGGCCTGGGCGATCAGGATCTCGGAGGCCTTGTCGGCGGCCGCGCCGATGCCCTTGCCGAACTCCATCGGGTTGGCGCCGGCCGCGACGTTGCGCAGGCCCTCCTTGACGATCGCCTGCGCGAGCACCGTGGCGGTCGTCGTGCCGTCGCCCGCGATGTCGTTGGTCTTGGTGGCCACCGACTTCACCAGCTGGGCGCCCAGGTTCTCGACCGGATCGTCCAGCTCGATCTCCTTGGCGATGGTCACGCCGTCGTTGGTGACGACGGGGCCGCCGAAGGCCTTCGCGAGCACCACGTGGCGGCCACGGGGGCCGAGGGTGACCTTGACGGCGTCGGCGAGCTGGTCGACACCGGCCTCCAGGCTGCGGCGCGCCGACTCGTCGAATGCGATTTGCTTAGCCATATTTCAAAGCTCCTCAAGCTCTGCTGAAACGGCCGGACCGCCCGGCCCCGGCGGTTTCCCAGGGGGCCGGGCGGTCCGGAATTCGCACGTGTGCGCCGTTACTTGCCGATGACGGCCAGGACGTCGCGCGCGGAGAGCACGAGGTACTCCTCGCCGTCGTAGTTGAACTCGGTGCCGCCGTACTTGCTGAACAGCACGGTGTCGCCCTCGTTGATGCCGGTGGGAACCCGGTTGCCCTGCTCGGTCACGCGGCCCTCGCCCACGGCGACGACGGTGCCGGTCTGCGGCTTCTCCTTGGCGGTGTCCGGGATGACCAGGCCCGACGCGGTGGTGGTCTCGGCCTCGGTGGCCTTGACCAGGATCTTGTCGTCAAGCGGCTTGATGTTCACGCTTGCCACAGTTCGCCTCCATGTATGGATATCGGTGTCATGTTGTCTGGCCCGAAAGTCACAGCCGTCGTCGCGGGTGCCGGCGTCACCTTGTGCGGGCGGGATACCCCGCTTCGCACGAACCACTTAGCACTCTACCGATGGGAGTGCTAGCACTCAAGGGCGGTGTTCCGACAGATCAGTGGGTGAGATGCTCGACCATCAGAACCTGCAGCTCACCGACGAGGAAGCCGAGGATCGCACCCACCATGATCAGCGTCTTCTCGTCCGCCTGGAACGCGGGACGCAGGACTCCCTCGAACTCGTCGGGGGTCATCGCCGCCATCTTGTGCACCATCGTCGTGCGGATGTCGAGCCTGGCGTCGAGGTAGTCGTTGGCGTCGGCGAGCATGACCGGCATCGCGGCGACGAAGTCGTCCGCGCCCGCCCGCGACATCGGGCCGATCTGCGTCATGTCCAGGCCGCCCGCGACCTTCCCGACCTGCCCGCCGACCGCGCCGCCGACCATGCCCACGGCGTCCGCCACCACCCCGACGAGGTTGCCCGCCGTGAGCGGGCCGACCCCGACCTTGTCGAGGCCGAGGTTCTGCGCGTTGCCGCGCAGCGCCTTCTCGACGCTCGGCAGCTCGTCCTCCATCGCCTCCCGCAGCACCCCGGCGACGACGGTCACCAGCTGATCGCGCTGCGGTCCGGTGAACAGCGAGCGCACCAATCGCTCGGCGGTGAGCACGCGGGTGGCGATGAGCGCGCCGTACTCCTCCGAGACGGGGATGCGGTGCTTGAGGAACAGGCCCTGCCACGGGATGAAGCCGAGGTACTTCGTCGGCTCCTTCGGGTTGAAGATCAAGCGCAGCGCGGCCCAGTCGGTGAACCAGCCGGTGAACAGGCCGAACAGCGGCATGATCCACGGATTGCGGAACAGGGCCCAGCAGGCCGCCTGCAGCAGGCCGATGAGGAAGCCGAAGACCAGGCCGCTGTTGCGGATGAAGGCGAACTCCCGTCGCCCGACGTCCAGGAACATCCGCTCGAGCACGTCCGGGTCGGCGAGCACCTCCCGCGTGACCATCTCCTTGAGGTCGAAGACCTCGTCGATGTTCTCCCGGATCGCCACCACCAGCTTCGGGACCAGATCGCGCGCGATCACCTGCGCGCGCTGGACCACCAGATCACGCGCGGTGCCGGGGAGGAGGTTCCACAGCGCCGGCTGGTACTCCGCGGCGACCACCGGCACGATCCGCGCGACCTCGCGGCGCAGCTGCCGCTCCATCCGGTCGCCCAACTCGTCGGCGTCGACCTTCTCGAGGATGTCCGAGGCCGAGACCAGTCGGTCGGTGAGGGTGTCGCAGAGGACCTCGACCATCTGCGGCGCCCTCTTCGGGATGATGCCCTGCCACCCGAGCTTGCCGATGCCCTTGAACTGATGCGGCCGGAACATCATCCGGATCGCCACGACCTTGGTGCCGTACCCGATGAGGGCCGCGATGATCGGCATCGAGACGTAGATGAGCCAGTTCCGCTGGACGTCCGCGGTGATCTCGGCCCACGACTGCATGGCGGCCACCCTACGCAGGACACCCGCCCGACGTGATGTGAATCACATGAGCGGGCCGCCGCCGTTCCACTCCCCCTGCGGCAGATGGGACGCAATGTGCGGCGCCCGCGCCAGCAGGGCGTCGAGCTGCTCGCGGCGCCGGCCGGCACCGGCGTCGAGACGCCGGCGGGTGGCCGGATCCGCGGGGTAGAAGGCCTCGAGTACGAGGCTCTCGAGCACCACGTCGTGCGGGCCGCCGAAGGTGGTGAGGGTGCTGACGAAGGAGAGCTCGGCACCGTCGTCGTCGCGCATCCGGAACGGGACGAAGACGCCGGGCGCGGGATCGGGGTCGCGCCCGCCCCGGGGCGGCGCCGGGTAGGCGCGCAGCTCGCGGTACAACTCCCCGAGCCGGGGGTCGGCGGTGCGCTCGTAGCTGCGCCGCACCCTGGCGAGTGCGGAATCGCGCACCTGCGCGTGGTTGAGCAGGCGCGGCACGAGTCCATCGGGGTGCAGCGTCAGTCGCATGACGTTGAGCGGCGCTTCGAGCAGTGCCGCGTCGACACCGGTGACGAACAGCGCGGCCCCGGTGTTGGCGGTCACCAGGTCGAATCCCGCACCGAGAACCATTGCGGGGTACGGCGCATGGGCGGCGAGGACGGTCTCGAGCGCCGCGCGCACGGGGCGCATGGGCGCGTCGTCCAGGCCGTGCGCCGTGTACACCGGGGCGAACCCGGCGGCCAGCAGAGCCTCGTTGCGGGCGCCGAGCGGCATGTCGAGTTGTTCCCCCAGTGCGGTGACGAGGCGCCTGCTCGGTCGCGCGCGACCGGTCTCGACGAAGCTCAGGTGACGGGCGGAGACGCCCACCGCCAACGCGACGTCGAGCTGGGTTCGGCGGCGCCGCACGCGCCAGTCCCGGATCATCTCGCCGCAGGTCACGATCTCGACGCTAGCGTCGTTCGGTAGGCGGCCGCATTACCTCGGAGGTAATCGACGCCGTACCCGCTCGCCGCGAGACTCGTCGCCATGACGACCACGATCACCATCTCCGACCGACTCTCGCCCGCCTTCACCGCAATGGCCGCCGGCCGCATCGCCTGGGGCGCCGCCGCGGTCCTCGCGCCGCGGACCAACCTCCGCGTCGCCGGCGCCCCGTCGCTCGGCGCCCCGCACACGGACTACCTGATCGGCGTTTTCGGGGTGCGGGCGCTGGCGATCGGGCTCGGCTACGTCACCGGCGACGCCGCCACCCGGGCCCGGTGGCGCCGCCTCGGCCTGCTGATCGACGTGGTGGACACCGTCAACGGGCTCGCCCGTTTCGCCGCGGCGGACGACGCCCAGTCGCGCCGCGCCGGACGCCTGATGGTGGCGATCACCGGTGCGTACGCGACCGTCGGGCTGGCGGACGCCGCCGCCGGGCTCGCCCGCTCCCGTCAGGCGCGACGCGGGCGGTCCGACCGGGCCGCGTAAGCCGCCCCCACACCGAGCAGGATCACGCCGACCAGCAGGAAGGCGATCACGCGCACCGCACCGTCGAGGGCCGCGAGGTCGAACAGGAAGAGCTTTGCCACCGCGCCCCCGATGAGCGCCAGTCCCGCGACGTTCCCCGCTGCACCCCAGTCGTGGCGCCGCTGCAGCAGCAGGTGGGCGCCGGTCGCGATCCAGACGACGGTGGCGGCCCCGTGACCCCAGCGCGCACCGTCGACGCCGCCGATCGCCCAGCCGGCGTTCGCCAACAACGCGGTGGCCGCCCCGAGCGCCGCGACGCCGCAGGCCACGCCGAGCGGCGTGCGGCTCTCCTCGGGCACCCGCGGCACGAGGCGCCACGCGACGACGACGGCGAAGACCAGCGCGAGCGCCGCGGTCACGAGGGCGGGAGCGGTGCCCGCGCCGCGCCGCCCGGCCTCGTCGAGCAGGGCCACCGTCGCGCCGTAGCGCTCGAGTGCCAGTGCGAGACCGACCCCGCCGAGCACCGCGCCCGCCCAGCAGGCCGACGGTTCGCGCCGGGCCGCGACCAGCGCGCCGATCCCCAGCACGAGCACGACCGCGGGCAGCGACGCCGCGGGCACCGTGATCACGGCGCCGAGGAGGGCGGCGAACGCGGCCACGCCGAACCACACTCCGCGCACGGCGGGCGTGGTGCCGGGCAGCAGGGCGAGCGCGATCAGGGAGGCGACGAGGGCGAATGCGGCGAAGGCCGCGGCCCAGTCGGGCGCGCCGATCATCGCGAGCAGGACGGGCGCGACGGTGACGACGCCGGCGGCGATCAGCGGCCACGAGCGCCCCGCGCGGGCCTGCGCGTCGGCGGCCGCGAGCAGCCCGACGACGGCGCCGAGCACCGTCGCTCCGAGTACCGGGAGGGCGTCGGACGGCCCGGCGGCGAGCGCGAGCACCGCGAGGGTGAGCGCGGTGCCGCTCGCGCGGACCACGTGCAGCCACGGCCAGGCGGCGGGACGGGAGACGCCGATCGAGGCGATCGCGAGGATCAGGGTGAAGCCGCCGAGCAGGTGGGCGTTGTCGGCGAGGGGCGGCGCGAGCACGTAGACCGGCGCGTACAGGGCGATCCCGAGCCACTGGCTGCGCCAGCGGGTGGCGAGCGCGAGCCCGGCCAGCGCGATCAGTCCCGAGAGCGCGAGGCCGATCGCCGGGTGCACCCACCCGTAGATCCCGGTCACGGCGACGGTGTCGAGGTAGGCGGCGGCGACGCCGGTCGCCGCGAGAGCCGTGGCACCGATGCGGCCGCCCGGCCGGCGGTGCAGCCACAGCGCCGCGCCGAGCAGGCCGGCCGCAAGGACGGTGCCCAGGCCCACCCGGACGGCGGGCCCGAGCAGGCCCGCCTGCGCGGCGAGCACGAGGAGCAGTGCGACGCCGATGAGGGTGACCAGCACGCCCGCCCCGGCGAGGACCCGCGCGACGGTGAACACCGACGACGACGGTGCGCGGACGGGCGCGAGCGGTTCCGGTGTCGCGGGCCCGACGGGGCGGCGCGCGGCGGACCCGGGCGACCACGACAAGGGCTGCGGCGCGGGGCGCGGGTGCGGTGCCGGATGGGACTGCGGCGCCGCCGGACGGGGCGCCGCGGAGCCGAGGAGGACGGGTCCGGCGGCGGGCTGCGCGAGGGCGCCGAGCTGGGCCTGCATCCACTGCAGTCGCCGGACGGTGATGTCGAGTTCGGTGGCGAGACGCTCGATCCGGGGATCGGTCTGCGCGAGGGTCTGTGGCATGCCCTTACGCTGCCGCACCGGAGGCCGGCGCGGCAGCGTAGGACTACTCAGTCCGCGGCGGTACTTCCCGCCCCCACCGGCGAGGCGTCGGCCTGCGGTCCGGTGGGAACGGCACCGTCGGCGCGACGCGGGCGGGCCAGGGCGAGCACCGACACCGTGCCGGCGAGACCGACGAGGGTGAGCCCGACGACCACGGCGATCGCGGTGGTCATCCCGGGCAGTAACTGACCGGGCAGGGCCTGCGTCCCGGCACTGGTGGTGATCGCGGTGACCACGGCCATCATCACCGCGCCACCGACCTGGATGAAGGTGTTGAGCAGACCGGAGGCCAGCCCCTGCTCGTCGTCGTCGACGCCCTCGGTGGCCTGCGAGTTCACGGCCGGGAAGGTGAGGGCGAAGCCCACGCCGAGCAGCAGGATCGTCGGGAACAGGAACAGCCAGTAGCTGGCGCCGGCCTCCGCGCGGAGGAACCAGACGTACGCGCCGAGGAAGGCGGTCAGGCCGACGGCGACGAGGACGGTGCTGTTGACCCGATCGAGGACGGCGTCGATCTTGGTGGCGGAGGCCACCACCAGCAGGCCGGCGGGCAGGAACGCGAGCGACATGGCGACGGGGCTCCAGCCCAGCGAGTCCTGCACGTACAGCGTGACCAGGAACTGGAAGGCCGCGTACCCGCCGAACATGACGAAGCCGGCGAGGTTGGCGTGCACCAGCCGCACGGAGCGCAGGATGCCCAGCCGGACCAGCGGGTGCCGGTGCTTGGCCTCGATGACGACGAAGGCCACGGCGAGCAGCGCGGACACGGCGAACAGGGTGAGCACCGTCGGGGACGTCCAGCCGAGGTGCGGGGCCTGGACGACGGTGTAGACCAGGATCAACAGCGCGCCGGTCGAGGTGAGGGCACCGGCCACGTCGAACCGCTTGAGGGAGAAGGTCTCCGACGGTGCGGTGCGCGGGATCACCTTCCAGCCCAGGACGACGAGCGCGATCGCGATGGGGCCGGGGAAGAGCAGGGTCAGCCGGTAGGAGGCCTCGGTGAGCAGGCCGCCGAAGACGAGGCCGAGCGAGAATCCCGAAGCGCCGCAGACGGTGTAGATGGAGAACGCCTTGTTGCGCGCCGGGCCCTCGGCGAAGGTCGTGGTGATGATGGACAGCCCCGCGGGCACGGTGAACGCGGCCGCGACGCCCTTGATGAAGCGCAGCGCGACGAGCGCCGCGGGCAGGTCGATGAACGCTGTCGCCACGGAGGCGATGCCGAAGACGGCGACCGCGCCGAGGAAGACGGGTCGGCGGCCGATGAGGTCGGCGGCGCGGCCGCCGAGCAGGAGCAGGCCGCCGTAACCGAGCACGTAGCCGGAGACGATCCATTGCAGCGAGGACGGATCCATGCCGAGCGCGGCCTTGATGGAGGGCAGTGCCACGCCGACCATCGAGATGTCGAGGGAGTCGAGGAACAGTGCGCCGCACAGCACGAGCAGCAGGAGCCAGGTCTTCGAGGTCCAACCGCTCGCGGTGGTGACGTGGTCCGCGGGCGCGTCCGCGCTGTTCGACGGTGCTGTCGGGGGTTCGTGTGTGGTGGTCACGTCGGCAACTCTATGCGTATGCATTAAATGTGTCTACATTTATTTCTCAGGAATATATTGCGCCCGCCCGGTGTAGACTGCGGGCATGAGCGCCACCGGCGACGTCGACACGATCGGCGCGAGCACCTGCACCCCCGCGGACGACGCGTTGGCGGAGCAGTGGCACCGGCTCATGCGCGACTACTCCCGGATGACCTGCGCCCTCGACCGAGCGCTGGCGGAGCACGAGCTGACCTCGTCGGAGTTCGAGGTGCTCGAGCAGCTCGCCCGCGCTCGCACGGCCCAGAGCGGCAAGGTGCGCATGGCCGACCTCGCCGAGCACGTGCACCTCTCGCAGTCGGCCCTGTCGCGACTGGTGGCCCGCCTGGAGAAGGACGGCCTCGCCACCCGCAGCATGTGCGAGAGCGATCGACGGTCGGTCTTCACCGCCATCACCGACGACGGCCTGAGCCGCTACGACGCGGCGCGGCCGACCCAGCGCGCGGTATTGCGCACCGAGTCGGCCGAGTGCGAGATGCGGGACTACCTCTGCGGCGAGGAGTGATCAGCGCACGGTGACGACCTTGCCGGTCATGTCGGCCCACACGGTCTTGGTGCCGCGCGGGCTCTGCACGGTCACCATGCTCCGGATCTCCTCGGTGGCCGGGATGCGCCGGGAGACCGACACGCCCAGGATCTTGCCGCCGTCGAGCTTCGCCGCGCCGGGAGCCGCCGCGATCGCGTCGACGACCGCCTGCGTCTTCACCTCGTCGGACCCGAACGCGTTCTGGCGCAGTGCTTCCTCATCACCACCGTAGTCGACGGGAGTCGACTCACCCTTGACCTCACCGTCGCTGCTCACGTGCCAGGAGTTGAGTTCGGAGGGCTTCTTCGGATCGACGATGTCGACGGTGATGTCGCCTCCGGCGAGCTGGATCTCGGTGATCCGCGCGGGCTTCTTCCCACTCCTGGTCGCCGCCGCGTCGATGATCTTCCGCAGGCTCGCCGGGGTGATCTCCGTCAAGCCCTTCTCCGTGCGGTCCGCCGCCCGATCCTTGGCGTCCTTGATGGAGGTGGGCGCGGTGTCCTTGCTGGTGCTGCTGCACGCGGCACCGGACAGGGCGGTCACGGCCACGAGTGTTGCGGCCAGGGTCTTGACGATCCGAGAGGACATGGTTGCTCCTTCATGAGCGAGTGGACAGGGGGCTGCCGGCACTCGAACCATATCGCAACTCGGAGTTGCATTAACTTTCGGGCGCGGGACCCCCGGGCCGGAACGCCCCGGCACGCGCGGCCGCGGCCGTGGCCGCGGCGGCCTGTCCGGCGAGGGCGTCGTCCAGCGCACCGCCCGAGAGCAGCAGCCGGAAGTAGATCGGCGCGACGAGGTAGTCGATCGTGTCGTACGGATCCGTCCCCGCCGGCACGTCACCCCGGCCGACGGCGCGCTCGATGATCGCCGCCGACAGCGGACGGCGGCTCGCGAAGATCTGCTCCCGCACGGCGGAGACGCCGTCGAGCGCACCGGCGTCCGACGTGAACAGAGCGCGCAGCACGCGACCCGAGGGACCGGCGACGACGCCGATCACCCCCTCCGCGTAGCGCCGCAGATCCCGCTCCAGGCTCCCGGTGTCCTGCGGTTCGACGGGCACGGCGGTGAACGCGGCGAGCGCGGCCACCAGCAGTGAGTCGCGATCCTCCCAGCGCCGGTAGATCGTGGTCTTGTGCACGCCCGCGCGCCGGGCCACGCCGGGGACGGTGAGCCCCGCGTAGCCCACCTCCACCAGCTCCGCGAGCACCGCGGCGAAGACCTCCGCCTGCACGCGCGCACTGCGCCCGCCGGAGCGACGGCGGATCTCGCCGCCCTCGCCCGTGCCCGGCTGCCCGCCTTCGCGATCGCTCATGGCGCCAGTATCACAGCCGACGGCCGCCGGCACCGGGCTCGACGCGCGGAGCGGCCTACTGCTGCGCCGCCGGCTTCGGGATCAGCAGCGCGATGACACCCGCGAGCAGCGCGGCCACGGCGGCGACCACGAAGATCGTCTCGAAAGCGCCCTGGGTCGGGATCACGTGCCCGCCCATCGTCACGGACTTGGCGGAGATGATCGCGGCGGCGACGGCCGAACAGATCGTCGTGCCGAGCGAGCGCATGAGCGCGTTGAGGCCGATGGCCGCGCCGGTCTCGTTCTGCGGCACGGACGACATGATGATCGTCGGCATGGCGGCGTAGGCGATCGCGACGCCGACGGTGCCGACGATCGACGCGAGCGAGAGCTTCCACGCGGCGTCCATGAGGAAGTAGGCGAGCACGTAACCGCCGGCCACCACGAAGGCGCCGATCGCGAGAGTCGCTGCGGGGCCGATCTTCTTGATCAGGATGCTCGAGACCGGCGCGAAGATCATCATCATGATGCCGCCGGGCATCATCCACAGCCCCGCCTCGAGCATGCTCTTGCCGAGGCCGAATCCGGTCGACGTGGGGTACTCCATGATCTGCGGGACGCACAGCATCATCGCCATCATGCCGAAGCCGATGGTCACGGTCGCGATGTTGGTGATGAGCACGCGGGGCCGCGCCGACGTGCGCAGGTCCACCAGCGGATCGTCGTGGCGCAGTTCGTAGAAGCCCCACGCGAGCAGCACGATCAGGCCGCCGACGAGCAGGCCGAGGGTGGTCCCGGACGTCCAGCCCCAGTCGTTGCCCTTGGAGACCGCCACGAGGGTCGCGACCAGTCCGACGGCGAGGCCGATCGAGCCGATCACGTCGATGCGGCCGCCGACGCCGGGGGCACCGTCGGGCAGCACGAACACGACGGCGGCGAGGATGAGCGCGGCGAGCACCGTCGAGACCCAGAACAGCATGTGCCAGTCGTAGGTCTGCGCGATCCACGCCGAGAGCGGCAGGCCGATGGCGCCGCCGACACCGAGAGTGGCGCTCATGGCGGCGACGGCGGTCGCGGTCATCGCAGGCGGGGTGACCTCGCGCATCATCGAGATGCCGACCGGGATGAACGCCATGGCCAGGCCCTGCAGCACGCGGCCGAGCAGCATGAGCAGCAGGCCGTCGGAGAGCGCGGCGGCGAGCGAACCACCCACGAGCAGAACGGCACTGAGGATCAGCACCCGGCGCTTGCCGATCATGTCGGCCAGGCGGCCGCCGATGGGCATGGCCACCGCAGCCGCGAGCAGCGTGGCGGTGATGACCCAGGAGGCGTTCGCCGTCGAGGTGTTCAGCAGCTGCGGCAGCTCGGGCTGGATCGGGATCACCAGCGACTGCATGAGCGCCGCGACCATGCCGCCGAAGCACAGGATGATCACGGTCACGAGCGGATGGTTCCGGCGGGAGCCGCTCACTGCGAGCGCGCCCTCCTCCGTACTAACGGTGCTGGTCACGAGGACCGCCTCTCGACGTGGGGGAACGATTGAATGTGTGTAACATACATATCGTTGAACTGTGCAACCATATGCCTCGAGTCCGCACCGTGCAACACGGACATTCCACCGGCCTGACAGAATCGGCGGATCGACGCCTCGAGGGAGGAACCATGGACGACGCGGCGCGCCGCCTCGAGCGGGAGATCAACGCCCTCGGGCGGCACATGCGGGCGCGCCCGCGCTCGATGGAGCTGCACCTCGACCGGTCCGCGTACCTCGTCCTCCTGCTGCTCGACTACGCCGGGCCGAGCACGCTCAAGGAGATCGCGCACGAGCTCGAGCTGGAGCAGTCCACCGTGAACCGGCAGGTCAACAAGGCCATCGAGCACGGGCTGCTCGAAGCCGACGGTGCGCTCTCCGGCCCGAAGCGCATCCGCGCGACCGCGGCGGGGCGGGCGGCCTTCCAGCGCGACCGCGACGTCAAGCTGCGTGGCATCGGCTCGATCATGGCCGACCTCGAGGAGAGCGATCGCGAAGCGCTGATCTCCGGCCTCACCGCGCTGAACGCGGCCCTGGCCGCCCGCGCCGGGGAGCCCTGAGCCTCAGAGCTTGGTCAGGGTGACCGACAGCCCCGGGTCGGTCGCGGCACCGAGGTCCGTGGGCGTGGGATCGGCATCGATGACGTGCGCACCGAGCGCCGCGATCATGACGCCGTTGTCGGTGCACAGCCGCGGCTTCGGCACGCGCAGCTCGATGCCCGCCGCATCGCACCGCTCCTGCGCCAGCGAGCGGATGCGGGAGTTGGCGGTGGCACCGCCGCCGAGCACCATCGTCTCGACACCCACGTCCTGCGCGGCGCGGATCGCCTTGAAGGTCAACACGTCCGCGACGGCCTCCTGGAACGAGGCGGCGATGTCCGGCACGTTCAGCGGCCGGCCCGCTGCGTTCTCGGCCTCGACGTGCCGCGCGACGGCCGTCTTGAGCCCGCTGAAGGAGAAGTCGTGGCGTGCGTCCTGCTGCCGGGTCATGGCCCGCGGGAAGCGGATCGCCTGCGGGTCGCCCTCGCGCGCGAGCTGATCGATCACCGGGCCGCCGGGATAACCGAGGCCGAGGAGGCGGGCCACCTTGTCGAAGGCCTCCCCCGCGGCGTCGTCGACGGTGGTGCCCAGCTCGGTGATCGGCGCGCCCAGGTCGCTCACGTGCAGCAGGTGCGTGTGGCCGCCGGAGACGAGCAGCGCGACGCACGGCGGCATCGGGCCGTGCTCGAGGGTGTCGACGGCGACGTGGCCGCCCAGGTGGTTGAGGCCGTAGAAGGGGACGTCCCACGCCGCCGCATACGCTTTCGCGGCCGCGACGCCCACGAGCAGGGCGCCCGCGAGCCCGGGGCCGATGGTGACGGCCAGCGCGTCCGGCCGCTCGACACCGGCCTTCGCGAGGGCGCGATGCATCGTCGGGACGATCGCCTCGAGGTGCGCGCGCGAGGCGACCTCGGGCACCACGCCGCCGTACCGGGCGTGCTCGTCCTGCGAGGAGGCGACCTCGTCGGCGAGCAGTCGCGCGGTGCGGGACTGCGGATCCCACTCCACGATGCCGACGCCGGTCTCGTCGCACGAGCTCTCGACACCCATGACGATCATCGCTGTCCCTGCGCTTCCCGCTTCATCGTGTAGGCATCGGCCCCGGAGGGCCGGTAGTAGTTCTTCCGCACCCCGACGGTGGCGAATCCGTTGCGCTCGTAGAGCGTCCGCGCCGGGTCGTTGTCGGTCCGCACCTCCAGGAAGACGGCGCCGCCGTGTCGGTCGGCCTCGTCGAGCAGGGTGCGCAGCAGCGCGTACCCCACTCCCCCGCCCTGGTACTCGGGATCGACCCCGATGGTGAGCACCTCCGACTCGGGGAAGAAGGTGTTGCCCAGCAATCCGATTCCCGCGTAGCCGACGAGCCTGCCGTCCGCGGCCTCGTCCCGCGCGGCGAAGAAGCGGGTGTGCCGCTCGGGCGTGAACGCCGAAGCGGGCCAGGGGCTGTCACCCTCGAAGAGGACGGTCTCCAGCTCCGCGCAGCGCTGCGCCTCGTCGGGCCGCAGCTCGCCGATCACGATGTCAGGCACGGGCGGCCATCTCGACGGCGTCGGGGCGGCGCAGGTACAGCGGCACGAGCGGCTGCGGCTCGGTCCCGAGCAGGTGCGCGCCCACCGCGACGAGACTCTCCGGGGTCGGCGATCCCTCGACGGTGCGCGCGCCCTCGGTCTCGAGCTCGGCGGGCTTGATCACGCCCGGGCCGGCGGTGCGGACACCGTCGGTGTAGCGGGCCCAGTAGACCTCCTTGCGGCGGGCATCGGTGACCACGACGACGTCCCCCGCCTCCCCGTGCGCGATGGCGTCGAGGCTGCACACGCCGTGCACCTCGATGCCGAGCGCGTCGCCGAACGCGGCGCCGGTGGCCATGCCGACGCGCAGCCCGGTGAACGGGCCAGGGCCGCAGCCGACGATGACCGCGCCCAGGTCCTCGCGGCGCAGTCCCGCCTCGGCGAGGCACTCGAGCAGATACGGCACGAGCACCTCCGCGTGGCCGCGGGCGTGGACGCGGTCGCGGCGGGCGAGAACCGCGCCGGTCGCGGAGTCGACGATGCCCACGGTGAGCGCCGGCGTGGCGGTGTCGAGGGCGAGGACGTACATACCTGCAGGTTACCGCCTCGCCGCCGCCCGCCCGAAATCCGCGGGACGCTCACCCCGGCCGCATCAGTCCCCGGACGAACTGAGCGATCACGGCGCGCACCTCGGCCAGCGCCGCGTCCCGGTCGTCGGCCCGGGTGACGTAGAGCGCGGATTCGTCGAGCATGCCCAGGATGACGTGGGCGAGCGGCCGGACGGGCTGCGCGGCCATCCAGTCCCGCTCGATCGCCCGGGCGATGAGCCCCTCGATCACGGCGAGCCCGTACTTCTCACCGCGGGCGCGCCAGCCCTCCCAGCCGAGGACGGCGGGCGCGTCGATCATCGTGATCCGCGTGATGCCGGGCGCCGCGATCGCCTCCATGAAGGCGTCGACCGCGAGCAGCATGGTCTCCACCGGATCCAGCTCCCCCGCCGCGAGGACGGCCTGCGCGGCGCCGGCGATGGTCTCCTCCTCGACCGCATCGAAGACCGCCTCGAACAGGCCGCGCTTGTCCCCGAACTGGTGATAGAGCGCGCCGCGGGTGACGCCCGCCGCCTCGACGATCGCCTGCGTACCGACACCGGCGTAACCGTGCTCGGCGAACAGGGCGCGCGCCGCGACGATGAGTGCCGCGCGGGTCGCGGCGGTGCGCTCCGCCTGGGTCCGGCGGCCTCCCCGTCCCTCACCATTGACTTCCATACAGGGTGCACGTAACTTTCATACCGAGTGCTCGTAACTGACGCTCCGACCCTAGCCCGCGACTCCCCGAAGGGCGCGCCATGCGGTGGTTCTACCTGGTCATGATGGTCATCGGCACGGCGGTGCCGTGGATCTTCTTCGGCGGCTTCTTCGCCGCCGAGGGACTCGACCTGCCCCTGTTCGTGACGAGCCTGTTCCCGAACGGCGCGGCGGCGGGGTTCACGGCCGACGTGCTGATCTCGATCGTCGTCTTCCTCGCCTGGTCGGCGACGGACGCGCGCCGGCTCGGTGTGCGCCGCTGGTGGCTGGTGCTGCCCGCGACGTGCCTCGTCGGGCTTTCACTCTCGTTCCCGCTGTATCTCTACCTGCGCGAGACGCGTCCCCGCCCGGAGGGCACCGGCGCCGCCGCGGCCGCGCCGACAGGAGTTCCCGCATGAGCCTCGCCTCGCTACCGACCGGCACCGTCGACTTCCACGTCTACGGCCCCGAGACCTCCGACCACCCGCCCGTCCTGTTCGTGCACGGCGTGCTCGTCGACCTGCAGCTGTGGGACCGCGTGGCGGGCGCCCTCGGCGCGGCCGGCCACCGCTGCTGGTCGGTCACCTGGCCGCTCGGCGCGCACCGCATCGCCTGCCCCGCAGCCGTGGCCGGCGGCGCGCGCGGCATCGCCCGCATGATCGCCGACTTCATCGAGGACCAGGGCCTGCAGGGCTGCACCCTGGTGGGCAACGACACCGGGGGCGCGATCTGCCAGTACCTGCTGCACGAGAGACCCGAGCTGATCGGCCGGGTCGTGCTCACCGATTGCGACGCCTTCGACGTCTTCCCGCCGCAGCCCTTCGCAGCGCTCTTCGCCCTGTTCCGGCGGCGCGCGCTCATCCGGCCGTTGATGTCCACGATGCGCTCGACCGCGTTGCGGCACTCGCCGATCGGATTCGGCCTGCTCGTCACCGACCCCGACCCGGGCGTCACCGCCTCGTGGGTCCGTCCCACGCAGGTGGCCGCGAAGATCCGTGCCGACCTCGCGACGCTCCTGGCCGGACTCGACCCGTCGGACCTGGCGCGGATCTCGCCGACGATGCGCGAGTTCCCCGGTCCGGTCACCCTCGTCTGGGGCATGGCCGACCGCGCGTTCACGCCGGCGCTGGGCCGACGGCTCGCCGCCGCGTTCGGGGACGCCCGGCCGGGCGGCGCCCTGTTCGTCGAGGTCGACGGTGCCCGCACCTTCGTCTCCCTCGACGAGCCGCAGGCCGTGGCGCGGGCGATCACCGGGATCGCCGCTCTCCCCGCGCGGTAGGCCGCACCCGGGAGGGCTCGCCCGATGACCACGATCGCGCCGCCCGTCAGAAGGGCGGGGGTCCGTCCGGCGGCGGGTGGTGTGCGGGGACGCCTCCGGCGAGGACCGCTTCGAGCCGCTGCTCGACGGTGCTGACCGCCGCGCGCTGCCGGTCGAGGGCCTCCAGGTGCGCGGCGCGGAGCCCTTCGCGCCGGTCGTGCTCCTTCTGCAGCCGCGTCGGTCCGCCGGGCGCGGGAGGTGCGCCGGCGTCGCCTCGGGCGGGCGGCGTAGTCCAGGCGATGCGGGCCAGGTCGGGGAACAGCGCCAGGACGGTGCGCGTGGGTGCGACGACGATCCGCCGGCCAGTGGGTCCGATCCAGAGGATGCGGCCGTCGGGCAGGCGGGCGTCGGTCCACAGGCCCGCCGTCTTGAGCTGGTGATGCGGCACGCACAGCGGCTGGCCGTTGCCCGCAGTAGTGGCGCCACCGCGCGCCGGGTCGCGGTGGTCGTACTCGCGGGAGTGGTCGATCTGGCAGCGGGAGGCGGGGCGGGTGCACAGCGGGAACACGCAGCGCGGGTAGAGCAGCGTGAGGTAGCGGATCAGATCGGCGGAGAAGCGGTAACCACCGCTGCCGCGTGCGATCACCAGCGCCCGCAGGCTCACGGCGCCGGAGAACGGTCGTGCGGGTTCCACAGTCGGCGTGGATGATTCCGCCACCCCGAGCGATGCGGTCGACTCGGACGATGCGGCCTGGTCGGATGCTGCGATCGGATCGGGCGCTGCGGTCTGGTCGGGCGCTGCGATCGGATCGGGCGCTGCGATCGGATCGGGCACTGCGGTCTGATCGGGCACTGCGGTCGGCTCTCCAGCGCCGCCCCGGCCGGTCGCGGGCAGAGCTGTGCCCTGGCGGTCGGCAACCCCGACGACGCCCGCGTGGCAGCAGCGTGCGGCGAGCAGGATGCCACCGGGCACGCGGTGGGTGATGTCGACGCCGGCCCCACGGAAGCGCGGTGATCGCGGAGGTCGATTCGGACTCGCGGGTGCGGGCGTCGACGTCGGGACGGCATCCGGCAGCACGGCGCCCGGGTCGGTGGCATCCGAGTCGGTGGGACCGGACGGCGACGCGTCGGGCTCGTCGGTGGCGGGGAGCTCGTCGCCGAAGGGTCGGAGCACCGCGTCGTCGCGGGCGGCGAGGTCGCGGGCGTGCTGAGCGGTGACCGGGCCGTGCCCGATCAGGTACCCCGCATCGGTGTTCTGCGGATCGGCGAGGGTCTTCTCGTTGACCACCACCTGGATCAGGGTGCGGTACCGGATCACCACGCGCCCGCCCTCATCGTCGAACCCGTCGTCACCGACAGCGCGCGGCTCCTGCAGCGGGCAGCCCGGCACCGCGCACCAGCAGCCCAACGTCGCGTAGCCGCGGGCCAGCATCATCAGCCCGTCCGCCCTGCGCTGCGGCACCGTGCGCGGATCCGATTCGCACACCGTGGCGGCGATGTCGTCCACCCGCACCCCGAGCTCACGCCCCTCGTGCGCGGTCAGCAGCGCGTACGCGGCGGCCATTCCGTCCTCCGCCGGGCGGAACGTGACCCGACGATCCTCCTCCGCCATGCGCCGGCGACGCTCCGCCGCGACGGGATCGATCTCGTACACGATCCGATCCGCCGCCTCCCGCAACGCCGGCACCGACACCAGCGCCAGCGGATCCTCGGTCAGCAGAGCAGCGAGCCGCTCGTCGAAATCGATCGCCTGCCCCGAGGCCAGGGCGCGGGCGCGACCGAGCGCCTCCATCCCACCGCGCGGCGAGAGCACGTTCCGCCCGATCAGGGCGAACACGCGCGGCAGGCGTTCGACGAAACCCACCGCCTGTTCGATGACGGTCTCGGTCGCGGCGGGGCCGATCCGCAGCACCACCGACACCTCCGCCTTGACCGCCTCGTACGCGAGCGAGAGCTCCCGGCGCACGGCGTAGAAGTCCGCGCCGACGATCGGGTCCGACGACAGGAACGCCGACTCCCGCTCCCCGTACCGGTCGCGGAACAGCGCGTACACCGCAGTCATCGTGCGGCAGAAGGCGACGTTCTCGCACCGTCGTTGCTCGAGCAGCGCCGCCTCCAACGTCGTCGAACCCACTGCGCCCTTCAGCAACCCCCGGGGCACCAAGGCCTCCGGGAGGTTCGCCAGGGCGCCGGATCCGTTCATGTTTTCATCGTACGTCAGTTCGATGAAATAGCAAGGGGCGAACATCGCAGATCCGTCGAACTTGTCGGTGCAGGGGAGCACCATGGAGTCATGAGCGAGAACACTGACCCCCTCCCCGACTGGGCACCGCTCGTCCACGGACTGCGCACCCGGTTCCGCACCCGCGACTTCGCCGCCGGGCTCGAGCTGGTCACGGCCTTCGCCGCCGAGGCGGAGGCGGCGAACCACCACCCCGATCTCACGCTCCGGTACGGCACCGTCGACGTGCTGCTCTACAGTCACGACGCCGGCGGCGTCACGGACCGCGACCGGCGGCTCGCCGCGCGGTTCTCCGAGATCGCCCGCGAGCGGGAGGTCAGCGCGAACCCCGGTGAGTCGTCGGTGGTCGAGCTCGGCCTGGACACCGCGGATGCGGCGCGGATCGCCCCCTTCTGGTCGGCGGTGCTGGGGGCCGAGATCCAGGAGGACGACGGCGATCTCGAGATCCGCGCGCACGGTGCCGACGCGATCCTGTGGTTCCAGCACACCGAGCCGCATGAGACGCCCCGACAGCGCTTCCACCTCGACGTCTGGGTCGATCCGCGCGAGGCGCGGGGCCGCATCGAGGCCGCGGTGGCCGCAGGTGGCCGGCTCGTCTCCGCCGAGCACGCGCCCAGTTTCTGGGTGCTCGCGGACCCCGACGGCAATCACGCGTGCATCTGCACCGCGACCGGGCGGTCCTGAGGCCCGCCCGCACGACGGCACCCCCGCCTGCGCGCGAGAAGAGAGGGCGCCGGGTCAGGCCCCGTCGGACCAGGCCCAGGTGACGGTGCGGACGTCGGTCCCCTCGGCGCGGCGCAGCCGCACCATCAGGTGCCTGTCGGTCAGGCGCTCGGCCACGCCCTCGCCCCACTCCACGACCACGACGCAGTCCTCCAGATCGGTGTCGAGATCGAGCGCGTCGAGCTCGTCGAGACCACCGAGCCGGTAGGCGTCCACGTGCACCAGCCCCGCGCCGCCCGGCGTCCCGGCGCGGTGCTCGCGCGCGATGATGAACGTGGGCGAGGAGACCCGCCCCGTCACGCCGAGTCCCGCCGCGATGCCGCGGGTCAGCGCGGTCTTCCCCGCCCCGAGCGGACCGTCGAGGATCACCAGATCGCCGGCCCGTAACTGCGCGGCGAGCTCGCGGCCCAGCGCCTCGGTGTCCTCGACCTCGGGCAGCACCCGCTCTCCGCCCGGCAGCGCGGCGCTCACGCGGGCACCGCCCGCGCCACCAGATCGGCGATCGCCCGCGCCACCCGCGGCGCCGATTCCAGGATGAGCATGTGGCCCGTCTCGGTGAGCACGATCAGCTCCGAGTCCAGCTCCTGCGCGAGCGCTTTGGACTTGCGCAGCGGCGTCATCCAGTCGTGGTCGCCGCAGACCACGGAGGTCGCGATGCGGCGCAGCACCGGCAGAGCGGCGCGCTCGTCGTAGTCCTCGAGCGCCGGCATGAACCCCGCGTACGTGCCGAGCGGTGCGGACAGGCTCATGGTCGAGGAGAAGTCGGTCATCGTCGCGCTGCGATCACCCGGAGCGTAGGCACCGGCGGTGACGAACGGCGTCGCGAGCGGCCTGATCGCATCACGGCCCCGGCCCACGACCGAGGGCAGGAAGCGGATCGCGGCGCGGACCACGTCGAGAACCGGATTACGCAGCGCGGCAGCCAGTCCCACGTCGGTGAGCGCGTGCGAGGCCGTGCCCAGCAGCGACGCGCCCACGACGCGCGGCCCGATCAGCTCGGGGAACCCGGTCGCGAGCGCGCAGATCGCCATCCCGCCCATCGAGTGGCCGACCAGCACGACGGGCCCTTCGGGGACGAGGGTCCGGATGACGGTGGCGATGTCGTCGCCCAGCAGGCCGACGGTGCTCTGTTCGGGCGTGCACGCGCCGGAGTCGCCGTGCCCGCGGCAGTCGGGGAACACCATGCGCACGTCGTCGCCCCACCGCGCCTGCAGAGCGTTGCGCACCAGGACCCACGATCCCGTGCGCAGCGTGAACCCGTGGACGAACAGCACCGTCATCGGGGCGGAGCGGGGGCCGACTTCGCGGACGTGCAGCGGCACTCCGTCGGAGCTCATGACGATCGATTCGCGGTCGGCGCGGAAGACCAGATCATCGGGCGCGACGGGGTCGTCACCCGCGCCGCGCACGCCCAGAGCCCGTGCTGCAGCGGCGATCCCGGTCAGCGCCGCGACGGCGACACCGGTGCCCAGGCCCGCGAGCAGCGCGGGACCGGGCATGCGCTCGGGAATGTGGATGCGGCCACGGCTCTCGTCGTTCACGGCTCCCCCGTGTACGTCCGCACCGAGCGCCCGCGCACTCCGGTGAGGACCTCGTAGTCGATGGTGTCGAGCATCTGCGCCCAATCGGACGCGCGGTCCGCGGCGGGCGCGTCGCCGAAGAGCACGGCGGTGTCGCCCTCCGCGACACCGCCACCGTCGGGCCCGAGATCGATCACGCTCTGGTCCATGCAGACCCGGCCGACCTGCGGGAAGCGGCGGCCGCCGATCGCCACCTCGAAACGACCGCTGAGCGGTCGCCACACGCCGTCGGCGTAGCCCGCGGGGATCAGTCCCACCACGGTGTCGCGGGGCGCGATCCAGCTGTGCCCGTAGCTGACCCCGTCGCCCGCGCGGATCCGCTTGATCAGGATCACCGGCGCGGCGAAGGTCATCACCTGCCGGAGTCCGAAGTCCCTGCCGGGCACCGGGATTCCGCCGTAGAGCGCGATGCCGGGACGGACCAGGTCGAAATGCAGGTCCGGCCGGGTGAGGGCCGCGGCCGAGTTCGCGGCGTGCACGAGGGTGGGCGCCAGGCCGTGCGCGCGGGCATCGGCGACGGTGGCGGCGAGTGCATCGCGCTGCACGTCGAGGAACGGGTGCTCCGGTTCGTCACCGTGCGCGAGGTGGGTGAAGACGCCCTGCAGGTGGACGTGGCCGGCGCGCTCGGCGGCGACGAGGGCATCGCGGACCTCGACCCACTCGGCGGCGGAGACGCCGTTGCGGCTGAGTCCGGTATCGACCTTGACGTGCACGACGGCGGGCCGGCCTACGTCCCGCGCCGCGGCCACGACATCGGCGAGCTGGCGCGGCGAGCTCACGCCCAGTCGCACGTCGGCGTCGATGGCCCGCTCGTACCCGCTCGTGCTGAGCCAGCTCAGCAGCGGGACGGTGACGCCGCCCTCGCGGAGAGCCACGGCCTCGTCGACGGTGGTCACGCCGATCTCGGTGGCGCCGCCGGCGAGCACCGCGCCGGCGACGGGCAGCGCGCCGTGGCCGTAGGCGTCGGCCTTGAGCACCGCCATCGTCGCGGCGCTCGGCGCGTGCTCGGCGACGATCCGCGTGTTGTGCGCGACCGCGCCCAGGTCGATCTGCGCGGTGAGGTGCTCCAGGCCGGACGCGGGAATCGATGTCTTCATGGCGCTGCTCAGCCTAGCCGCGCAGCACGTCGCGCAGGACGCCCGGCACCGCGGCGCTGATCGCCGCAGCGTGCGTCGGGGCGCCGTCGGCGGCGCGGGCCGCGGCCAGGCCGTGCACCCGCGCGGCGCAGGCGGCGGCGTCGAGCGGCGCGAGTCCCGAGGCGAGCAGCTTGCCGATCAGGCCGGTGAGCACGTCGCCGGAGCCGGGCGTCGCGGCCCACGACGAGCCGGCCGTATCGGCCACGGCGGCGCCGTCGGGCGTGGCGATCACGGTGACGTGCCCCTTGAGCAGCACCGTCGCATCGAACTCGCGCGCCGCCTCGCGGGCGGCGGCGACCCGGTCGTTGCCCACCGGGCCGACCAGCCGGGCGAACTCACCGGCGTGCGGAGTGAGCACCGCCGGGGCGGTGCGGCCGGCCAGCAACCCCGGGTGCTCGGCGAGCAGCGTGAGCGCGTCCGCGTCGAGCACCGTCGGGAGGTCCTGGTCGAGCACCTGGGCCAGACGGTCCGCGGCGGCACCGTCGGTCCCCATCCCCGGGCCCGCGGCCCAGGCCTGCACCCGCCCGGCACCGGCGACGTCGTCGCTCGCGACGGCCTCCGGCCGGGCGGCGAGCACCGCCTCACGGGCGGAACCGGCGTAGCGGACCATCCCGGACGTCGCGCGGATCGCCGCGCCGGTGGCCAGCACCGCGGCCCCCGGGTACGCGTCGCTCCCGGCGACGACGCCGAGTACGCCGAGGCTGTACTTGTCGTCGGCGGGGCCGGGGACGGGCCAGAGAGCGGCGACGTCGGCGTCGTCGTAGGCGCGCAGTTCGCCCGGTCCGGGTGCGAGCCCGATGTCGACGAGCTCCACCCGGCCGCAGTGAGCGGGCGCGAGCGCGTGCACGGGCTTGAGCACGCCGAAGGCGACGGTGACCGCGGCGGAGACGGCCGGGCCGTGCACGACGCCGGTGCGCACGTCGACGCCGGACGGGGTGTCGGCGGCGACGATCGGCGCGGTGATCGTCGCGACGAGGTCCGCGGCTCCGGGGCGGAGCGCCCCGCGGGCGCTGATCCCGACGATGCCGTCGATCACCAGGTCGGGACGGGACGGCGCGACGACCACCCGGCCGCCCGCGCGGCGCAGGGCCCGTAGCCCGGCGGGATGCGCGCGGTCGGCGGCGAGCAGGACAGCCTCGACGGCGACGCCCCGACGACGCAGGTAGGCCCCCGCGAACAGCGCATCGCCGCCGTTGTCGCCGGAGCCGACGAGCAGGGTCACGCGGCGCCCGGCCGTGCCGCCCGTGCGGGCGACGAGCTCCTGCGCACAGACCCGCGCCAGGCCGTACGCGGCGCGACGCATGAGCGCACCGTCGGGCAGGGAGGCGAGGAGGGGAGCCTCCGCCGCACGCACGGAGTCGGGATGGTGATAGTGCCGCACGCCGCCACGGTACGGCAGATCGGCTAACGTGAGCGGCGTGACGGATGCGAACAAGCTGGTGAAGCAGTTGCAGCGCCGCGGGCCGCACCGCGTGCTCAAGGGCGACCTGGGCGTCGCGGGTCTGCCCGGCGTGATCTACACGCCCGAGAACGGGTCGAACCTGCCTGCGGTGGCGTTCGCGCACGACTGGCTCACCCCGCCCAAGCGCTACGCCAAGACGCTGCAGCACCTCGCCTCGTGGGGCCTGGTGGTCGCGGCCCCGGACACCGAGGGCGGCGTGCTCGGCTCGGACGGACGTCTCGCGATCGACCTGGGCACCGCGCTCGACGTGATCACCGAGGTCCGCCTCGGCGACGGCGACATCACCGTCAACAAGGCCAAGCGGGCCGTCGTCGGCCACGGCTGGGGCACCGGCGCGGCACTCATCGCCGCCGCCGCGGACACGCGCATCGAATGGCTCTCGGCCCTCTTCCCCGCGCCCACGTCGCCGCAGGCCGAGAAGGCCGCGACCGAGACGCACGCGAACGCGCAGATCCTCGGCGCACCGGGCGACGAGCACTCGATGTCCTCCAACGCCGGTGTGCTCTCGCTGCGCTACGCGGGACCGACCGAGCTGCGGATCGTTCCGGGCGCCGAGCCCGGCGGGCTCGCGGAGGGCATCTCGCTGCGCGGGGCGCTCGGCGCCGGCGGGTCCGACAAGTCGACGCAGAAGATGGTGCGCGCGCTGCTCACCGGCTACCTCCTCGGCGGGCTCGCCGAGGACAAGGACTACGCGATCTTCACCGAGGTCGGAGCCGATCTGGGCGACAGCTCCTTCGTCTGGGATCCGAACGCCGAGCCCGAGCAGCCCAGCGCACTGCAGCGCCTGCGCAGCCTGGTCTGATCCTCCTCCCTCGGCTCCCGCCGCGTCAGTAGGCGGTGAGCCAGGACCGCTGCTCCTCGGCGCGCGGGATCACCGCGATCGGCTGGGTGATCTCCGCGGGTTCCGGCGCGACGCCCGTGACGCGCAACAACTCGTCGAACAGGTCGCGCCGCTCGGCGATCCGCACCGCGCGGGCGTGGTCCTCCGGATCGGGGTTCCTACTGCTCATCTCGACCTCCTAGGTTCCACTGACCGCGAACTCCGCACCGGTGCCCGGTGCGGCCGGCGCCTCGGGCGGGCACGGCTCTTCCGCCGGCGCCGAGCCCTGCCCGCCGCCGTTCGGGGGCTTGGACGGGGCACCCGCCGGGGCCGGGGGCACGACGGTCGACGGTGTCGCGCCGCCGGTGTTCGAGCCCGTCGCCTCCGAGGACGACGGTGCGCCCGGGGCAGTGCCGTTCGCCGTGGTCGTCGCGGGGGTCGCGCCGCCCGCCGACGGCGTGGCGCCACCGGTCTTCGGGTCGTCCTTGGCAGCTCCGTCCTTGCCCGCTCCGTCCTTCGTCTCGCCGTTCTTGGCCGCGCCGTCCTCGGCCGTGCCCTCGAGGGGCTTACCGGTCTTCGGATCGACGGGGGTGAGCTTGCCGTCCTCGCCGACCTTGAGCGTCACCTTCTCCGTCGTGCCGTCCGGCTTCTTGGCGGTGACCTCGACGGTCTTCCCGTCGGGGCTCAGTGTCGCGGTGATCGTGCGGCCGAGCGCGTCGGTGCCCAGCACCTTCTCGCCCTTCGCGTCCTTCTCCCCGTCCTTACCGGCCGCGTCCTTGTCCGCGTCCTTGCCGTCCTTGTCCTTCTCGCCCAGGCCCATCTGCTCCGCGATCTTCGGGAGGAGCTGCGAGAGCCACGAGGAGTCCTTGCCCGTACCCGAGCTCGGTGTCGCGCTCGACGGGGTGCTCGCCGCAGGGCTGGTCGACGTGGGCGTCGTGGTCGGGCTCGTCGTGGTGGGGCTGGTGGTGGGACTCGTCGCCGTCGGACTCGTCGTCGTGGGTGTCGTGGTGGTGGGCGTCGCGGTGGACGGGGAGCCCGTCGACGGCGATCCGCCGCCGGTGCCACCGCCTCCGGTGCCGCCACCGCCGTTCCCACCGCCGCCGTTGCCGCCGCCGCCGTTCCCACCACCGCCAGTCGGAACATCCGTGCCGGTGATCTGCTGGAAGGACGGTGCCGGGAACGCCGATGTGTCGACGCCCTTCGCCGCGGCGGGAACGGTGGCGTACGCCGCCTCGATCGCGGAGCTCGCGGTCGCGCATGCCTTGTTGAACGTGACGAGATCCTTCCCCAACTGGTTCTCGAATCGAATTCGCAGATTGTTGAGCTCGATCGCGGTCATGACGCCGTTCGTGAGCGCCCCCAGAACCGTCATCTTGAGGCCGCTCCCCCAGCCGATGTTGAATTCCTTCGTCGAGAATTCGCTGAGGGCCGCGACCTTGGCCGCCACTGCCGCAACCACCGCGTCCGGGACCGATTCCGCCGCCGTCGCTGTGCGGTCCAGCACTTCCGCGACGCCTGCGCTGCGCGCCTGATGGGTGTTCAGCGTGGTGACGGCGGCTCGGCCAGCGCTGTCGGGCCACGAGGTCTGGACATTGGTCCGCGCCGTCGCCTGGTCGGTCACGGCCTGGCCCGCTGCTGTCGCCTGCTGCCGCAGCATGACCGCATCACCGCGGAGCGAGTCGAGGCTTATGCCCCGCTCGTTGTCGTAATTGCGGCAGACGTGATCGCGCCAGTCGGGCCACGTCCGGAACGAAATCCATTTCGCGATGTCCAGCATGTCCTTGAAGTACTGCAGACATGCCGATCCTCCGTCGAGCATCGCATCAACGGTCTTCTCCGCCACGGATCACGCTCCGTTGACAGTGTCGGCACCGTTGTCGTCAGTGGTGACGTGGGCGCTCGCCGAACCCGTGAGTCCGGTCCCACATGCACGCGAACCCACTTGCCACGCGTCGACACCCTTCGCGAGACTCTCCATCGTGGAGGCGTAGGCGGCCCCGTGCGACTGGTACTTCCGCCCGAAGTCACTGGCCTCCGCTGTGAATCCGCGAACCCGGCTCGCGACGGTGCCGAGGTTGTCCGCCACCGTGGAGTAGTTGCCGCCGGCCTTGGCGACCGCGGCCGTGTCGATCTTCGTGCCCATGGCGATCCCCCATCGCTCGAGTCCCCTTACTCATTGGACGCACGAGCGATCGGATCGGTTCCGAGAGATTCTCAGATCACGCCGGCGGCGCGGACGGCGCCGAGCAGGCCCGCGGGGCGCGCGTCGACGGGCAGCGGTTCGACCTGCGCGAACCCGCACCCGATCTCCTGTGAGGCACCGTCGGCCTCCGCGCTGTCGCCGACCATCAGCACGCGCTCCGGCGGCAGCCCGAGGGCGGCCGAGGCGACCCGGAAGACCTCGAGGTCGGGCTTGGCGTGGCCCACCTCGAAGGAGAGCACGAACTCGTCGACGAGGTCCTCGATGCCCGCGCGCGCGAAGGCCGGGCGGATGTCGTAGCCGATGTTGGAGAGCACGCCCACCTTCAGGCCGGCGTCGCGGGCGGCGCGCAGCACGACCTCGGTGTCGGGGTAGATCGTCCAGTTCAGCGGGTTGGAGAACTCGCCGTACAGACGCTCGCGCTCGCCCTCGTCGGCGACGCCCGAGTGCTCCAGGATGTGCAGGTACGCGCCGCGGTGGTCGGCGGAGGAGAGGTCCCGCGCGTGCCAGGTGCGCAGCGCCTCGCCCTCCATCGGGACGGGCGGGCCGACGGGCACCGTCATGCGGTGCAGCAGCTCGCGCTGCGCGGCGTCGTCGAGCGGTCGCCCGTCGTCGGCCACGAGCCCGGCGAACCACTGCGGGTCCGGCTCCAGGCGGAACAGGGTTCCCGAGAAGTCGAACAGCACACCCTCATAACCGGTCATAGCCACACGCTACCGGTTATGAAAACGTTTCGAGAGCGGGCTCAGGAAATGAGACCGGCCAGCCGCTCCGCGGTCCCGCGGGCGACCTCCTCGGTGGGCGCCTCGACCATGACGCGCACCAGCGGCTCCGTGCCCGACGGGCGCAGCAGGATCCGGCCGGCCTCGCCGAGCGCGGCCTCCTCGGCGGCCAGCGCCGCCGCGAGATCGGACGAGGCCATGGCCGCCGCCTTGTCGATCACCTTGACGTTCACGAGCACCTGCGGCAGCACGGTGAGCACCGAGGCCAGCTCGGCCAGCGACGAGCCCGTCTGCGCCATCCGCTCCATGAGCTTGAGCCCGGTGAGCACACCGTCGCCCGTGGTGCCGAGCGCCGGCAGCACGACGTGACCGGACTGCTCGCCGCCCAGGGCGTAGCCGCCGGTGCGCAGCTCCTCGAGCACGTACCGGTCCCCCACCGCGGCGGTGCGCAGGGTGATGCCCGCGGCCTTCATCGCCAGGTGCAGGCCCAGGTTGCTCATGACCGTGGCGACCAGGGTGTGATCGGTGAGCTCGCCCGCCTCGTCCATCGCGATGGCGAGGATCGCCATGATGGCGTCACCGTCGACGATGCGGCCGGCGGCGTCGACGGCCAGGCAGCGGTCGGCGTCACCGTCGTGCCCGAGGCCGAGGTCGGCGCCGTGCTCGAGCACCGCGGCCTGCAGGCTCTCGAGGTGCGTCGAGCCGCAGTCGCGGTTGATGTTGAGGCCGTCGGGCGCGTCGTGGATCGCGACGACGGTGGCGCCGGCGTCGCGGTAGGCCTTGGCCGCCACCGTCGATGCGGCGCCGTTCGCCGCGTCCACCACCACGGTGAGGCCGGCGAGCGAGTGGTGCACCGCAGCCTCGAGGTGGGCGACGTACCGGTCGACGGCATCGAAGGCGCGCGTGACGCGGCCGATCTTCGCACCCGTCGGGCGCGGCGGGGCCGGGTCGTCGAGGGCGAGCTCGATGGCGTTCTCCTGCGCGTCCTCGAGCTTGTGCCCGCCGCGGGCGAAGAACTTGATGCCGTTGTCCGGCATGGGGTTGTGCGAGGCGGAGATCATCACGCCGAGCGCGGCGTCGTACTCCGCCGTCAGGTGCGCGACGGCCGGCGTGGGCATGACGCCGACGAGCATCACGTCGACTCCCGCGCTGGTCAGGCCCGCCGATACCGCTGCGGAGAGCATCTCCGACGATGCCCTCGGGTCCCAGCCGACGACGGCGAACGGACGGGAGTCACCGTCGAGGTCGTGCGCGCCGAGCACCGCCGCCGCGGCCGCGGACAGGCGCAGCGCCAGATCGGCGGTCAGATCCTTGTTGGCCAGGCCGCGCACACCGTCGGTCCCGAACAGTCGCCCCATGGGTCATGTACCTCGCAGAGAAAGAGAAAGTGTCACCGAACGAGACCAGGGCAGGCGCCCGCACGGATGCGGGTGCCTGCCCTGGTGAAAGCCTGCAATCAGCGCTTGCTGTACTGCGAAGCCTTACGGGCCTTCTTCAGGCCGTACTTCTTGCGCTCGACGGCACGCGGGTCACGCGTGAGGAAGCCGGCGCGCTTGAGCGCGGGGCGATCCTCGGGCGAGACCTCGATCAGCGCGCGGGCGATGGCGAGGCGCAGGGCGCCGGCCTGGCCCGACGGGCCGCCACCGGTGAGGTTGGCGGCGATGTCGAAGGACTCGAGGCGCTCAACGGTGTTCAGCGGGTCCTTCACCAGCTGCTGGTGCAGCTTGTTGGGGAAGTAGTCCTCGATGGTGCGGCCGTTCAGCACGAAGTTGCCGGTGCCGGCGGTCAGGCGCACGCGCACGACGGCCTCCTTGCGGCGGCCGACGGTCTGGATGGGGCGCTCGACGACGACCGGGCCACGGGGGGCGCGGGTCTCGGCAGCGGCCTCAGGGGTCTCCGAGGTGTACTCGTTCGGAACGACCTCGGCGTCGGACTCGTTGTTCTCGATCGTGTCGCTCACTGCTGCGCCACCTGCTTGATCTCGTAGGGAACCGGCTGCTGCGCGGTGTGGGGGTGGTTCGGGCCGGCGTAGACCTTCAGCTTGCCGCCGATGGCGCTGCCCAGCTTGTTCTTCGGGATCATGCCCAGAACAGCCTTCTGCACCACGCGCTCCGGGTTCTTGGAGCCGAGCACCTCACCGACCGAGCGCGAGCTCAGGCCACCCGGGAAACCCGAGTGACGGTAGTGCCGCTTGTCGGTGAGCTTGGCGCCCGAGAGGGCGACCTTCTCAGCGTTGATGATGATGACGTAGTCGCCGCTGTCCACGTTGGGGGCGTAGGTCGGCTTGTGCTTGCCGCGCAGCAGGTTGGCAGCTGCGACGGCGAGGCGGCCGAGCACCACGTCAGATGCGTCGATGACGTGCCACTGGTGGGTCACGTCACCCGCCTTCGGGGTGTAAGTAGGCACAGGAGATCCTCTGCTCGATGGTTCGGTGCCGGTCCCATGCGTGGCGAGAGCACCCCCGGCGACCAACGGAGACCCGGGACTCGACTCCGCACCGCCCCCGAAGGGCAGCACGACGCCACACACCAGCGGACCAGAGTACGCGGGTGCCCACCCGCAGGTCAAAACGTCGCCGACGGTGCGCGCGGGCAAACCCCGGCACGGGGTCAGGGACCGAGGGTGCCGGAATCAGGGTCTACTCCCGGGTCTTGCCCGATGTGTTGTGGTCTTTCGACGAAATAGCGTCCCCAGTATGACTTTTTCGACCGTGGCGGCGCCACCAGCGCCCGAGCCCGAGACCACGACCCCACGCTGGAGCACCGCCCAGCTGATCGCGTTCCGACTGCTCTTCACCGCGGGCGGCGGACTACTGATCCTGTCGGTCTTCGGCAGCCTGCAGTTCGCTCCCGTGATGTCGGTCGTCCAAGGCCCGTTCGCGCGGGTCGGCGCGCTCGCGACCGGCACCGACGTACAACTCCCCGAGCTGAACAGCTCCGGCGATTCTTTGGGAATCTGGCAGTACCACATCGGTTGGGCGGTGATCGCGGTCCTGATCACCGCGGTATGGACGATGCTCGATCGCGGCCGGTCCGACTACCGCAGCCTCGGCGGGTTGCTCTGGCAGGTGGGCCGGATCGCGCTCGCCAGCGGCATGATCTTCTACGGCATGGCCAAGGCCATTCCCACGCAGATGGCCTTCATGGAGCTGCCCACGTACGCACTGCAGCCCGCCGGCGACATCAACCGCATGAACATGCTGTGGGGGTTCATGGGCGCTTCGGACGGCTACTCCATCGTGACCGGCCTCGTCGAACTGCTCTCGGGCGTCCTACTGCTCTCCCGCCGCACCTGGATCCTGGGCGCCCTCGGTTCGATCGTCTCCATGGTGCAGGTGCTCCTGATGGACACCTTCTACAACGTGCCCGTGAAGTTCCTCTGTTTCGAGTTCCTGCTCATCGCGGTCGTATTGCTCGCGCCGCAATGGCTCAATCTGATCCGCGCCGCCCTCGGGCGGGCGACCGGACCGATGCCCGCCGTATGGTCCGCTGCCGGGGCCGACCGAACCTGGCTGCGCCGCACCGGGAAGACCCTCTCCGCACTCGCCGTCGTCGCCATCACCGGGGTCAGCCTGGCCGCCGGGATCATGATGAAGGCCGCGCTCGCGGAGACTGCGAGCGACCTGGACGGCACCTGGCACGCGACGTCCTTCCGCGTGGACGGCCGAGAGGCGACGCTCGCCGACGATCCCGCGTGGATCAACGTGGCCATCACCCACCGCGGGCGTGGACTATGGAAGGCCGCAGGAGACAGCTACACCTCGCTCGTCACGCAGGACTCCGCGGCGCGGGTCACCCCCTGGCTCCTCGCCGTCGACGACACCACGCTCACGGTCAAACCCCGCAAGGCCGGAGCCGAGACCGTCCTGCAGTACACGCAGCCCCGGGCCGATCGGCTCACCCTCTCCGGTCGCGTGGACGGGCGCGAGATCGCCGCGGAGTACGAGCGGCGCCCGATGGCGCGGCAGTCCGAACGAATCCTGTTCACCCACCCGGTACCGGACCAGGATGTACCGGTGTTCAACTTCCCCTGACCCGCCCGGATATCGCTAGGAGGGATCGTGAGTCACACTTACGATGACGACATGAGCGAGCCCCAGCGCCCCACGGAATCGATCGGACCGGCCGCCTCGGCGCCCCTGTCGGTGTCGCCGCCGTTCGCGGCGGCACCGCCCGGCCCACCCGCCCCTCCCGTGCCGGAGCCCCGGTGGTCGAGCGCGCAGAAGCTGGCCTTCCGGCTGCTGTTCGTCATCGGCGGCGGGTTCCTGGTCCTCTCGATCTACGGCAACCTCGGACTGAGCATCCTGTGGTACTTCTCCGGGATCTTCTGGACCCTCGCGCAGATCGGGAGCTATCTGACGCGAGGCCAGGGCGTCGACGTGTTCCTCTCCAACAACGGTGATCCGCTGTGGGTCTGGTGCTGGCACCTGGGTTGGATCGTCGTGAGTCTCGTGATCGTCGCGATCTGGACGTTCCTCGACGGGGCTCGCCCGAACCACCGTTCGCTCCTGGGACTGCTCGGCGTGTTCGCCCGGGTCGGGCTGGCACTCACCATGATCAAGTACGGGCTGATCAAGGTTCTGCCCACCCAGATGGGTTTCATGATCCTGCCGACCTACCAGATGCAACTCACGGGCGACACCAGCCTGTTCAACACGTTGTGGGGCTTCATGGGAGCCTCGACCTGGTACTCGGTGGCGACAGGACTGGTGGAGGTCGCCGCCGGGGTCCTGTTGCTGTGGAAGCGGACCTCACTCCTCGGCGCACTGCTGGCCGTCGTCGCCGCGGCGCAGATCTTCCTCCTCAACTTCTTCTACGACGTGCCGGTCAAGATCGTCGCCACCGAGCAACTCCTCATCGCCCTCGCGTTGACGGCGCGCTACTGGCCGAACCTGCTCGACGTCGGCCTCAATCGCCCGGTCCGCGGACCGGTGTCCGATCTACCGGTCGCCGGTGCCCGCCGATCCGGTCTCCGCATCACCGGCGTGACGGTCAAGTACGTCTTCGCCGCGTACCTGGTGATGGCCGGAGTGGGGAACGGGATCCTCGGGGTCTACATCATCCACACGCCCCGGACGCCGCTCGACGGCGAATGGCGAGCGACCTCGTTCACCATCGACGGTGCACCGGCCGGGCTGACGCAGCGCGATCCCGCACCGTGGAGCACTCTCGCGATCACGATGCGCGGCTCCGACTCGCCCGCCATCAAGCCGGTCGCGGAGTCGTACGACAGCGTCGTCACGCAGGAACCGTCCGGCTACATCACCTCCTGGCTACTGGAGGCCAAGGGCGACGTGCTCGAGCTCCGCAAGCGGAAGGGAGATGCACCACTACTGCTCACGACGCGAGTCGACGGCGATACCTTGCACCTTTCCGCGACGGTGAACGGCAAGCGCATCGAGGGCGACTACGCACGGCGGTTCATGGAACGCGACCGCTCGCACTTCCGACTCATCCAACCCGACGGGGCCACCGACCCCCTTCCGGGCCAAGGAGGTTCATGAGATGACCAGACCATTCCGCTTCGCGGTGACGGCGCTACCGGTGCCGCAGCTCGGCGACTGGGCGGATTACGCCCGCTCCGTCGAGGCCGACGGCTTCGACGTGCTCGCGCTCCCCGAGAACTACCCGCTGCCCGATGGTTTCACCTCCGCGGCGGTCGCGCTGGGCGCGACGTCGACGCTGGAGGTCGCCAACTACGTCGTCGCCTCTCCCCTGCACGACCCGAAGCACGCTGCCTGGCAGGCGCATTCGCTGGGGACGATCAGCGGCGGCCGCTTCCGGTTCGGCATCGGCACGGGCAGACCCGACGTGGCCGGCGACGCCGCCGCGCTCGGCGTTCCGTTCGGCACCGGACCGGAGCGCCTCGCCCGGGTCGTGGAGACCCTCGATGCGCTCGCCGCGCTCGACGGTGCGGGGCACACCCCGGTGCTCATGGCCGCCGGCGGCCCCAGAGCACTCGCCGTGGGTCGCGAGCGGGCCGACACCGTCGCGATCGCGGCACCGGCGACGACGACGGCCGAGCAGCTCGCCGCGCTCACGGCGCCCCTGCGGGACCGGGTGGAGCTGGCGACCTCGATCTTCGCCGTCAACGGCATGGCACCCGATTACGTGAGCGCGTTCATCGGGACTGACCTCGACGCGCTGCGCGCCGTGGACTCCCCCGCGCTCGTGGACGGCTCGGTGGAGCAGATCTGCGAGACCCTGATCCGCCGCCGCGAGGAGTACGGCTTCTCGCTCATCGCGCTCGGCGGGCACACCGTGGAGGCGATGCGCCCGGTGGTCTCGCGCCTGGCCGGGACGTGATCCGCCGACGGTGCCCGTCCCCCACGGTGCGCGCGCATGATGGAGGCATGCGCCCAGAGTTGAGGTCCGTGCCCGGTGCCGCCCCGCGGGGAGTGGTGTTCGGCGAACCGCACGTCACGCCCGATGGCACGACGGTGATCACCGTCTCGCGCGTGCGGCGCCGGCGCAACGGCGCCGACAGGGTCTCCGCGATCGGCGTCTACACCGTGCGGGACGGGCGATCCGTGTGGTCGCCGGCCGTCGACGCGGACCGCATCGCACTGGTCGGCGTGGCGACGGGCCTCATCGCCGCCACGCTGGCCTCGCTCGCCGTGTTGCGGCAGCCGCCGTGGCCGGCGCTCACCGGCACGATCACAGCGATTCGGGGCCGCTAGCCGTACTGGCCGAGGACCGCGCGAGCGGAACGCGCGGATCAGCCGGCGAGGATGGCCTCGATCTCGTGGTCCTCGACGTCGCTGATGGTGGCGGGCGAGAACTGCGGATCGCGGGTCTTGTCGACCAGCACGGCGCGGATGCCCTCGACGAAGTCGGGGCGGCGCACCAGGCGCGCACCGACGACGGCCTCGTCGGCCAGGCACTGGGCAAGCGTGCGGCCGCGCGACTGCTGGATCAGGTCGAAGGTGACGAACACCGAGGTGGGGCAGGCCGTGGTGAGCTGCTCGCGCGCGGTGTCGGCCCAGGTACCGGAGGTGGCGGCGAGCCCCGCGAGGATCTCGGTGACGGAGTCGCGGCCGAAGACCTCGGCGACCTCGTCGAGCGGGAGCGGCGCGGCGGGGAAGGTGTCGCCGAAGCGGGCGAGGACGGCGTCGAGATCCTCGCCGGCCAGGAGTCCCTCCTTGACGTTCGGCATCGCCGACGACGGGACGAAGTGCGTGGCCAGCCCGACAGCGAGGGCGTCACCGGCGCCCATGCGGGCCGCGGTCATGCCCATCAGCTCGCCGACGCCCTTGGGCAGGCGGCCGAGGAGGTACGTGGCGCCCACGTCGGGCAGGAAGCCGATCGCGACCTCGGGCATGGCGATCATCGCCTTCTCGGAGACGACCCGGTGCGAGCCGTGGATCGAGACGCCCACGCCGCCACCCATGTTCACGCCGTCGATGAGCGCGATCACGGGCTTGGGGAAGTCCGCGAGGCGCTGGTTCATCGCGTACTCGTCGCGGAAGAAGTGCGTGAAGTCCTCCCCCGCCACCACCTGGTCGCGGATGGCGCGGATGTCGCCGCCGGCGCAGAACGCCTTGGGCGAGGCGGAGGTGATGAGGACGCGGGTCACCGCGTCGTCGTTCTCCCACGCGCGCAGCGCGGCGTCGATCGCGTGCACCATGTCCATGGTGAGCGCGTTGAGCGCCTTGGGACGGTTCAGCTCGATGTGGCCGGTGCCCCCGGCCACGGTGGTGACGATCTCGCCACCGGGGTTCTGCGCCGCGCTGTCGGTCACTGCCACTCCTCCACCGTTTACTCGGATATCCAACTAAATCAGTATGCCAGGTACCCGCGTAACCTGGACCCGCGATGGCGAATCTTCTCGGCGCGGATGCGCTGCACCTCGAGTACCCGACCAAGATGGTCTTCGATTCGGTCTCCCTCGGCGTCAACGAGGGCGACCGGATCGGCATCGTCGGCCGCAACGGCGACGGCAAGTCCAGCCTGCTCGGCATGCTCGCCGGAACCCGCGAGCCCGACTCCGCCCGCGTCACCCGGCGGGGCGGGGTCCGCGTGGGCGTGCTCACCCAGACCGACCTCTTCGACGACGAGGACACCGTCGGCCACGCGGTGGTCGGCGACACCCCCGAGCACGTCTGGGCGGGCGACCCGAAGGTGCGCGACATCCTCGCCGGCCTGCTCACCGACCTGCCGTGGGACGCCCGGCTCGGCGAGCTCTCCGGAGGGCAGCGCCGCCGCGTGCAGCTCGCGCAGCTCCTCGCGGGCGAGCACGACGTGCTGATCCTCGACGAGCCGACGAACCACCTGGACGTCGAGGCCATCGAGTGGCTCGCCGGCCACCTCAAGACCCGGTGGCCCGCGAACCAGGGCGGCCTGCTCATGGTGACCCACGACCGGTGGATCCTCGACGAGGTCTGCACCGCGACGTGGGAGGTGCACGACCGCATCGTCGAGCCCTTCGAGGGCGGCTACGCCGCGTACATCCTGCAGCGCGTGGAGCGCGACCGGCAGGCCGCGTCGATCGAGCAGAAGCGTCAGAACCTCGCCCGCAAGGAGCTGGCCTGGCTGCGCCGCGGCGCCCCCGCCCGCACGAGCAAGCCCAAGTTCCGGATCGACGCGGCGAACGCCCTCATCTCCGACGTCCCCGAGATCCGCGACAAGACCGAGCTCCAATCGCTGGCAGTCTCGCGGCTCGGCAAGGACGTCGTGGACATCCTCGACGTGGGCGTGGCCTACGGCGACAAGCAGGTGCTCTCCGACATCGAGTGGCGGATCGCGCCGGGCGAGCGCACCGGCATCCTGGGCGTCAACGGCGCGGGCAAGTCGACGCTGCTCGGCCTGATCGACGGTGCCGTCCAGCCCACCACCGGCACCGTCAAGCGCGGCAAGACCGTCAAGGTGCAGACCCTGACGCAGCGGCTCGACGAGCTCGAACAGCACTGGGACGATCCCGTCCGGGTGGTGCTCGCGAACCTCGCCACGAGCTTCACCGTGGGCAGCGGGTCCAAGGCGCAGGAGCTCACCCCGTCGCAGCTGCTGGAGCGGCTGGGCTTCGCCTCCGCGCAGCTCTCGACCCCGGTCAAGGACCTCTCCGGCGGGCAGAAGCGGCGGCTGCAGCTGCTGCTCATCCTGCTGGACTCGCCGAACGTGCTCATCCTCGACGAGCCGACCAACGACCTCGACACCGACATGCTGGCCGCGATGGAGGACCTCCTCGACTCGTGGCCGGGCACGCTCATCGTGGTCTCGCACGACCGCTACTTCCTCGAGCGGGTGACCGATCAGCAGTACGGCATCCTCGAGCGGCGGCTGCGGCACCTGCCCGGCGGCGTCGACGAGTACCTCGCCCTGCGGCGCGCCCAGCACGGTGCGAGTACCGCCGCGGCACCCGCGACGAGCACGAGCGCGCCGTCCGAATCCGGGCTCAGCGGTGCGGAACTGCGCGCGGCGCAGAAGGAGGTCTCCGCGGTCGAGCGGCGGATGGCCAAGCTCACCGATCAGGTCGAGAAGGCGAAACTCGCGCTGGCCGACCACGATCAGGGCGACTACGCGGGCCTCGCGGACGAGATGAAGAAGATCTCCGCGCTCGAGGACGAGCTGGCCGAGCAGGAGCTGCGCTGGCTCGAGCTGTCCGAGGCGCTCGAGGGCTGATCACAGCACGTCATCGTCGACCCAGTCCAGGGTGCGCTTGACCGCCTTCTTCCAGTTCCGGTAGAGGCGTTCGCGTTCGGCGTCGTCGGTCTCCGGAGTCCAGCGCCGGTCCTCGGCCCAGTTGTCGACGACGTCCTGCTCCCCCGCCCAGTAGCCGACGGCGATGCCGGCCGCGTACGCCGCACCCAATGCGGTGGTCTCGGCGACCTGCGGGCGCACCACGGGGACGCCGAGCTGATCCGCCTGGAACTGCATGAGCAAGGCGTTCGCGGTCATGCCGCCGTCGACCTTCAGCTCGGTCAGGTCCGTGCCGGCGTCGGCGTTCATCGCCTCCACCACGTCCCGGGTCTGATACGCCACCGATTCCAGCACCGCGCGACACAGGTGCTCCTTGCGCACGAACCGGGTGAGCCCGACGATCGCGCCGCGCGCGTCGGAGCGCCAGTACGGGGCGAACAGGCCGGAGAAGGCGGGCACGATGTACGCGCCGCCGTTGTGCTCGGCCCGCGCGGCCGCCTCCTCGATCTGCGAGGCGTCGGTGATCATCTCTAGGTTGTCGCGGATCCACTGCACCAGTGAGCCGGTCACGGCGATGGAGCCCTCCAGCGCGTACCGGGCGGGGGCGTCGCCGATCTTGTAGCAGACGGTGGTGAGCAGCCCGTTCGTGCTGTGCACCGGGGTGGTGCCGGTGTTGAGCAGCAAGAAGCTACCGGTGCCGTAGGTGTTCTTGGCCGTGCCCTCCTCGAAACAGGCCTGGCCGAACGTGGCCGCCTGCTGATCGCCGAGAATCCCGGCGATCGGGACGCCCGCGAGCATGCCGTGGGCCCGGACATGGCCGTACACCTCCGACGAGGAACGGATCTCCGGCAACATCGACATCGGGATCCCCATCGCCGCGCAGATGTCGGGATTCCATTCCAGGCTCTCGAGGTTCATCAGCATGGTGCGCGAGGCGTTGGTGACGTCGGTGGCGTGCACGCCGCCGTCCACGCCTCCCGTCATGTTCCACAGCAGCCAGCTGTCGGTGGTGCCCATCAGCAGATCGCCGGCCTCCGCACGGGCGCGAGCGCCCTCGACGTTCTCCAGGATCCAGGTCACTTTGGGCCCGGTGAAGTAGGGGGCGAGCGGCAGGCCGACCGTCGCCTTGAACCGGTCCGGGCCCTCGTCGCCGCCGAGCCGGTCCACGATCTCCTTGGTGCGGGTGTCCTGCCAGACGATCGCGTTGTAGACCGGCTCGCCCGTGCGGCGGTCCCACACCACGACCGTCTCGCGCTGGTTGGTGATGCCGACGGCGGCGATCTGGTGCACCGAGACGTCGCCCGACGACATGGCCGCGGCGACGACCGCGCGGGCGTTGTCCCAGATCTCCATCGGATCGTGCTCGACCCATCCCGCGCGCGGGAAAATCTGCTCGTGCTCCATCTGGCCGGTCGAGACGATCCGGCCGGCGTGGTCGAAGACGATCGCCCGGCTGCTGGTGGTCCCCTGGTCGATCGCCATCACGTAGGTGGTCTCGCTCATCGATGCATCCTCTCGTACGGATCCGGCGGGTTCTGCGGTGACGCCGGGAGTCGTTGGTGGCCGCGCTGTTCCGGCGCGGACCGTCGGATTCAGCCCACGTACAGGCCCGCCGTCAGACCGGCCAGCACGGCACCGAGCAACGGGCCGACGACCGGGACCCAGGCGTAGGACCAGTCGCTGCCGCCCTTGCCCTTGATCGGCAGCACGGCGTGCGCGATCCGCGGGCCCAGGTCGCGGGCCGGGTTGATGGCGTACCCGGTGGGGCCGCCGAGGGAGATGCCGATGGCGACGACGATGAGCGCGGTCGCCAGCGGGCCGAGTCCCGACGGGGTCTTGCCGATCACCAGCACCGCGAAGACGAGGACGAAGGTCGCGATGACCTCCGTCAGGACGTTGAGCGGGTAGGAGCGCAGCGCGGGCCCCGTGGAGAAGACCCCCAGCTTGTCGGCGGCCGGACCCGGCTCGTCGAAGTGCTGCCGATAGGCGAGCCAGGCGGCGACGGCGCCGAGGAACGCGCCGAGCAGCTGCGCCGCGAAGTACACGAGGGTGGTGGCGAGCGTGACCGGGACGCCGGGCGCGTACTCGTCACCGCCGCTGGTCAGGATGCCGACGGTGACGGCGGGGTTGAGATGCGCGCCGGAACGGTAGGCCACGTAGACGCCGGCGAAGACGCCCAGGCCCCAGCCGAAGCCGACCATCAGGAAGTTCGCGTTGCCGCCCTTGGTCTTCGGCAGAGCGGCGTTGGCCACCACTCCGCAGCCGAGCAGCAGCAGGATGGCCGTGCCGAGCACCTCGGATGTGAACACCGCCGGCAAGGTGGGCGCGGCCGGCGCGGCGAGGAGGGTGGTGCCGGTCATCGCATCGTCCGCCCCGGCCGCGGGCCACGCGGTACACGGCGTGGACAGCACGACACCCCGGTGCCGTCGCCGGTCACCGGGGTGTCGTGCCCGCCGAGGTGCGCGCGGGTTGCGCCGTGGGTCCGCTGGTTCCGTTCCGTCATCGTGTCCCGCTCCGTCGAAGTTGCGATCGCGTCCAGCGTGCCAGTGGTGCGGCTTTCGCACCGGCTGTTGCGGGATCCCGTTCCGCCCCTTCGACGGGCGGGTGCGGTTCAGGCGTGGTGCGTCGCGTACTTCGCCGGGTCCGCGTCGAACTTCGGGGCGCAGGACGGGCAGCAGAAGAAGTACCGCTCACCGTCGTAGTCCCGGTACAGTCCGGCGGCCTCCGCGGTGGACTTCACGACGGGGTTGCCCACCATCACCGGGCAGGTGGTCTTCTCGTCCGCGGGGGCCGGGACCGGTGCCGACTCGGCGGGCGACTTCGCCGCGACGCCGCGGAAGCCGCGCAGGCGCAGGCTGTTCCCGACGACGAAGACGCTGGAGAAGGCCATCGCCGCGCCCGCGAGCATCGGATTGAGCATGCCGAGGGCGGCCACCGGAATGGCGGCGACGTTGTACGCGAACGCCCAGAACAGGTTCGTCTTGATCGTGCGCAGCGTGCTGCGCGAGAGGCGGATCGCGTCCACGGCGGCCCGCAGATCGCCGCGGACGAGCGTGATGTCCGCGGCCTCGATCGCGACGTCGGTACCGGTGCCCATCGCCAGGCCCAGGTCGGCCGCGGCGAGCGCGGGGGCGTCGTTGACCCCGTCGCCGACCATCGCCACCACGCGCCCCTCGCCCTGCAGGTGGGTCACCACGGCCACCTTGTCCTGCGGCAGGACCTCCGCGATCACCTCGTCGATGCCCACCTGCGCGGCGATGTGCCGGGCGGCGGCCTCGTTGTCGCCGGTGAGCAGCACCGGGGTCAGGCCCAGGGCCCGCAGCTCGCGGATCGCCTCGGCGCTGGTCGGCTTCACGGTGTCGCCGACCACGAGGACACCCCGCGCCGCACCGTCCCAGCCGACGGCCACGACCGTCGCGCCCTGCGCCTCGGCGTCCGCCTTGGTCTTGGCGAGCCCGGCGGACAGGTGCAGCGCCCAGTCGGCGAGCAGCGACTCGCGGCCGACGATCACGCCGTGCCCGTCGACGACGCCCTGCACGCCCTGCCCCTCGATGTTCGCGAATCCCTCGACGGGCGAGAGCGTTCCGAACTTCTCGGCGGCGCCCTTGGCGATGGCCTGCGCGATCGGGTGCTCGGAGGCGTCCTCCAGTGCGCCGGCGTAGCGCAGCACGTCGGTCGGGTCCACGCCCTCCTCGGCGATCACGTCGACCAGGGTCATCCGGCCGGTGGTGACGGTGCCGGTCTTGTCGAGCACGACGGTGTCGACGCGGCGGGTCGACTCCAGCACTTCGGGGCCCTTGATGAGGACGCCGAGCTGCGCGCCCCGGCCGGTGCCCACCAGCAGTGCCGTCGGCGTGGCCAGCCCCAGCGCGCACGGGCAGGCGATGACGAGGACCGCGACCGCGGCGGTGAACGCCGCCGAGACGGGGAATCCCGCGCCGAGCCAGCCGCCGAGGGCGATCGCGGCGATCGCGATGACGATCGGGACGAAGACCCCGGAGATCCGGTCGGCGAGGCGCTGCACCTCGGCCTTGCCGGTCTGCGCCTCCTCCACCAGGCGGGCCATCTGCGCGAGCTGGGTGTCGGAGCCGACGCGGGTGGCCCGCACCACGAGCCGGCCGCCGGCGTTGACCGTCGCGCCGGTGACGGCATCACCGGGGCCGACCTCGACGGGCACCGACTCGCCCGTGAGCATCGACGCGTCGACGGCGGACGTGCCGGAGACGACGACGCCGTCGGTGGCGATCTTCTCCCCCGGGCGCACGACGAACTCATCACCGGCACGCAGCTCGTCGATGCCGATCTTGACCTCGGCACCGTCGCGCAGGACCGAGACCTCCTTGGCGCCGAGCTCGAGCAGCGCCCGCAGCGCCGCCCCGGCCTGCCGCTTGGAGCGCTTCTCGAAGTAGCGGCCGGCGAGGATGAACATCGTGACGCCCGCGGCCACCTCGAGGTAGATGTTGGCGGCACCGTCGGACGGGGCGAGCGTGAGGGTGAACGGGTGTTTCATCCCCGGCTCCCCCGCCGTCCCGAAGAACAGGGCGTACAGCGACCACAGGAACGCCGAGAGCGTGCCCATCGAGATGAGCGTGTCCATCGTGGCCGTGCCGTGCTTGAGGTTGGCCCACGCGGCCTTGTGGAACGGCCATGCGCCCCAGAGGATCACGGGCGAGGCCAGTGCGAGCGACGCCCACTGCCAGTAGGTGAACTGGAGCGCCGGGATCATCGCCATCGCGATGACGGGCACGCCGAGCACCGCCGCGCCGATCAATCGCGTTCGGAGCGAGGCGAGTTCGGCATCGGCGGGACTCGCGTCCTCACCGTCCGCGCCGGACTGCGCCGCACCCGCGAGGGTGGCGGTGTAGCCGGTGCCGACGACCTCGTCGATGATCCGCTGCGGGTCGATACCCTCGGGGGCGGTGACCTTCGCCTTCTCGGTGGCGTAGTTGACCGTCGCGCTCACGCCGTCGATCTTGTTGAGGCGCCGCTCGATCCGGTTCGCGCACGAGGCGCAGGTCATGCCACCGATCTCCAGTTCGATGCTCGCGTCGCCGGTGCCGCTGCCGGGTGTGCTCATGGTCGTGTTCCTCCTCGTCCGTGGATGTCAGTGGCCGCCGTGGCCGTCGGCCGGCGGGGTGGCGGCGGGTGCCGCGGGCTGCGTCCCGGTGGGCGCGCCCGCGTCGACGACGAAGCTCGCGGTGCGCACCACCCCGTCGACCTGGAAGTCCAGGTAGAGCAGGTAGCGCCCCGTCGTGGGCGCCTGCGCCTGGAAGGCGATGGCGGGCCCGCCGGTGTCCCCGGGCTTCGGCTCGGCGCCTTCGGGGTGCACGTGCAGGAAGGCGAGGTCGCCCTGGCGCAGCGCGACCAGGTGGCCGAAGGCCCCCAGGTAGGGCTGCAGCGCGGTGACGGGCGCGCCGTCGCGGGTGACGCGCAGCGTGACGGGGCTCGACGCGCCGGCGACGAGATCGCCCTCCAGTGCGACGGTGAAGCCGTCGACCTGGGAGGTGCGCGTGGGGGCGGGGTCGACCGGGGCGTAGTCGCCCGCTACCTCGACGGTGCGCGCGAGGGTGACCGGCGAGCCGGTGGCCGGGGCGAAGTCGGCGTAGAGGCGGTAGGTGCCGCCCTGCGCCCAGCTCCACGGCACCGACCAGGTGCCGGTGGCGCGGTCGAGCACGGGGTGCACGTGCCGGAACAGCGTGCCGTCCGAGCGGACCGCGATGAGGTGCAGATCCTTCTCGTGCGTGGTGGTGTACGCGGTGACCGGGGCACCCGCGGCGTCCTCGATCCGGAACGAGAGGACCCCGGCCTCGCCCGCGACGCGCGGGGCGCTCACGGGGGCGAAGGCGAGGCCGTCGGCGCTGAGCGCCACGCCGTTCGGAGCGGCCTGCGCAGCGGGGGCCGCGGACGTCGCGTGGTCGCCGTGCCCCTCGCCGGCCTGCGCGTTCCAGGCGGCGACAGTGCTCTCGGGCACGACCGCGCCCGCGATGCCGTAGGCACCGCCGAAAGCCAGCACGAGACCGGCGCCGTAGACCGCCAGCTTGGCGGCCGGGTTCATCGAGAGCCGCTTGGTCCGGCCGTCCATGGTTCCTCCTCGGTTCACGGGGTACCCCTCACGGGTATCTGGTTCCGAATGTATACCCCTAGGGGGTATCGCACAAGGGTGCGGAAACGCCCGTGAAGACGGGTGGGTCGCCGGACTGGGGCCGCGGGCGAGGAGCGAGCGGCCGCTACGGCACGACGGTGGCGCCGGGCACCGGACCGGAGGCGACGCGCACCGTCCGGCAGACGCCCGCGCCGGCGAGCTCGGTACCGACGTCGACGGCGTCGTCGGCGCCCGCGCAGAGGAAGGCGCAGGTGGGACCGCTGCCGGAGACGATGCCCGCGAGCGCGCCCGCCTCCATGCCGGCGCGCAGTGTGCGGCGCAGTCCGGGCTGCAGCGAGAGGGCGGCGGCCTGCAGGTCGTTCGCCAGCAGGGGCGCCAGGCGGTGCGGATCGCCCGAGGCTACTGCGGAGAGGAGTTCGTCGGGGCTGCCGGCGCGCGGCGGATCGCCGGCCTCGCGCAGCCGATCCAGCTCCCGGTACACCGCGGGGGTACTCAGGCCCTCGCGCGCGAGGGCCAGGGTCCAGTGGAACTCGCCACGCGCCAGGGCGGGGATCAGCCGCTCGCCGCGGCCGGTGCCGAGCGCGGTGTGCCCGTGCAGCGAGAAGGGGACGTCGGAGCCGAGCGTCGCGGCCACCTCGTCGAGCTCGTCGCGGCCGATGTCGAGGCCCCACAGGGTGGCGGCGCCGAGCAGCGCCGCGGCGGCGTCCGCGGAGCCGCCCGCCATGCCGCCCGCGACGGGGATGCCCTTGACGATGTCGATGCGCATGTTCGGGTCGCGCCCGTACCGCTCGGCGAGGGCGACGACGGCGCGTGCGGCGAGGTTGGTGGGGTCCGTCGGCACGTCGCGCACGCCGTCGCCGGTCACGTGCAGGCTCAGCTCGTCGGCCGGGGTGAGGGTCACGTCGTCGTGCAGCGACAGCGCCTGGAAGACGGTGACCAGCTCGTGGAAGCCGTCGGGCCGCACGTCGCCCACCCCGAGGTGGAGGTTCACCTTGGCGGGCGCCCGCACGGTCAGGGGTGTCGGTACCACGGAAAGCACGCGGTCCAGACTACGGGGCCGCGGCGGCGGGCCGGACGGAAGCGAGCGCGGCGAACTGCTCGACGGAGAGCTTCTCGCCCCGCTCCCGAGGGTCGATACCGGCGGCGACCAGCAGTTCCTCCGCGGCTGCGGGCGATCCCGCCCAGCCCGCCAGGGCGGCGCGCAGGGTCTTGCGGCGCTGCGCGAAGGCCGCGTCGACCGCCGCCCACAGCCGGGCGCGGTCCACGTCGGGACGCTCGCCCGGTCCGTGCAGGTCGATCCGGACCAGCCCGGATTCGACGTTGGGCTCGGGCCAGAAGACGGCGCGCCCGACGGTGCCGGCCTTGCGCACACGCCCGTAATAGGCCGCCTTGACCGACGGGACGCCGTACACGCGCGAGCCGGGGGCGGCGGCGAGCCGGTCCGCCACCTCGAGCTGCACCATGACCAGGACCGTGCGCAGGGTGGGGACCTCGGCGAGCAGGTGCAGCAGCACCGGCACCGAGACGTTGTAGGGCAGGTTCGCGACGAGCACCGTCGGCGACGGGGTGCGGAGCTGCTCCCCCGAGACCTTGAGCGCGTCCTCGCCGATCACGGTGAGGTTCCCCGCCAGCTCGGGCGCCCGCTCTGCCACCGTCATCGGAAGCTGTTGTGCGAGCACGGGATCGATCTCGACAGCGGTGACGGACGCGGCTGCGTCGAGCAGCGCGAGGGTGAGCGAGCCCAGCCCCGGGCCGACCTCGAGCGCAACGTCGTCGGGCCGCACGTCCGCGGCGGCGACGATCTTGCGGACCGTGTTCGGATCGTGCACGAAGTTCTGTCCCAGCGTCTTCGTGGGACGAACGGACAACTGCCCGGCCAGCGCGCGGATCTCCGCGGGGCCGAGCAGTCGTGCCTGATTCTTGAATTCGGCGCCGGTCACAGCGCTCGAGTCTACTTACTCCGAGTTGCCGGAGAGGCCCAGCTTCGAGGAGCAGGACGGCCACGCTCCCCAGCCCTGCCCCTTGAGGGTCTTGCGGGCGATGTCGATCTGCTCCTCGCGGGTGGCCAGATCGGCGCGCGGGGCGTACTTGCCGCCGCCGAACGCCATCCAGGTCTGCTGCGTGAACTGCACGCCGCCGTAGAAGCCGTTACCGGTGTTGATGGCCCAGTTGCCGGTGGCCTCGCACTGCACCAGGCGGTCCCAGACGGACCCGGCCGGCACGAACGGCGCGCCGGGCGCGGTGCCGACGGCGGTGACGCCGGCGACGCCCGCGTCGATCACCTTCGAGCCGATCTTCTCGCGGGAGACGACCTTGCCGTCCACCACGTGCTCGCGGTACTGGACCTCCTGCTTACCCGGCTTGCCCGGATCCTTGATCTCGGTCTTGCCGTTGGTCAGCTTCGGATCGTCGACCTTCTTCGGCGGCGCCGTGTACGGCTCCATGACCGTGACGTCCGCCGTCCGGTTCCGGTTGACCTTGATCGTCATCCCGGGGGTGACGGGGGTGCCCGCGCTCGGCTTGACCGAGTCCTGCTGGATGAGCGGCACGCCCATCTTCGCCAGGTACTCACCGACGGTGCGACCGGCGGCGTTGGCCGTGACCTTGCCGCCGGCGTCGAGGACGGTGGCGGTGACCGGGGTCATCACGGAGACGGCGGCACCGTCGAGCGGGACCTGGGTGTCGAGCGGGACGGAGACGAAGTTCTTCGCATCGCCGAGGCCGGCCGAGGCGAGGGCGGCGCCCATCGTCAGGTCGGTGGTCTTGACGGTGCGGACCTTGCCGTTGACGTTGACGGCCACGTCGCGCGCGTGCTGCACCGTGATCGACTCGCCCGGCTTGACCGACTCGCCCAGGGCGGGGCTCACCTTGTCGGCGGCGTCGGCGGAGATCCCCGCCGAACCGAGGATCGACTTCACCGAGCGGCTCATCGTCGAGACCTCGCGGACCTGCCCGTCGACGGTGACGGTGAAGTCCTGGTACAGCGCGGCGGCGGTGCCACCGGTGGCCATCAGGGCCACCAGCATCGCGCCGGTGACGGCGCGGACGGGGGTGTTCTCCAAGCGCGCGGACAGGCCGTCGATGACGCCGCCCTTGGTCTCGCCGGTCTCGGCCTGCGCCTCGGGCTCGACCTCGTCGTCCTCGTCGAGGACGGCGGGCTCGACGATCGCGGCGGGGGCCTGGTGCTGCGCGGCGTACTCGGCCTCGGCCGCCAGGGCCAGGCTCTCGGCCTCCTCGACGGCCTCGTCGCCGTAGACCTCGGCCTCGAGCTCGAGGATCTCGAGATCGGCCTCCGTGTCGAGCTGCGTGCCGGCGACGTCGCCGAACCGCGCGAAGACGCGGGTCACGTCGAACTCGGCGGTGCGCTCTCCCGTGGCGCCGAAGGCCCCGCGGCGCGGGTGCGAGGTGGGCTGATCCACCGTGGTGGTGTTGTCGTCTGCGTCGAGCTCAGGCACTGGTGACTTCCCATGGGTGGACTGCAAGGTGGAACCGCTGGCGACGTTTCGGTCGCCGTTACATCACAGTACGGTAACGGAGAAGTGGGGGTCGTGCCAGCTTCTGTTCATTTCGCGCGTGCGAAGCCCTCCCCGAACACGCGCTCCGCGGTCGCCGTGGTGGCCGCCGCGATCTGCTCGGGCGCGACTCCGCGCAGGTCAGCGAGGTAGCGAGCGGTGTAGGGGATGCAATACGACTCGTTGGGCGTACCCCGGTAGGGGTGGGGTGTGAGATATGGCGCATCGGTCTCGACGAGCAGCTGATCGTCGGGCACCAGGCGCGCCGCCTCCTGCAGCTCGGTGGCGTTGGTGAACGTGACGGTGCCCGAGAAGCTGAGCACGTAGCCGCGATCGACGCACTCGCGCGCCATCGCCGCGTCGCCGGAGAAGCAGTGGAAGATCACCGTCTCGGGGGCGCCGAACCGCTCGAGGTCCGCCAGGATGTCGGCGTCGGCCTCGCGGTTGTGGATCATCAACGGCTTTCCCAGCCGCTTCGCCAGGTCGATGTGCCACTCGAAGGCCGCGTGCTGCTGCGCCGGGGTCGCCACGTCCTCGCGCTTGCCGAGCCAGTACCAGTCCAGGCCGGTCTCCCCGATCGCCACGCACCGCGGGTCCGAGGCCAGGCGCTCGAGTTCCTCCGGCGCACCGTCGAGCTCGAGTTGGTGCGCGTCCGTGGGGTGCAGGGCCACCGCCGCGAAGACGCGCTCGTCCCAGCGGCTCGCGTCGATGACGTAGCGCGCCTGCTCGAGGTCGCAGGCGACGGTGACGACGCGGTCGACGCCGACCGACGCCGACCGGTCGACCAGCTCCCGCACCGCCTCGGGCGTGCGGGCGCGGCAGCCGTCGAGGTGCGTGTGCGCATCGACGAGGCCGGGCAGCGGCGCGGGCAGCGGAGGCGGCGGCTTCTTCTTACCCATGCCGTCCATTGTTCCGGTCGTCCTCGCACCGGGTTCGTTCGGACCATGTTTAATCGCCCGTTAAGCGCCCGCGAAGGCGCGCCTGCTGTGCTCGTCGCAGCACACCCGAGGAGAAACGCATGAAGAAGTCCGTCCTGTCCGTCGCCCTCGTCGGCGGCGCCGCCCTGCTCGCCGCCTGCGGGACCACGGGCGGCGACCCGGTGGCCGCCCCGTCGTCGGCCCCGTCGTCCGCGACGTCCAGCGCCCCCGCGAACCCGACCGTCCCGGTCCCCGCCGGCCTCGACGTCGGCGGCTACCCGACGAAGGCCCGCACCATCACCGTCTCGGCGCAGCGGTCGTGGGTCGCCGAGGGCAATCGGATGGGCGACGAGGCACTGATCCAGGCCGACGAGGTCGATCCGCGGCTGACCATGGGCGGCGCCGCGCTGCGCTCGTACCCCATCGTCGAGACCGCCGGGCTGAACACCCGCGTCCCCGACGCCACCGCCGCCGCGTTCGGCGCCAACGACTTCCGCGTCGGCATGACCACCACGCGCGGTGACGCGCTCAAGGACCCGAACGTCGCCGTACGGATCGGCCTCTACCGGTTCGACACCGACGAGGCGGCGAAGAAGGCGGCGGACGCCGTGCGCACCGCGACCGCCGGCGCGCGTCCCGTGAAGGTCACCGTCGACGGGGCGCCCGAGGTGATCGCCTCCGAGTTCAAGCCCGGCACCGTCGACGCGTACGTCGTACAGGGCCCGTTCGTCGTGAACGTCAGCGGCACCGGCCCCTCCACCGACCAGGGCGCGCAGTTCGTGACCAAGGCCCTCGGCCTGGAACTGCCGAAGCTCAAGGGCTTCACGCCCACCCCCGTCGGCAAGATCCAGACGCTCGACATCGACAAGGACGGCATCCTCTCCCGCACACTGCCGCAGTCGAACCAGGCCGAGGCGGCACTGTTCGAGAACTGGTACGACCTCGCCGGGTACAAGCATCGCGTGGCCGACATCAGCAACCTGGGCACCATCACCGCCGCCGGCGTCGACCTCGTCGGGCAGGCCGGCAGCGTGGTCTACCGCACGCGCGACGCGGCCGCGGCGACCACGATGGTGCAGACGGCGGCGAGCAAGAACCCCGCCGTCGCGGGCATCCCGCAACTGCCGGCGGTGAAGTGCATGAGCGGCGGCGACCGCACCTACTGCTGGATGCCCGTCGGACGGTACGTCGCCTCGGTCGACGACACGAACGCCGCCGTCGCCCGGCAGAAGGCCGCCGCGCAGTTCTCGATCCTCGCGACCACGCCGTAGCCGCCGGGCCGGGCGCGGACGACCGCGCCCGGTGCGGCTACTCGGCCTCGGGCTCGACGTAGCGCGGGAAGACGCCCTGCGGCTTGGGCAGCGCGGTGCCGGGCACGAGGCGGGTGCCGACGGCCTCGAAGGTGCGCGCGTCCTTCGGCTGCTCGAGCAGGGTGAGCAGTTCCTCCGCCGACTCCGGCATCACCGGCTGCAGCAGCAGCGCGACCTGGCGGACGACCTCGGCGGTCGTGTACAGCACCGTGCCCATGCGCGCGGGGTCGCTGGCCTTGAGCTTCCACGGCTCCTGCGCCGAGAAGTAGCGGTTGGTCTCGGCGAGGACCTCCCAGATCGCCTCCAGGTACAGGTTCAGCGCCTGGTTGCCGACGTGCCGGCGCGAGGTCTCCAGCAGCCCGTCGGCCCGGGCGAGCAGCGCCTCGTCCTCGGGCGCGAACGCGCCGGGGTCGGGGACCGTGCCGGAGCAGTTCTTGTTGATCATCGACAGCGAGCGCTGGGCGAGGTTGCCCAGTTCGTTGGCGAGGTCGGCGTTGATGCGGCCGACGATGGCCTCGTGGCTGTAGCTGCCGTCCTGGCCGAAGCTGACCTCACGGAGCAGGAAGAAGCGCAGCGCGTCGAGGCCGTACTCGGCGATCAACGCGTGCGGGTCGACGACGTTGCCGACCGACTTGCTCATCTTCTCGCCCTTGTTGAACAGGAAGCCGTGGGCGAAGACCCGCTCGGGCAGCTCGATGCCGGCGCTCATGAGGAACGCGGGCCAGTAGACGGCGTGGAACCGGATGATGTCCTTGCCGATGATCTGCAGCTTCGGCGGCCAGTACGTGCGGAACTGCTCCGACTCGGTGTCCGGGTAGCCGGCGCCGGTCAGGTAGTTGGTCAGCGCGTCCACCCACACGTACATGACGTGGTCGGGGTCGTTCGGGACGGGCACGCCCCAGTCGAAGGTGTCGCGGCTGATCGACAGGTCCTTGAGGCCGCCCTTGATGAAGCTGACGATCTCGTTGCGGCGGGTGGCCGGCTCGAGGTAGCCGCCCTCGCGGTCGAGGAGCTCGAGGAGCCGGTCCTGGTAGGCGGACAGCTTGAAGAAGTACGACGCCTCCTCGGTCCACTCGACCTCGGTGCCGGTGTCGGTGGAGACGCGGGTGCCGTCCTCGGTGACGGTGGTCTCGTCCTCGGCGTAGTACGCCTCGTCGCGCACGGAGTACCAGCCCGAGTACTTGCCCAGGTAGATGTCGCCCGCGTCGACCATCTTCTGCCAGATGGCCTTCGACGCCTCGTAGTGATCGGCGTCGGTGGTGCGGATGAACCGGTCGAAGGTCGATCCCACGGCGCGCTGCAGCGCCTCGAAGGCGGCGGCGTTGCGGTCGGCCAGCGCCTTGGTCTCGATGCCCTCCTTGGCGGCGGTCTGCTGCATCTTCAGACCGTGCTCGTCCGTGCCCGTCAGGAAGAAGACGTCGAAGCCGTCGAGTCGCTGGAAGCGCGCGATCACGTCGGTGGCGATGTACTCGTAGGCGTGCCCGATGTGGGGCACGCCGTTCGGGTAGGCGATCGCCGTGGTGATGTAGAAAGCCTTGTCTGCAGCCATGGTGCGCCCAGCTTATCGGCATCGCGCAAGCACGATTCGGTGAGCCGGTCAACCCCTCGCGGCGCGCCTGTGGACGAGCTGGATCCCTCCACAGGCGCCGCCGTCCGCGGGGGTCGGCGGCCGTCGCGGGGCCCACGATGCGGGCATGGGGGAATACGGAGTCATCTCACGGGCGGAACTCGAGTCCGCAGGGCACACGCCGCGGGCGATCCGCGCCGCAGTGCACAGCGAACGGATGATGCGCCTGCGGCCCGGCTGGTTCGCCGAGCCCGGCGCCGATCCGGATGTCGTGCGGGCGGTGACCATCGGCGGCGGCGTCAGCTGCATGTCCGCGCTGGCACGCCACCGGGTGTGGGTGCCGGAATCCGCTCGCGGCCTGCACGTGCGGCTGCCGGAACGCGCCCGACGGCGCCACCACCCCAAGGGCGTCACGGTGTGCGGAGCCTCGATCGGCGGGCCCATCGCGCTGGTCGATAACGTGCCCACCGCCCTCCTCGCCGCCGCCGACTGTGTGCACGGCGGCGAGCTGACCGCGGTCTTCGACTCGGTACTCCATCGCAGGCTCCTGCAGCCGGGCGAACTGACCGGCTTGTTCAGGAGCGGCCCCCGACGAGTACATCGCGCGCTGCTGGCCGTGGACGGCGCAGCGGAATCCGGCACGGAGACCCGGGTGCGTCTGCACGTCAGGCGCGAGCGACTGGATCACCGCACACAGGTCTTCATCCCCGGTGTGGGACGCGTGGACCTGCTCGTGGGAAAGAGCCTGGTGATCGAATGCGACAGCGAGGAACATCACGGCGGCGAGGCGATCGAGACCGATCGCGAGCGCGACCTCACCCTGGCCACACTGGGGTTCGCGGTGCTGCGCGTGTCGTACGACCAGGTCTTCCACCAGTTCCCGAAGGTCGCCGCGGGTCTGGCGCGCAAGATCGCGGACGGCGACCACCTGCGGACCACCGACTACGTGCCCTGACGGCTACTGGAGATAAGCGCACAAACGTCGTCCCCAGCGGCGCTCGGATTCCACGAGCAGGGGAAACGCCGGGGTCGCGCCGCCGGGGACGACGTTTGTGCGGGGCGTTCGGATAGCTCGCGATCGCGTGGGGGATCGTCGCGGGGTCGCGGTGCTCGTCAGCCGGCGAGAACGGCGGACGGTACCGCGTCCAGCGCGATGACCGCGCCGGTCCCGTCGAGCTGGAAGCGGGCGATGTCGCGCCCGTAGCGCACGTAGACCACGTCGTAGTCCACGCCGATGACCTCGGTGTCGACGGTCGGCGCCTCGGTCGCGGTACCGGCGAACTCGCCCTCCGCGTAGAAGCGAACCTGGCTGCGCTCGCCGTGGGCGACGTGCACCCAGGCCAGGCGCCCACCGAGATCCGTGCCGCCGTCGATCACCGAGTTCATCGCTCCTCCTCGTGGTATGGGTGGCGGGCGGATCAGGTGAGTGGGAGAGATCCGCCGGCCACGCCCTACTCTTCCGTTCCGCGCGGCCCGGCACATCCGGCTAATTACCCATTTCTCCCCGAGATCCGTCCCACTTTCGTCGGATGCGGGCATGACAGGATGGCGCGGTGCATCCGGTCGACATGCTGCGGGCGCTGCGGGAGCGCGGCCACCGGCCCGCGGCTCTGCTGGGCGCGTGGGGCGGCTACCGGGCCGTCATCGCGCCGGCGCCACGCCTGACTCCCGGGACCGCCCCCGACGGCGCTCCGTGGCTCGGGATCGTCGGCTACCCGGACGCCACCGACGAAGCCCGGTTGCTGCCCCAGACGATCGGCGGCGATCCCGGTCCGCTGCTGCTCCAGCACGGCGACGGTCGCTGGACCTGCACCGATCTCGGTTTCGCGGTCCCCGACACCGCCCCCGCCGCACGGCCGTGGTCGGCCACCTGGACCCCGCCGGACCGCGCCGATCACCGCGCCGCGGTCCTCGCCTGCCAGGAGGCGATCCGGGCGGGCGACGTCTACCAGGTCAATGTGTGCACCCGGTTCGACGGCGCGCTCACCGGCGATCCGCTCGAGATGTTCGCCGACATCGCCGCCGCGACCCGGCCCGCGAAGGCCGCCTACCTCGAGGGCGACTGGGGCGCGGTCGCCTCCTTCTCCCCCGAGACATTCCTCACCGAGCGCGACGGCCTGCTCACCGAGCGCCCGATCAAAGGGACGCTGCCGCTGATCCGCCCGCCCGAGGAACTGCGGGCGAGCGTCAAGGACGTCGCCGAGAACGTGATGATCGTCGACCTGGTGCGCAACGACCTGAGCCGCGTCGCGCGCACCGGCTCCGTGCGGACCCCGGAACTGCTGCGGGTCGAGCCCGCGCCCGGCGTCTGGCACCTGGTCTCGACGGTGACCGCCCGGCAGCGACCCGGCACCACCCGCGCCGACCTCCTGGAGGCGACATTCCCGCCCGCCTCTGTCACCGGCACCCCGAAACTCTCCGCCCGCGGCCGGATCCGGCAGTGGGAGAAGCACACCCGCGGCACCTACTGCGGCGCGATCGGCATCGACCACCCGCTGACCGGGCTCGACCTCAACGTGGCGATCCGCACCGTCGAGGCGCGCGACGGCGCCCTGCGGCTCGGCGTGGGCGGCGGCATCACCATCGACTCCGAGCCCGACGCGGAGTGGCGCGAGTGCCTGGACAAGGCCGCGACGATCGTCGGGTACCGCCCCGGATCTCACCCGCGCGGGTGAGGACGGCGGGCGCCCTCCGGCGCGACGCTGGGGGCATGGTCGACTTCCGCGTTCCCGCCCTCCGCCGGTTCCTGCAGCTACTGGCCGTGGCCTTCGCCGCCGGTGTGGTGTTCGGCGGCTACCTCTTCACCCGGCGCGATCCGGAGGTCGCGGGCTTCGTCGGGTGGACCGCCGCCTGGCCGCAGCACGCGGTGGTGGCCGTGGTCGGCGCGGTGCTCGTCCTCGGGATCCGGGCCCGACGGTGGCCGCCCCGCACGCCCGCCCTCACCCCGGCGCGGCTGGCGCTCGCGGCGCCGCTGCTGGGCCTGCTCGTCTTCGCCGCGTTCCGGGCCGGGGTGCAGGTGCTCGCCGGGTTGGACCCGAACTTCACCGTGAACGCGTGGGGCGGCCCCACCTACCTCGGCGCGATGGCGTGCCACTACCTCGACCTCGCCGTGGGCGGCCTCCTCGTGGTGGGTGCGCTGCGGCTGATCCTGAGCCGCCCAGCGTCCGGGACGAGCGGGGTTCAGCGCGCGGCCAGCGCCGCCTCGTAGAGCTCGCGCTTGGAGGCGCCGGTCTCCGCGGCGACGGCGGCGCAGGCGTCCTTGAGCCGCTCCCCCGCGTCCACGAGGCGCAGGACCGCGGCGACATGGTCCTCGGGGTTCGCGGAGACGGCCGCGGCGCCCTCGACGACGACGGTGATCTCGCCGCGCACACCCTCGGCGGCCCACGCGGCGAGCTCACCCAGCGAACCGCGGCGGACCTCCTCGTAGGTCTTGGTGAGCTCGCGACACACCGCGGCGCGACGCTCGTTTCCGAGGACCTCCGCGGCATCGGCGAGGGTCTCGGCGAGGCGGTGCGGCGACTCGAAGAAGACCGCCGCGCGACGTTCCGTCACCAGCTCGGTGAGCCAGGACCGGCGGGCGCCGGACTTACGCGGGGCGAAACCGTCGAACAGGAACCGCTCGACGGGCAGCCCGGACAGGGCCAGGGCGGTGGTGACGGCCGACGGTCCGGGCAGGCAGGTGACCCGGTGCCCCGCCTCGACGACGGCTGCGACCAGGCGGTATCCGGGGTCGGAGACCGACGGCATCCCGGCGTCGGTGATGAGCAGAACGGTCTCGCCGGCATCGAGGGCGGCGAGCAGCTGCGGGATGCGGCCCTGCTCGTTGTGGTCGTAGAAGCTGAGGATCCTGCCCCGGGTCTCGACGTTCAGGGACGCGGCCAGCGACCGGGCCCGCCGGGTGTCCTCGGCGGCGATCACGTCGGCCTCCCCGAGCGCGGCGATCAACCGCGCGGTGGCGTCGCCCGGGTTGCCCATCGGCACCCCGGCGACGATCAGCACTGCGCTCGCGTCCTCGGCTCCCACGGCACACACCCTACGATGGGTCGGGTGACCGCCGTGGCATCCCCGCAAGCCGACGCCGAACGCGACGTCGTCAGTCCGGGCCCGACGCTGCCGCCTGCCGTGTTCGGCGCCACCGACCGCGCCTTCGGGTGGACCGTGACGCTGGTGCTGACGGCCGTCGCCGCAGCCACCCGGTTCTTCAACCTCGGCTACCCGAGCAACGCGGGATTCCTCGGCAGCACACCGGTGCAGACGCCCGTCTTCGACGAGAAGCACTACGCGCCGCAGGGCTGGCAGGTGCTCACGGGCGGCCAGTGGATCGAGGACAATCCCGGCTTCGGGCTGATCGTGCATCCGCCGGTGGGCAAGTGGATGATCGCGATCGGCGAGTGGATGTTCGGCTACACCCCGATGGGGTGGCGGTTCATGTCCGCGGTCTGCGGGACGCTGCTGGTGTTCCTGGTGATCCGCGCGGCACGACGGCTCTCGCGGTCCACGCTGATCGGCGGCCTGGCCGGCCTGTTCCTCATCTGCGACGGCCTGACGATGGTCTCCTCGCGCGTCGCTCTGCTGGACATCTTCCTCGTCTTCTTCGGCTTCGCCGCGTTCTCGATGATCCTGGTGGACCGCGATCAGATGCGCGAGCGCCTGCACCGCGCCGCGATCGAGGGCCGCATCACCGACACGCTCTACGGGCCGCGGCTGGGCTTTCGCTGGTGGCGCTTCTCCGCCGCGATCATGGTGGGCCTCGCGTGCGGCGTGAAGTGGTCGGGCCTCTACTTCCTCATCGGCATCCTGGTGCTCTCGCTCGGCTTCGACGTGGCGAACCGCCGGCAGTACGGCGTGATCCGCCCGTGGCGCGGGGTGCTGCTGCGCGACCTGGTCCCGTCGGGCATGTCGCTGGCGGTGCTGCCCGTGCTCGTCTACCTCGGCACCTTCTGGGCCTGGTTCTCCTCCGAGACCGCGGTCTTCCGGTACGCGGTGGGCAACCAGGTCGGCGAGGGCGGGCCGTTCGGCTGGGTGCCCGACGCACTGCGCTCCCTCTTCTACTACGAGACCACGATCCTGGACTTCCACGACGGGCTGACCAACTCGGCCGGCAACCATCACCCGTGGGAGTCGAAGCCGTGGACCTGGCCCATGGGCCTGCGGCCGATGCTCTACCACTACACGGCCGACCAGTCGGGCGGCATGTGCGGCGACGGTCCGTGCGTGCGCGCGGAGATGGCCGTCGGCACGCCGGCGCTGACGTGGATCGCGGTCCCCGTGCTGCTGTGGGCCTTGTGGAAGATGTTCGTCAAGCGGGACTGGGCGTACACCGCGCCCGTGACGATGTACTTCGCGACCTACCTGCCGTGGTTCGTCAACCTCGACCGGCAGATGTACTACTTCTACGCGCTGACGCTGATGCCCTTCCTGTGCATCATGATCGCGCTGATCTGCCGCGAAGTGCTGGGCCTGGACGGCCGCGCCCGGTACTTCGGGTTCGAGAGACTCCAACTGGGCCGGTGGCTCGTGGTCATCTACACGACCCTCGTGGTGCTGAACTTCGCCTGGCTGTGGCCGATCCTCACCGCCACCCCCATCCCGATGTGGTGGTGGCGCCTGGAGCTCTGGCTGCCCAGCTGGCAGTAGCCCGCTCGGCACCGAGTACCCCCGCGAAACGCCGGCTCCTGGCGGGGCGGTGCAGACGGAGCGGTGCTCAGACCGTCGCGGGGACGCGGGTCTCGCGGGCCATCATCCAGGCGATCGCGGCGACGACGCAGAGGGCGCCGGTAACGGCGAAGGCCCAGAAGAAGCCGAGGTACTGGGCGATCGCGCCGGCGAGCAGCGGGCCGGTGATGGTGCCTGCGTCCTGCGCCATCTGATACGCCGAGAGCGCGCCGCCGCTGCGCCCCTTGCCCTGCACGACGTCGGCGAGGGTGGCCTGCAGCGTCGGCGCGACGAGGCCGGTGCCGATGCCCGCGACGACGGTCACGAGGAAGGCGATCAGCACCGAATCGGTGAGCCCCAGCGCGACGGTCCCCACCGCGATGACCAACAATCCCGTGACGATGAACGGGCGGCGTCCGTAGCGGTCGGAGGCGCGGCCCGCGGGGAACATGGCGAGCACGTCGCCGGCCGCGTAGGCGGCCAGGGCGTAGCCGGCGATCGCGGCGGGCTGGTCGAGCACCGCGGCGAAGAACAGCGGCAGCAGCGAAACCCGCATCGAGTACACCCAGCCGAAGACGACGGCCGTGAACAGGGCGGCCCGGTAGGCGGAATCGGCGAGGGCCTCGCGCACCGTCGTGCCCGGCTCACCGGACTCCTCCACCCGGCCCGCGAGGGAACTGCCGCGCAGCGCGATCCCGACCACGAGGGTGGCGATCACCAGGGCCGCCGAGTAGACGATGAACGGCACCTTGAGACCGAAGCCGACGAGCGCGCCGCCCAGCAGCGGCCCGCAGATGCCGCCGAGCACGAAGCTCGACGAGTACACGCCGCTCACGCGGCCGCGGATGTCGGGCGGCGCGATGCGGATCATCAGCCCCATGGCCGAAACGGTGAACATGACCGAACCCACGCCGCCGAGCCCGCGGAGCACGATGAGCTGCCAGTAGGTCTGCGCGAACGCCACCGCCAATGTCGACGCGGCCACGATCAGCAGACCCGCCATGTAGATCCACCGCTCGCCGAACGCCTTCACCAAGGGGCCGGTCGCCGGCGCGAAGGCGAGCCGCATGATCGCGAAGGCGCTCACCACCGCGGAGGCCGCGGTGACACCCACGTTGAAGGTCAGGGCGAAGGCCGGAAGGGCGGGCGCGACCACGCCGTAACCGAGGGCGATCACGAAGCTGGCGGCCACGAGTACCCAGACCTCGGCGGGTACCCGCGCGGGCGTCGAGGGAGCAGCTGAGGTCACCGAATCATCATCCGCTAAGAACGCGTCAAGACCCGCATCGGGGGCGTTAAGGCGCCGTGAAAACGGGCGTTTCCGGTGGTCTGGTGGAGCCCATGGACATCTCCAACGCGCTGGCCCTGGCCGCGACGATCGCCACCCTGGCGTACCTGCTGTACGCCCTGCTGCGCCCGGAGCGCTTCTGATGAGCGGCACCGCATCCGGCCTGCTGACGATCGGCACCCTGGTCGCGGCACTGGCGATCGCCTACCGCCCGCTCGGCGACTACCTGGCGCACGTCGTCACGACGCCCAAGCACTGGCGCGTCGAGCGCCTGGTCTACCGCGTCGTGGGCGCGGACCCCGAGGCCGAGCAGGGCTACCGCGTCTACGCGGTTGCCGCGCTCGCGTTCAGCGCCGTCAGCATCGTCGCGCTCACGATCCTGCTGCTCGTCCAGGGGTGGCTGCCGGGCACCTCACCGAAGCAGTGGCGCCTCGACGAGGCGCTCAACACCGCGATCTCCTTCGTCACCAACACCAACTGGCAGTGGTACTCCGGCGAGAGCGCCATGAACCTCATCGCGCAGGCGATCGGCCTCGCGGTGCAGAACTTCGTCTCCGCGGCCGTCGGCATCGCGGTGGCGGTCGCGCTGATCCGCGGCTTCGTCCGCTCCCGCACCGACCGGCTGGGCAACTTCTGGGTGGACCTGACCCGCATCACCCTGCGCGTGCTGCTGCCGATCGCCGTCATCGGCGCCGTCATCCTCATGGCGCAGGGCGTGGTGCAGACGCTGTGGCAGCGCCACGAGATCGTCGGTCTCGACGGGCAGAAGCAGATTCTCACCGGCGGGCTCGTCGCGAGCCAGGAAGTGATCAAGCTGCTCGGCACCAACGGCGGCGGCTACTTCAACGCCAACTCCGCCCACGCCTTCGAGAACCCGACGGCCGCGACCAACCTGTTCGAGATCTTCCTCATCCTGCTCATCCCCGTCGCGATGCCGCGGATGCTGGGCAACCTCGTCGGCAACCACCGGCAGGGCTACGCGATCCTCGGCTCGATGACGGTGATCTTCGCCGTCTCCACCGCGATCTCCATCGGCGCGCAGCTGGGCAACCAGGGCGCGGCCGGGCGCGCCGCGGGCGCCGCGCTCGAGGGGCAGGAGGTGCGCTTCGGCAACTGGAGCACCGCCCTGTTCGCCACCTCGACGACCAGCACGTCGACGGGGGCCGTCAACGCCTCGCACGACAGCCTGACCCCCGGCTCGGGCGGCGCCGCGCTGGTGAACATGCTGCTCGGCGAGATCAGCCCCGGCGGTGTGGGTTCCGGCCTCTACGGCATGCTCGTCATCGCCGTCCTGACGGTGTTCCTCTGCGGGCTCATGGTGGGCCGCACGCCGGAGTACCTGGGCAAGAAGATCGGTCGCCCCGAGATCACCCTCGCCGCGCTCTACATCCTGGTCATGCCCGCGCTGGTGCTGGTCGGGACCGCCGCCACCGTGGTGCAGGAGCAGGGCACGGCCGCGATGACCAACGACGGGGCGCACGGCCTGTCCGAGGTGCTCTACGCCTACGCCTCCGCGTCCAACAACAACGGCAGCGCGTTCGCCGGCCTCGCCGTCGACACCCCGTGGTTCAACTACACGCTGGGCGCGGCGATGCTGCTGGGCCGCTTCGCGCCGATGGTCGCGATCCTCGTCCTGGCCGGGACGCTCGCGAAGCAGCACCCCGTGCCCGCGACCGCGGGCACCATCCCCACTCACCGCCCGCTGTTCGTGGGCCTCACCGTGGGCGTCGTGGTCCTGGTGGCCGGATTGACCTTCGTCCCCGCCCTCGCGCTCGCACCGATCTCGGAGGTCACCCAGTGACGAACACACTGACCGACACCCCCACCCCGTCGGACCCCAAGGCCGTCACCCCGGCACCGAAGAAGCGTTCGGCCTTCTCGCTCGCCGAGCTGCGCGCGGCGCTGCCCCGCGCCGCCGCGAAGCTGGCCCCGCGCACGCAGATCCGGCAGCCCGTCGTCTTCGTGGTGTGGATCGCCTCGGTGTACACCACCGCACTGGCGATCGTGCAGCCCTCCGTGTTCGCCTGGTCCGTGGCCCTCTTCCTCTGGGCGACGGTGCTTTTCGCCAACCTCGCGGAGGCGGTCGCGGAGGGACGCGGACGCGCCCAGGCCGAGTCGCTGCGCAAGGCGAAGACGGAGACCATCGCCCGCGTGCGCACCGCTTCCGGCGAGACGCAGGTCGCCGGTTCGGAACTGAAGGTCGGTGACCTGGTGATCGTCGATGCCGGCGAGGTCATCCCCGGCGACGGCGACGTGATCGAGGGCATGGCCACCGTCGACGAGTCCGCGATCACCGGCGAATCCGCGCCCGTGGTCAGGGAATCCGGCGGTGACCGGTGCGCCGTCACCGGCGGCACCCGCGTGCTGAGCGACCGCATCGTGGTCGAGATCAAGACCGAGCCGGGCAAGAGCTTCATCGACCGGATGATCGGCCTCGTGGAGGGCGCGAACCGGCAGAAGACGCCGAACGAGATCGCACTGAACATCCTGCTCACGGTGCTCACCATCATCTTCCTGCTGGCCGTCGCGACGCTGCAGCCGATGGCGATCTACTCGGGCGGCGCGGTCGACGTGGTGGTGCTCGTGGCGCTGCTCGTGTGCCTGATCCCCACCACGATCGGCGCCCTGCTCTCCGCGATCGGCATCGCCGGCATGGACCGGCTGGTGCAGCGCAACGTGATCGCCAAGTCCGGTCGCGCCGTGGAGGCCGCGGGCGACGTCTCGACGCTGCTGCTCGACAAGACCGGCACCATCACCTACGGCAACCGCCGCGCCACGTCCTTCCACCCCGTCGAGGGGGTCGACGAGCACACCTTCGCCGGGCGCGCTCTGCTCGCCTCCCTCGCCGACGAGACGCCCGAGGGGCGGTCCATCGTCGACCTGGCGACCGAGCACGGTCATACCGCGGCGAGCCGCGAATCCGATGCCGGCCCGACGGCGCTCGGTTCGTTCGTGCCGTTCACCGCGCAGACGCGCATGTCCGGCGTGGACCTGCCCGACGGCACCCGCATCCGCAAGGGCGCCTCGGCGGCCGTGCTCGCGTGGGCCGCGGCCGAGCACCACGGCGATACCGGCGCCGAATCCCTCGGCGAGGCGGTCAGCGAGGCGCTGGGCGCCGTCGACGTGCGGCTCGCGGTGGACGAGATCTCCGCCTCCGGCGGCACGCCGCTCGTGGTCGCGTACGCCGAACCCGGTGCCGCACCGACGCTGCAGGGTGTCGTGCACCTCAAGGACGTGGTCAAGGCCGGTATGCGGGAGCGCTTCGCGCAGCTGCGCGAGATGGGCATCCGCACCGTCATGATCACCGGCGACAACCCGCTGACGGCCAAGGCCATCGCCGAGGAGGCCGGCGTCGACGACTACCTCGCCGAGGCCACCCCCGAGGACAAGCTGGCGCTGATCAAGCAGCAGCAGGAGGGCGGGCGCCTGGTCGCGATGACCGGCGACGGCACCAACGACGCGCCCGCGCTCGCGCAGGCCGACGTGGGCGTCGCGATGAACACGGGCACCTCCGCCGCGAAGGAGGCCGGGAACATGATCGACCTGGACTCCGACCCGACGAAGCTCATCGACATCGTGGAGATCGGCAAGCAGCTGCTCATCACCCGCGGCGCGCTGACCACCTTCTCCATCGCCAACGACATCGCGAAGTACTTCGCGATCATCCCCGCGATGTTCGTACCCCTGGCCCCGGGCCTCGACGTGCTCAACGTGATGCGGCTGCACAGCCCGCAGTCGGCGATCCTCTCGGCGGTGATCTTCAACGCGCTCATCATCGTCGCGCTGATCCCGCTGGCGATGCGCGGCGTCAAGTACACCGCCAAGTCGGCCGACAAGCTGCTGGCGCGCAACCTCACCATCTACGGCCTCGGCGGCATCGTCGTCCCCTTCCTCGGGATCAAGCTGATCGACCTCGTCGTACAGCTGATCCCCGGGCTCTCCTGAAAGGCACGTCCCATGCTCAGTTCCACACCGCGCCAGCTGCTCGCCGGCCTGCGCATGCTGCTCGTGATGACCGTCGTCGTCGGCGGCGTTTTCCCCCTGGTGATCTGGGGCGTCGGGCAGGTCGCGTTCAGCGCGCAGGCGAACGGCTCGCAGATCGAGCAGGGCGGGAGGGTCGTCGGGTCCGAGCTCCTCGCGCAGCGCTTCGACGGTGCGCAGTGGTTCCACCCGCGCCCGTCCGCGGGCGAGTACGACACCCTCGCCTCCGGCGGCAGCAATCTCGGCCCGAACAGCGAGGAACTCGTCGCGCTGGTGGCCGAGCGGCGCGCGAAGGTCGCCGCGGAGGACGGCGTGGACCCGGCCGCGGTCCCCGCCGACGCGGTCACGGCGAGCTTCTCCGGTCTCGACCCGCACATCTCCCCCGCGTACGCGCGGCAACAGGTCGAGCGCGTCGCGCGGGCCCGCGGGCTGGCGCCGGAGCGGGTGCGCGCGCTGGTCGGCGCGCACACCGAGGGCCGGCAACTCGGCTACCTGGGCGAGGAGCGGGTTAACGTGGTGAAGCTGAACGTCGCGCTCACCGAGGCGAAGTAACTCGGGCCTTCAGGAGGAGACACATGCCGAAGGGGCTTCTTCGCGTCTACCTGGGCGCCGCACCCGGCGTGGGCAAGACCTACGCCATGCTCACCGAGGGCGCGCGGCGCGCCTCCCGCGGGACGTCGGTCGTGGTCGGCTACGTGGAGACGCACGGCCGCCCGCAGACCGAGGCGCAGGTACAGGGCCTGCAGGTGATCCCCCGCCGCCGCGCCGAGTACCGCGGCGCCGTGCTCGAGGAGATGGACGTCGACGCGGTGATCGCCGCGCACCCGACGGTGGCGCTGGTCGACGAGCTCGCCCACACCAACGCGCCGGACTCGCGCAACGAGAAGCGCTGGCAGGACATCGCCGAGCTGCTCGACGCCGGGATCACGGTGATCACCACGGTCAACATCCAGCACCTGGAGTCCCTCGGCGACGTCGTCGAGTCGATCACCGGCGTCCGGCAGCGCGAGACGATCCCCGACACCGTGGTGCGGCGCGCCGAGCAGGTGCAGCTCGTGGACATGACGCCGGAGGCGCTGCGCCGGCGCATGGCGCACGGCAACATCTACGCCCCCGACAAGGTCGACGCCGCGCTCTCGCACTTCTTCCGGATCGGGAACCTCACGGCGCTGCGGGAACTCGCGCTGCTCTGGCTCGCCGACCGGGTCGACGAGAAACTCGAGCAGTACCGCTCCGAGCAGGGCATCTCGGCGGCCTGGCCGACGCGCGACCGCACCGTCGTGGCCCTGACCGGCGGGCCCGAGGGCGGCACGCTGCTGCGCCGCGGCGCCCGGATCGCGGCGAAGGGCGCGGGCGGCGAACTGCGCGCGGTGTACGTCGCGCGCAGCGACGGCCTCTCCGGTGCCTCGCCCGCCTCGCTGGCGCAGCTGCGCCAGCTCACGGAATCGCTGGGCGGCACCTTCCAGATCGTCACCGGCGACGACGTGGCCGCCGCGATCCTGCAGTACGCCACCTCCGTCAACGCCTCCCGGATCGTGCTCGGCAAGTCCCGGCACCGCGCGCTGTCCACCGTGGTGCGCCGCCCCGTCTCGGACGCCGTCGTCGAGGGGTCCGGCGACATCGACGTGCAGGTGGTCACGCACGAGCGGGCCGCCGGATCGCGTCGGCGACGGGGCCTGCCCCGCGTGGACGGCACCGACTCGGCGCTGCTGGGGCAGCGGCGCACCATCGCGGGCTGGGTGCTCGCCGTGGCGGGGCCGGTCCTGCTCACGGCCGCGTTGGCGCACACCCGGCAGTGGCACTCGATGCCGACGGAGCTGATGCTCTACCTGGTTCTCACCGTGGTCGTGGCGCTGGTGGGAGGTTTGCGCCCGGCGGTCCCCGCCGCGCTGCTGGGCTCGGTGCTGCTGAACTACTACTTCACCCCGCCGATGTTCACGTTCACCATCGCCTCGGGCGAGAACGCCTTCGCGGTGGCGATGTTCGTGTTGACGGCCATCGCCGTGAGCGCCGTGGTCTCGATCGCGGCGCGGCAGACGGCGCGGGCGGCCCGCGCCCGCGCGGAGGCGGATGTGCTCTCGTCGCTCGCGGACACGCTCCTCACGGCGGAGGACGAGCTGCCGGCGCTGCTGGAGCAGGCCGTCGCCACCTTCGGCCTGCGCGGCGCATCGCTGCTGCGCCGGGACACCCCCGATGACCCGTGGTCCGTGGTGGCGGGCCGGGGCGAGTCGCCGCTCACGCCCGAGGACGGCACCGATACCGCGCCGGTGGGCGACAACGTGGCCCTCGTCGTCAACGGCGACCGCCTCAGCGCCTCCGAGCACGGCCTGCTCGTCGCCTTCGCGGCGCACGCGGCGGCCCGGCTGGACCGGGAGGCGCTCAGTGCCGAGGCGAAACAGGCCCGGGCCCTCGCCGAGGGCAACCGCGCGCGCACCGCGCTGCTCAGCGCCGTCTCGCACGACCTGCGGACCCCGCTCGCGGGCATCAAGGCGGCCGTCTCCTCGCTGCGCAGCGACGACGTCGAGTGGTCCGACGAGGACGAGGCCGAGCTGCTCGCGACCATCGAGGAGAGCGCCGACCGGCTCGACTCGCTCGTCGGGAACCTGCTGGACATGTCGCGGCTGCAGTCCGATTCGCTGACCCTACTGACCCGCGAGGTGGGGATCGAGGAGGTGCTGCCGGCGATCTGGACCGCGCTGCCCGACGCCGATCTCGCCTTCGACTTCGCCGAGGACGCGCCGACCGCGCTCGCCGACCCCGGCCTGCTGGAGCGGGTGCTGGCGAACCTCGTCGAGAACGCGGTGCGGCACTCGCGCGGCGGGCCCGTCACCGTCGGCGTCTCCGGCGTGCACACGCCCGACGGGGACCGCCTGCAGGTGCACGTGCGCGATCACGGGCTCGGTGTGCCGCAGGAGCAGCGCGAGGCGATGTTCAAGCCCTTCCAGCGGATGGGCGACGCGCCCGCCGGGAACGGCGTGGGGCTGGGGCTGGCGGTGGCCCGCGGCCTGACCGAGGCGATGGGCGGCACGCTCACCGCGGAGGACACCCCGGGCGGCGGCCTGACGATGATCGTGGACCTGCCCGCGGCGCACCCGGTGTCCAGTGGTGAGGTGGTCTCGTGACGTTCGTTCTGGTGGTCGACGATGAGCCCGCGATCCTGCGGACCCTGCGGATCAACCTCAAGGCCCGCGGGTACGAGGTGGAGACGGCGGCCGACGGGCGCTCCGCGCTGCAGATCGCGCGCGAGCGCACCCCCGACGTGGTGGTCCTCGACCTCGGACTGCCCGATCTCGACGGCACCGCGGTGCTGGCGAAGCTGCGCCAGTTCTGCACCTCGCCGGTGATCGTGCTCTCCGCGCGGCACGGCAGCGACGACAAGGTCGAATCGCTGGACATCGGCGCGGACGACTACGTGACCAAGCCGTTCGCGATGGACGAGTTCCTCGCCCGGGTCCGGGCGCAGGTGCGGCGGACGGGCCTCGTCGACGCCCCGGCGCCTGCGAAGACCGAGGCGTTCGAGGTGAACTTCGAGGCGCGGACCGTCACCCGCGACGGCACGACGGTGCGCCTGACCCCCACCGAGTGGAAGATCGTGGACGTGCTGGTCCGCAACGCCGACCGCCTCGTCTCCCAGCAGACGCTGCTGCACGAGGTGTGGGGCCCGTCGTACTCGCGCGAGACCAACTACCTGCGCGTCTACATGGCGCAGCTGCGCCGCAAACTCGAGCCGGACCCGTCGAACCCGCGCTACTTCGTCACCGAGCCGGGGATGGGCTACCGCTTCATCCCGTAGCGCCCGCGCCGTCCTCCGCCCGCGGGCGGGCTCAGTGCAGCTCGGCCGGCAGGCCCGCGAGCGCGAACAACTCCGCCGGGTCGAGGAAGGCGCAGACGTGGGTGAGAGCGCCGTCGGTGAAGGTCAGCACGTCCAGCTGGAACGGCGACCAGACATCGCCGCCGGTGGTGTCGCGCAGGTACATCGCGGCGGCGGGCAGGCCGTTGCAGACCGTCGGGATCATCCGCAGGTCCCCGGCGACCTGCGCGGGGCACTGGGTCCGGGACAACTCGCCGATGGCCTGCGCCCCGCGGTACCAGCCCGGGATCGGCGGCATCTCCCAGGTGGCGTCGGCGGCGAGGATGCGCACCACCCCGTCGATGTCGTGCCGCTCGAAGGCGGCGCAGAACTCGCCCCACACCTGCTTCTCGTGCTCGGACAGCTCGGCGGCCTTCCGGCCGTCGCGGGCGGCACCGTCGCCGATGGAGGCCCGCGCCCGCTGCAGGGCGCTGTTCGCCGACGCGACGGAGGTCTCGAGCGCGGCGGCGGTCTCGGCGGCCGAGAACTGCAGCACGTCCCGGAGGATCAGGGCTGCCCGCTGCTTCGGCGGGAGGAGTTGCAGCGCCGCGACCATCGCCAGCCCGATGCCCTCCCGCGCGACCGCGGCCTCCCCCGGGTCGCCGAGCGCGCGATCCGGGAGGGGCTGCAGCCACAGCACCTCGGCCGACGGTGCGACCGGCTCCAGCGGGTTCGACGGCTCGCCGCCGAGCCCGACGGGCAGCACCCGCCGGGCCGTGGCCGCGGTGAGGCAGACGTTGGTGGCGATGGAGTACATCCACGTCCGCACCGACGACCGGCCCTCGAAGCGGTGGAAGGCCTTCCACGCCCGCAGGTACGTCTCCTGCACGAGATCCTCCGCGTCGGACGCGGAGCCCGACATGCGGTAGCAGTGCGCGAGCAACTCCCTGCGCAGCGGGGCGGTGATCTCGTCGAAACCGGCGTCGGCGACGGTCATGTCAGCCCTGCGCGCCCTCGGGCCCGCCGGCGGCCGCCGCCGGATCCATCCACATGATCTCCCAGCAGTGGCCGTCCGGGTCGTCGAAGGAGCGGCCGTACATGAACCCGTGGTCCTCGGAGCGGCCCTCCTTGCCGCCGGCGGCGACAGCCCGGTTCACGATCTCGTCGACCTCCTCGCGGCTCTCGGCGCTGAGCGCGATGAGGGTCTCCTTGACGCCGGGGGCGGCGGTGGTGGCCTCGTGGAAGGTGCCGAAGAAGTCGGTCGTGAGCAGCATCGCGGCGATGTTCTCGCCCAGTTCCACCGCGATGGCGTTCTCGTCGCTGAACTGCTCGTTGATGGTGTAGCCCACGGCGGTGAAGAAGTCGCGCGAACGCTGGACATCGGCGATGGGCAGGTTCACGAAGATCATCTTGTGCATGGCGTCGCTCCTTGGTCCGCGGCATCCGTCTCTCGAATACCGTCACATGGTGAGACGGCCCGCGTCGCCGGAACTCATCGGTTCCGCCGGAACTTTTTTCCGGCCACCTCGGAGCTACCCCCGCAGCGCCCCGTCGAGGATCTCCAGGCCCTTGTCGATCTCGGCGTCCGTGGCGGTGAGCGGCGGCGCGATCCGGAAGATCGACCCCATGCCCGGCAGCTGCACCACGTTCATGTGCAGGCCACGCTCGTAGCACCGCTGCGTGACCAGCCCGCCCAGCTCGTTCGCGGGCTCCTTGCTCTCCCGGTCGGTCACCAGCTCGATGCCCTGCATGAGGCCGCGCCCGCGCACGTCGCCGATCGCCTCGTGGCGGGTGGCCAGCTCGTCGAGCCCCGCACGCAGCCGCGCGCCGCGCGCGGCGACCCCGTCGGCGACACCGTCGGCGAGGACGTCGAGCACCGTCGTCGCGACGGCGGCCACCATCGGATCGCTGACGTGGGTGGTGAAGAACAGGAAGCCGCGCTCGTGGCAGACCCGCTCGATCTCCGCGGACGTCACGACCGCGGCGATGGGCAGGCCGGCCCCGAGCGTCTTGCTCAGGGTGAGGATGTCGGGGACGATGCCGTCGCGCTCGAAGGCGTACGCCTCGCCGGTGCGCCACAGCCCGGTCTGCGCCTCGTCGACGATGAGCAGCATCCCGCGCTCCTCGCACTTGCGCTTGAGTGCTGCGAGATACCCGACGGGCACGTCGATGATGCCGCCGGAGCTGAGGATCGGCTCCACGAGGCAGGCGGCGAGGGAGCCCGTGGACTGGGCGTCGATGAGCTCGAAGCCGAAGTCCAGCTCGGACTCCCAGTCGTACTTCCCATCCGGGGAGACGAACTGCGAGCGGTAGGCGTTCGGCGTGGGCAGCGCGAAGTTGCCGGGTGCGGTGGGGCCGTAGCCCTTGTGGCCGGACGAGTAGGTGGCCGCGGCGGCGCCGGCGGTCATGCCGTGCCAGGACTTCGAGAAGCTGACGATCTCGTGCTTGCCGGTGTACAGCTTCGCCATCCGCAGCGCGGCCTCGTTGGACTCGGCGCCCGTGGTCAGCTGCAGCACGTGGCTCAGCGGCTCCGGCAGCGTGGCCGCGAGCCGCTCCGCGAGGGTGACCACCTGCGGCGAGAGCATCCCGGAGAAGAGGTGGTCGAGCGTCGCGATCTCCCGCTGCACCGTCTCGACGATCGCCGGATGACTGTGTCCCAGAATGGCGCTCATCTGCCCGGACGTGAAATCGAGCCAGCGGCGCTCCCCCGAATACACGTACGTGCCCGCGGCGCGGTCGATGGGCAGGGGCGCGAAGGTGCCGCCGTAGCGCACGACGTGCGCGGCGACGGATTCGGAGAAGCTCACGCCCTCACAGTAGCCGCCCGGCGAGGTACGCCCCGGCCACGTCGACGGTGCCGTCGGCGAATCCCGGATCCGCCTCCAGCACATGGCCGTGCGTGCCGAGCCAGCCGAGCAATTGCAATCGCCGCAGCAGCACGAAGTCCGGGAGGAACGCGGCATGCGCGTCGGGCAGGGGCCGGCGGCGCCGGTACGCCTCCGCCCACGCCCGCGCCCACTGCGGCAGTCGCGGGTCCGTCTCCACGAAGGACGCGGCGGCCGCGAACTCGAACAGGTGCCAGCCGAATCCGCTGTCGTCGAAGTCGATCACGGTGAAGCCGGCACCCGCGTCTGCCCCGGCGGCGATCAGGTTCGCGGCCCGCAGGTCGCCGTGGATGAGGCCGAACCGGTCCGCGGTGCGGCCGAACTCGTGCACCCGCTGCGTCGCCTGCGCGGCGGCCGGTTCGATCGCCCGACGGTGCGCCTCGGTCACGGCGAGACCGTCGCGCCAGGAGCCCCAGCGCGGCCGGGCGCCGACGATCTCGTCGACTCCCCAGTCGAACCGGGTGAATCCGTCGGGCCGGCGCCAGCTCTCGGCGTGCTCGTGGAAGGTGCCCGCGATGTCGCCGAGCGCCGCGAAGTGCGCGGCGTCGAGCGCCTCGTCGGGGACGGGGCCGCCGGGCAGCTCCGCGAACAGCACAGCGCGGCGTCCCGTCGGCGCGTCGACGAGGACGCCGGTGAGCGGCTCGACCACGGGCACCGCGGTGTCCCGGCGCAGCGCCGCGATCCACGCCAGCTCGGAGTCGATCGCCGCGTCGGCGACGTAGCCGGGGCGGTGCAGGCGCAACACCGCGGGCCGCGGGCCGCCGCGGACCCGGAAGGTGGCGTTCTCGCTCTCGACCAGGGGTTCCGGCGCCGCCCCCGGCCAGTGCGCCGCGAGGATCCGGGCGGCGACGGCCGCATCGCCCTCCGGCGTCACTTGACCACCTTCATCGTCATGCGCGAGTCCACGCGGACGATCGCGGGATCACCCATGAGGTTGGTGGTGAGCCACTTCTCGAAGGCCTCGGTATCGGCCACGCGCACCCGGATCAGGTAATCGGGCAGGCCGAACATGCGGCGCACCTCGATCACCTCGTCCATCGCGGCGACGCGGGCCTCGAAGGCCTCCACCGACGCCCGGTCGTTGGCCGTGAGATCGGCGTTGATGAGCACCTCGAAGCCCTTGCCGAGCGCCGCGGGGTCGAGGACGGCGGTGTAGCCGGTGATCACGCCGTCGGCCTCCAGTCGGCGCACGCGACGCAGGCACGGCGCCGGTGTCAGTCCGACGCGGTGCGCGAGTTCCTGGTTGGTCAGGCGCCCGTCCTTGACCAACTCGTCCAGAATTGCCCTATCCAACGCATCCACCGCACTATTATTGCGCACAGGCCGCCCATCGAGCCAATATTGGCAACCCTATTGCGCGGACTTCGAAATAGGATTGTGGGCGTGAAGGTTCCCTCCCGCATCGCCGTCGTCTGGTTCGGATTGTTCGTCCTCGGACTCGGTTTCGGCGTCGTCGTCATCAGCCACGGTCTCCCCTGGTGGATGGCGATCATCACCTCGGCGTTCGTGCTGGCCGGTTCCGTCGAGTTCCTGCTCATCGGGATGCTCACCGCGGCAACGCCGCTCGCGGCCATCGCCGCGACGACCTTCCTGGTGAACTCGCGCCACCTGTTCTACGGCCTCACCTTTCCGCTGCACGCGGTGCAGGGCCGGCTCGCGAAGACCTACAGCGTGTTCGCCCTGGTCGACGAGGCCTACGTGCTGGTGACCACGGCACCGTCGGGGACGATGACGGGACGGCGGATCCTGATGACCCAGGCCGGATTACACGCCTCGTGGGTGTCCGGCTCGCTGTGCGGCGCGCTCGTCGGGGGCGCCTTCCTCGGCGACGTCCCCGGGATCGACTTCGTGTTGACCGCCCTGTTCGTGGTGCTCGTGATGGACGCCTACAGCGCCGATCGAGACCGCCTCACCGCCGCCCTGGCGGCGGGCGCCGCGGCGGTGGGTGTGATCGTCTCGCCGAGCGCGATGCTGCTGGTCGCCATGACGACCTTCGCCGGGCTGCTGGTGGTGCGGCACTACGCGGGCCGCCGCCGCGACCCCGCCCCGATCCCGGAGACGGAGACCGTCGATGCCTGAGACCTCGTACCTGCTCGCCGGCGTGGCCGTCACCGCCGCGGTCACCTTCGGCCTGCGCGTGGCGCCGTTCGGCCTGGCGAGCGTCCTGCGCGGCTCGCCCCTGCTCGCCGACTTCGGGCGCTGGATGCCCGCCGGGGCCGCGATCGTGCTGGCGGTGTACTGCGTGGCCTCCGTCGATTACGCCGCTCCCGCCCACGGCGTTCCGCAGTTGGCGGGCGTCGCCGCCACGGTGCTCGCGCACCTGTGGCGCCGCAACGCCGTGCTCAGCATCATCGCGGGCACCGCCGTGTGCGTCGCGCTCAGCTCCGCACTGGGCTAGTGGCACCATGAGCTGATGCGCGAGGAGACCATCACCGCCGGCGGGGTGCGCCTGCGGGTGCAGCACCGCCGCGTTCCGCAGCCGTCGGGCCCGCCGGTGCTGCTCATCCACGGCATGGCCGCCGATCACCGGACCTGGCGGCGCACCGTCCGGGCGCTGGCCGCCGCCGGGCGCGACACCGTGACCTACGACCAGCGCGGGCACGGGCGCAGCGACCACAGCCCCGAGTACCTCCTCGACGAACTCGCCGAGGACGCCGAACAGGTGGCGCGGCATGCGGGCCTGGACCGGTTCGACGTCGTCGGGCATTCCCTGGGCGGCCAGGCCGCGCTACGCCTCGCGTGGCGCCTGCCCGACGGTGTCCGTCGCCTCGTCCTGGAGGAGATGCCGCCGGTCGCGCAGGATTCCGCGCAGGTCGAGGAGACGATGGACCTGCCGCTCACGCCCCGGCGGGTGTGGCTGGGGATCAAGCAGCTGGTGCAGACGCCGGGCGCGCTCTCGCGGTTCGACGGCACGATGATGGACTCCGTCTCGCCCCAGTTCCAGCCCGACCCGGCATGGTGGGAGCGGCTGGCGAGCACCCCGCAGGAGACGTTGGTGATCTCCGGCGGCCCGCGCGACTTCCTGCGGCCCGAGTACCTGAGGCTGGTCGCGGACGCCCTACCCCACGGCGAGTACGCCGAGCTGCGCGGCGGACACACCGTTCACCGCGAGGCGTCGGCCGAGTTCGCGCGCGCCGTGCTGGGCTTCCTCCCCTAGCCGGCGCGGGTGCCGGGGTGCGACTCCCCTTCCGCCGACGGGCACGATCTCCGACCTTCGAGAACCCGGCCGGCAGAACGACGAAGCCCGCCCCACCGGCGGCGGGACGGGCTTCGCGCTGCCACGAGGTACTACGGGGTGAGCGGAGCCACCTCGCCGCCCGAGAGGCGACGCCAGGTGTACACGATGACCAGCAGCGCGATCGGCAGCGTGATGATGGCGCAGATGCCCATGATCAGCGACGTGAGGATCCACACCAGCAGCGAGTTGCCCACGTTGTTCTTCGCGGTCTCGAAGCTGGCACGCAGCGCATCTCCGAGGCCGAGGCCGCGGTCGACGGTGGCCACGAGGGTGAACATCAGCAGCCACGCGGCCACCAGGCCGGGGAGGATGCAGAGGAACGTGCCGACGGTCACGGCGAGGGTGACCACCAGCGCGGCGAGCAGCGCGGAGCCCGTGTTGCGCGGCTTGAAGAACGAGCCGAGCGTGACCTGCTTGCCGTCGGCCAGATCGATCAGGCCCGAGAGCAGCGCCGTGTGGATCAGGTACTGCACGATGCCGACGAGGAGACCGAAGAGCAGGGAGACGCCCAGGGTCGCGGCGAACGAGACGTCGCCTTCGTACTGCTGCGTGTCCGCGTTGTAGGTGAGGTCGCCGGAGGCGAGCACCCCGCCGAGGAGCAGGCCGTAGGCGAGGCCGATCACGACGTAGAGGATCACGCCGTAGATGAGGCCCGCGACCAGCACCGATCCGACGTTCTTGCTGAACTTGTTCCACGCCCACGAGAACGCGTCGCCGATGTTGAACGGCGCCGGTCCGCCGAACTGCGGTGCGCCGTAGCCGCCGCCGGGAGGCGGCGGGAAACCACCCTGCGGCGGGGGCGGGAAGCCCTGGCCGTAGCCGCCCTGCGGCGGCGGGAAACCACCGGCGGGCGGGGGCGGGTAGCCACCCTGCCCGTACCCCGGCTGCTGCGGCGGCTGCTGCGGGTAACCGCCCTGCCCGTATCCCGGCTGCGGCGACTGCTGCGGGTAGCCGCCCTGCTGGTACCCGCCGTGCTGCGGATCCTGCTGGGGCGGAATGCCGCCCGGGTAGTCCCCGGGATTGATGGGCGGCTGCGTCATTCTTCTCCTCCAGTGGTGTGACGATTCACTGCCGGAAACCTATCAACTGGGCAGCCGCGCCACCAGATTCCCCACCGACGAGAACGGCCCGCCCCACATGATGTGAGGCGGGCCGTCGGTTCGGACCTACGGTGTCGGCGGGACGACCGTGCCGCCCGAGATCAGGCGGTACGCGTTCACCAGGAGCAGACCCGCGACCGGCGCCGCGACCAACAGGCCCACGCCGCACAGGATTCCGCCCGCGATCATCATCAGCCCGGCGATCACGTACGCCAGGATCAGGTTGCCCGGGTCCTTCTGCACCAAGCCGAAAGCGCCCTTGAAGCCGTCGATCGCGGACACGCCACGGTCGACGACGCCGAGCAGCGCGAAGACGGCGATGAAACTGACGACGATCCCCAGGATGCCGCCGACGTAGGGGATGAAGCTCAGGAGCGCGATCACGGCGGCGGTGATCACCGCCACCACCGCGACCTGACCCACGTTGCGGGGCTTGAAGAACGAGCCGAAGCCCACCGGCTTGCCGTCGGCGATGTCGAGCAGCCCGGAGAAGTAGGCGGCGTACGCGATGTAGCCGACGATCCCCAGGACGAGCGTGAACAAGGCACCGCCGACAGTGCCCGTGGAGACGTACACCGAGTAGCTGCCGTCGTCGTCCGATGTGCCGAACAGCGCTCCGTAGACGAGGAACAGCACGGTGGAGATCACGCCCAGCAGAAGCGCGAGGGCGAGCAGGGAGAAGATCAGGCTCGCCGCGTTCTTCGTGTACTTGTTCCAGGCCCACGAGACGGCGTCGCCGAGGTTGAACCGCTGCGGTACGCCGTACTGCGGAATGCCGTAGCCGGCCGGACCCTGCGGGTACTCACCGGGCGGTGGGAAGCCCTGCCCGGGCTGCGGCTGGTAGCCCTGGCCGGGCTGCGGCTGGTAGCCCGGGCCGGGCTGCGGGGGCGGGAAACCACCGGGAGGCGGAGGCGGGTAGCCGCCCTGCCCGTACCCGGGCTGCTGCGGCTGCTCCGGGTGGCCGCCCTGCTGGTATCCGCCCTGCTGCGGATCCTGGGGGTTCTGCGGATAGCCGCCCTGGTCGTCGCCAGGGTAGTTCGGCGGCTGCGTCATGGTCTCCTCCATCACTCATGAACGATCCCGGCAAACCTACCAACCGCAGGTGATGTGCACCACAGGAGTCACTCAGGCTTCGTCGGAGCGGCGCTTGGCCGCCTGTTTCGCCTCGCGTTTGGCCTTCCGGAGGGCGAATTCCTCCTGCTCGAGCCGCAGCGCCTCGTCGGGCGGTGGAGCGCCGCCGCCGAGCCGGGCCGGAACCCAATCCTCTCCCGCGGGAGCGGGGAAACCGCGCTGCGCGCTCTTGAGGGCCTCCCCCATCGCGGTCCGCAGGCGGGCGGTCAGGGCCGCGGGGTCGTCACCGTCGGGCCGGATCGCCGGACCCGCCTGCACGACGACGGGGAAGCGGTGGCGGCCGGCGCGCCGCTGCGTGCCCTTGGACCAGATGCGCTGCGTCCCCCACACGATGAGCGGAACGATGGGCACGTCCGCCTCGATGGACATCCGCGCGGCTCCGGACTTGAACTCCTTCAGCTCGAAGCTGCGGCTGATGGTGGCCTCGGGGTAGACGATCACGGCCTCGCCTGCCTCGAGCGCGGTCACCGCCTCGTGATAGCTCTCGGCGCCGTGCTCGCGGTCGACGCCGATGGCGCCGCAGTGCTTGATGAGGAAGGCCATGACGCGGATCTTCTTGAGTTCGGCCTTGAGCATGTAGCGGGGCCAGCGCCCCGCGCGGCGGGCGGCGAGGCCCGCCTCGAGGAAGTCGACGTAGCTGGTGTGGTTCACCGCGAGCAGGACGCCGCCCTCGGCCGGGATGTTCTCCAGCCCGCGGTAGTCCACGCGCACGCCCTGCGCGCCGAGGATTCCCTTCGCCAGGACCTGGACCACTTCGTAGACGGGTTCGCGCCGCGCCATCACACCCCCTGTGCTCGATTCGTGAGCCGAGGATACGACGACGCGGCGCGGGCCGGGATCAGTACGCGACCGAGAACCGCTCCCGCTCGTGCGCAGGGGTGAGGATCTCGTCGACGAACGCGGTGGCGTAGTCGGCGCCGGAGATCTCCGAGTTCCCGTCGGCGTCGGTGAGCAGCAGATCGCCGCTCGTGCGGAAGGTGCCGCGCTTCTCGCCGGGGTTGAAGGAGCCGTAGCTCGCGGCGGGGCTCAGGTAGAACCAGTCGACGTCCTCGACGGTGCGCAGGTAGTCCAGCGCGCGGTCGTGCTCCTGGGCGATGGGCTTGACCGCGTCGGGGAACGAGGGGGTGTCGACCAGCTTGGGGCCGCCCTCGGCGACCAGGAGGCTACCGGCGCCGCCGACGACGCCGAGGCGGGCGCCGGTGGCACGGGCCGCGGCGACCAGCGCCTCGACGGCGGTGCGCAGCTCGGTGCCCTCGCCCGACGGTGCCGCGGTCGGCAGGGCGGAGACGATGACGGCAGCGCCCTCGACGGCGCGGGCGACGAAGGCCGCGTCGGTCACGTCGCCGGCCTCGGCGGTCGCGCCGGCGGGAACCTTCGCGACGTCGCGGGCGACGCCCACGACCTCGATGCCGCGGTTCAGCGCCTCCGTGGTGATGTGGCCGCCCGAGTAGCCGGACGCGCCGAAGACGGTGATCCTCACTTGGCCGCCTCCGCCCGCTTCTTGAGCACCAGCGCGTCGACGCCGAGCGAGGTCTGCGGGACCGCGGCCACGGCGAGCAGGCCGGCGATCAGCACCAGCGGCAGCTCGATGCCGCCGTCCATGGCGAAGAAGCCCTTGTCGAGGTGCACGGTGAAGATGGCGCCGAGCATGTCGATGATCAGCACGATCGCAACGAGCGGCACGGCGAAGCCGACGATGAGCAGCGCGCCGCCGAGCAGCTCGGCGAGGCCGGCGAACCAGGCGGACAGGGTCGGAGCCGGGACGCCCATCCCCTCGAAGCCGGTGGCGGTGGCGCTCAGGCCGTTGGTGACGACCTTCTGCCAGCCGTGGGCGAAGAAGACCACGCCGAGGATGACCCGCGCGAGCGTGAGAAGGGTGAACTGGGTGGTGACCAGTCTCTTGACCATGAGAACTCCTAAGATGGTTGAAGCTTCAAGCTTTGGCGGTTACCATAGAAGCACAGACGATTCGTAAGCGCAATACTTCCGTACGTGTAAGGTTTCGACATGGCCGATTTCGACGTCTTCGCGAAGGACTGCCCCTCGCGCGATGTCTTCGCACACGTCACCGGGCGCTGGGGCGCCCTCGTGCTCGGGCGATTGAACACAGAGCCGCAGCGCTTCGGAGAGATCCGGCGCCAGGTGGAGGGCATCAGCGACCGCATGCTCACCCAGACGCTGCGCACCCTCGTCGACGACGGGCTGGTCGCCCGCTACTCCGCAGGCACCAATCCCCCGCACACCGAGTACCGGCTCACCCCCACGGGCGTCGGCATCGCCGAGGCGGTCCTGCGCCTGGCCGACGCGGTGCAGGCCGCGATGCCAACGGTCGCCGCCGGCGCCTGACGACGCCGGCGGGGCAGCCCACGGCGTCAGTCCCGGGCGTCGAGGTGCGCCAGGAATGCGGGGTCGGCGGATTCGATCCGGTCGGCGATCTCGCCACCGTCGCATCGCATCAGCGCGACGACGGCCCCCTCCCCCGACCTGCGCAGCACGGCCCACGTGCCGCCGGAGTCCTCCCAGCGCTGCAGCTGTTCGACGGGGTTCGTCGTCACGACGGCCCCACCGCGATCAGGCGACGGCCTTCGCGACCAGCGCCGCGATCCGCGCCTCGGTCTCGGCGTCCAACGCGGTGATGTTCCAGACGATCGGATGCATGGTCGCGCCCTCCTCGAAGGCGGGATTGACGTTCTCCCCGAAGCCGAAGGCGACATAGGTCTCGCCCGGCTTGATATAGCAGACGTCCTCGCCGCCACCGACGTAGAACGGAAGGCCCCACCGGACCACGGGCTCCAGGCCCGGCGCGTTCTCACGGATGATCGCGTGCACACGCTCCCCGATCTCCGCGTACGGCGCGGGCATCGCACGGAGTTTCGCGAGCACTGCGGCATCGCCCTTCTTACCAAACATGACAGCGCGGACTCCCTCCGAGCGGATCGACATCGTCACGCTACCGCGCCGACACGGCGGCCACCGCTCGATCGCCGTCGTCGAGGCGCCGGCGACAGCGGAGGCTTCCTCGTCGCGGAATCGCGCCTCCGGCTCGGCGGACGCCGACGGCGTGCCACGGACACGCTCACCCGGCAACCGGTAGTCCTCACCACTACAGTCGATATTCATGAGGGCACAATTCGGCGGAATCGCGGCAATCCTCGCACTCGCGCCGGCCACGGCCGGCTGCTCGCTTCTCGGCGGCACGGTCCTGGACACCGGCACGGCGGAATCGGAGATCACCGACTACCTCAACAACCGGTACGCCTCGGCGGGGATCACGGTCGATTCGGTCTCCTGCGATCCCGGCACGAACAGACCCGCGCCCGGTGCCACGTTCACCTGCGACTCCCGGGTCCGCGGCACGACGGTCCCCGTCGAGGTCACCGTGATGGACGACGACATGCGCATCCGGTTCGCCCCGACCAAGAAGCTCTACGACCTCGCCGCGCTGGGCCCGAACATCGTCGCGGGCGTCGAGAAGCAGATCGGCCGGCCGGTCACCGTGGACTGCGGCACCGGCTTCGCGGCGGCCGCCCCCGGCGAGAGCTTCCCGTGCACCGTCGCGAGCGAGGCCGACCCCACCGACCGGCTGAAGATCGACTACAAGGTCGGGCCGATGACCGGCGAGGACCGCTGGGAATCCCGCGACGCGTAACGCTGACGAAGAAACCCCCTCCGTCCGGCTGGTGCCGGGCGGAGGGGGTTTCTGTCTGTGGAGCTAAGGGGAATCGAACCCCTGACCTCCTCGATGCGAACGAGAGTTGGAAGGTGCGAGCTGGGACTATTCTATCTGCACATTCTCATGCCTTTTTGAAATCGGTCCAGCTAGCAAGGCGGTTCTGAGGTGCTCAAACATCTCGTTGGTCTCAACATTGCCTGGACGCCCACGTACCCAGCACGTACCGGCACGTACCGAGCCAGGTTCGTATCCAAGCGAACTGGCGGCATACCGATTGGCCTCGAACCGAAACTTGAGGAGCTTCCTCCAGCGCCTGATCATGGGCCATCTCCGACGACGCCCAGGAACTCCTCCAAGCGTGTGTCCGTCTCAAACGGAACCCCTGCCTTTTTCGGAGCCCGACGATCATGGAGTTGCGGTTCAGGCTTCGCCAGGAACACCGCGCGACGACGCACAGCTGCGGCCGACTTGGCACGCAGTGGATCACGTTCTCACTACTCCACCGCGAGAGCACCAAGGGCAACAGCGCCTTGCATGCGCGGAACCACAGCGGGTGACTCTGGCATGCGCTGGATTTGACTGAAGCACACGTGATTGCACACTATGTGGCACCATCTGCACCTATGCGTGATCACTGGGACGTCGTCGCCAACAGGATAGATGACCTCCGTCAGGAGCTGGCCGTCGTCGACATCAAACTCGGCGAAGCAGATGCCGACGTGGACTCCGGCCCCGAGCCGAACCGGGTTCAAGAGGTGCTGCGCGCGCAGCAGGCAAGGGTACGCAACACCGCATCGTCGTTGACCGCGTGGGCAAGGTTCAGCGAGGCCCTGAACCAAGCGCGCGCCGCGCAACGGGTGCAATTCCGAGCCAAGGTGTCGATCGCCCTTTCCCTGGCGGTTCTCGGTGCCCTGCTAGTCGGCGCAGTTCAAGCACTCAGCGGCGGGGGTCTGCACAACGTTGCACAGGTCGCCGTGGTCCTATTCGGGGGTGCCACCTTCGTCTTCGCGATGGCCGGATGCCTCCTCACCCTTTGGGCGGATGCTGTTCAGCAGGGCGCGACAAGGCGGCTGCTAGGACACCGCCTGAGCGAGCTGGTCGACACCGCTCGTGCCGAACTCAACGATTCCCGCGACCTCCTGAACGTGGTGACCGAATGAGCGATCCGCGCCGGACATACACCGCCGAGCAGGTTCGCGCGATTCTGGACTGGTCGAGCGCGAACGCGCCGTCGAATCCGGCGGCGATTCAACCTTCCCCGGCGCAGCCCCCTGCCCCCTTGCCGCCGGATGAACCACCAACGCAGGCTACGAGCTGGGTCGAGAAATTTGGCGGCGCTGCGATTGTGGCGGCAGTCATCACAGGGCTCTGCGGTATCACGGGTGTCACTATCGCGGGCGGCTTCGGGATGCTTACCGACAAGGGCGGCGGGTCACCACCTGTGGCCGTCGTTATTACCGACTGCCCGCAGAAGCAGCAAGACGCGATCGACACCGCGCGGCGCAACCCCGGTCGGAAGTTGATCTTCTCAGGGCCGGTGCAGGAGCAGTGCCATCTCAACGAGGCGGTCCAGACAGTCCCAGCCCCGTCGGACGGGTCAAGCAGCGGCGGCTGGTGACACCTACAGCGGGTGCAGGTCCTCGGGCCGGGTGGCCCGGGGACCGACTCGCCGTCCCTTGCTCCGGATCCACCTGTCCCCTAATCTCCCCAGGTCAGACCCGAAAACTTGTCACACCCTGCCGCTAGATTCGAGGTCATGGAAGCCCAGGTCCTCAAAGCCGCCGACCGCCTCAGCCTGTCCCCGTCGGTGTCGTCGGGCGCGATCCAGCGGGTGCTCGACGCGGATCCGTCGGACGCCGTCGCCGCGTACTTGGCACTGGCGGAGGTCCACGTGGGCCGGGTGGGCTCGACGCGGAACGCGCACGAGGATCCGGAGGCCCTGGCGCTTCACGAGGCCGTGACGAAGATGGGGCTGTTCTCCACCGCTCAGGCCAATGTGCTCCCCCGCTGGTGCGCGGCGACGATACCCGCCCGGCTGCCGGTCGAGCTGTTGATGCCCGAAGACATCATCACCACGACTTGCGAGTTCATCGCGCTCCTCGCGTACTTGGTGGAGACGGGCATGTTCCCGCGGCCCCGCCGGGACGCGGACCTGGGCGCGATTCAGATGGGCGCGGTACTGGGCCCGATCTCGCCCGCCGCGCGGGAGCTGTACTTCGATGGTCCAGATCCACGCCTGATCAAGGCCCACAAGGAGCTGGTTGAAGCGGTGGCTGCGGATCCAAAGCTCCTGTACCAGCGTCGCAACCATCCCGTGAAGGATCGGATGCTCCTCCGGCTGCGGGAAGTGGGCTTCGGGTTCGACACCGCGCGCAAGATTCTGGTGTGCGAGCAGGTCGATTTGGAGCAGGGCAAGGGTGGTCAGCGGCCAACGGAGAGATTCGTGGCGGAGCTGGTGCTCCTCCTGGACCGCCGGTAACCCGGCTCCGCCGTGGCCGAGGGGACCGACTCGCGACCGTGCACCGTTTCTGTCAGCCCAGGTCGCTAGCGTGCGCTCCGACAGCGTTATCCGGCTCACCAGGAGGAACACCATGGCTCTCCCCACTCTCACCCCCGAACAGCGCGCCAACGCCCTCGCGAAGGCCGCCGAGGTCCGCGCAGCACGCGCCGTGATCAAGGCCGATCTGAAGGCTGGCACCACCACCTTGGCCGAGGTGCTCGACCGCGCAGACGAACCCGCCGTCGGCAAGCTGAAGGTCCTCGCGCTGCTGCAGGCCCTGCCGAAGGTCGGCAAGGTCAAGGCCACCGAGATCATGACGGAGCTGGAGATCGCCGACACCCGTCGTGTCGCTGGCCTCGGGGAGCGTCAGCGGGCCCATCTGCTGGAGAGGTTCGCCGCGTAGCAACCCCGCAGGTACAGAAGCCCGCCGCCTCAGCGTTCGAGGCGGCGGGCTTCTGCGTCGGATGGTCCTCCGTCTAAGGGGGGCGGACTGACTCATACCGTCGCGGACACGCCAACGGCCGACATGGTCGCTCGTCGTGGAGTTGGTGCGCCTACTGGTCCGCCGGTGACACTGGAGCCATGAACGACCAGCAGCAGGCGGACCTCGATCTCGTTCTCACCTGCGCAGCCGAGGTCTGGGCACCAGTCGTGGTCCAGGACTGGCTCACTGGCTCACTCCGGTCGGGCACACACTTCCCGACGTGGCGGGGTACCGCCGCGAGGTGGTCCCTGACCCCTCGCCCGTAGAGCGGGACACTGCGCCCGCTCGTGATCCATCCCGGTGCGTCGCGGAGCTGCGCGGGGCGACACGCCGGGAGATTCCCGTGGGGTCAGGCGTCACCGTCGTGCCCCTTCGCGTCGGGAACACCTGCCCGTCAACGGGCACCCCGGAACACCCCGCGCGCTTTGTTATTACCAGTTCTGCTCTCGTCGCCGATCGTGCACGTTCACTCGGCTTTTGCGTGTCGCCCGGCGGAGCGCGAGATGAAAACGCTCGGCGCGCGATCGTCCGACAGGTAGACGAGAACCACGAGAACGAAGACGAAGATCCCTGACGGCATGGAGGTCAGGTCCGCCCCCATGGCGACCCATGCCCCGAGCGTGGCGACAAAGCCGATGAGGAACAGGCCGCGGCCGAGCCACGAGGGGGTACGCGCGGCCCACAGTCGCCGGATCGACTTCTTCGTCGGCGCGTTGGTCCCGATCCTCAGCGCCATCCACCGCCGGACCGGACCGATCCCCGCGGCCGCGGCGATCGGGCGCCAGCGCCGCACTGCGCGCCGTCGGTGCGCGCACCAGTACAACCTCCGCACCGACGCCATGAGAGCGAAGCCGTAGACAGTGGCCAACGCGAGCAGTTGCCCGACCGCCAGCGCGGCCGTCATCCACCACATTCCGGCGGTGAACCAGCCCGGCCAGGTCCGCCCGAACCACGTCGCCCCGGGTTCGCGGATCCGGCCCGCCGCGCGATGCAGATCCGGAGCCCACGCGAGCGCGAGGACCGCTACCACCAGCAGCAGCAGACCGAACAGAAGGGCCACCACCCAGCGCCATCCGCCTGCGCCGCCGGCGTCGGCCTCCTCGCTCGCATCATCCATCAGGCAATCGTATCCACAATCGCGAACATGCAGTGCGTTCGCTTGATCAGCCCTCGTCGAGCACGTTCGTGGTGCCCGCGGACTTGGTGTCCGGCACCCCGTTGGCGGGCGGCGCGCTTGTCCGCCATGGAGAGCAGCCGCCCGATCCAGCCAGCGCTCCGCCCTTGGTCATAGGCAGGTCGGCGAGCTGCGTCGCGGGGGACCGACAGTCACTTCGATGCCGGGCCTGGGTGGCGGCATCTTCCGGCGTGCCAGGCCCGGTACGTGCATCGTCTGGTCGGCGCGCTTCGAGTGGGCGTAGAGCACCCGCTTCTTTGTCAGGCCCACGACAGCAGCGATGTCCCACAAGGACCATCCGGCAGCCTGGCACACGTCAACGGCTGCGCCGAACAAGGGGAGCCCTTGCGTCTGGTAGATGCTGGTCAGAGCCTCGACAGCCTTCTCTGGCAGCACATCGCGGGTGAGCCTCCGCCCCTCGGCATCGGTCACGTCGAGCAGGGAGGCCACCGTGGTCGCGGGGAACACGGTGCGGATACATCGGATGGTCCGTGCCAACTCCCGACGAGCCTCGCGGACCGCGGGACGGGCGAGCGGCCCTGCTGGTACAGCGGCGTGTGCGGCGCGAAGTTGGGCGACGGTCGGACGTGTGAACTGCTGTTTTGTCATGGTTCACGACGCTATGGGCACGGCGAGCCCCGTGGGGCGACACGCCGGTAGATTCCCACAGGATCAGGATGCGCGGAGGGGACCGACATTCGCCGGCACTACACCACCACTCGGAAACGAGAAACATTCCGGCAGTTAGTTCCTCAGGACCACAGGTACCGCATGATCCCGACGAAGTCCCGGCGAGCCTCGTCGATCCGCTGCTCCCACTCGGCCTCGCGGATCCGCCACGCCTCGTGCGCCGCCTGCTCCGCCGGGGTTAACGGGCGCATCGTGACTCGCTCGCCCACCTCAGCCTCTGGGAACAGGTCCCCAGCGGCGACGAACGCGGCCTGCTCCTCCTCGGTGTACTTCGGCATGGGCTCGGACAGGCGCGCGATGAGCTGCTGGAACTCGGCGCGGCGCTCGTCACCGATGTCGCAGATGGACCAGTCGCGGTGGTACCTCAGGCTCGCGATGGCCAGCGCGTTGAAGCTGGAGTCGAACTCATCGATCACCCAATCCAGCGCCGGATCCCGCAGGTACGACGGTGCACCGACCGCCTCCCCATAGGTCAGGTGCCGCCGGTCGAGTTCCAGCGCGAGGGGGCCGACACAGCCCGTGTAGCCGGTGAACATACCGCCCTGCTCGTGGCTCCGTCCGAACCACTTCGGGTCCCAGTCCGCGCGCAGTCGGAACTCGAGATGCAGTCGGTCCCCCAAGTCCAGCGCGAAACCCCGCGCCATCCACGAGGTCACCGCGGGGTCATGGCGGATGCCGACACCGAACTTGAGCTTGAACGTGATCACGGCGGGCCTCCTGGAGCTGACGGGAGCAAAGCCGACCAGCCTATCGCCACGGGGACCGACACCGCGAACGAGTTTCAGTGAGCCGAGACCGTGCCATGCCTCAGTTAGATGGGTCATCCTCGATTCGCGCAATGCTCCGCCTCTCCGCGTCCAAGTGACCGCCGCGAAGGTGCTGCAGAGCTTCAACTGTCGACAGCTCTGTGAGCCCTTCAGGCAGATCATCGAGATCGGCACGGGACTCGGCTGCCGACGACGACCAGATGGGTGGGGCCAGCTTCGGCCGTCATCACCTTCCTCACGCTGGTCGGCGTGAGCAACGAGTTGTCAGCCTCACCCAGCGACGCCTCGCCGATCCGGCCGCGGTGATCGCCGGCCTTCCACCCGACCGTCGGCCGCTGCCGACGGTGACCGCCTACGACCGGCTCCTTCGCCGGCGCACCGCCTCAGATGCTCCACCACCAGCAACCCCGGAAAGGCACCCATGAGCACCACCACCTCGAAATCGCAGGCCACCAAGCTGGCGCCCTCGCTGCGGCGCCGCGGAGGTCTCACCGAAGAAGCCGCCCTCGCCGCCGTTGACCAAGCCTGCCGGCGCCTGCGGCTACCGACGGTGCGGTCGATGATCGACCAGCACCTCACCGCCGCCGCGAAGCAGCAGCTGTCCTATCAGGGCTTCCTCGCCGAACTGCTCCTGGCGGAGGTCGACGACCGGGACCGGCGTTCGACCGTTCGACGCGTCAACGCCGCGGGGTTTCCTCGGGATAAGTGGTTGGCGGACTTCGACTTCGACGCCAACCCCGACATCGAAGCCGCCACTATCCACCAGCTCGCCACCGGCGACTGGATCCGCCACGGCCTACCGCTCTGCCTCATCGGCGACTCCGGGACAGGCAAGTCTCATCTGTTGATCGGCTTGGGCACCGCCGCTGCGGAGCAGGGCCTTAGGGTCCGCTACACCCTCGCCACGAAGTTGGTGAACGAGCTGGTCGAGGCCGCTGACGAGAAGCAGCTCGCGAAGACCATCAACCGCTACGGCCGCGTCGATCTGCTCATCATCGACGAGCTCGGCTACATGGAACTCGACCGCCGCGGCGCCGAACTGCTCTTCCAAGTCCTCACCGAACGCGAGGAGAAGAACAGCGTCGCGATCGCCTCCAACCAGTCTTTCTCCGGCTGGACCGACACCTTCACCGACCCCCGCCTCTGCGCAGCCATCGTCGACCGCCTCACATACCGCGGCACCATCATCGAAACCGGCACCCACAGCTACCGACTCGCACACACGCAGGCTGCGGACGTGTGATTGGGCGGGGCCTAGGCTTTGCGTCCCGCGGTGCCGTTCGTGCTGCCCGTCCACGGTTCACCGTTGGTGTCGTGCCCGATGATGGGCATGAACCCGACACCATCACTGCCTCCGTGGGTGGGTGTGATCTTGTTGCACTGAGGACAGTGAACCGTCCCGCTTCCCGTGCTCCACACCGTCGCGCCGCTACCTAGGCACACCTGTCGCGTAGTGATCGCTTCTACACCATCGGCTAGCTCAATCATGTTGCTCTCCTTTAGATCGGGATTCTGTGAGGATTTGATCTCGGTTGGATGTGCAGTCTCCGGGGGCTACGCACTCCCGTGCTGCCACCCTGACAAACCGGACTACGTGCGTTGGGCGAGCGAAAGCGCCGAAGCCCCGCCTGACCCTTTGATGGTCAGGCGGGGCTTCGGACAGGTCGCTGCGGTGCGGAGTTACGGATAGAGCTTCGTTCCGTAGTCTTCGCGACTATTGACTTCAGCGAGTTTGGCGCGCAGCCGGGTCCACCAGCTGGCGTCCTCCTGCTCAGGTGTGTCGGGTAGGGAACTGTTGTCGCGTGCGTGCGTCATGCTGATGCCCTATCCGTTGATTCCAGTGCAGGAGCGGTGATTCGCTGCGCCTTATGCCAGTGCTTGCACAGCGACGGCCTGGGGGCCGCGGTCGCCGGCCTCCTCCTCGAAGCTGACGCGGTCATTCTCGTCGAGGCTGCGGAAGCCACCATTGGCGACGATGCCGGAGAAGTGAACGAAGAGGTCCTTGCTACCGGAGTCCGGGGTGATGAACCCGAAGCCCTTGTCGGCGTTGAACCACTTGACGGTGCCCTGCTGAGCCATGCGATTACTCTCCTGAGTATCAAAAGTGTTGCAAGACCGAATGTTTCGATCTTGGGTATTGCGGAGGTACGCGAAAACAAAGCTACCGGGACTACTCACGGAGTTTGGGATGTGTCCGCCGCGGAAAATCTTCGCGAAACGAGCCACCAAGAAAATCAACCAACTTCACCGTAGCAGACATCCCGATCAGCGGCTAGGTCTAGCACCTCCCGACTTCGATCGAGCGACTCAGCTCATGCTCCACGCGAGCAACGCGGCGACCGCCGCTCCTAGGATCCACGGCCACTTGCGACGCCCCCGCGCGGGACCACTTTGCTCTAGATCTTCAGTCAACTTCCACTCCTACCCTCTAGAACGACGCCACGACTCAATGAGCGTCACTTCCACAGTGCCATAACGATCACCCGCCGCCAGGTGTGGTGTCACCCCAGACCTCGTCCACAGCCACCGGGGCCAAATCAACCCGCCCTCGTGGGGCCACTCCTAGTTGACATAGCCACCCGACCCTCGCCGACCGAATCCAGCCGGCGGACGATGCGCGTCGGAACCTCAGATTGATCACCTCTCAGGATGCAGTTGCATCTGAATCTCAGGCATTTGCCCCAGCAGGTACCCGCTTGCCCGCATCCAGGACGGCCACCCTTCGAGCACTATCTAATGGCTAATCCATTAGCCATGTCGATGCAGGTGGGGGGTCTATTTCGCTGCTCGACTGACGCTCTTGCGCTGCCACAAGCACGGAGCAGCTCCTACCTTTCGGGGTGCCGAGAGACGGCCAGGATCGATCCCGAAGGAGGGTGTCCCAAGTGGCGGACATTGAGGTCATCAACAACGTTTTTCGCTCCGGCTTCGAGATGACGGAGCTGGATTGGGGGAAGTGGCAGGAACCGGGGCGTGTGGGGGTCGATCGCTACCCGCTGTGGGTCCCAAGCGCGCAGGAGACTTCGGTTGGCATGCTGGTGCGGTATCCGGCCGGTGCGCACGGCGACTACCACGAACACCTCGGGTACGAGCTGATGCTCGTCCTTGAAGGGACTCTCGAGCACAGCAACGGGCAGACCTTCGTGGCCGGCGACCTCATCGTTGAGGAACCCGGCACCTTCCATCGGATGGCAACCGTCGAAGGCGCAACCATCCTTGCCATCCGCACTAAGCCCGCGGACCCGAGGCCGGAAGATGCCCCTGAAGTGCCGACCGAGATCCTGGAGGCACAGCGTTGACTGCATGCACTCACGATGCGCTGCGTGGACGCGAGGGACCAGCGCCGGTCCGGATCGCCGTTGTCGGCGGCGGACCACGTGGCCTATCGGTAGTTGAGCAACTGATTCTCGCTTGCAACTCGCCGATCACGATCGACGTCTTTGATTCCCGTTTCGTAGGCGGCGGGCGGATCTGGCATCCCGCGCAGAGTCCTCACCTGCTGATGAACACCCACGCGGCCGAGGTCACGATCTTCTCCGGTCCGATGGACGACGGCCCTGTACGGGCTGGCGCAGGCCCGTCGTTGGAGCAGTGGCTTGCCCCGGACGACGGGGTCTACAGCGGCTACGCGGCCCGAGCCGATTACGGAAAGTACCTGCGGTTCGCCTTCGAGGCGGTGGTCGCCAATGCTCCGGACGGAGTGACCGTGAACGAACGAACAGACACGGTGACGTCCATACGTCGAAACCGCGAAACGAAAGAGTTCGTCGTACAAACCACATCAGGACAGTCTCAGGTCTATCGCGCGGTTGTCTTGGCCACCGGTCATCCTCAGCCGCTCGATGGCGGCGTGGTGGCAACCCACAGACCAGGGAGCGCGCGGGTCATAGCTGGTGACTCCGCTGCGGATCTGCCCTTGGATGAAGTACTCCCGGGCCAGAACGTGGCGGCGCTGGGGATGGGACTCGCGTTCCACGATCTGGTCGCGCTCCTCACGCAGGGACGTGGGGGAACATTTGACCGGGATGACCTCGGCCGACTGGACTACCGCCCGAGTGGACAAGAGCCGTCGATTGTCGGAATTTCTCGCTCCGGCCTGCCCATACCGAGTCGTGGGCGAAATCAGAAGCCGGCCAACTTCACCTTCACCCCAAGACTGTGCACTGTTGATCGGATGGCGGAGCTTCGCCGAGACCGACAGGTCGACTTCGAGCGCGAAGTCGCTCCTTGGGTGCTGGCCGAGGCGGCCGCGTCCTTCTGCTTGACCAAGATCGCCAACGGCAGCTCTCCGGCTCTGGCAGAGGAGTTCGCCTCGCAGCTCATCACGATTCAGGGGCCAGACCCGGTCAGCGCCGTATATGAGCTGGCGAACACGTTCGGCGTCGAGGAGCGGCTGCCGACCTTGGAATCACTGGGCCGTCCCTTCGATGGCGTCGATTTCAGCTCGAGGGGCAGCTGGCACGAAGCAGTTGTCACCTATCTGGAAACCGACCTGCGTCATGCTCGGGAGGGAAATGTAACCAACCCTCTAAAGGCAGCCCTCGACACACTGCGCGACTTGCGTCCGTCGTTGCGAGCGGCCGTTGAGTTCGGGGGCATCACGCCAAGGTCACACGAGGACGCGTTCCTCGGTCGGTTCGTTCCCATGTACTCACTGCTCGTCGCGGGCCCACCCCCGCGGCGAATCGAGGAGCTACTGGCACTGATTCGCGCCGGCATTGTCACGATCGCAGGCCCAGGCGCCCGCATCGTAGACGATGGTCGGACCTTGGCCGTACGGTCACCCGCCGTGCCCGGAGCTATAGCGGTTGAGCGGGTTATTGACGCGCGCATCCCCAAATACGAAGTGGGACGCTGCCAATCCGTCCTATACCCGCAGCTCCTGGCCGACGGCCTGGTTCGCCGTTTTCGCCATGTTGGGGCGACAGCATCGGTTGAGACAGGTGCATGCGACGTCGACCCTGAGACTGGGTACGCCATCGGCGCGAACGGTGAAGTCGTTCCCGGGCTGGTGCTCTTGGGGATCCCAACAGAGCGCCTGCGCTGGTTCACGCAGATCGGCAATGGCCGCCCTTCCGTACGTAGCGGATTCACCGTCGATGCCGAGAAGGCCGCGCGGTCTGCTCTCATCGTTGCAAGGGAAGTGCACACGGTATGACTGAACTCGAAGCTGGAGATTTGTTCGCGCTTGCACGCCGGCACCTGATCGACTCCTATGACTTGCCTGAGGCGGTGGAGGACTTCACCTTCCCTGCCGTCCAGAGCTTCAACTGGGCTCACGACTGGTTCGACAGATACAGCCGGGGACGAAGCGACGTCGCCCTCTCCGGACCATCAGCGGGTGGAGAGTGGCTGGAAGTCAGCTACGCCCAGCTTTCAGCAGCATCCGACGGCGTGGCCATGAAGCTCATCGAAGAGGGTGCTGCGACTGGGGACCGCACTGTCATCGACATGCCCGCTTCAGTCGAACTGTATGCAGTCATCCTGGGGGTGCTGAAGACCGGCGGCGTTGCAATACCAGTTCACCACGGACTGCACCCGGAAGCATTGGCTGACCGCCTCGAAGTCGCCTCGCCGCACCGGATACTGACAGACGCAGCTATCGATGACCGGCGAACACTACCTGCAGCTGCACTGGTGGACTGGAACTGCAGCAACCAGGATCTTCACATGGCAAGCATCAGCGCGGATGCGCCGGCATTCGGCTGCTTCACATCAGGCACGACAGGACGGCCGAAACTCGCGCTTCACAGCAACAGGACCCACGGCATTGCCCATCTGTCCAGCCTCTACTGGAATCGCCTCGAAGCCGGCCAACGCCACCTGAACGTGAGCAGTCCTGGCTGGGCAAAGTTCTTCTGGAGCTCGTTCCTCGTCCCTCTCACCGCAGGTGCGACTGTCGTCGTCCGTCCGGAGGATCTGGGCCCCGATTCGTTCCAGGAGTTCGTCGAGACGCACTCCGTCGAGTCGGTCTGCGCGCCCGTAGCATTCCTCCGCGGATGTAGACTCACGCACTCTCCGAGAGTCCGAGTCCGCGACGTCACTTCAGTCGGAGAGGCCGTTCCCCCCACACTCAGGGAGCTCATGAAATCCACCTGGGGTGTGGGATTACGCGAAGGGTACGGGCAGACTGAGGCGACGGCGATCCTCGGGGAGCTCGCTACAAGGCCCGGCGCGCTATCCGTGCTACCTGGGTACAAGGTTGATCTGGCGCGTCATCCGGGCGAACCGGCGGCCCGACTCACCTTCTCGGCGCTTCCCGGGGGGTCCTTTCTCGGCTACCTGCGCGACGACGGATCGATCTCCCCACCACAACTGACCGACGGTTGCCAGTGGACCGGAGACTTCGCCACCGGCAATCCTGCGAACGGGAGCCTCCGCATCCTCGGCCGAGGGGATGATGTGTTCCGGAGCAACGGTCACCTCATAGCCCCGACAGAACTCGAGATTCTCCTCGAGCGGCACCACGATGTCTCGGCCGCCGCTGTTACCGCACACCGATCCGCCGACGGCGACCTGAGTCCTGTGGCGTTCGTAGTGCTCCGCCACAAGAGCACTCCGGAAGACGTCCGCGCGTGGGCCAACGCGAGACTGCCGCTTGAGGTCGACCTGGCATCCGTCACAGTGGTCGATCAACTACCCCGTTCAATCAACGGGAAGGTGCAGCGATCGCTCCTTGCAAGGACTCACCAAACGTAGATCGGGTAGTCACGAGCGCCGTTGTAACGGTTCCCGACCACGCCGATCAGAACAAGCACCACGGCAGCGGCACCAGCAAGGAGAACAAACTCCCAACCTGGCACCGCTGCCGTGGTCGCACCAATGACTGCCGTCGCCGCTGCCGGCGAGTGGGGGACGCGGGTGGCCATCATGGCCGCCAATGCAAGCGCCCCGGCCAGAGCGCCCAACCAAAGCGAGTGTCCAGCAAGTCCGACCAGTGCGCCCACCAGCGCGGAGATCATCTGCCCACCGACGACGTTTCGCGGCTGGGAGAGTGGCAACTTTGGAGCTCCGACGATGAGCGCCATGCTTGCCGCCAGCGGCGGTATCAACCACGGCAGGTCGGTGAGATGCGTCAGGGCGGCCAAGGCCATGAGCCCGGCGGCCGCAGCGACCAATGCAACCACGATGGTCCGTACCGGCGGCCTCGGAGGCGCCGAGGACTCCCACCACGGCTTTCGCGGCTCCGCCGGGGCTCCGGTGGACTGTGCGGACGGCACGTTGATCGAGCTTGAGGCTGACATACGACTCCTAACTAATGGCTAAGGCATTAGCCATGAGCCTAGGGGTATCATGAGGGCAGTGCAACCGCAGTGACACAGAGGACAGCAAGGCAGGTCGGGAAGTGCGCACCCAATACATCACCGAAGGGGTCCTAGTCCGCCCCCTGGAAGCTCCCGCCACCAACTTCTTGAGTACTCGGTTCTACGACGGTCGAGGCATCGTCGACCTCCTCGAGAGCTCCAGCGAAGCGCACCGATGGATGTCAACACTCGGAATCGAAATCCTTTTCCCCCGAACCTCTTTCGCTCCGAATGACGACGAGATGGCTGCTCTGCGCCAGCTCCGCGACACCGTCGAGTCTCTCTACCGGGCCACCGTCGACCAGGACGCCGCCCAGGCCGCGGAGCACCTCAACTCGGTGTTGGCCAGTGCCAGCATCCAGCTTGGAGCGCTCGCTACAGCCAATGACGAGGCCGCCGTGGCGACTTGGTCTACGGAGCCTACGAACCCGTTCGTCGAACTCACCGCTCAGATCGCAGTCACTGCGGCGCTGGCCACCACTGGACGTGCTGCGAAACACCTGCGAAAGTGCGAGGCGCCGAGGTGCGTCCTCTACTTCACCCAACACAACTCGCGGCAGCACTGGTGCAGCGACGTGTGCGGCAATCGAGTGCGGGTCTCCCGCGCAAGCAAGACGAAGTAGGCATCGGGAGCGTAACTCTCATTTGCACCGTCAAGCGCGGCCTTCGTACCTCGCAACCCTGGCTCGATTGCCACAAGCCGAGCTGCACCACTTCTGCCGAGTTACGTATGGAACGAAGTAGTGGAGACATTCAGCATGAGCGCAGTGGCGCAGCGCCAACTGAGGTGGCGCCGCCAGCGTAGCAGCGGCCGAGTCGATCACCGACTGCCTGAAGGCTTCGAAAGCGTCTCCCGCGCCGAATGCCGTCGACACCCCCGTATCGCTCACTAGAAACCTTGCAGCCAGACGATTTCGGTTGAGATAGGCGACCGCACTCCGAGTCTCGTCCGACGGGCTGGCATGCCCTGTCTGGACGGACGCAAGATGAGTAATCGCAAACCGCGTGGCTCGCAAGAGCAGGAGACGCCGTTTGTCGACCACCCAGGAGCAGTGGGGCTGCCTGCAATGTGTTGCCAGCGCCCATAGCCAGTCCTTGGCCGCGTCAAGATCCGACAACTGATCCACCAGAGCTCCGCGAAAGTTCGTTCGCGTATTGATGAGATTGACAGCCACCGGCTGTTCCGCCACAGGCATGCCAATACTCTTAGCTGACCATGGATTTGAAGTAGCCCTGGACACTATGAGCCTCCAGGAACGCCGACAGTACGCTGGCGACCAACGGACGAAATTCCGATGCGATAGCTCTGCAGCCACGACGAGGCGCCGACAGGTACGAACACGCACACGGATGTCCGCGAGGTCGTGTTGGGTAGTTCTGATTCTTGGTCCATCCGGTGTCACCCCATGCTTGACGTCACCTGAGCGCCACGCTGGCGCACAGTGGTAGCGCAGCGACTGATGCCACAAGATGGCTAGTCGCTGCGTTGCCGCATGGGTCGAGCACCCGGAGGGGATGCCGACGATGAGCAGTCTTCGAAGAAGACCTGCTGCGGGCTTCACGAGCACGGGCGGATCAGCGAGTCGGGCCGAAACCACAGTTGTCTGCTTGCGAAGTCAATAGTGACGGTAGCCAAGCCCAACTCGCGATGCAACCGAGTAGGGCGTGACACCGACCGCGCTAGACGGCTGGCCCTGACCCGCAGTCGATGCTCACCGCGACGATTCCAGGCGCTGTTCTGTGGTCGACGAACCAGGCTTTCGCAATGACCTCCATCCAGCCTCCGGTCAGAGCGCGCACTCGAGCTGAGACTGGAACTGGCGACGTAGGAGGGCGGGTCGCAGCCTCGACGATGGCCGATGTCACGGCGTCGCGATCGTCTGGATGGATGCCGTTGTTCTGACCAGTACTGAAGCCGTGCCCGATCCCCTCGGGCGGCCCGCCCAGCCAGCGAAGGACGTAAGGAGCGGCGGGGAATCTCAAATCCATGATCGCGATGTGTACATGCGCCGCGCGTGCGTTGCTGTCGGCGCAGATTGCATCCGCCAGGTTGCTGGGATAGGCAAGTTCAGGTCGGGCCCACCCCATGCCCAGGACGTCGCCGGAGGGCAGTCGTGCCTCGATTGCCTCCACAGTGGCGCGCCCCCCATCGTCCCCTACGACCCCTAGATCAGCCACTCTCGTGACACGGTCGGTCCGATCTGAACCTGCGCTCCTACCGACGGCAAGTTGGCGTTCTTGGTCCGCCGCGGTCAGCCAGTCGAGATGGCGCACAGCGTCGCCGAGAGCGGGAACGCGTGTGAAAAAATCCGCAGGACCGTGCACTACGCGATCGCGATGGTCCTCTGCCACCCCAAGCAAATCCATCGCCGAGGTTGACAGGTGGAGGCGCGGAGGTCCGCCGCCAACGGGATTTGACCACACCCACAAGGCGAGCCGCGAGGCGTACTCTCGTAGCGCCTCTGGTGTTGCCCTGTCACCAGACGCGACTACCGCTGCCAGAGCGGTGCCGACCGTCGGATGCAACACCGGATACCCCGTTCCCGCGTCCCCCGACACAGGCGTGGACCTGTCGAGTACCGCGCGTGCTGTGCTGTCGATTGATCGAAATACAGCCCCTCGGACCGCGTTTACCAAGCGCCTACCTGTCGAGCGAGTCCCATCGACCGCCAGCAGTCGAAGCTCACCGTCGCCGCCCAGGGTGACAACCCTCATCGATTCCATCTGCTCAGCCTCCACTTTCGGTCAGTAGCCGGCGCAAGACCAACTCTGCGGCCCGGTCGAGTTCTTACGCATGGGTTACATTCTTCCAGTGGTAGCTAGTACAGCGCGCCTCCGGCAGGCGGCGGACGATCTCTCCAAGAATCTGCTCCGGCCTGCCGCCGGGGAGATAGACACTCTCGACCAACTGCCGACCGACCACTTGGCGGCGCTCAGAGACTCGGGTCTGTTCAGCGTGCTCGCGGCAGATGCACCCATACCGCTGGTCTTCGACATCGGCGAGAGTCTCGTAGCGGCATGCCTGGCGACCGGATTCGTGTGGGCGCAACATCAAGGAGCGGTACTCCGATTGCTTTCGGCGCCAGGCCCAAGCCGGGACAAGTGGCTACCGCCGCTTCTCGCAGGCACCACGATCGCGGGCGTGACCTACAGCGGGCTTCCGAGCCACGGCGCTAGCCTCAGGTGCCACCGCCAAGCTAACGGCGAAATGATCCTCGCAGGCCAAGCACGGTTCGTGACCTCGTGGCCCTGGATCGGACTACTAATCGCCTGGGCCTACAACGAGGAAACCGACCGCGTGTACGCCTTCGCTGTTCCTTCGCCTCAGGAGCAACCCGAGACCCGGTCGACAACTCTCACCCTGCTAGCAGCAAATGCGTCCGCCACAGTTGCGCTGAGCGTAGGAAGTCCGTCCGGCACCCTCGCCGACGGTGGGTGGAGAGTCTCTCCCGATCAGATCCTGACCTCGATTCCCGGCCCATCTGGGACCAAGACTCCCCCAGCCTCGGCCCGTGCGAACGCCACTCTCGGACTCGGCTTGCTCGCAGGAATAGCGACGGACCTCCAGCATGTCGACCCGCGATCCGCCGAAATCGCACGAGCAGCCCGCACCAACCTGCGCAACCGCCTTGATGTGGCGACTGGAGACGCATCAAAGGCAGAAGAGATTCCAGCTGCGCGAGGCGAGCTGCTGCGCTCAACTATGGACGCAGCTCTAGCGCTGTACCGCTCCACGGGTTCCACTGCGACACTCGCAACGAGTCTGGCCGCTCGTCGCGTTCGTGAAGCTGCGTTCGCCCAGACGACAGCCACGACGTTGGAAGAGAGAAGGATCGCGCAAGGTTGAGTAAGCCCAATACGCTGCCGGTCAAGTTCTCCGACGCTAGCGTTGAATACCCAGCGAGCCGATCGATGCCGGTGGACACGTCCAAGCCTGATTCACTTGCCCGCCATCGTCTTACATTGCTCTACTAGCTCCTGAGCCAGCTTCTTGAGGTGTGGCTTGAGCGCGTCAGTGCGTGTGAACCCCTCGCTGCTCAGTGCCGCGAGGTCGCTCCGCAGCGACTCGGCCCAGTCCCCCAGACCATCCGCGTAGTCCCGGGCCGCGCTGCTCACGGTGTTGGGGGCATCGCTGCGCCGGATCGTATCGAGCAGCGTGGTCGATTCCGAATCGAGCTCCGTAGCCGCAGCGGAGGCGTGCGGCTTCACCGAGGGCCATGTCCAACCGCCAGTGCAGCGCAGGTGGTCGTATAGCGCATCGGTAACCGGGATCCGACGGTCGTCAGCGGCGTCGATCGCGTCGCACAGCTCCTTGGTCTCCGCCCGCCCCGCTGCGGTGCTCGATGCCGCTGAGCTGGTCGACGTGGTCGTGATTGTGCTGGTCGCGGTCGTCGGCATGGCGCTGGAGGTCCTGGCCGGCATCGTGGTGGGGACCGACACCGCCGCACGTGGTGCAGGCGCGGGATCATCTCGGAACAGCGCGATTCCGCCGACCAACAGGACTACGACGACCGCGCCGATGACTACGTTCTTGTTCACTGTCGGTCCCCACTCTCAAGCTTCTTGACGTAGCGATTGGCCCCGAACACCCAGCTGTGGGCGTCGGCCAGCGCCTGCTCCACAAGCTCCACGTTGTGGCGTACCGATGCCAGCAGTTCGGGGACCGACATCGACGAAGCTGTGGTCAACCCGCGTCCGTCGCCGCCGAGGTGATGGAGGACGATACGCGCCTTGCGGTGAGCCTCCTCGACTGCCGCACCGAGCACCGCCACGGCGGCGTTCAGATCGAGCGGATCGATCACCGCGGCCGGAACCTCCGCGGAGGTCGGGCGCACGGGTTCCGCAGGCTCGGCGTGAGCAGCCACGTGCGCCCACGCTGCGGCGACGGCGACCTCCGGCCCGCCCGGTACCGCGATGTGCCGCGGAGGGTCCGGCGGCGGGGAGCCTGCGGGGGGGCAGGTGGATCACGCGCGCCCCCATGCATGCGACCTCGGTCGCCTGATCGATCCCCGAGATCGCGAAGGAATCTCCGAGGTCGATCATGTCGCCACCGATCCTCATGCATATGCGGATGAGGTTCACCAGCGCATCCTCGGCGGCTGCCGCAGCGTCGTCGGGATCGGTGAAGTATCCAGCACCTCTGTAGACCTCCCACTCTCCATGCGCGTCGATCGTGGGCCCCTCGATGATCCAGATGTCTTGGTTCATAAGGCGTCCTTTCTTCAGGCGTTCAGGCGACCTTCGGCGACCGCGAGTACCCACGGCTCCGGTTCCTCGCCCTCTTGTCGGGCGAGCTTGACGAGGATTCGGGCGCTGATGCGGCGAGCCTCAGGGGTGTCGCCGGTCAGCTCGAAGTCCGCGTTCGCACGCTGGTCCTCCAGGTCCCGGCCCTTGAGCCGCGACGTGAGCCGCATCGCGTCGTACGTGGCTTCAGTGACGGTCCGGAGCGTTTCATCGACGCTGATCAGCCCCTGGTGCACCGCCGCCAGGGCCTCAGGGACCGACACTGCTGGCCCCAGGTCGTCGACATCGAGGTGGTCGTCGGTGAGAGCGAGGTACTGGTGCCGCAGGGCAGCCAGGTGTCGTCGCACATCGGTCACGCCGTCGAGGATCTGCACGACGCCGTCGTGCAGATCAGCGGGATCACTGGTCACTGTCGGTCCCCCTTCCGGGCGAGTCGGACCGACCAAGGCTTCAGCGGCAACCCCGGCTCGTATCCGTTGGGACTCACCGGGATCACCGCCGCGCCCGACACCGCGAAATTGTGCCGGTGCTCCACCGACGCGTGCTCCACCTGGAACTCCAACCGCCGCCGGGCCTCCGCCGCTGCCTCGTGCGGGTCGAGGAAGTAGCCGAGGTCAGGCTGGATCTGCACGTCGTAGCCCGGGGCGAGGTGGACCGGAAGTGCCACCAAGTAGACGGTCGGCGGGTCACCGTAGAAGCTGTCGGAGCGCTCGAAGTCGACCGCCACGTCCGTGGGCACTATCCAATGGATGTCGGTGTCGGTCCCCGTCGGGTCCCGGTACGGCTCTCGATCAGGTCGTGTGTACTGCCCGGGATCCTGGCGCGGAATCACGCTCTGGGGCTCTGCCTCCGACAGGTCCTCGACGGGCACCTCACCCGCGAGGGCCCTCCGGATCTGCTCCTCGTTCACTTCATCTCCGCCTCACTCATCGCGTTCACTTCGCCACAAGGTCCACAGGTCACCGGAGGATCCGTACGACTCCCCGAGGAGCCGCTCAACGAGCAGTACAGACTCCCAGTCCTCAAGCTCACCGAGGCCCGCCACGGCGATCTGCTCGACACGCTTCGCGCCATAGAAGACCTCGGACCAGCTGCGCATCTCCGCAATTGGTTCCAGCGCCGCGTACAACGCAGCCGAATCCCTGGCTTCATCGGCTGCGCGGCGGAGCCGCGCAGCCTCTGCGTCGAGCTTCTCCGCGCGCACGATCAGTTCGTCCGGCCATCCGTCGCTCATCGATGGCTCTTCTCGCCGCGGGGACCGACAGTCCGCCAGTAGAAGACGGCCAACTCCCGCTCCCACCGATCCACCATGTCGTCGAGACCGACCGCGCGAGCCTCCTCGGGTGCCACAGCGGCGAGGTGGTGCGCCGCGTTCACGGCCTCACCGAGCTTCATCATGAGGTTGTGCTCGGCATCGTGGGCGGCTCCGGTCGGCGGAGGTGCCGCGGGCATCGGGCGAGTCACGCGACCACCCTGATCGCCGGTCCATCGGTAGCCGGAAGGGCGTCACGGATCTTGGTCACGGTGCCGCGCGCAGCAATATCCGCGGCGGCGATGGACCTCACCGACTCACGTGCGTTGAGCCGGCGGATGACCTCTTCCACGACCGCCTGATCCACCTGGACCACCTCACGGGCCACGAGGTCCGCGGCCTGAGCCACCACCGGATCAGTCGGCCCGCTAACTGGCCCATCGCCGTCATCTGCGCTGTTCACGGGGTGGTCCACCGTGGACCAAGCGTGGGCCGGTACCGGTTTATCGGCGGCGACAGGCACCGTGTCGCCCAAGTCGATGTCACGCGTGCCCGGCGCGGTGTGGGCCACCGCGTGCTCCGGTTCGTGGGCCCGTTGGACCACCGATGTGGGCCGCGCGGCCGCGTCGTCCACGCGGTCCATCTCCTGGTCCACACCCGTCGCGGTCTCCGCCTCGAATCGGCTCAGGACCACCAGCGCCAGCGCCGTGACCGCCAGACCGCCGTCAAGCATCAACGGGAACAGTGCAGCGTCGAGCGGACCGTAGCCGTAGGCCAGGGCGAGGTCGCGCACTGCCGCGAAGCTGACCCGCGCGGCACCGGCGGCGATCAGTGCCACCGTCACGAGGATCGCCCAGTACGTCACGCCACTCGCGCGGATCCGGCCCCAGAGACCGACCAGGTGGGTGAAGGCCAGGAGAGCGATCGGCGCGGCGACGGCCATGATGCGCGGGCCGATCCCCGGGTGCGCATGGGCCACGTTCGCCGCGACCGACCCGACTGTGCCCGCGATCAGGAGTACCCATAGGAACCGACGGACCGGCTTGATCAGTTCGATCATCACGCCGCCGCTCCTTCGATCACCCGGTAGACAGTGCTCCGCGCGACACCGAGCACCCGAGCGATCTCGGTGCGCGGGCGGCCGGCGGCTGCGAGATCGAGGATGCTCCTCTTCTGGTCCTCGGTAATCGACGGGCGACCGCCGATCCGGCCTGCCGCACGCGCTGCCGCGAGTCCCGCATTGGTCCGCTCGCGGATCAGGTCCCGCTCGAACGCGGCGACGGCACCGAGGGTGTGGAACACGAGGCGTCCACTCGGTGTGGTGGTGTCGATGGCCTCCGTGATGGAACGGAGCTGCACCCCCTCCTTCTCCAGCCGCTCGGCGGTCGCAAGAAGATGCGCGAGGGACCGACCGAGGCGGTCGAGCTTCCACACGGTGATCACATCGCCCTCGCGCGCGTACGACAGGAGCGCTTCGAGTTCGGGCCGGGCGGCCTTCGCGCCCGAGGCTCGGTCGACCCAGGTGCGCTGGCACCCGGCCTTCTCCAGGGCGTCGAGCTGGAGCTGCGGGTCCTGGTCGTGCGTGCTCACTCGCGCGTATCCGAGGGTCGCCATCGACTCGATCACCTCCATTCTGTGTCATTAACGGGGCGCTGATCAATGAATCATTCGGACACGATTGTGGCACAGATTCCGGGCCGAAAACAGGCGACTTTCCGACCTGTACGTTAAACGTTCGTTTTTGACACACACCCCGCCTGAACTGCACCGCTACACCACATGAATATAAATAGGAACAATGGCAACCCTTGCTAGAAACAGCCCCCTCAGAGGGCTACTTTGGAATCATGTGGAGGATCATGATCGGAGTCGTCGCGGGAGGGTTCGGCGCGTCCGTCGCCGGGATATGGGGATTCTTCATTCCCATCGGCGGGAGCATTCTCTGGTACATCACCGCAGGCAAGGACACCTCCGGCGTGGTCCCCACCGGCGCGGCAACGACCCTCACCGACCGACGCGGATCCCTCGGCCCGGCCCAGGCCAGCTGGAACCGCGCCGCCCAAGGGGCGAACTGGGGCGTCTGGCACCAGCGCCCAGGACTGTTCGACCGCATCACCGTCGGCGGCATGAAGTTCAGCGCGGTCACGAAACACCGCGAGTGGCAGATCGCCCCAGGTAAGACGGTGTTCGTCCCCCACTTCTGCATCGTCGGAGGCCAGTTCCGCGAGGACGGGGACATGACGCTCGTCCTAGAACCCACGCACGACGGCCTCCACGAAGCTCCGCTCCAAGGCTTCGCCCCTATCGGGCTCGCGGAGTTCGGCGCGATGCGGATCGAGGGCGAGGTCCACCGGCATCACGATGTGGGACAGCGGTATTCGATCCATGTCACCAACACGCATCGACCACTCGACGACGGCCCGATCCTCAAGGGAGACCACGATGAGTGGCTCTGACTTCGACGACTTCCTCAACTGGGACAAGCCGAAGCAGACGGAACCCGCTCCGGCGCATGAGAACCCGTTCGTGACCTCCGCGCCCAAGAACAAGCCGGACCTATCAGAAACCGATAGGCCGGCGAGCCCGGCTCCCGAGGAACCCGAGCGAACCAAGCCGGAACCGACCTTCGACAAGATCGCCTCTGAACAGGGGGAACAGGTCGGCGGCAGCGGGAAGGTGATCCAGTCGGAGGGCTACGACGCCGACGAGGCCCCGAAGCCGAAGGGACGCGGCAAGACCAAGAAGCTAGCACCCGAGCCCGACGCGGCCAGCGACGCCGAACTTCTCAAGAAGATGCGTGCACGGTCCGCGCAGATCCTCCGCGACATGCCGAAGACCCAGGTGCACAAGCGGACGCGTGTCGGTGAGAGCCTGCGGCGCGACCTGCCGCCGGAGCAGGAAGCCCAGCTCACGCGGCAGTTTCTACGCAACACCTACGTGGGCAACCAAGCGCGGTGGCGCGAGCGCACCGCCGCTTTGAGCCTGTTCGCGCAGGTGCACCTCGCCGGATCCACGCGTGATGCTCTCCCCCATCTGGTCGACGTGCTGCTCACCCCGACCTTGGATGCGGTGGTGTTCCGCTGCACCTTCCCCGGGGCCGTGATCCAAATGTCGAACCCGTGGGGGACCGACATGACGGCCAGTCAGTCCACCATCGAGACTCCGGATCCCCGCGACGGGGGCGGGGAAACCTGGAATATCAAGGTCAAGCTGGGGGCCGCGATGAAGATCTGGGACCTCGACTTCCACACCCCACCGCCGGAGCCGCCCGACCCGATGGACGTGATCGCGGCGGAGGCGCCCGTGCTCGCCGCGGCGTTGGCGGACCGCGACACTCCCGGCTTCAACCGGTGGCGCAAGGTCGCAAAGTACGGAGAAATCACGAGGTCGGAGACCCGCCAGAAGGTGGTGGGCGGCAAGGCCGTCGCCTACGAATCCCATGCCGCTCCCCGCTTCGTCGATGCTGGCGTCGGCCTGCGCGGCCCGTGGATCGACATCGAGCCTGTGCACGCCCGCGGCCAGACCGTGGGAGACATCCAGTCCCGGGGTTCCCGGCTGGCGTCGGTCCTGCGCTGCCCGGACCTCCGGGTCGACGTGAGCGGCGGGGGGCAAACGGCGCGTTTGAACCTCAACACCAAGCCGCTCCAGTTCCCCGCCTTCGTCTCGGCGGAGCCCGAGGACTTCACCCGCCCGATCAGAGGAAACTCGGAAGCCAGCGTGGTGAAGGCGTACCGCGATCTCGTCTGGCCGCTGGGCGTCACCGCGGAGGGGCGGCGCCTGGAGAACCACCTCGCGACCGTGCCGCACACCCTGGTCTGCGGCACCACCGGCTGCGGCAAGACCCGGACGATGATGAGCGGCGTCACCGCCCTCTGTGTCCAGGGTGCGCAGATCATCGTCTGCGCCGCCAAGGCCGACACGTGGATGAAGCTCATGGCCCCGGGGCAGTCGCCCGGGGTCCTCCACGTCGCCACCTCGCGCGGCGGCATGCTGCGAGCGGTGGCGTACGTCCTGCACGAGACGCAGCGCCGGAACAACCTGGTCGAACGGGGCGTGAACCCCGAGTCGTTCACGCCGCTCGTGCTCCTCTTTGAAGAGCAGGCCTACTTCACGAAGGCCATGGCGACCGACCCCGCACTCAGGTCATACCTCCGTGCGCTGGAGAAGATCACCCTGGTCGGTCGGTCGCTCGGCGTGCACTTCATCGGCGCGTCGCAGCGGGTGGAGGACAAGAGCTTCTCCAACGCCTTGTTGGCGCAGGTCAGCAGCCGTATCGCTCTCGGAGAGAAGGAGGACATGGCGCTTTCGAAGCTGTTCGACGGATCCGAGGCCGCCGCCGAAGCGATGGCCAGCATCGCGAAGTCGATGAAGGGTCGCGGGGTCGTCCTCGACACCGACACCGGCGAGGTCGAGCTGATCCAGATGCCCTACATCTACTCCCCCGGCGCGAAGCCCGGTGAGTACGACAAGGCGACCCCCGAGATGCTGGCCAACTGGGAACGGTGGAAGACCGCGTTGGAGTCCACGCCGCGGATCCAGTCGCGCATCGGATGGGCCTTCGAGACCGGCGTCGCCGGAGCAGCGAATCCCTGGCAGGAAATGGATTGGGAAGACCTCGAAATGATCCGACCGATCAACCTCGACCGACAGGACGAGAACGGGGATTGGATCCCCGTTCCGGAACGGGCGATCTACGACCCGACCAGCTCCGAGTACCTGGGAGGCATTAGTAAGTCCTCCGGCAACCACGCCTCTATCGAATAAGGAGATACCAGAAACATGCCTCGTAAGGATCCCCACGCGAACCGCGCCGCGCGCGACTTCATGCAGCACCTGGTCCCCGCGTACACGGAGGAGCTGACCAGCGCAGTGAAGCCTCTGATCGAGCTGGCCAAGAAGTGCCGGGCCGACGATCACAAGCCCACCATCAACGAGGTTCACCAGGTCCTCCACGAGCTTCATCTGGCGCTGAAAGCAAGCGAAGAGATGAAATGGGAACTGCTTGCTGCAACCCGCCCCGCCGGGTCCAGCGTGGAGTACATTGCGCGCGCTTCACACACGGCGTACTCGAAGACGAAGGCTCGGCTCAGTATGCATCCGATCAGTCGGGCGAAGGGTGTCAACTTCGTCCGTGTAGATACCCATATGAGGGGTACGGGGGGTGCGGATTCTGATTTTTCAGATTTTCGATTTGTTGTTCAAAAAATTTCTCCCCAGGTTGTCGGTTGGGAACTGTGGTTTCCGGATTCTGTTGATCCTGACGGTGAGGTATCCACCTGATGCGTGTGCGTGCGGGCGGGTGCGCACGTGACGTGCGTGGGTGCGCGCAGGTGCCCGCCCGCTCAGGTGGATCAAGGATCCTCGGGATGTTTCTGGGGGTCGGTCCCCGGCGGGCCGGTCGGTGTGCGCATCTGCACCGTGGGGGTCTGGTAGGTGGGTTTTCGACGGTTGGGGCTCCCTCCGAGGGGGCCAATACGGCTGACATGGCCCCCTCGGTCGATCTGGGATCTGGGCCTGTTCGGGCCCGCCGCGGCACCCGGCCCGACCACACAGACGCTCTGTGTCGAGCAGTCCTGGGTTGCACCCCTCGGCCCGGTCTGAGAAATGGCTCTGCCAGCACGAGTATCCCTGCCAGTGGCCGACGAAACTATTAGGAACTGATAGGTCGCCGGCCAGGACCTCAGGGCTCAGAAACTCGTCGGCACAGGCCCCTCCGGATCACTAAAATCAGGGACGGACAAGAAAGGAGATCCGTGAACCAGAAGAAGCTCGCATCCACCGTTGTCACCGTCGGCGTCCTCGCCTCATCGGTGGCGGGGTGCAGCGAGAAGAGTCGCCCACTCAACGAACGGGTATTCACCGACGTGATCTGCATGAAGGTGTACACCTCGGGCGGCTCTGGTAGCAATTGCGGCACCGTGCTCAGCGCCAGCTCCGCGGACTTGGAGAAGTGCATCCCGCAGAACCCCGCGAGCCCGATCAGCAGCCTCCAAGAACTCGCACGGTACTGCCCTTCCGTGGCATCTCGGATCACCGCGAACAACAATTCTTCCGGCGAATCCACTCCGTCGCCGGGGACCGACACCACCAATGCGGCCGAGGTGGCCTCTGTCCCCGAACGCATGTCGGACCTCGGAGATACCGTGAAGGCGGTGGGACTCGGGATTATCGGACTGGTCGCGGTCACCATCTTGGGGTTCTGGATAAGGGCCCGCCGGGACCGACAGAATCGGACCGCCCAGCGGGCACATGCCGCCGAACATGGCTGGCACAGCTGAAACACAAACTGTCAAAATGAAATGGAGAAATACATGACACACATCCGAGACTGGGCCATCGCGGAGCTGGAGTACTTGACCGCGCACCCCACCACACCCGGGCATGCTCAGCGGCACAACGACGCCGTCCGTGCCCTCGCCGCCACCCCCGCAACCTCCACAGGCGACCGGGCCGTCGACGGCCCCGCCTCGGCATGGGACGACCTCTGGATGGCCGTCGCAGACCTGCTCAACGCCCGCGCGCACCAGGCCGCGAGTGTGTACGCGACGAACCTCAGCTTCTTCGACGGCGATGTCGCTGGGCATCGCGCGCACGAGCTGATCGAGCATCGCCGCCCGGCCCTCATGGATGCGGTCAAGGCCGCTGCGTTCGCCCCAGCGGGCAAGGAGAGCCATGTCGCCATCGAGCAGGTGTGGGCCGCGACGGACAGCAGTTTCGTCTCCCAGGTGGCCACCGAGATCGCGATGGTCGAGCTGGCGCGCTGGTACAGCACCTGGCGGGAGGCGGCGTGATGGAGGACATCGGCATCGCCATCCTCGTCGTCGTGCTGGTCGGCCTGTTCGTGTGGGGCGGGATCCGGGGGCAGAAGGAGTCGAAGCGACGCGCGGCCCTCCGTCCACCGGTCCCGACGATGGAAGAGCGCATCGTCGAGCGGTCGCGCGCAATCACCTACGAGGTCTTCATGCCCGCGGTGTGGCCCAGGGTCGAGGAGATCCACGCGCGCCCGGATGTGGCGAGCATGAGCGACTCGCAGCGCACCAGGATCACGGATGGCCTGATGGACTACTACACGGCGCTCATGGATGAAACAGTCACGTATCGCAATTGGCTCTGGGACGCAGGCCGTCGCGACGAGGCCACCGCACCCGCACCTCCTGCTCCCCCGCCACCGCCCGAGATCCTCGCCGCCGCCATCTCCGCTGGAAGGAGCGCCGCATGAGCGTCGTCGATGTGTTGAAGTGGGTGCCGCTCGGCATCATCGTGGCCGTCGTGTTGCTGTACCTGGTGGTCCAGTGGGATGCCAAGCACCAGGACGATCCCGGGCCTCCGCCGCCGATGCCGCGCCCGTACGGCGACTTCGGTCCGATCGGCACCACGCAGCCTGGGCCGACGGCTCCGTCTGCGCCCACTGCACCGTCGGCACCCTCCGCGCCTAAGGGGACCGACACCAGCCAGGGCCAGTTCGACCCGAAGGACCGCTCACCCAATGAGGACCAGTTCGCAGCGAAGCCCTTCGCCCCGAAGGATCTCACGCCCGACGCCGACGGGTTCATCTGATGAGCGGGGGCCTCATCGACGACTTGCAGGCCGCGGCGGCACGGATGGGCCTGCCGCCGCTGGAGTTCCATACGCACCTGGCCCAGCGGATCCAGGCGGGTGACGTGCAGGATCTGGTGACGGGCTACATGGACTTGCTCGCGGAGTATCAGGCAACCCGGGTCTGGTTCCTCGACGTGCTTGATGCCGCGTTCGAGGCCGGGTGGACTCGCCGCCCGGGGATCCATCACGGCCTCCCACTCGACCCGCCGGCGGGGACCGACACCCCGTGGATCAAGCTCGCGGCCATCGATCCTGGGAACCTCACGTCGGTGAAGCGGTTCGCCGGGAAGCTCTGTCGCGCCGGGGTCACCGTGCCCGAGCCGCCAACGGCGCAGGCTGCGGCGTGAGGACCAACGAGATCATCTTCTTCGGGTACATGGCCTTCGTGATCCTGCTGATCTGGCTCCTCCCCGCTGGCCCTGGCTCCGTCGGGTCCTCGCCGGCACGCGGACCAGCCGGGGGCCGGCGAGTCGGTCCCCTGAGACCGAGGGGCGCTGACGTGGACCGCGCCAGGATGATCGCTGCTGCCCAGGCCGCCGGGTGGACGCTCGTGAAGGGCCGCAAGCACTACAAGCTCATGCCGCCCGAGGGGACCGACGCCCGCTGGATCAACCTAGCCGCGACGCCGTCGGACCGCCGCGCCGCCGCGAACACCGCAAGCCGACTGCGCCGTGCCGGTGTCCCGGTGCCTCACAGGAGCGGGCACCGGTGAGCACGGTTTGGAACGCCGAGTGCAGGGCCCTTGATGATTCAATATCAGGTCGCGCCCAGCGGTATAGACCAGACCACACGTGACGCCGCGCGTTCCATCGGCAACAACACCGGCCTGGTCATCACCGCGCCGAGCAGGCCGCGTTCGACTGCGGCACCCCCGCCGCTCCCGGCAGGCGGCGTAGGATCGCCGCTATGGGGACGTTCGACGTCAATTGCGCGATCACCAGTGTGTGCCTCGGGTATTCGGAGGCGGTGTGGGTACCGCTACGGTGGTTGGGACCGCAAGGCTGTCGACCGCTGGGGCTTGCAATGAAGGGCCGCTACGACGGGTACGGCGGCATCAACAGCATGGTGGACTCGGCGAACACGGCTCCGTTAGTGGCGTTTTTCAATGGGCTCGATAGCGAGCGGCTGTCCCTGGAGGATCAGTTTTACCGGTATCGGCAAGATACGATTGCGGAGGTCTGCGCCCCGATCGCGGAGAACACCGCCCTCTGGTTCGCGTGGCGAGCCGAGAATGGCGATAGTGACGACAGTGGGTCGATGGCTTCACTTGATGGTGTGCCGTTGGTGCACGCTCTGATCGCGCGAGACATCTGGGACGCGATAGTTGCTGCAGACGTCGACGGGGTCTCGTCGATCCCGGCTGCGACGTTGCTAGCCGAGCTCGCAGACCCTGTGCTTGATGAAATCTATTCTGTGCACGTATCTGACGTTGAGCAGGACCTGCGCGAGCTCGTGGCAGTTGACCGCTTCTTACGCGGACGCGGCCTTCCATGGAAGACGCACACCGAAGGAGACGTTGACTATGCAAATCAGCAGTCGGCGTCAGATTTGGAGCACTGGCTAAACTGGGCTTACCAGCGCTACGGCGACGATCCGGTACTGCGGTCTGGTATCGATGCGCATGCGGTCGATGTGCGGCGGGTGCGTGACGAGGAAGGCGATATGCTCGCAAAGTGGGGGCTGTAACCCGGCACTGTCAACGTGTCGACCCCGCTATCGGCGGCCGGTCCAGGCGCAGGTCGAAGGGCAGAACTCGGTAGCACCGCGCACTGGCCTCAACGTCCTGCAGATCATCATGATCAGCGCCGCACCGAGGAGGTCACCGGTGACGGCGCGGTGGTCGGGGTTGCAGGCCCTCACGGGGGACCGACAGTCCCCGCTCGACGATCTCTTGCACCTCTGGCGGCAGATCGCGGTGTTGGTACGTGCGCCGGACCGTCGGCTCCTCGGCGGCGCGGCGGAGGGTCTCGCGCAGCTCGGGGCTCTCGTCGTACTCCCGCTGGGCGTCGTGGTCGCTCGTCATGAGGTTCCTATTTCTTGAGACATGGTGTAGCGCTGGCACATTCGCGCCTCGTCAACTACAGTTGACACCAGTCGATACCTGATCTCGGAGGCCCCATGAAGCTTCTCACCCGCCTGGCCTGCGGCGCAGCCCTGTTCAGCGTCGTCGCGGTCACCAGTTGCTCGCTGCCGCCCGAGCGCCCCGCCGCAGCAGGGGGACCGACCAGCAGCACAAGCACTCGAACGATCTACTGCCCCTCGCCGGGCGAGGGGAACCCGTCTGACCTGTGCCAGGCCCACGCCGCCGGGGTCGGCCTGGATACTCCACACCAGCGGGTGCACGTTGTCACGTGCCCGCCCTCGGGAAGCGGGAGCGCCCCTGCTGGGTGCCTGTCGCACGAATCCGCGGTACCGATCCCGGCCGGGGCGGGGACCTACGGGACTCCGGTCCCGGCGGGACCGCGCTAGGACACATGCGAAAGAGGCCGTCAGCTTCGATGCTGACGGCCTCTTCTGACGCCAACCGACCTGGTCGGAAACACAACAGCCCGGGGCACACACCCCCGGGCTGTTGCCGCACTGGTACCGAATGAGTGGGTCCCTAACCTCGCTCGGGATCCACAGTACCATCGCGACCCGACTGACGTGAGCGTGTCATATTGTGGCCCAATAACTTTGACTACACCAAGCGAATCAGAATAGGAACATGTCGGTCCCCGCTGCAACCACTTGTCCTCCGCGGCCCGATCCTGCTTCTAGGCGGGCTGCGCCGAGTACCACCCGTTCTCGCACGCGAGCCGGCCTTGGTCGACCAGCTCTGCCAGTATCAGAGCAAGATGGGGCAGCAGATCAGCCGGGAGCACCTTCGCCGCAGTCGCGAGTGTCCAAGGTTCCTGACGACGGGCAGCCCAGCGAAGAACGGACGCTTTGCGTTCTCGCCAGGCATCGATACCAGTCATGTTCAGCATCTCGTCGGGGATGAACCGCGGAGGACGCCTGTATGGCTCAGGATTGGGATCATCTATGTCGGGGACACGCTGAATGTCTCCAAGATCGCATGCGTAGGGAGCTACACCCAGCAGTAACGCAGCCTCCGCTCCAACAAGCCTGCTCCGCATGCCGGCCAGTAGGTGATCGCGGATATCGCCTTCAACGGCATGGGCAGCGTGGGGCAGCCCCATCGTTACAGCGTGGACGACATCCTCCACGGCGGGCACACCTACTTGGCTGCCGGTATCCGCAGCCTCCTCGAAGCCTCGCAGAACCTCCACGAAGTAGTCCGCGAAGTAGCCGACCAGGCTAGCGCGCTCTTCCTTCCACAGGTGCCAGAAGATCGATCCGGCCGGATCTCCAGCCCCAAGGACGTTTCCCACCTCGACGAGCCACTTCGCCTCATGCAACAGCGCCCTGAGGGCATAGGTTCCGAAGACGCCATACGGCACAAGTACGCCCTCTGGCTGTTCTCCCTCCACGAACGAGGGAGGCGTCAGATACGCCTGGACGCGTCCGTGAGAAGTGATGGGGACGACGACCCCTGCCTGCGCAGTAGCGATCATCGACGCGAACTTTGCACGAGCGTCGCTCGCTGAAACAGGCTCAGCATGAGTCATGTACATAATTGTACGAAACTGTACACGGCTGTGCAACGTGCTTCGCTGGATGACTTCCCAGGCCCGACACGGGCCTGAACGGGCGCCACGTGATGCGCACGAGCCCGTCGAGACACATACCCTTCAGGCGTGACTGACCTCGACAACGAGACCAACTTCCAAGTCGACGACGACGGATTCGTGCTGCTCATCACCCCCGACAGCTACGACAGTTACATCGACAGGAACTGGACCCTCGAACAGATCACGACCCGCTTCACCGAGCAGATGACGGCCAGATCGATGTTCGCCGCGTACGTCGGCCAGGACGCTGCGCTACATCAACTCACCTACGGCCCACCGGCCCTGTCTGCTGTGGTGGCTCGCGAGGCGTCGTCCGTCGTCGATGTCGCAGAAGGTGGTCTCTGGCTCACCGACTACACCCAGATCACGATGGCCGCGCAGTTCGAGGACGAGCAGCCCATCGGTACGTACTCGACGCGACTTCCCGTCGATCCCGGTCGATACGAGGTTCGGCTCCACCAGCTCGACACCGGCGCGCTGCACCTGACGGTCGTCCCGTCCGCGGTAACAGCGCACATCGCGCAACACTCGGTGCCGTGGTTCGACCTCTGACTGGGAGGGTGTCGGTCCGCGAACTCAGCCCGGCGACCCGCCCAAATCTGGGAACCTCGGCGGAGGCCGACCGATAGGAGAACCGTGAGCGCAGATCTGTTCATCTCGTATGCGTGGACCTCGGACCAGCACCGCCAGTGGGTGCGGCTTCTCGCGAGCCAACTCAAGGCCCTCGGGTTCGACGTGCTCATCGATGCCGATCTTGACTACGGTGACCAGCTCACGGGCTTCATGCGCCGCGTCGTCGACAGCAGGCACGTGCTGCTCATCGTGGATGACAACTACGTGGATCGAGCAGACAATCGTCCCGATTCGGGTGTGAGCCAGGAGAACCGATCAATCTCGGAGGTCTACGCCGAGCGGCCTGATACCTGGGTCGCCGTGCTATTCAAGGACAACCTGAATTTCCGGCTCCCGGCGTGGCTTGCGGAGGATCAACCGAAAGGGATTTCGTTCAACTACGATCCGTCCTCGCCAGCCGACTTCCCCGGCTCCGAACAGGTCGAGGACCTGTGGCGGTGGATCGAGGGACTACCCGCGAACCGTGACAGCGCCACACCTGTCGCCACACTGCGGGAGCGGGCCGCGCGGCTCGAAAGGCAGGCTTTGCGGACTGAGCCGTCCCAGTGGCGGAATCCGTCAGTGGAAGGCGAAGTGCGCTTCGCATTCGCCGACGCGCCAGGTAACGCATACCGATGGGGTCTCGGAGACTCCGAGTTCGCGTTCAAAGCGACCTCCCACGGACCGGACTCGATCTACGTGTACAAGGACCAGATCAAAGCTGTCGGGATACTCCGAACCGATGGCGTCGACGATCACGAACTCGCTGGACAACTGGTACCCGGACGCAGCGTGATAGCGCGCGAAGGCGACACCGTGGTGCTCATGAACGAGCACGGGCGACTAGCCACCGTGGAGATCATCAAGGTTCAACACGAGAACATCTACGGCGGCGAATACACCGCTCCATTCGTCGAGATCCGATGGAAGGTCGTCGCCGCTTCGTAGGTCGGTGGCTCGTCGGAACCGCATCTCGCAGGTTGCGGTCGTCTTCGATCCCGGCCTCGTCAGCCCGGACCATCTGGACCATCAGTTGGTCTAGGCGCGCTCTACCTCGCTCAAGAGATGCGGAAGCGCCTGGGCGGATGGCCCAGCCAGTACCCGCGGAGCGCACCGTCGCGGACTCGCCGCTCCACCTCGTCGCAGGACACCCCAAGCTGCTTCGCTGCCTGCCCGAGCGTCAATCCGGGTTCTGACATGCATCGGTGAGCAAACGCCACTTCCTCCACCGGGACCGGATCTGACGCCAGGACTGCCGCGGCCCACCACCGGGTGAGGACCTCATCGATACGAGCGGCATCGAAGTCGATTTCGGTGTCCGCGAGCGCCGCACGAAACTCCACCTCGAACGCGGGCAGCTCGTCGGGCGCAGCCTCCCGCAGGGCCTCACGGATCGCAGGTCCGGTGCGCTCGATCACGTTGAATCCTCCTATCAGCGCGGTTGGATCTCTTGGGCGTCAAGTGCTGCAAGCACACGTCCCGGGTGGGCGACGACGCTGAACATCGAGCTGACCCACCGAGCCCATCGAGCCGGGTCATCGCCGTCGAAGCCGATCACGGATGCGAACGGTCCCTGGAGGTTTACGGGCAACAGCTCAACCAAACTGGAGGCATGACGACCCGCCGTCAGGACCCGCGGAGACGGCAGCGGCGGCGCTAAGGACCTGAGAAGGTCATTGCGCCCTAGCAGGTCGCTAGCTTCTCTGTCGGGCGCGTCGGGCGATGCCGCCTCGATCACCCGAAACGCGGCGCACCCAATCAGTGTCCACTGCATCGTCTAGAGGCACTTCAATCCGCTGTACGCCTGCGATGGCATCGCGCCCCAAGGCCAGGGAGACGCCGCCACGGTCCTCGAAGTAGTTGAGGTACCTCGCGATATGGATCCCAGGCGGGCAGATCTCATCGAGGGGGACATCACCAGCACCGTTACTGGTCTCACGCGTCCACCCCTCTCGAACCACCGCCGACGGTTCAGGGTGCACCCGGTAGAAGGTAGAACTGACTCGCGAGGTCGTTCTGGTTCCTCATACGCCTGAGCATGTTCTCGACGGCAGCCTCGTACGTGCCGACGTGAAGCGCCTTGGCCTGTTGCCGAGCGGACCATTCCTTGACCACCCGGGGCCCGCCCAGCATCCGACGCGTTCGCGCGTCTAGATCCGCCGCGGGGTCAAAGTTCCTGGTAGGCCAGTCAGAGAACGTACTGGTGTGATACCAGAAGAGCCTGGTCACCAGCTCGTCATCCAAGGCTGCGTCGTCAGGATCGACAGTGACGCGAGGCGCGTCTTCCGGTTCACAGTTCACGCCACAGCCGGGGCAGCGCTCGGCTCCCTCACCCCAACGTTCGAGCCACGCCAGGTCCACCCGCCACCGTCGCTCACACCGGTCGCACAGCATGTGCCGGTCACGCGAGAAGTCGATCCGCCGTTCCATACCACCATTCTCGACTGTGCTGCCGACGCAGCCCGAGAAACCAGGCGATCTAGTTCACCCGATGTCGGTCCCCGTCATGCCCTGGGTCGAGAAGCTACCCCCGCGCTAGGAATACCCACCGGGCGTCCCAAGCGCGGCGATAATCACTCCGTGCCGACTCCAGAGTTCAATGAGACCGACCGATCCACGTGGTTCGACGAGTTCACTCGCCGGCTTGCCGAGGACTACGTCCGCGCCCGTAACCGGTACGTTGAGTCCCATGGCGCTTCGAACCAAGAGGCAGGTCACATAGGTGAGGCCGGATGGCGCAGGGTCCTCGAACAGTGGCTGCCACCTCAATACCACGTTGGCACACGGAAGTACCTGGTCGCGGACTCTCGCGCCGGTGCAGCCCTGTCCAAGGAGGTAGACCTGATCGTGTACCACCCGTCGTACCCTCAGGGCTTCCGCGACCAACCGCACGTGCTCGCTTCGGGGGTCGTTGCAGCGTTCAGCGTGAAAATGACTCTCGATGCGGCTGGCATCAGAGAAGCGTGCGAATCCGCGGCCGAGCTCCGAGCGCTTATGCCAACTCCCGATCGCACTCTCAGAGACGAGCTGATCTCGCCAATCCTGTTCGGCGTCCTCGCCCATTCACACGCTTGGCAGGGCGCAACCTCACGTCCTGCTGCGAACATCGAGCGAGTCCTCCAGGAGTACGCGCCTCGCAACCCACGGGAGTCTGTTGATGTCGTGTGCGTGGCCGACCTTGGCTGCTGGACCAGGCTGACGCTCGTCATGCTCGATCACCTGCTCGCTGCGATCCAGACTCAGTCGGGCGGGGCAGTCGTCGACAGCCCACATGTAAGCGACGGACTCTTCTCGAATGAAGCAGATCCACCACTCGGGGTGCTCGTCGCACACGTCATCGGGCGTTTCGCAAAATTCGATCCGACCCTGCGTCCGATAGCTACCGCGCTCAAGGGTTTGCTGCCGTCAGGTTCATCTCGACTACGCGTAGGGCACCGATGGCCCCTCGAAGATGCCCTCAGTGCCGAAACACTCGAATGGCTGGCTATGTCAAGTTGATCTGGCCCCGGTAGGGCGGTTTCATTCGGCCCCACCTGAGTGGGGCCCTGAGCCGCTAGAGTCCGGGGTGTGGATGGGCGGCCGCGGGTGCGCAGTGTGGTTGCGCCGACTGGTTGGGATCGCGAGTCGGTGCGTGCGTATGCCGAGTTCGTGATCGCGCGTGATGATCAGCTCGGTGATCAGGTATCGGTCCGGGTGAAGATTAAAGACGGGGAGCCACTGCCGAACCTGACGACCCGGTGGACCGTGGTTTATGTCACTCACCAGAACCGGGCCTTGCGCCGGCATCTGTCGGTAGTCAAGGACGAACGCCGCGCTTAGCCCGCGGTAGCTGCTGCTTCGGTGTGAGCCAGGCGGTAGCTGTGAGTGCCGGTTTCGATGATGGTGCCGCGGTAGGTGAGCCGGTCGACGATCGCGGCGCAGAGTCGTGGGTCGGTGAAGGTGTCTGTCCAGCCGGAGAAGGACTGGTTGGAAGCGATCGCGACGCTGTTCTTCTCTTCGCGTTCGGTGAGGACTTGGAAGAGCAGTTCGGCGCCGCGGCGATCGAGTTCCATGTAGCCGAGCTCGTCGATGATGAGCAGGTCAACGCGGCCGTAGCGGTTGATGGTCTTCGCGAGCTGCTTCTCGTCAGCGGCCTCGACCAGCTCGTTCACTAGTTTGGTGGCGAGGGTGTAGCGGACTCTAAAGCCTTGCTCGGCGGCAGCGGTTCCCAATCCGATCAGCAGATGGGATTTGCCGGTTCCGGAGTCGCCGATGAGGCAGAGCGGCAGTCCGTGGCGGATCCAGTCGCCGGTGGCGAGCTGGTGGATGGTGGCGGGTTCGATGTCGGGGTTGGCGTCGAAGTCGAAGTCCGCCAGCCACTTCTCCCGCGGGAACCCCGCGGCTTTGACGCGGCGAACAGTGGAGCGGCGGTCCCGGTCGTCGACTTCGGCGAGCAGGAGTTCGGCGAGGAACCCCTGGTAGGACAATTGCTGCTTGGCGGCGGCGGTGAGGTGCTGGTCGATCATCGACCGCACTGTCGGCAGGCGTAGGCGCCGGCAGGCCTGGTCAACGGCGGCGAGGGCGGCTTCTTCGGTGAGGCCGCCCCGGCGGCGCAACGACGGGGCCAGCGCATTCGTCTGGTTCTTATTGGCGGTTGCGGTCATAGCCGGGTGGGCCTTTCAATCGGTGGTGGGTCCAGCGACTCAATCGGTGGTGGGTCCAGCGACGCAGGTAGCGCGTCGGAGGCAGTGCGTCGCCGGTGCTGCGGGAGCAGGCGGTCGTAGGCCGTAACGCTGGGCAGCGGTCGCCGGTCGGGTGGCAGGCCGGCGATCACCGCCGCGGGGTCTGCGAGCCGTCGTTGGGTGAGGCTGACAACTCGTTGCTCGCGTCGTTCGGCATGGCGATCGAGATGACGGCCAGCGTTGGCCCCACCTGTCTGGTCGGCAGCGACCGAGGCGTGCGCGAGCAGGCGGGCTTCGGCGCGGCGAGCCTCAACGGCGACGACCTCGGCGCTCACCGCCCCGACCCGCAATGCAGCATCGATGCCGGCGATCACCGCCGCGGCGGGCAGGCTGCGGTGCAGCAGCAGGACGTCGATCAGCTCGCTGGTGCCGTCGGTGTCGCCGTTGACTCGTCGGGCGGCGGCCCAGAACGCATCATGGCTGGCGGTGAACACCCCGGCAGCGCGGGCCTGCGCCAACGCCGTTGATCCCGGCAGGGCACCGGGTTTGAACTTGAGCACCTCGAGGTAGTGGTCGAGGTCGATCTTCGCGGTGCCGCGGCCGGCGACCCGTGGATGCCGCGCGACCAGGGTCCGGCCGTCGTAGACCAGCAGCTGGGAGGCTTGTAGTGAGACGCGGACTCGGCGGCCGATCAGGTGCGCCGGCACCGAATACTTCACCATCCGAACGGTGATCATCGCCGACCGATCGACCCGTGGTGTGAGGATCAGGCCCGGGTCGAAATCCTCCACCGGCAGCGGCGCGAGCGCTGCTCGGTCGTGCTCGTAGTCCTGGCCGATGGTGCGCAGTCGTCCGTCGATCCGGCGGCCCTCGTCGCGGTCCTCCCAGGCTTTGATCTGCTCGTTGAGCTCATCGAGGGACTCGACCTGCGGCATTGGGGTCAGCCGGTTGCGGCGGAACCATCCGACCTCGCCTTCAACGCCGCCCTTCTCGTGCGCCCCGGCGATGCCGGGCTGGCAGTAGAACGGATCGAATCCGTAGTGCGAGTGAAACAACGTCCACCGCGGGTTCTCCTGTCGCCGCCGGTCTCCGCCCTGCAGGACCGCGACCACCGCCGAGGTGAGATTGTCGTAGCGGATATGCCGGGTCGGGACCCCGCCGAGCTCGCGGAACGCCTCGACGTGCCCTTCGAGGAACGCTTCCTGCCCGCCGGTCGGATAGACCCGGTGAATGGCCTTGCCCGAGTGCGAGAGCCGGTAGACGAACATGTGGCACTTGGTCTTCACCCCGCCCAGGATCACCCAGACCTCGCCGAAGTCGACCTCCGCCTCCGCGCCCGGGGCGTGGTCCTGGGCGATGAACACCTCCGTCCGGCGGCCGGCCTCCACCTCGATCTGCGCCCGCCGGACCCGCACGTAGTCCCGCACCGTCGAATACGACAACTCGACCGCATCGTGCTCGATCGCCAGGCGTTCCCGGATCCGCGTCGCGGTGTGCCGCTGCTTACGCGGAGCATCCAGATCCGACCGCAACATCTCATCAATCGCCGCCTTGAACCGGTCCAACCGCGGCGACGACCGCTCCGGCGTCTTCCGCGGCGGCGGCTCCGCCGATGACAACGCCTGCCGCACCGTCCTCCGGTGCACGCCATGCTTGCGAGCCAACGCCCGGATACTCATGCCCTCGACCCGGGCGTCCCGCCGGATCTGCGCGAACAGCTCCACCTTCGATCCCATCATTGGCCACCACCTGCTTCGGCTCGGAAACGATGTTCACGAGCAACCATCAGGTGGGGCCAGATCAAACCGTCGCAACACCACCGGCGAGTCGCAAACGGGGCCAGGTCTAGCCGTCGAGCCGGGGCCTCTTCAAGCTGTCATAGCCAAATGGCTGCACCACGGCGCAGATCAATTACCCGAGTGGGACCGCCTGTACTAGCCAGGCGTGTCGGTCCCCGGTCGTACGTCCGGCCATGCCCTGGGTCGAGAAGCTGCCGATGAGCTGCCCGCAGTGCGGCGTGCCGTACCGCCCACGTCGGGTTCTCCTCGGCTTCGACAACCTCACCCGGCGGCGCACCCTGTACTGCCGCGATTGCGGCCACACCGTCGCCGTGGTGACGCACCTGGTGTGGCGTGATCGTAGCCGCGATGGCGCTGACCGGACTCGGGGAGCTACACCAGAGGAACAGGAATGCGAACGCCGGCCTGGGGACCGACAGGAACAACAACAGCCCCTCACGCGTTGAGCACCCCTTCACGACGGTTCGCGGATCCCGGGCACCCAGGAATTGATAATGTCCGTTCGCTCACGCTGAGAAACACGCGAAGGACCCACGCCGCACATGCCATATCTCGTAGCACTCATCATCGTCATTGCGATCATCGCCGCCGTCGTCAAGTTCATCCTGAAGCTGCTGCCTACGTTGCTCGCCGTCGCGGGCGCAGCCGCCGCTGTCTACGTGACGTACCGCGCGATCCGCTACATGCGGATGAAGCGTTACTTCGCCAGTGAGCCCTTCCAAGCGCAGAAGGTTCGTATCGCGGGCGTAGTCAACGAGCACAACGAGATCGCCAGCTACGTCAGCGAGATTCGACACTCGGGATCCTTCCAACTGGGCAGATCGTCGACCGGGCAACACGCGCACCTCGCACGATTCGAGAACACCAGCAGGCACCAGTACCAGCGTGACCGCAACACCGCGGATTACGGGGCGACCAATGTCCACAACTGCTCACTCCAGGTCGTGCGCAGCGCCAGCTCCGACCCACTCAAGTACGTGATGAAGTACTTCAGCATCAAGCCTGATGAAGAGCACCTCACGGCGGTTGAGGCGTCCGGTCGGGACATCAGCCGCCTGGAGAACGCGCTCGCGAACCTCCAGACGCGCGAGCAGCAGATCACCCAGTCGTTCACCCCACCAGCATTCATACTCAAGCACTACGCGGACGAGTTCATGAAACAGGTCGGCGTCGCCCTTTCGCCCATCGAGGTCCCCTACCCCCGCTATGTATTCGAGTACGTCAGCGCGGGAGGCAACAGCTCCCAACGAACCGTCGTCGACATGCACGGCCAGACCATCGACGCGCTGATAGAGATGATGGCGCAGCGGATCCGGTTCCGGAACAGCGCCGCAGGCCAACGCGCACTGATGACCTCCTCACTGCGGAACTCGATCAAGGCACGCGACGGGTACGCCTGCCGGAACTGCTCGGCATCGGTAGCGGTCGAGCCGAGCCTGCTCCTGGAGATCGACCACATCATCCCGGTGTCGCGCGGCGGCATGTCAACCGCCGACAACCTCCAGGCACTCTGCTGGCGATGCAACCGTTCGAAGTCAAACAAGATGCCGGCCTAGGCCCCCGGCGGACCCGATGGTCACTGCAGCTCGTCACGTAGCTGGTTCACCACCGCGCCCAGCGCCTCGATCTGCCACGCCAGGTACACCGCGGCCTGTCAGCCCCGGCCGCGCTGATTTGGTGCAATAAGTCACGGACGGGCGCGAGTACGGGGTCGATCCCGTCGTCGGTTATGCCTCACATGTTGGGCCGAGCAGGCTCGAGTCCGCTACACCAGAGGAACAGAAACGCGAAGGCCGGCGAGGGGACCGACGGACACAAGAACAGCCCCTGACCAGCGTGGTCAGGGGCTGCTGCGTGCGGGACCCGTCACCGGTTGGGATCGTCCTCGATCCCGGCCTCGTCCTCCCGGACCATCTGCACCATCAGCTCGTCGGCATACCGCTCGACCTCGGCCTCCGGGATCCGGATGAACCTGCCGACCCGATACCCGGCCAGCTCCCCGTCGTGTACCCGACGCGTCACCGTCGATGTGGACATTCCGAGGCGCTTACCCGCCCGCGACGGGCTCAACGACAGCCGTTGCGTCGCGACCGGCACGGGATTCAGAAGTGCGCGCACGTCGGACTCCTTCACCACCCTGCGGCCCGCCACCTCGAAAGCCGCCAGTTCGCCCCTGCGGATCATCGAGGCAACCGTCCGCGGGTCGCGGCTCAGGATGCGCCCCGCCCTGGTCAGGGTGATGAAGTCGGTCCCCCTCACGACTGCACGTCCTCGAAGTCGAGTATCAGCAGCAGGTCGCGGCCATCGAACTGGCCGAGGTGCACCAGGTCGGAGTTGATGAGCATCGACTTCCTCTCCCCGCCATTCTTCGTCACGGTCACGTGCTCGCCCTGGATCGCGTCAGAGTGGGCCACGATCCGCCAATCCCCCGACAGGCTCACGAACCTGGCCGCAACGGGGACCTCCTTGGTCCGGCGCTTGTTGAGCACCGTCATCGGCAACCGACCAGCCCGAGCCCTACGGAATGCCTCCTCGACGTCAGCAACCACGGTGCGCCACCCAAACAGGTCGCCCGGGTTCGCTGGTACGTCAAGCCTGCCCGCCACAGCCACCTCCACCGCCATTGATCGAATGCGCATCTCGGACTTCCCGTTTACGGCAGCGTCGCGCCGCAGCCGGAGGTCCAGTAGCGCCTCCGGCGCGATCTCCAGTTGCCGGAGACACTGCTCCGTGTGAAGCACCACCTCGTCGCGTGCAGCTTCGACCGAGAGCGAGCTGACCCGCTCCGTCTCCTCCCGGTGGGCCAGCTTCGACCGAGCCAGAACCTCCGCCTGCCGAGCATCCGCCTCAGCCTTCCTCAACGCCTCCTCCTGCGCCGCCTTGGCGCGCTTGAGAGCCTCGATGCGCTCGGCCTCAGCCTTCGCCTTCGCCGCCTTCTCAGCTGCGGCACGCTTCTCAACGAGCCGCTCCGGATCATCGACACCGAGCAGCACCCACAGCACGCCATCGCGCGCGCCGAGCGGACTGACGGCGGTCACCTCCTGCTCCTTCGGTGGGCGCGCGAGTCCCTGTTGGGGAGCCAGATTCACCTCGATCCGATCCCCGACCACCGGCCCCGCCTTCGCGAGCACCCGCCACCCGGCACCCCTGGCGCTGGTGAACGCAGGCGCGGACTTGAGAACCTTCGGCGCGAGGCCCTGGAGCCACGCCGACGACTCCGGGAACCCCGCGTCGCGAGCCAACGCCCGGTCCAGCTCGGCGGCAGCTTCCTTCTTGGCCGCGAGGGTGGCGCGGAGCTTCTCCGTCGATGCAGCACGCTGTGCGGCCTGGGCATGAGCCTCGACAAGCTCCCGAATCTCCGGCTCCTCGGCCTCCAGTCGTTCGACCGCCTCCAGGTCGAACGACCACGGCGATGTGTGGTCATTTGCCGCGACATCGTCCCGAATCCCATAGGGGCGCAGGTACTTCACGATGAGATTCTTCGTCCAGCCGCGGCCTACGACCTCGCGTTGTGAGATGTTCATTTGAGAACCTTTCCGGCCAGCAGTATTTCTGCTGCACCAAGGGCTCCCCGATGGTTCGTGTGTGTAAAACCAACACTAGATGCGTCAACCTCGTCACGCAAGCCCAATAGCCTTGTCCCCCACAGGTTCTCATTTGCGTTTCTGTGGTGTAGTGCCGCTGAGCTGCATAAACCTGGATCTCGCCTTCCACGGCCCCGAGACTCTCAGGAGGTTCACATCCAGCGGGGCGGCTGACCGGGGAGATCCGTCATGCGGACTGGGCCTCGACGGGCCCGAACTCATCCGCGTGACCGGCGACCAGCCGCCCGTCGGGTAGCGTCCGGAAGCATGGCAACCATCATTGACGTGTACCACGGCTGGTCAAGCGAGAACGGCCAGCTCAAGCCCCCAACGTGGAGCGAGCCCTTCCCCAGCGGGGCGTCTGCGGCCGACATCGCGACCGTGGTCTTCAACCGCGAAAGCAACCGGTTACTCGGCAGCGTGCCGTTCGAGACAGGCAGTGAGCTACACCGCCATATCGAGTCGATGATTGAGATTGCCCTACAGAACCTCGGATCTGAGACCGCGGTTGCATCCAACCTCCTGACGGTGCGGATCAACCGGACGTAACGCCAACCGGGCACGTAACCAGGCTGAAACGCCGGCCCAAGGACCCACCTGCTCGGTAATTTTTACCAAGCGTGCACGATCCACCGAGCAAGAAGCTCCCGGTCACGACCGGGAGCTTCTGTCACGCAGCCTGATACGACGTGAACCACTCATGTCCAGCCGGGCACCGGTAGGTCGCGCGCTCGGACCCGTCCAGCATCGGCTCGATGCTCACAGGCTGGTACAGCGTCACCGGCGGCTCCCCGCCCGGCGGAGTCGCGAACGGGTTCGCCTGCTTCATACGTACCGCCAGGGCCGCGCGCTCACATGTGCGGCAGGTGTCGCCGTACGGGTCCTGCTCGGTCGTCGGATTGGTCATCATGTTTCTCCTTCGGTTGTGGCCCAGTGGGCCGTTCCCCCGGGGCCGGTTGACTCCAGGAGCGGTGTGGGGATGGACGCTCAAGTACGTACGTCCACGTCACGTCCATCGCCACGCGGCCTGTCGTTGCAGGTCAGCGGGCTAACGTCCGTAACGTCCATGGTTCGAGACACTCTTCCCCTTACTAACGGATATGAGTGTGTCCCTACCTCTCGAACTACCTTCAACAACATCCTTCTCACGCTAAGAGTTGTGTGAGGTATGGACGTAATGGACGTGCGCAGGTCAGAGGCCGTTTCTGGATGGACGTAGCATGGACGTACGTACCTGCGCGTACCCGTCACGGCCAGTTCATCGCCTCCTGCACGTCCGGCTCGGGCGGCGGAGCCATCTCTTCGCCCCCTCCCAGAGGCGTCTGGTTCGCCTGCCCGTCGACCTCGGGCGCGGGAGCGACGAGTGCGACGCCCTTGAAGCCGTAGGGACGAGAGCTTCCCCGTACGAGCCGCACGCCGCTCCGTATCCCGCTGCCGGGTGCGGAGATCGCCGCAGAGAAGGATGCGAGCGACCCGGCCTCCTCGCCGGAAGCGGAGCACCAGCCGCAGTATGCGAAGTACAGCTCCTTCGCGGTGATCGACGCCGCGGGATGGCGCACGCACAGCTCCTCGATGAATGCATCGGTCGGGGATGCGAGTTGAGCGATCTTCCGGCGCTCCTCCGCCGCGCTCGCAGGCTCAATCAGCCGACCAGTCTCATTGAGGTGGTCGAGGCCGTCGAGCGCCCAGTTCAAGATCCCTGGCAGTTCCCGCTTAAGTCGGTCGAGAAGGCCGAGGTCTTCGCGGCCCAAGAACGAGACGCTAATCGGCAGGATTACCCAGCGGGTGGCGACCGCGCCCGTCGGGTCGTGGAAACGGGGTGAGAGGTTCGACGCCCCCATCAGGCGCGCGGTTGGAAGGAAGGTGATCGGGGTGATTCCCTTGCGGTCGGCGGTGATCCAGTCACCGCCGATGAGCGATAGAAGGGACTCGACCAATCGTTCATTGCGACGGTCGAGCCGCACATCGCCGAAGGTGACCAGCGACTTGCCCGCAAGGGGCGCGAGGCCGAACCGGTCACCCAGGCTGGTGATCTTCGGTGACACCGAAGCCTCGGGGCCCATCAACTCACCGGCGATCTTGAGGCACGTGCCCTTCCCGCAGCGCGGACGGCCGAGGATGAGCAGCGCCTTATGCAGGTCGGTGCGGCCGCTCACCAGGTACCCGAACCAGTCCTGCAGCAGCATCAGCGCTTCTCGATCGGCGGGGAAGACCGAGCCGAGGAACTGCTCCCACTCGGGACAGGTTGCATCGGGGTCGAAATCGAACGGTAGGCATGAGAGGTTGAAGAAGTGGGGCGTATGCGGTTCCAGGACACGTGTTCCGGGGTCGAGGAGCCCGTTGGCGACGGGGATGAGCATGCTAGATCCTTCGATTCGTTTCGGTCTTGGCGGACAGGTGGGCATGGGCGGCGAGGGCGTCGAGCACGCTGTTCATCGTCTTCGGGATCGGGTTCCACCGGGCGACGCTCGCTGGGGTGGTCAACTGCGGCGCCTTGAAGTACGTCTGACCGGCGAGGATGTGGTAGATCCGGGCACGTAAGTCGGCGTCCTCGGTGGCAGGCCAGGCCGTCCCGGACCATTCGCGCCACGCGTCCTGCCAGCGGATGAGGGTCGCGCGTCCTGTGGTGGGATCGGTCCAGTAGTCCTCGATGAGCCGTTGGGCCACGTCGTAGGGTGCGCCCGGTGGCGGGTACCAAGCAGGGTCGAACGGGATCTCGTCACCGGAGTTCCGCTTGGACGTACCCCGATTGATCGAGATGACATCGGCGGGTTCCGGATCCGGCTCCACCGGAACCAGGTCGTCCAGCGAGAGCCCGAGTGCGCCGAGGTGATCGACCACATCGTGTGCGCCCTCAGCAGCCTCGACCACGCGGTAGGTGACGCCGAGTGCATCGAGCGCCTCCGCGACCTGGCGGACGAACTCCTTGCCCGCGGCATCGCGGTCGCGGACGATGGTCACCTCGTGGCCGACGAGGGGTGCCCAGTCGGCCTTCCGCGCCGACTTCGCACCGCCGCAGGACGTTGTGGCCACCGCCCCCGCACGCTTGACGGCCTCGACGTTCCCTTCGCCCTCCACGACGTACACGGGCTCCCCGTCGGGGAACGGGATCCCGTAGAGCGCGTTGCCTTTCCGTCCGGGGTCCTGGCTGATGGCCTTGGACTTGCCGTTCCGTCCGGGGCGACGGTGGACGCGATGCCCGTCGAGGTACGAGTAGACGACGCCCTTGCGGGGCTCGTCGTAGAGGTCCGCCCACGTCAGATTGAATTCGGCCATCACGTCGGCCACTTCGCCGTTGAAGGCATGAATGGCGGCACGCCCCGGCTCGGGCTCCCAGACGACGGTGCCGTCGTCGGTATCCGAGTGCCCTGGGGTCGCGACCCGGAATCGGTCCCGACCCTCGTCGCGGAAGTTCCGACCCTGCGCCTGGAACAGGTCACGAAGGCGGTCGAACGCGCGCTGGTGAGCTACCATGGTGGTGTCGGTCCCCTGCTTGGCGGTTGGTGGAACAAGACACTTGAAGCGAAATACCCCCGCCCACCGGGGGTTTTCGTGTCTCTGGGCCACTTGGCCCTAGTGCCCCGGCGCGGAGTCGAACCGCGCAAGTTGATCCGGATGGATCCCATCCGGGGCCTTCAGATCAGTCGGTCCCCCAGGTCCAGCCCTTCGCTGGAACGCGGTTCCTCATGTGGGGCTGTTTGATGCTGCTTGGCGCTGGTCAGTGGCCTAGCCGGCAAGGACGACACCGTCGCCACGGAGCGTCTCCGTGATGACCTGCCGTTTCCAGGCGTAGTAGGCGCCCCGCGGGTATCGAACGGAGCCACCGACCTTCACACTCGGAGGTCCGGTCCCGACACCTCGCCACGCACTGAGCGTCTTGGTCGACTTCCCGACGTCGTTTGAGACGAACCGCGGCGTCAGAAGCTGGTCCTCCACATCCACCTCCCCCGCATCTGCATGATCATTGCTTTTTCGCATACTCCATGTTTATCAGGATCCGCGAGCCGGGTCAAGCTTTCTGAGTAAGGTCTAGTGTTTTTGGGCATGTTCAGGCTATGGTGAGCCCCATGATCAGCGACAAGCTGCTGGGGAGATACGTGCGACGCCGCCGTGAAGAGCTGGCACTTACGCAAGAGGGGCTGGCAGACCTACTAGGACTCAAACAGTTCGTCGTGAGCCGCATCGAGGCCGGCGATCGGGGCCTCAAGGTGACGGAACTAGGCAAGTTCGCCCAGGCACTTAGGACCACGCCCGAAGCGCTGGTTACAGCGGCCACAGCGCCCGATCCGTCACAGCAGACGGCGCTCGCGGGCGGGGTGCGCTCAACAGCGACAGATGCGCTCGTCAACTACGCAAGCGCGATCTCAGAACTAGCGGCAGCGTTCCATGAGGCACCTGAGTTGGCATCGCAGCAGGGCCTAGCGAACTTCGAAACGGCCCTCGCATCACTCCATGGCCCTACCCAGTACGTCGCCCTCACGGCGACCGCAGCGAACGCACTCCGGACGGAACTTCAAGCTCTGATCGACGAGATAGTGGTCGCGTCGGTACTGCCAGAAGGGGGCACCGATGCCGTCGACGATTAGCCCCACCGAGGACCTGTGGCGCAAGTCCGACGGGTCAGAATCAGCGCGCGCTGGACGAGGTAAGCGATGGCGCGTGCGCTGGGAAGTCGACGGCGACTGGAAGTCGAAGTCGTTCCACCGCAAAGCGGAGGCGGAGTTGTACCGGCGCGAGCTGACGACGGACCTCACCATTGGCAAGTACGTCGACGAGAAGGCGGCGCAGACCACCATCGAGGCTCTGTGGGTGCGATGGAGTGCCATGGATGGCGGCATCACGCAACGGACAAAGGAGAGCCGTGAAGCTATCTGGCGCAAACATGTGAAGCCTCAGTGGAGCAAGACAGCCGTCGGAGACATCGGTCGCCCCAAGGTCAAGGCGTGGGTCGCTTCGATGAAACGGGACGGCGTAGGAGTGCCGACCATCGAGAAGGCTGTAGGCGTTCTACGCGGGATTCTTGATCTCGCGATTGATGATAGGCGTGCGGTCGCGAACGCGGCTGACAAGATCCCCGTTGGTAAGCGGCAGACGAAGCCGCGCCCGTACCTCACCGCGCCGCAGGTCGAGGCGCTGGCGCGGACCGTTGAAGATCTTCCGGTCGTCTCGGAAGGTGATCGAATCGATGCGCAGGGCGGCCTCGTGATCCGCCTTCTTGCGTTCACCGGTCTCCGTTGGGGCGAGATGATCGCCCTTCGGGTTGAGGATTGCGACATGCTGCGGAAGCGGCTCCATGTCCATCGAGCGATCACGGAGTCGGAGGAGCAGGGGGTTATCGAGGGCAACGTGAAGGACCACGAGCGGCGGTGGATTCCGATTCCCGCGCGCCTATTGGAGCCGCTGGCCGCGCAGATGCATGGCAAGGCGCGCGCCGACCATGTGTTCCACACCGCATCGGGCACTCCCCTGCTCGTCAGCAACTGGAGACCTCGGACCTTCAATAAAGCCCGTGCGAGAGTCCAGTCGGCAACTGAAGCGATCAGGACTGAGGAGGCCAAGGCAACGGTGGCGAGCGCAGTCAAAAATCCGACACCGCCGTTCCCGACCGTGACACCGCACGATCTGCGCCACGCATACGCGTCCCTGGCAGTCAGTGCCGGAGCGAACGTCAAGGCGCTTCAACGAGCACTGGGCCACGCCAAGGCGTCTATGACGCTCGACACCTACGCTGACCTCTTCGATGAAGATCTCGACGGAGTAGCGGTTCGGCTCGATGTACTCGTAAGCGATGCCCTATCTCGCCTGCCACGTACCGAGAACGTACCGCGTACCGGCACTCCGTAGAGAACGACTGCAGGCCAGGAGGAAATTTCCTCCTGGCCTGCAGTGTTCCTGGGGTGGAGCTAAGGGGAATCGAACCCCTGACCTCCTCGATGCGAACGAGGCGCGCTACCAACTGCGCTATAGCCCCTTGCGGAACTCGAATACCTTAGCAAGCTCCGCGGACAAACTGTTAACCGACCTTGCGCTCGAGCGGTTCGCGCAGGTCAGACGGGCGATCGAGGAAGTCGAACTCCTCGGCGCGGTAGCGCGGCAGGTGATCGAAGGCGGGGTCCTCGTCGTCGATCTCCATGACGATGCAGCCGCCGCGGCGCAGGTGCGCCGGCACGCCGTCGCGCACCTCGGCCTCGCGGGCCCGCTCGCGGCGGGCGCGCTCGAGCCGCGCCATGCGGCGGCGACGGATCTCCGCCTCGATGCGCACCGTCCGGCGCAGGTAGGTCAGGTAGAGCACGAGCGCCAGCACCACGGCGCCCAGGCCGTACCAGGCGAACGGCACGTTCATCAGGCCCGCGCCGAGCGCGATCACGGCCAGCACGCCGAGCACGAGCGTCACGCGCTGACGGAACCGGAACCGGGCCTCGGTGAGGCGGGCGTCGTTCTCGGGGTCGTAGCCGCCGCGGCGCCGACGCGGTTCCGCCTCGGCGTCCTCGAACTCGGCGGCGGGGTACTCCTCGTCGTACTCGTCCTCGAGCTCGTCGTCGTCCGCGCGCGACGGGCGCGCCACCGGGGCGAGCTCCTCGGTGAGCTGGTCGTCCGCGGGCACCTCGTCGACGACGTCCTCCACGGCCTCGTCGACGGTGTCGGCCTCGGCCTCGATCTCCTCGATCTCGACGGCCTCCTCCGGCTCGGTCACGCGCCGGACGATCGGCTCCGCCTCGGGGGCGGCGGCGTCGGACTCGGCCTTGAGCACGGGCGTCGCGGCGGGCAGGTCGTCGTCCAGATCGTCGAGGTCCACGATCTTCGCCTTGGCGCGCATCGCGGCGCGCTCGACGGTGGGGATCGGCGTGGTGTCGCCGTCCATCGGGCTCGAGCCGTGCAGGTCGTCGACGTCGGAGTCGACGTAGGCGTGCGCCTCGGCCTCCTCGTCGGCGAGCTCCTCGTCCGGGGCGCCGGCCGCCCCGAACACGATGCGGCCGTCGTCGAGATCCTCGTCGAGGTCGTCGTCGCGGTCCAGCGGTGCGGCGTCCCGGTCCTCGTCGGCGCGCTCGGCGGCAACGAGCCCCGTCGGGCGGATGCGGCGGCGCACGGCGCGCGTGGCCGAGCCACCGCGATGCAGCAGTCGGGTCTTCAGGGTCGCGTCGGACACCTGGTTCACCTTGGGGTGCCGCGCGGCGAGCATCGGAACGAGCACCACCAGCCACGCGACGATCAGCCCCACCCAGAGCAGTGTCTGCGGGATCATGTCGGCTCCCTCCGGCAATCAGCGAGCACGGATCACATCCGTGTAAGTCGCCTCGAAGGCTATTTCACCAGGGTGGATCAGCGCGCCCGACGCGCCGTAGCGAAACCCCAAAAATCTCAAACAGTCACTTCAGTCACACGGGTCAGAACCGGGCACGCCCCGACCGGACCACCCGCGCGACCATCGAATCCGCGACCTCCTCGGCCGTGATCGCCATCAGCAGGTGATCGCGCCAGGTTCCGTCGACGTGCAGGTACCGGCGCAGCAGCCCCTCCTCGCGGAAGCCCGAATGACGCAGCACCGCACGCGATCCGCCGTTCTCCGGGCGCACCGTCGCGTCCACGCGGTGCAGGCCCAGCGGCCCGAAGCAGTGATCGACGGCGAGCGCGACGGCCACCGTCGCCACCCCGCGGCCCGTGAACCGACGATCCACCCAGTACCCCACCCAGGCACTCTGCAGCTGCCCGCGCGTGATGTTCCCGATGGTGATCTGGCCGGCGTAGTCACCGTCGACCTCGATGACGAGCGGGACGATAGTGCCCGCCCGGGCCTGCGACCGGAGCGACGCGCACAGCGGCGTCCACTGCGAGGCTGTGTGCCGGCGCTGCCAGTTGACCTCGCCCGACGGTTCCCACGGCTCGAGCTCGGCGCGATTGAGCAGGCGCAGGCGCGACCACTGCCGACCGTCGCGGGCGCGGATGGGGCGCAGGCGCACCACCCCGGCGGCCGTGGTGAGGGGGCCGAGTTCGACCTGCCAGTCCGTTCCGAAGAACACGTCAGCCGCGCTGGGCGAGGAAGGCGACGACCACGTCGTCGCCCGCGCGCACCTCGGTGACCTCCGGATCCACGACGATGAGGCAGTTCGCCTCCGCCAGGCTCACCAGCAGGTGGGATCCGTTGTCGGGGATCGGCGCGACCATGAACTCGCCGCTGTCCTCGTCGCGCATGAGCTGGCCGCGCACGTACTCGCGGCGGCCGGCCGGCGACTGGTGCGACGCGGCGCTCTTGGCCGTCACCAGCCGGCGCATCGGCTGGCGCTTGCCGAGCGCGATGCGGATCAGCGGGCGCACCATGACCTCGAAGGCCACGAGCGCGCTCATCGGGTTCGAGGGCAGGAGGAAGGTGGGCACCTGGTCGTCGCCGAGCGCGCCGAAGCCCTGCACCGACGCGGGGTGCATCGCGATGCGCTCCACCGCGAGATCGCCGAGCTCCGTCAGCGCGGAGGTGATGTCGTCGGAGGCGCTGCCGCCGAGCGCGGACGTCACGATGACCACCTCGGAGCGCTGCAGCTGCGCCTCGACCGCCTCGCGCACCCCGTCGGTGCTGACGATGCCGACCCGGTGCACCTCGGCGCCGCAGTCGCGGGCCGCCGCGGCCAGGGCGTAGGAGGCCACGTCGTAGACCTGGCCGGCGCCGGTGTCGCGATCGATGTCGACGAGTTCGCGGCCCACGGAGATCACCGCGACGCGCGGACGCGGGTGCACGGAGACCTTGTCGCGGCCGACGGCGGCGAGCAGGCCCACCTGCGCCGGCCCGACGACGGTGCCGCGGCGCACCGCCACGTCGCCCGGCTGCACGTCGTCGCCGGTGCGGCGGACGTACTGCCCGGAGCGGACCGAGTGGCCGACGCGGACCTTCGACAGGCCACCGTCGGTCCACTTGTCGGGGAGGACGGCGTCGGCGAGCGTGGGCAGCGGCGCGCCGGTCTCGACCTTGACGGCCTGCCCGGGCTGCAGCCGGATGGGCTGGCGGTTGCCCGCGCGGACCTCGCCGACGACCGGCAGGCTCACGACGATCTGCTCGCCGGTCTCCTCGTCGGTCTCGCCGGCGCTCGCCACGTCGACGGAGCGCACGGCGTACCCGTCGATCGCGGCCTGGTCGAAGGCGGGGAGGGCGTTCTCGACGACCACTTCCTCCGCACACATGAGGCCCTGCGCCTCGGAGATCCCCACGCGCACCGGCCGGGGCGCCACCGCCGCCGCTGTGACCCGTGCCAGATGGTCCTCCACGGAGCGCATGCTCTCGGCCTCCCTATCGGTTGAGTCGATCCTCGAGCCACGCCCGCAGACCGGGACCGTAGTCGTCGCGGTCCAACGCCAAGTCAACCGCAGCCTTGAGGTAGCCACCGGGATTTCCGAGGTCGTGTCGGGTTCCGCGGTGCACCACGACGTGCACCGGGTGCCCCTCGCTGATGAGCAGGGCGATGGCATCGGTCAGCTGGATCTCGCCGCCCGCACCGGTGTCGATGCGGCGCAGCGCGTCGAAGATCGCCCGGTCCAGCAGGTAACGGCCGGCCGCAGCGTAGTTCGACGGGGCGTCCTCGGCCTTGGGCTTCTCGACCATGCCCTTGACCTTGAGCACGTCGGGATTGGTGGCGTCGGGCACGGTCTCGACGTCGAAGGCGCCGTAGCTGCTGATCTGCTCCGGGCTGACCTCGATCGCGCACAGCACGGAGCCGCCGCGCTTCTCGCGGACCTTCGCCATCGTGGTCAGGACGCCGTTGGGCAGCACCAGATCGTCGGGCAGCAGGACCGCGACGGCGTCCTCGTCGTCGTCGAGGACCGGCTCCACGCAGGCCACCGCGTGGCCCAGGCCCAGCGGCTTCTCCTGGATGACGGCCTCGGCGTGGATCAGATTGGGGGCGCGGCGCACCTTGTCGAGCATCGCGGTCTTGCCGCGCTTCTCCAGCGTGCCCTCGAGGACGAGATCCTCGACGAAGTGCGCGACGACGCCGTCCTTGCCGGGGCTGGTCACGATGCACAGCCGCTCGGCGCCGGCCGCCGCGGCCTCCTCCGCCACCAGCTCGATGCCGGGGGTATCGACCACCGGGAGCAGTTCCTTCGGCACCGTCTTCGTCGCGGGGAGGAAGCGAGTGCCCAGGCCGGCGGCGGGGACGATCGCGGTCTTCGGGAGGGACGGCGCAGTGGTCATTCCCCCACCTTAGGCTAGGTCACACAAAGGTAACGATCGGAGTGTGTAGATCACGATGGGAGACTGGTGTGATGCTCGACTCCGGTGATCCGCCCTCCCGCGCGGCGTCCAAGCAGGCCTGGCGCACCTGGTTGCGCCGCCGTCGCGCGGCATTGAGCCCCGCCGAGCGTGCCGACGCGGGCGCCGCGCTGACCGCACTCGCAGCGAGCCTGGACCTGGGCGAGGTGGCCGCGTACGTGCCGGTCGGGTCGGAACCCGCCCTGCGCCTGCACCGGCCGGTGCTGCTGCCGGTCACCCCCGCGGAGCCGGGCCCGCTGGACTGGGCCTGGTCCGGCGATCTCGCCCCCGGTCCCTTCGGGCTGCTCGAACCGGTGGGGCCGCGACTCGGGCAGGACGCGCTCGCCGGAGTGGACACCGTGCTGCTACCCGCGCTGGGCGTCGCGCGCGACGGGGTGCGGATGGGTCGCGGCGCCGGCTACTACGACCGGTCGCTGCGCCCGGGTCCCCGCTTGATCGCGGTCGTCTACGACCATGAGCTGGTCGATCACCTGCCGTCGGAGCCCACCGATGTGCCGGTGCACGGCGCCCTCACCCCGTCGGGGCTCGTGGAGTTCTGAGCGGCCGACGATTCCGCGGTGAATCGGCCTCCGAAGCCGAATCCGGCTTCGGACCCGATCCCGTTGCGAATTCTCCGGCCACCGACGGTTATCCACAACGAAGCGTACGAAACCTTTTTTCTCCACAGGCAGGCCCTCGGCGCCCGGTTCCGGCGGTCGCGTGGTCCGAGGATCACCTCATGAACACGATCGAGATCATCGAACGGATGGCGCGCGCCGACGGTGGAGTCGTCTCGCGTCGCGCACTGCTCCGCAACGGGGCCGACGCCGCGGAGATCGAGAAGCTGCGCAGCAGCGGGACGATCACCGGGATCAGGCCCGGCTGGTACGCGGTGTCCGCCGCGCGGCCCGTCGTCGTGGCCGCAGTCACGGCGGGTGCCGCGGTCACCTGCGTCTCGGCACTGTCGTTCCACTCGGGCGTGTGGCTCCCACCGGGCCGGGCCGCCACGCACCTGCGCTGGCCCCGGCACCTGGTGAAGCAGCGGACGCACCGGCGGTGCCGTGCCTTCAGAACGCTTCCGGCACCGATCCGCGCGGTCGACCCACTACCGCTCGCGCTGCTGTGCGCGGCGAACTGCCTACCCGACGAGGAGATGGTCGCGGTGCTCGACTCGGTGCTCCGCCGGGCCGATCCGATGTCGGTCGACGATCTGCAGGAGCTCTTCGCGGGTGCGCCGCAGCGGATCAGCCGGCTGCTCGGCCTGCTCGATCCGGCGGCCGAGTCCGGCACCGAGTCGATCACCCGCTACCGCCTGCACTGCCTCGGGATCAGAGTCCGATCACAGGTCCGGCTCCCGTGGGGCCGCGTGGACCTGCTGGTGGGCGACAAGCTGGTCATCGAGTGCGACTCCGAGGACTTCCACGGTGGAAGCAGGCGACGTGCCGATCTACGGCGCGACCGGATCGCGGTCCGTGGGGACTACCGCGTGATGCGCATCGACTACCAGGACGTGATGTCGGACTGGGCGGCCGTGCGCGAGGACATCCTGGACATCGTGCGAACCGACCGGCACCTCGGCCGAACCCGGAGATTCGGCACTGAGATCGCCTCCGAGCCGGAATCCGGCTTCGGTGCCGCGTAGAACGCGGAATCTCCGGATCTACACGAGCAGGCGGGCGACGTACTTCTCGCCGTAGGCGCGCAGGGCGGCGGAATCGCTGACGTCCAGGCCGGTGGGTGAGTTCGACAGCAACGAGCCGGTGATCCGCAGCATGAGGTCGGTCACCGAGCACAGCTCGGCGTAGTCCTGCTCGGCGCCGGAGTTGCGCAGGCGGATCACGATGCCCTGGATGAGCAGGTCCCACACGCCGCGCGGGATGCGCAGGAAGTACTCGGGCTCGGCGGCCAGCACCTTCGAGACGGCCATGTTCGCCTCGGCCTGCTCGATGCTCAACACGAACACCTCGACCAGCGTCTGCTGCGGCGTGTACCCGACGATCGTCTTATCGAGCTTGCGGCGCAGCGTGCGGATCTCGATGGCCACGACGCGGGCGATCAGCTGATCGCGGTTGGGGAAGATCCGGTACAGGGTGCTGCGGGAGACGTGCGCCTGCTTGGCGACCTGGTCCATGCTGACGCCGGGGATGCCGTTCGCGGCGATCACCTCGCGGGCCGCGTCCACGATCCGCCGAGCCGGCGACGGCGTGCGCGGTAGATCGGTCATGACCGCCATCGTATCCGCTCACATCCTTGGCACTCGAATCAACGGAGTGCTAAATCGAGGGGTAGAATCAGCAGGTGCCTACCTATTCGTATCAGTGCAAGGAGTGCGGCGAGGCCTTCGACGCCCAGCAGTCGTTCTCCGACGATCCGCTCACCGTGTGCCCCAACTGCGGTGGCCCGCTGCGCAAGCTCTTCAACTCCGTCGGCGTCGTCTTCAAGGGCAGCGGCTTCTACCGCACCGATTCCCGCAGCTCGAAGGCCGATACGACCGCCAAGTCGGAGACCAAGAGTTCCTCGGACACCGCCGCGAAGGTGGACAAAGCGACCTCCTAGAGTCGACGCCATGACGCACGTTTTCGATGAGGCGGCGGCCCTCGAGCCGATCGACGGTGGTTTCCGCGCCCACACGCACCCGGCCTACAACAACATGGTCGGCCCGTTCGGCGGGATCACCGCCGCGACGGTGGTCGCCGCACTCCAGGCGCATCCGGAGGCGCAGGGCCACCCGCTGAGCCTGACGATCAACTACGCCGCGCCCATCGGCAACGGCCCGTGGGACATCGCGATCACGGTGCTGCGCACCAACCGCACCAATCAGCACTTCACCTTCCTGATCGATCAGGGCGACGGTGCCGTCGCCTCGGGGACCGCGGTGTTCGGCACCCGTCGCGACACCTGGGGCGCGACGGAGATCGCCTTCCCGCAGGTCGGCGCTCCGGAGGATTACCCCGAGGTCCCCTTCCCCGAGTTCATCGAGTGGGCGAAGAACTACGAGACCCGGTTCATCGAGGGCAGCCTGGACATCGAGGGCGAGCAGGACTCGTCGGTGAGCACGCTGTGGCTGCGCGACAAGCCGGCCCGCCCGCTGGACTACCCGGCGCTGGCGTCGATCACCGATGCCTTCTTCCCCCGCGTCTTCCTGCGCCGCGGCACCTACCTGCCCGCCGGGACGATCTCGCTGACCACCTACTTCCACGCGAGCCCCACGGAACTCGCCGAGCAGGGCGACGACTACCTCCTCGGCCAGGCCCGCGGCGCCCGCTTCGGGCACGGGCACTTCGACCAGTACGCGCAGGTCTGGGGCCGGAACGGCGCGCTGTTGGCGACCACGCACCAGATCGTCTACTACAAGGATCCGAAGGCCTGATCGGCCGCTTCCTCCACAGGTTCGGGGTTATCCACAGGTGCCCTCACGCCGGGCGTTTCCCGACGGTCCGCCGTCGTAGCGTGCGGGCATGGACTCCTTGCAACCGACCGGGGCGGAACGGATCCGGGCCGCGCTGCGGCCGGGGTGGGCCCGCACGCTGACGGCGCGCCGGGCCGCCGCCGCGGCGCTGGCCCTCCTCGCGCTCGTCGTGGCTCTCACCAGCCGGCCGAGCGGGCCACAGGCGCAGGTCCTCGTGGCCGCGCGCGAACTGGGGCCGGGCGGCAAGCTCACCGCCGAGGACGTCGCGGTGCGCACCGTCCCGGCGGAGCTGGCGCCGCAGGACGCCCTCGACGCGGCCGACGACGCCGTCGGCAGATCGGTGACGGGCCCCGTCGGCGCCGGCGAGATCCTCACGGGGCGGCGGGTTCTCACCGACCGCACGGCCGGGCAGATCCGGCCGGGCGCGCGCCTGGTCCCCGTCTCACTGCAGGATTCGGCCACGATGGACCTGCTGCGACCGGGCGATGTGGTGGACGTGGTGGCGCAGCGCAAGGACGATGCGCCCGCGGTCCTGGCCCGCTCGGCGACGGTGGCCGTGGCGCCGGCGGCGCAGGCCGGCCGGCAGCAGGCCCGCACCGCGATGCTGGCGATGTCCGAGTCCGAGGCGCACGCGGTGGCGGCCGCGGCGCTCAGTTCCCCTCTCTCGGTGGTGTTCCGGTGAGCTCAGCCCACGCGGTCGGTGAGCTCGCGGATCAGCCACGTCTGGCGTTGCCGCGCGACCTGGGCTGCGGCGGGCCCGTAGTAGTAGCGCAGGTACTCCTCGCCCGCGCGGCGCTGGGCGCGGGTGGGCAGGGTTGCCAGCTCCGCGGGAGGGGCGAGCTTCGCCGCCTCCGGCGTGCGGATGGCGCCCTGCAGCCACCGCCGTTGCTCGACGATCATCCACCACCAGGCGAGGCCGAGCAGCGTCACCGTGACGGCGCACTTGAGCACGATGAGCCCGAAGACGACGAGCGGGTTCTCGCCGCTGGGCGCGTTCCACCAGAAGTGCATCAGGTACGACAGCGCCACGGCCACCGCGGCCAGCGCCGGACGCCTGCGCAGCAGCGCGAGCCCCAGCGCGAAGAAGGCGGTGTAGACCCAGTGCGACTGGAAACCGAAGAGCGCGCGCAGCAGCGTCACGGTGAGCGCGCCCCGGGCATCGGACTGGGCGTCGCGCAGCGCGAAAGTGATCGCGTAGGACAGGTTCTCGACCACCTGGAAGCCGAGGCCGGCGAACGCGCCGACGGCGAAGATCTGCAGGGGGCGGTGCAGCCGGTCGCGGAAGATCACCAGCAGCAGGGCGACGCCGGCGCCCTTGATCGTCTCCTCGTCCAGCGGCCCGATCAGGGCGGCGCCCCAGACGGTGGCGCCGGGGTCGTCGAGGACGTCGCTCACGGCGTCGGAGGCGAAGCCGTTGACCTGCAGGGCGAGCCCGCACGCGCCGATCGCGCCCCAGGCGAAGGCGAGCGCCCAGGCGCTGCGCACCTGCGCGTGCGAGCGGTCCAGCGCCCAGATGATCACCGCGATCAGTGCCGCCGCGATCACGATGATGGGTGCGGCCACGGCGAGGGCCGCGCCGGAGTCGGCGAGCCGGGGCACGAGGTCGCGCGCGAGCACGTACCCGCCGCACAGCAGCCCTGCCACGAACACCCAGAAGGAGATCGTCGTCGTCCGTGCGCGCATCAGACCTCCCGCATGCTCTGCACGAGCGCGGGCACGTCGGGTGCGGCACCGTCGGGGCCGCGCAGCGTGAGCACGGTGACCAACAGCGTGTCCCTGCCGACGACCGCGCACTCCCCCGCCCGGCCCCCGCCGGAGGCGGTGCAGCTGCGGCCGCTGAACTGCGCACCGCGGATCTCCCCGGTGAAGCGGGCCTCGACGCCGCCCACCTCGAACTCGCGCAGCCGGCGCGGGGCGGCCGAATCGAAATCGGTCATCCCGGTCGTCAGCCGCACGGACAAGGAGCTGCCGCTGGGATGGACGAACCGGGTGACATCGGCCCGGCCGGACGGCACCTTCTCCCACCCCGTCGGCGCGCGGAATTCGACGCCCTGGTACGGATTCCCGACACGATAGGCGGAGTCGCTCACGGGGGTGTGCGGCGTGGGCACGGCGCGTTCGATCCCGAACCAACCGGCGGCCAGGCCGCCGACGGCGAAGATCACACCGGCCGAAACGCCCGCGTCCACTGCGCGGATTCGGTTCATACGGCTAGCATAAGTCCGAAATTGCCACACGCGTCACTGGCGTTACAACCTCACGAAGGACGACCAACATGCTCAAGGGATTCAAGGACTTCCTCCTCAAGGGCAACGTGCTCGACCTCGCGGTCGCCGTTGTCGTCGGTGCCGCGTTCACCGCGATCGTCACCGCATTCACGGACAACATCGTCGAGCCGCTCATCGCGTCGATCGGCGGCGGCCAGGACATCCAGGGCCTCGCCTGGCAGATCGTGGACGGCAACGACAAGACCATCGTCGACTTCGGCGCCGTGATCTCAGCGGCCATCAACTTCGTGCTGGTCGCGGCGGTCGTCTACTTCGTGCTGATCCTCCCGTACGAGACCCTCAAGAAGCGCGCCAGCGGCCCGGCCACCGAGGACGAGGTGGACGTGCTCGTCGAGATCCGCGACCTGCTCGCCGCGCAGGCCTCGCAGCCGCAGGGCGGCGCGCACTCGGCATTGCCGCCGACGGGCCAGTTCCCCTCGCAGAAGCCGCAGCAGCCCTGATCCGAGCTCCCCACGGCGAAAGCCGGCCTCCCCCGCACGGGGAGGCCGGCTTTCGCTTCCAGGTCTGACGATGCGGTCGACTCGCCTCAGCCGAGCGAGAAGCGGTCGCCCCAGAGGATCACGGTACCCTTCCCGTTGCCGACCTGCGCCTTAGCGATGACATACAGGCGGGCCTGCGCATACCCGGCGCAGCCGTCGACACCGATCGTCTGGTCGCTGTAGGTGAAGCTGCCGCTCGAGCCCGTGAAGTCGAAGCTTGTAGACGGGGCGTACCAGTCGGGCGCGACCTCGTCGCCCGGCGTGGGCCAGGTCGCACGGTCGTAGGTTAGCGACTGCGTGCCGATCGAGCCTGCCGCGAGCTTGATCGAACCACCAGTGGTGCCCGAGACCGACGGCGTGATTCCGCCACCAGCGCCGACGGTGGCCCCGGACTCGACACCGGCTCCGAGATCCAGGCTCGCGTCACCCACGTCGACCTGGCAGCCGACCGCGTAGCCGGCCTCGATCGAGCCGCCGTCCGCATCCGCACCCGAAACCTTGATGCTCACCGTTCCCGACACCCACGCGTTCCGGGTGGTGGGCAAGGCGACCATGCCGGGCGACAGCTTGGCTCGCTGCCCTTTGACCGTGATAGTGATCGTGCCGGAACCAGCCTTAACCGACTGCGAGGCGTCCCGCAACGGGATCACGGTATCGGCGCCCGCGGTGGCGGGAGCGAGCAGCGCGACGGTCACAGCGCCAGCAGCGGCGAACGCCGCCGCGGAAATAGAGATTCTCAGGGTCATGTACCCAGTCCTTTCAATACGCCGACTGTGCTTCGTCGACGATTGAGAGGGAAGCTATCAGCCGGAAACCGCCCAAAACACCCATGGAAACGCTGAGTTAACACTGACGAGAAGCTGTAACAGAATAGGCACTTTCTGAGGCGCCCCGAAGGGTTTCAGAGCGCAAATCAGAATCTCGGTTCGCGTCATCACCGGCGCCGGCGCCCAAACCGCGATCTGTCGCATCGGGTTCGGCGTCATCGCTCGGCGTAGCGCCCTTCGACGGCTTCGGCGAGAGATCGATGCCGAACACGTCGACCTTGGCCGACGTCCCGGTCGCCACGCTCTGCTGCGTACCGCCCGGCTTCGAGGAGGTCGTCTGCTCACCGGTCGGCGTGGCGGCCTGCTCGACACCTGCGGCTGTGGTCGGAACCTTCGCGCCCTCGAGCCGGTGGTCCGACACGAACGCCTGCACAACTCAGTATCTGCAAACGCGGAGGCCGCGATGATGCAGAAAAGCGCATCGCACGCCCCGGCGAGGCCGGGACGCGCGATGCATGATGGTGGAGAGGACCGCCCTACTCGGCGCTGCCACCCGTCGACGTACTCCCCTCCGCCGACTGTGACGAATCCGGCTTCGCGCCCGACTCGGCGGCCGGTGTCGGCTCCGCATCGGGCGTCGCCTCGGCCGCCGACTTCGATGCCTCGGCCTTGGGTTCAGCGCTGGGCTTGGACTCGACGGTCGGCTTCGACTGCTCGGCAGGCGTCTCCGACTGCGTCGGCTCGGACGGCTCGGTCACCGTCGGCTCCGCGGCGGGCTTCGAGGTGGCCGGCTTCGACGTGGCGGGCTTCGGCGTCTCAACGACGACCGGCTTGGCGGTCTCAGCGACGGGACTAGCAACTTCGATGGTCGGCTTCGCCGTCTCTGCGACGGGCTTCGCCTTCTCCGCCGCAGGCTTCTGCTCGCCCGTCGCGGTGCCCGCCGGTGCCGTCACCAATGCCAGCTCATCAGTGCCGGCGACAGAGGTCCGCGCCACCGGATCCGACGTGACGGTCGACGCCTTAACAGCCGGCGTCAGGGACGCGACCAGCGCGTCGATCTTGGCCGAGGCCGCCTTGATCTGCGCGCCCGGGAACTCGACGATCGTTGTGACCGACTTCGAAACCGCGTCCGCCACGAGGTTCACGGCGTCACCGAACTTGCCCTGGAAGACCGCACGCGGCACCGAGGTCAGCAGCCCGTAGAAGCTCTTGTAGATCGATAGCGCGGCCTGGCCACCCGCGAAGGCGGTCGCGACCGGGATGCCCAGAACGTCGAGCCCGGCGGTGATCGGGTTGGGCGCGGCGGCAGCCTCAGTCGAAGCTGTAGCGGCGGTCTCGGGCACCGTGGGGACCTTCGGGCCCGAACCGGTCGCGATCCAGGTCAGCGAGTCCGCAATGGCCGTCTGGAACAAAGTGGGGACCGAACCGAACTCGCCCTTGAAGATCGCACGCGGCACAGACGTTAGCATCTTGTACCAGATGGTGTACACGCCCTGACTGGTCTGCAGGACGCGGTACACGGCCTGCACCGGGAGGCCGGCGACGTTGAGGATGTCGGTCACGGACTGCGGCACCGTCGGCAGCTCGATGGCGGCGGCCTGGGCGGTCGCGGTCGACGCGGCGGCCGTAGCCCCCTGGACCGCCTCGTCGGTGACCACGACGAAGGCGCCCAGCGCAGCGGGAACGGTCGCGGCGGCCGGGGCCGCGGCGACGTTCTTGAGCACAGCCGCGGGCGTTACGGTCGAGCTCGCGACCACGACGGCCGGGGCGGTCGCCGGCGCAGACGTCGCGGCGATCGCACCGGAGATGGGGGTGATAGCGAGCGCGGCGGCAGACACGATCGCGGTGAGAGAAATGGCCTTCGTATTCATGGTGTCAGCTTCCGTGAGGACTAATGCAGCGCCCGGAGGTCGCGTACGCATCGGGCGGCGCCGTGCCCATTTTGTACGTTCGTACCAATCTGATGAGACACGAAAGACGGTGCCCGAGTGGACACCGTCTTTGGTGTGCAATGAGATCAGCCCAGCGTGAAGGGCTTGCTCCACAGGATCGTGGTGCCCTGAGTGTTGCCGACCTTGGTCTTCACCTTGGCGAAGAAGCGGGCCTGCGCATAGCCGGCGCAGCCGTCGACGCCGATGGTCTGCTCAGTGAACGCGAGCGAGCCCGACTTGCCCTTGAACTTGAAGCTGGTGCTCGGGTCAGCCCAATCCGGGGAGACCTCGTCGCCAGCCTCTGGCCAGGTAGCGCGGTCGTAGGTCAGCATCTGGGTCCCGATGCTGCCCGCGGCAAGCTTGATCGAGGCGCCGGTCTTTGCGGTCACCTTCGGCTCGATCGTGGGGCCGTTGAAGCCGACGCTCGCGCCGGTGTCACCCGTGACGCCCGCAGTGACGCCCGCAGAGCCCACGTCGATTTGGCAGCCCACGGCGTAGCCGGCCTGGATCGAGCCGCCGTCGGCCTTGCCGCCGTTGACGGTGGCGGTCACGACACCCGAGACCCACGCATTGCGGGTGGTGGGCAGAGCCACCATACCGGGAGAGAGCTTGGCGCTCTGGTTGGTGATGCTCACAGTGACCGAACCGTCACCGATCTTGTTTGTCGTGCTGTCGTTGGGAAGCGGGATGAAGGTGTCGGCGTTGGCCGCACCGGTGGAGAGGACGCCGAGCGCCACGCCGGCCGCGGCGGCGACGGCGGCGCCACGGATCGCGATGTTCTTCATTGAAATGGCATTCCTTCGGGAATCGTCGCCCCCGCGGGGCGAGCAAGAGAGTCAGTCGGTCGGTGGATCAGCCCAGCGAGAACGGCGCGCCGTATAGGAAGCCCTGGATGCGGTTGCTGCCCTTGATCTCGACCCAGGTCACGACGCGCGCCTGGGCGTAGCCCGAACAGTGCTTGATGTCGATGTTCTGGTCCTTGATCGACACGTTGTAAGTGCCGGCCTTGGTGAACTTGATCGAGTCGGTCGAGCCGAGCTGATCGGTGCGGCCGAAGCCGCTGACGCTCGACGTCGCGCCCGGGGTCAAAGGGATCGACACGTCAGCGCCAACGCCACCGAGGCTCGCACTCGGGCCGTCTGAGCTGAGGCCCGCCCCGGGACCGGTGACAGAGACTCCGCCGCCGATCTGGCCGGGGAACTGGCAGCCCACGATGACTCCGACGCCGAGCTTGCCCTGGATGTCCTTCGCGTCGGCCGGCGCCTTCACCGTGACGGAGCCGTTCGAGGTGTACCACGCGGTACGCGACTGTGCGGTGGCCAGCGAGCCCTGGATCGCCGACGAGTTACCCGTCGACTTCAGGACGACGCTCCAGCCCGCGGGTGCCGGGACGGTCTTCTGGCCACTGGGCAGCGGGCCGGCGTTCGCCGATCCAGCAGCGACCGTGGCGGCCGCGGCAACCGCGATCGCAGCGACGCCAGCGCGCCCTGCAACCTTGCTCATCTTGCTCATTCGTTCCCCTCACCAGGAATCTTGGCGCGACGCTCCGGTAGGAGCATCAACGCAGTGGCCCGATCAGCCACCATGCCGACTCCGAGCAGTTCTTTCGGCCCGGACGTCACTATCGGTTCCCCGGAAGTCCTCACTGACCTTCGGTTCCGGCGAAGCATATCCTCAGGTTTCAAGCGGGCGCAACGGTTTCGATCTTCACAAATGGTGAGTTCGCGAAATTGTTGATAACGATAGTGAATCTTTCCGCGGGGCGCCGACCTGGGCTTCTTAGGTTGCGCTCACAGAATCAGCCCGCCTACCAGGGCTGAAGTTAGGGTGGGCTACGTCTGAGAGTTCACTCAGATAACCCAGAGCCGTAACCCAATGGTTCCATCACAAGGTCTGTGTCTTCAGTCACACTACCTGCAGTTTTGCCGGGCTAAGGGAATTTTCAGCCACCGTGATGCGGCGGACGGTTCTCCCGGTACCACCGCTCCGTCGGGTCACCGTCGGACCCGGAAACGGGCGATGCCACACCCGGGCGGGGTGCGGCATCGTCGGGCAGATCGTCCTTGGTCTGCGCGGGCAGAACGTCCCCGAAGATCCGCGCGATGTCGCGCGCGGAGTACTTGCGGGGCGCCGGCTCGCCGGGCGTGTCGGTCACCGCGCCTGGTCGTCGCCGCCGGCGATGTGCCGGATCACGTGGGTCGCGAGCGGGGTGAGGGTGGCCATCCCGTCGCGGATCGCGGCGCGCGAGCTCGCCAGGTTCACCACGACCGTGCTGCCGGACACCCCGGCCAGGCCGCGCGAGAGTCCCGCGTCGGTCGCGCCGGCTGCCAGGCCGGACGAGCGCAGCGCCTCGCAGATGCCGGGCAGCTTCTTGTCGAGAATCTCCTCGGTGGCCTCGGGCGTGACGTCGCGCGCGCCCACGCCCACGCCGCCGATGGTCACGGCCAGGTCGACGCCGCCGATCACCGCGGTGTTGAGCGCGTTGCGCACGTCCACCTCCTCGGCGGGGACGACGACCACGGCGTCCACCTCGAAGCCCGCCTCCTCCAGCAGCTCCGTCACCAGCGAGCCGACGGACTTGCCCGCGCCGCTCGCGCGCGAGGCGCCGGGCTGCAGGTGATCGTCGACGACGATGACGAGGGCCCGGCCGCTCACGCCGGCCACGTCCAGCACCGAATCATCGATCACCGGCGCGTCCAGGGCCTCGTCCTCCAGCCACTCGGGGCTCGCTGCTCGGCTCTGGCTGATCTCCGCGGTCATGTCCACTCCTCGTGTCATCGGTCCAACTTATCGAGCGTCACCTTCGTGGTCACCGGACTCGTACTACTCGGGCTATCGAGGTAGGTAACGGTCACGGTAGTCCCCGGCGGATACGCGCGCACGGCCCCGATCAATCCGAAGCCGTCGGTGATCCGCAGATCGTCCACCTTGGTCACGATCGCGCCCTTGGGGATCCCGGCGCGCCCGAAGCCGCCCGTCGGCGAGACCTCCGCGACCACGGCGCCGGGCCGGCTCACCGAGGAGTCCATCGTCACGGTGACGCCTGCCGCGGCGTGCTCCGCCTTGCCCGACTCCATCAGCTCCTTGGTGATCCGCTGCACCAGGTTCGCGGGGATCGCGAAGCCCAGGCCGATGCTGCCGCTCTGCTGTCCCGTCAGGCGCGAGCCGCCGAGCGTGGCGATCGACGAGTTGATCCCCACCAGGCGGCCGGTCATGTCCACCAGGGCGCCGCCCGAGTTGCCGGGGTTGATCGCCGCGTCCGTCTGCACCGAGTTGACCACCGTGGCCTGATCGGAGTCCTTGCCGCTGGTGGCCACCGGACGGTTCAGGGCGGAGACGATGCCGCTGGTGACCGTGCCGGCCAGCCCGAGCGGGGCGCCGACCGCGACGACCTCCTGGCCCACCGTCAGCTTGCTGCTGTCGGCGAGGGTCAGCGGCTTGACGTCGCGCTTGTCGGTCTGGATCACCGCCAGGTCGGTGACGGGGTCCGCGCCCACCACGACCGCCGGGCTCACACTGCCGTCGGAGAAGGAGACCGTCAGCTTGCCGTTGCCGGCGATCACGTGGTTGTTCGTCACGATCTTGCCGTCCGTGGTGATCACCACGCCCGATCCCGAGGACTCGCTGGTGGCCGCCTGGTTGTCGATCGAGACGACCGCGGGCAGCACGCCCTGCGCGACGTCCTGCACCGACCCCTTGACCACCGGCGGCGCGTCGCCCCCGCTGACCGTCACCGTCGACGCCGAGTTCTCCCCGCCCCACACCAGGTACGCGCCGGTGACCGAGAGCAGCGAGGCGACCAGCGCGATCGCCACCCCGAGGGCCACCAGCGCGCCCAGGCGCGGCCCGCGGGCCGCCGGCGGCGTGGTGGTCACGGTGGGCAGCCCGCCCGGCGCCGGGTAGCCCGACGGTCCGCCGGGGTACGGGTACTGCTGTGTGGGGCGGTACTGCCCCGGTTGCCCCTGCTGGCCGGACGGCGCCGGCTGGTGCCCCGGCTGCTGTCCCTGCTGATAGGGATACTGCGGACCCTCGGTCATGGAGCCCCCTCCTTCGTCTTCGTCCCGCCCACACTGCATACGCCTGCTGTGAAGTGCCTGTGAGCAGAATGTCACTTCCCCGGAAGCGACTTCCCTCACGTGCCCGCAGCGGCTCCTTCACTTCCCCCGCAGCAGGCGCAGGCGGGGTTCGCGCTGCACCACCTGCGGGGCGCGGCCGCCCGCGACCGGGCTGCCGGGGATCTCCAGGCGCACCAGCGCGCCGCCACCGTCGGCCGAGCCGACCGCGACGGAGCCCCCGTGCCGCTCCACCACCTGCTTGACGATCGCCAGGCCCAGGCCCGAGCCGGGCATCGAGCGGCTGGACATCGACCGGTAGAAGCGCTCGAAGACCAGCTCGCGGTCCTCCTCCGGGATGCCGGGGCCGCTGTCGGCGACGGTCAGCGCGGCGCGGGCGACGCCGATCTCGGCGAGCTCGACCGTGACGACCGAGCCGTCGGGCGAGAACTTCGCGGCGTTGTCGAGCACGTTGACCACCGCGCGGCCCAGGCCGCCGTTGTCGCCGTAGACGTACCAGGGCGCGCTCGTGACGTCGAAGCGGACCGTCGGGCGGCGGCGCTCGACGCGCTCGACCGCCTTCTGCAGGATCTCCTCGAGGTCGACCTCCTCGTTGACCGCCTCGGGTGCATCCTCTCGCGCCAGGTCGACGAGGTCGCCGACCAGCGTGGTCAGCTCCTCGACCTGCGCCAGCACGTCGTCGGAGAGCTCCTTCATATCGGCCTCGGGGATCGGCGGCGCGCCCGGCTGGTTCGCCGCGACCAGCAGCTCGACGTTGGTGCGCAGGCTGGTCAGCGGGGTGCGCAGCTCGTGGCCGGCGTCCGCGACGAGGCGGGCCTGCCGATCGCGGGAGTCGGCGAGCGCGCGGAGCATGGTGTTGAAGCTCGTGGTCAGGCGTGCGAGCTCGTCGCGGCCGACCACGGGGATCGGCGCGAGATCGTCCGTGCGAGCCACCCGTTCGGCGGCCTCGGTGAGCCGCTGCACGGGTCGCAGGCCGCCGCGCGCGACGGCGGTGCCCGCGATGGCGGCGAGCACGATGCCGCAGGCACCGACCACCACCAGCACCGTGCCCAGCTCGCTGAGCAGGTTCTTCGTCGGGGTGAGGTCCTCGGCGACGATGATGGTGACGCCGTTGTCGAGGCGGCGCGCCATCACGCGGGTGTCGCCGACCGAGCGGCGGGACTCGGCGCGCTCCCCCGAGATCACCTGCCGCTCCTCGTCGCCGATCGGCACCTGGCCGGACGGGCCCGAGTGGTACGGCGTCCCGTCGGGGTAGACGACCATCGTGCGGTTGACGGACATGTCCGGCCGGAACATCAGCATCATCATCACGGTGGTGAACTGCGTGACGGGCGAGCTCATCGCCGGCGCGACCGAGTCCACCTGCTGCTGCAGCCGGTTGTCGACGTCCGCGTACATGGCGCGCTTGACCACGAAGAACGCCGACGCCGCCATGAGCGCCACGGTGATGCCCACGACGGCCGCGGCCAGCAGCGTGACGCGCCAGCGGAAGCTCACGTTGCGGGTGATCGGGTTGGGATCGCGCATGGGGCGCCGCACGCCCGGGTCGGACGCGGCGCGCCGGTCCCGGACCTGCCTGTCCCTGGCCTCCGGCCGTGCGTGCCTGGGCGCCGTCATCGCATCACGGCGGGGTCTCGCGCAGGACGTAGCCGACGCCCCGCACGGTGTGGATCAGGCGGCTCTCGCCGTCCGCCTCGGTCTTGCGCCGCAGGTAGCCGACGTACACCTCCAGCGCGTTGCCCGAGGTCGGGAAGTCGTAGCCCCACACCTCCTCGAGGATGCGGCTGCGGGTGAGCACGCGGCGCGGGTTGCTCATGAGCATCTCGAGCAGGCTGAACTCGGTGCGGGTGAGGCTGATGTTCCGCTCGCCGCGCACCACCTCGCGGGTGGCCGGGTCGAGGCTGAGGTCCTCGAAGCGGAGCACCTCGTTGTCGGCGCCCGTGTCGGGCGCGGCGCGGCGCAGCAGCGCGCGCATCCGGGCCAGCAGCTCCTCCAGCGCGAAGGGCTTGGGCAGGTAGTCGTCGGCGCCCGCGTCGAGGCCGCTGACGCGGTCGCTCACCGCGTCGCGGGCCGTGAGCACGAGGATCGGCAGGTCGTCGCCCGCGCTGCGCAGGCGGCGGCACACCTCGAGGCCGTCGATCCGGGGCATGTTCAGGTCCAGCACCAGCGCATCGGGGCGGTTGCTCGCGATGTGATCGAGGGCGTCCTGCCCGTCGACGGCGGTGTCCACCTGGTACCCGTTGAAGGTCAGCGAGCGACGCAGGGACTCCCGTACCGCACGATCGTCGTCGACCACCAGAATTCGCATAGTCCACAGTCTTACCGAACTCGGGTGTGAATTGGCTTAAGGGGTGCTTGGCCGAGAGCGAACAGGCATGCGCTGTTCGCCACACATTCTTGAAACGATTACAGTCCGTGCGTGATCACGACGACCTCCTTTGTCAAGCGTACCTTTGCTGACGGCGCTCGGGTCTACGCCGACAACGTCGAACTGCTGGCACGGGTGGGGCTGCGGCGGCCCGTCGCGTACGTCACGGCGGGCAGCGTCACGCTCATCGCCGCGGCCGCCATCGCACTCGCCTTCGAGGGCATGTCGACGATCCCGCTGCTGTGCCTCTCGCTCTCGCTGCCGGGCTTCGCGTGGGGTGTGCGCTACCTGATGCGGCGCCCGGTGAGCTACGTCGAGTCGCTCGGCTACGTCCTGTACTGCGATGTGGTGATCACCACCGGCCTGTTCGTGGTCACCACCACGGGCGTCGCCTTCCTCAAACTCGCCTGGCTCGTGGCCACCGCCAGCTACGTCTGCGTCTATCACGGGCGGGTCGCCATGTCGGTCCAGGGCGCCGTGATGACGCTGGCCCTGGCGATCGCCGTGACCGGCGGCGCGCTCCGCGGCGACGTGAGCACCGGCGTGCTCGTCACCGGCGCCGCCACCCTGGTGCTGGCCCTGCTCATCACCGGCTGGGTGGTGTACGCGGGCAAGAAGCAGTTCGCCCTGCACGCCGCCTCCGCCGCCCAGCTCGCCCGGCTCGACGAGCTCACGGGCCTGCTCAACCGCCGCGGTCTCACCCAGGACTGCCGGCGCTGGTCCGGCGCGATGACGGTCGCCGTCGTCGACTTGGACGGGTTCAAGCAGCTCAACGACACGCAGGGGCACGCCGCGGGCGACGAACTGCTGCGCCGGGTGGCTCGCGGGCTGCAGGCCGCCGCCGGACCCGACGCGCTCGTCGCGCGCCTCGGCGGCGACGAGTTCGCCGTCGTCGCCGAGCGGCTCCCCGCCGATCTCGGCGAGCGGCTCTTCGACCCGTCCGAGACGCCCGTGCGCGCCAGCGTCGGCCTCGCCCGGGGCATCGCCGACGGTGCCTCCATGCTCGGCTCGCTGCTCGAGGAGGCCGACCGCGCAATGTACGAGGCCAAGCGAGCCCACGGCAGCCGGGTGGCCTGAGCCCCGCGCAGCCGCCGAGCGGCCTCGACCCCGCGTCGACCTCACCCAGCCCCGCGTCGACCTCACCCGAGCCCCGCGGCGTCCTCACCCGGCCCCGCGGTGTCCTCACCCGGCCCCGAGCGTCGGCCTCGTCCCGTCAGGGACGGAGGAAGCGCTTGCAGGCGCGCAGGGCCCGGCCGAGCACGTCCTCGGGCGCGACGGGCACGCGCCAGCCCTGCCACAGCGCCAGCAGCCGGAACCCCGAGGCGAGCACGGCGCCCACCAGCAGGGAGCGCGCATCGGTCGCGCCCCATTGCGCGGCCACGACGGTGGCGACGGCGCCGGTCAGGGCGGGGATGGCGTAGAGGTCGCGCTCCTGGATGAGCAGCGGTACCTCGTTGACCAGGATGTCGCGCAGCACGCCGCCGCCGAGCGCGGTGGTGATGCCGATCAGCGCGGCGGCGAAGGGCGACGCGTCGTGATGCAGCGCCGTGAGCGCGCCGGTCGCGGAGAAGACGCCCATGCCGACGGCGTCGAGGACGAGCACCGAGTTGCGGAGCCGGCCGAACTGCGGGTGGAAGACGAACACGAAGGCCGCCGCGATCGAGGCGACGGTGATGTTCTCCCAGCCCTGGAACGAGGCGGGCGGGTGGATGCCCAGCAGCACGTCGCGCGCGACGCCACCGCCCACGCCGGTGAGCGCCGCGAGGGTCCACACCCCGAAGAGGTCGAGCCGCTTGCGGACGCCGATCAACGCACCGGAGGCAGCGAAAACCGCGATGCCTGCGTAGTTCAGCACCGCGAGCAACACGACGGCTCCTTCAGATACACCTCAAGAGCGGGCCGGCACAGGGCCGACCCGCTCTCGGGGAAAGATCAGTGGAGCTTAGCGGCGATCGAGATCGACCAGGCCCAGCTTCGCGGCGCGCACGAGGCGACGCGGAACCAGGTGGGTGCGGCCGCCGACCTGCACGGCCTGCAGCTCGGGGTTGTTCGCCTTCCACTGCGAGCGACGAGCATGCGTGTTCGCCCGCGACATACGGCGCTTCGGTACAGCCATGATTCTTCCTATCGGTCTTGACGAAAAAAGCTCTCGACGCGAGCCCAGGAGGCTTCCAACGTCACAAGCACTGAAGTCTACCGTCCCGCGGCCCGCCCGCCAAAACGCGCGTACTTCTCCTGGAACTTCTGCACGCGGCCGGCGGTGTCCATCACGCGCTGCTTACCCGTCCACAGCGGGTGCGAGTCGCTGGTCACGTCCACCACGATCAGCGGATACGTGACCCCGTCGACCTCGACGGTCCGCTCCGACGTCGCGGTGCTGCGCGTGAGGAAGACCTTTCCCGTCGACGAATCCTGGAACGCGACCGGACGGTACTCGGGATGGACTCCCTGCTTCATGACATCTCCTCATCGATCTCGGTCTCGGCCGCGGGCGCGGCGAGGTCCTCACACGGGTCGGCGTGCATCTCGCCGAACGGGTCGTGCCAGCCGGCCCACTCGGCGGGGCCGGCCGCCAGCTCCTGCGGGGTCAGCTCGGCCCAGCGCAGCGTGTCGGCGATCTGCGCGGGGTCGGCCCCGGCGGCGAGCACCACCAGGTCGGTCCGACGGTCCCCGTGCGTCTCGTCCCACGCCGCCGACGCGATCGCCCAACGCTCGGGCGAACCCTCTCCCCCGGCGGCGAGCCACCGTCCGGCCGCGCCGACGCGCAGCCCCGCCCCAGCGGACTCGAGCCAGAAGGCCTCGTCGGGCCGGGTGGCGAGCCAGATGTGCCCACGGGCGTGGACGACACCGTCGAGCAGCACGTCGATGGCCTCGTGGAACCGGCCGGGGTGCAGCGGGCGGCGGGCGCTGAACTCGACCAGGGCGACGTCACCGTCGGGCTCGAGCGGCGGGCAGCCGGGCAACAGCGGGCCGAAGGGCTCGATCGCCGGGCGCGGCGCGGCCACGCGCGGCAGCAGCTTCTCCAGGGGCACGCGCTCGCGGGCGATCGGCGCGCCGGGCGCGAGGCGGCGCAGTACGGCGCGCAGGCGGGCGGGGTCGGGGCTGTCGCCGGTCACGACCAGCAGCCCGGCGCTCTGCACGTGCCCGACGGCCAGTTGCGCGACGGTGCGCTCGTCGTCGTCGGGAACGCCGTAACGCTCCCCCAGGTCCTCCTCGCCGAGTGCGTCGGCGAGCCAGGTCGGTCCGTCGACGAAGCCGATCACGCCGACCACCTCGACGTCGCGCGCGGCCGGGCCGGGCACCGCGCCGACCATCTCCACCACCACGTGCTCGATCGCGTGCCGCACCGCCTCGGCCTCGAGGATCGGGTCCAGCCGCACGACGATCCGGCGCACGCCGGCGCGGCGGTGCAGCGTGCGCAGCAGCGGCAGCAGGTCCTCGCGCAGCGTGCACGAGACGCAGCCGTGCGCGAGTTCGAGCACGGCGACGCGCTCCTCGGCGACCAGGTCGGGCCGGAACGTGGTCTCCGACCGCACGACGAGTCCCTCGCGCAGGCCGGAGAGGTCGTGGTGCACGACGACGGTGCCGGGTTCGGCCAGCTCGAGCGCGCGCTCCTGCTCGCCGAACCCGGTCAGGAGCAGGACCGGAGTTCTATTGGAAATGATTCCCATTTCTAGTACGTTACCTTATCGACAACCGTTCGCAAGAAGGAGAACCATGTCCGCACACTGCCAGGTCACGGGTCGCGCACCCGGCTTCGGCAAGCGGGTCTCGCACAGCCACGTGCGCACGAACCGCCGCTGGGACCCGAACATCCAACGCCGCCGCTACTACGTGCCCTCGCTCGGACGCACCGTCGTGCTGCGGGTGTCCACGAAGGGCATCAAGACCATCGACCGCCGCGGCATCGACGCGGTCGTCGCCGAGATCCTGTCCCGAGGGGAGAAGCTGTAAATGGCCCGCAACGAGATCCGACCGATCATCAAGCTCAAGTCCACCGCCGGCACCGGGTACACGTACGTGACCCGCAAGAACCGTCGCAACGACCCCGACCGCATGGTGCTGCGCAAGTTCGATCCGGTGATCCGGCAGCACGTCGACTTCCGCGAGGAGCGCTGATGGCGACCAAGGCGAAGATCGCCGCCAACGAGCGGCGCAAGGCCCTGGTGGCGCGGCACGCGGAACGTCGCGCCGAGCTCAAGCGGCTCATCGCACACCCGTCGACCGACCCCGACGAGCGGGCCGACGCCGTGCGCACGCTGGCGAAGCTGCCGCGCGACGGCTCGGCCACCCGGGTGCGCAACCGCGATGCCGCCGACGGCCGCCCGCGCGGGCACCTGCGCAAGTTCGGCCTCTCCCGCGTGCGGGTGCGGCAGATGGCGCACGACGGTCAGCTGCCCGGCGTCCGGAAGTCGAGCTGGTGATGGCGCGTAAACCGGTCCGCATCGCGGCCTCCCGGCGCGGCCTCGTCCGCGTCCCTGAAGGCGCTCTCGACTACAAAAACGTCACCTACCTGCGCACCTTCCTCAACGAGCGGGGCAAGCTGCGCTCCCGCGCGGTGACCCGGCTCTCGCCGCAGGATCAGCGGAAGCTGGCGCACGCGGTGAAGAACGCGCGCGAGATGGCGCTGCTCCCGTACTCCTCCAAGAAGTAGCCGCGTGACGAAACCGGGCTGTTTTCGGGCCAGAATGGGCATACGCCGTTCTGACTCGAAATCAGCCCGGTTTCGTCACGTGCAACCCGCAGCAGCTCTCGGCGGCGATACTTCGGTCGCGTAACCTTTCGGCCCATGACCTCCGTACTGGCCGGCTTCGCCGTGATCGCGATCATCATCGCGGCGGGCTGGCTGCTCGGCCGGCTCGAGGTGCTGGGCGAGCAGCCGGAGAAGCAGCTGTCGCTGCTGGTCTTCTACCTGCTCACGCCCGCCCTACTCCTGCATGCACTGGCCACCACGGATGTCACGGTGCTGTTCAGCTCGCGGTTGTGGGTCAGCGCCGGGTCCGCACTGGCGATCGCCGCGGTGTACTACGTGATCGTCCGGGTCTTCTGGCGCCGCAGGATGGGCGACGCGACCATCGGTGCACTGGCCTCCAGCTATGTGAACTCGTCGAACCTCGGCATCCCGATCGCGGTCTTCGTGCTGCACGACACCTCGTACGTCGCGCCGCTGCTGCTGTTCCAGATCCTCGTCTTCTCGACGATCGCGCTGACGATGCTCGACATCGCCGAGGCGCGCGAGCGGACCGGCCCGAAGCTGCCGCTGTGGCGGACCGTGGCCACGCCGCTGCTCAACCCGATCGTCGTGGGCGCGCTGATCGGGCTCGCGATCTCGCTGACCCGCTGGCACCCGCCGGACTGGGTGATGAGCCCCGTCAAGCTCCTCGGCGACGCCTCCGTCCCGATGGCGCTGATCGTCTTCGGGCTCTCGCTCGGCGGCGTGCGGGTGCTGCAGAAGGGCGAGGCCCCGCGTCGGGACATCGCGCTGGCCACCGTGCTCAAGATGATCGCAATGCCGGTGCTGGCCTGGGCGATGGCGCGCTTCCTGTTCGGCCAATCCGGCCATGCGCTGTTCGCGCAGACGGTGACCGCCGCCCTCCCCACGGCACAGAACGTGCTGGTCTACGGCCTGCGGTACAACCGCGGCGTGATCCTCGCGCGAGATTCCGGCCTTATCACAACGGTGCTCTCGATCCCGGCGATCATGCTGATCGCGTTCCTTCTCACCTGACGAATGTGACGCACGACCCGGTCACATTACGCGTGTGACGCCCGTTTCGGCTTGGGTTCGCGAAACTACTCATGGGTTAATGAAGCCACGAGCTGCGCGCTGTACGGCGCGCAGCGAACCGAACCCAGGAGAGACCCATGGCTCAGACCGCCGCACAGCGCGCCGTCGAGGTGTTCGTCTCTGCCGTTGAGGCCCGCGGGGGCAAGGCAGAGGTGACCACGAAGGGCAACACCACGCTCGTCACCGTGACCGCGACCGACGGCCGCACCGAGACGCTCCGCGTCAAGGCCACCACCGGTGATTCGTGGCAGGCCCGCAAGAGCGAGGCCACCGCGAAGGCCCCCGTCACGGCCTGGGCCCTGGTCGATCTGTCCGACGGTGCGCCGATCGCGCTCGCCCCGGCCGCCGACTACGCCGCGCACGTGGCGAAGCTCGCCGCCGCGTGGGAGGGCAAGAACCCCGGCAAGGCGCTGACCGCCAACACCAACCTCGCCGTGACCGCCGACGCCGTGGCCGCGTGGGAGGACGCCTGGGCCGTGCTCGGCCTCGACGGTGCCGCGTCGCCCGCCGCGAAGGACGCTGCCGCAAAGCCCGCGGCTGCCAAGCCCGCCGCCGAGAAGCCCGCCGCCACGAAGGCCGCCCCGGCGAAGAAGTCGACCGCCGGCAAGACCACCCCGGCCGCGAAGAAGGCCGCACCCGCCAAGAAGGCCCCCGCGAAGAAGGCGCCGGCGAAGTCCGCCGCCAAGCCCGCCGCCAAGCCCGCCGCCAAGACCACGGCCGCGAAGCCCGCCGCCGCGAAGCCCGCCGCCGCGAAGCCGGCCGCGACCAAGCCCGCCGCCAAGCCGGCCGCCGCGAAGAAGGCGCCGGTCAAGGCGTCGGAGGCCAAGATCACCCCGATCGCCGCACAGAAGGACGCCGCCTCGAAGGGCAGGGCGCCCGCTTCGATCGACGCGAAGAAGCCGGCCGCCACGTCGGACGCGAAGGCCGCGCCGAAGGCGAACGCGGACGCGAAGGCTCCGTCGAAGGATGTCGCGAAGGCCGAGCAGAAGGCGGCCCCGAAGAAGGGCCAGCCCTCGGGCATCGCGCTGCTGCTCAAGCGCCTCCCGGTGGTCGGCCGCCTGCTCTGACGCGAGCGCCCCACCACCGCCGCCCAGCGGCGACCCGATCGTCCCCCGGTTCCTCGGACCGGGGGACGATCGCGTTCCGGGGCGGTATCGACCGGTTTTCGGAGGCGCACGGCCGACCCGATCCCCTAGAGTCGGGGGTATGTCCGACGAGCTCGAACCCCTCCGCCGCGACGTCCTGCGGGCATCGGATCACGACCGCAACCGCGTCGTCGAGATGCTCTCCGAGGCGCTGGGCCTCGGCCAGATCGATCTGCACGAGTACGAGGAGCGCTCACAGGAGGCGGTGGCCGCGCGCACCTTCGCCGATCTCGATCGCCTCGTCGTCGACCTGCCCGCCGTGCAGAACCTCCCGGCCGCTGCGACGCCCGCGTACCGCCCACCGACGACGGCACCGGCCGGGGTGCCGCGCATGGGCGACACCAAGTGGGCCGTGATGTCGGAGACCAAGGTGCGCGGCCCCGTCGCGGTCGGGCCGGAGCACACCGCGACGGCGTTCTGGGGCGGCGTGACGCTGGACCTGCGCGAGGCCACGTTCCTCGTGGGCGACGTGGTGCTCAACGCCTACGCCGTGATGGGCGGCATCAAGATCGTCCTGCCGCGCGGCGCCAACGTGCACGTGGAGGGTGTGGGCGTGATGGGCGCCTTCGAGCACAAGAACCCGCAGACCGGCGATCCCACCGGTCCCCGGATCGTGGTGAAGGGCTTCGCCTTCTGGGGCGGCGTCGAGGTCCAGATCAAGTAGGCGCTCCACCGGTCCCCTGCGGCGCCGCCCGGCGACGATCTAGCGTCGGGTGCGGTTGCCCAGGTAGTCGCCGACGACGGCGGCGCCGAGCCCGTCCAGGTCCGGGGAGACCAGCCGCCCGCCCACGCGGCGCACCACCGCCGTGAGGAAGCGGGTGAGCCCGGGATCGTCGCCCAGCTGGAAGACGGTGATCTGCGCGCCCTGCGCGGCGACGGCGTCGAGCCCGCGCACCGTCATCGCGACGGTGCGGGGGTGCGGCGGGTAGTCGAAGAAGGGCTCGCCGTTCCGCTCGAGGTGGGCCGTCGGCTCACCGTCGGTGACGACGAGCAGCACCGGCTGCGCGTTCGGGTGCGAGCGGAAGTGCTGCTGCGCCAGAGCGAGTGCGTGGTGCAGGTTGGTGCCCTGCTCGTACGCCCCGTCCAGCCCGGTGAGCTCGCCGACGCTGAGGGTGCGGGCGTACCGCCCGAAACCGATGAGCGCCAGGTCATCCCCGCGGAAGCGCGTCGAGATCAGCTGGTGCAGAGCCAGCGCCGTGCGCTTCATCGGCAGCCAGCGCCCCTCCATGACCATGGAGAAGCTGGTGTCCACGAGCAGCGCGACGGCCGCGCGGCTGCGCGCCTCGGTCTCGGTGACCTCGATGTCCTTGGCGTCCAGCGTCACCGGCCCCGTCTCCCCCGAGGCGGCCTGCCGCAGCACGCCGTTGAGCACCGTGCGGGTGGCGTCCCACGGCTCGGTGTCGCCGAAGCGCCACTCCCGGCTCGCGCCGGTCGCCTCGCCGGTGGCGCCGGCGCGGGCGGTGTTGCGCTCGCCCCCACGCGCGGTCAGACGGTGCGCGACGTCCCGCAGGATCGACTGGCCGAGCTGCCGGATCGCCTTGGGAGACAGGCGCAGCGCCCCGTCGGGATCGCGGGAGAAGTAGCCCTGGTCCTTCAGCGCCTTCTCCAGCTCGGCGAGCGTGCGCGCGTCGGCGACGGCCTCCTCGCCGAGCTGCCGCTGCAGCGCCTCGAGGTCGATGTCGTCGAGCGAGGCGCCGTTGTGCTGCTGGCTGAGTTGCTCGGCGAGCGATTCCAGGTCGGCGATGTCCTGCATGGCCTGCGTCGCATCCCCCAACCCCATCCCGGAATCGCCCTCGAACTCCTGGCTGCCGGTCCAGTCCTCGCCGGGCCGGGCATCCATGAGCTTGCCGGTCAGATCGCTCAGCGCCTGGGAGAGCTGCGGCGAACCGAAGGCGGCCTGCGAGAGCTCCTCCAGCTCGGCCCGCTGCTCGGGAGTCAGGCTGTTGTAGAGCCGCTGCGCCGCGGCGGACCGCTGGGCCAGCGCGTCGATCAGCTCGTCGATGTTCCGCGGGTTCTCCGGGAAGTACTGACCGTGCTCGGCCATGAACTCCTCGAAGTCGTCCTGCGTCGCGGTGCCGGCGTTGTGCTTGTCCAGCAGCGTGTTCAGGTCGTCGAGCATCTTCTGGATCTGCTCGCGGTCCTCGTCGGTGGCGCCCTCGAGGGCCTGCTTGATGCCGGCGAACTGCTGATCGAGCAGCTCGCGGCCGAGCAGGTCGCGGATCTCCTCGTACTTCTGCGCGGCCTCCGGCGAGCGCCAGGAGTAGTCGCCCAGCTCGCGGACGGCCTGCGCCGCCGACGGCGGCAGGTTCGAGATCCGCATCTCCTGGAACCGCGCGTCGTCGTCGAGCGCCCGCGCGAGCTCCTTGCGCTCCGCGAGCACGGCCTCGTCGAGCAGCTTCTGCACGTCGTCGAAGGTCTTACCGAGGTTGTTGCGCTGCAACAGCTCCTGCCGGCGACGGTTCGCCAGCTCGGCGAGCTTGTCCAGGCCGCGGCGGTTCTCGCTCCCGCGGCGCAGGTACTCCTGCAGGGCGCGGCGCGGGGAGACGCCGCTCATGACGTCGCGGCCGATCTCGTCGAGCGCGTCGCGCAGGTCCACCGGCGGGGCCAGCGGATCGGGCCCGCCGGTGTAGCGGCGGTACCGGGCCAGATGCCCCCGCCGCGTGCTCTTCCCGCGCCGGGACCGATCAGCCATAGACGGTCTGGCCCTCGTCGTCGGACTCCTTGCCGATCCGCCGGGCGAGGTACAGGCCCTCCAGCGCGAACTCGGCGGCCGCGGCCCGCTCCCCCGGGGTCTCGGCCTCGAGCCGGCGGTAGACCTCGGCCAGCACGGGCACCTCGGGCAGGTTCTCCAGCAGCTCGGCGGCGGTCACGTCGTCGCCGGTGACGATGGGCCCGCCGGCCTCGATGGCCTCCACGAGCGGCCCCAGGTCGACGCCCAGTAGGTACTCGGCGATGGTCTCGGCCGTCGCGCGCCGCAATAGGTGCACGAGCGTCGCGATCTCGCGGCCCTCCTCGCCGGCCTCGAACTCGACCTTGCCGCGCAGCACGTCGGGCACCGTCATCAGGTCGACGGGGCGCGCGACGGGCAGCTCCTCGCCGCCCACGGCCGCGCGGTGCAGGGCCGCCGCGGCGATGGTCTCCTGCGCCGCGATGGCGAACCGGGCGGAGACGCCGGAGCGCTGGTCGACGGCGGGCGATTCGCGCAGCTCGCGGGTGAACCGGGCCAGCACCTCGGTGAGGTACTGCGGCACGGAGGCGACCACGTCGGCCTCCTGCTCGATGACCGCGACCTCGTCCTCGAGGTCCAGCGGGTAGTGGGTGCGGATCTCGGCGCCGAAGCGGTCCTTGAGCGGGGTGATGATGCGCCCGCGGTTCGTGTAATCCTCGGGGTTCGCGCTGGCCAGCAACAGCACGTCGAGCGGCAGGCGCAGCGTGTAGCCGCGCACCTGGATGTCGCGCTCCTCCATCACGTTGAGCATGGCGACCTGGATGCGCTCGGCGAGGTCCGGGAGCTCGTTGACGGCGACGATGCCGCGGTGCGCCCGCGGGATGAGGCCGAAGTGGATGGTCTCGGGGTCGCCGAGGCTGCGGCCCTGCGCCACCTTGACGGGGTCGACGTCGCCGACCAGGTCGCCGACGGAGGTGTCCGGCGTGGCCAGCTTCTCCGAGTAGCGCTCGTCGCGGTGCCTCCAGGCGACGGGCAGCTCGTCGCCGAGCTCGGCCGCGCGGCGGATCGAGGCGGGGGTGATCGGGTGGTACGGGTGCTCGCCGAGCTCGGCACCGTCGATCACGGGGGTCCACTCGTCGAGCAGGCCGACGATGGTGCGGATCAGGCGGGTCTTGCCCTGCCCGCGCTCGCCGAGCAGGACGACGTCGTGGCCGGCCAGGAGGGCGCGTTCGAGCTGCGGGACGACGGTGTCGTCGAAGCCCTGGATGCCGTCCCAGGGGTTCGTGTCGGCGCGCAGGGCGGCGAGCAGGTTGTTGCGGAGTTCGTCCTTGATCCCGCGGTAGACGTGGCCGGAGGCCTTGAGTTCGCCGAGGGTGGCGGGGCGATCAGCGGGCAGCGTGTCGGGGCGTGCGGTGCTCACGGAAGCCACGCTACGCCGATCCGCCGGTTCCGCCCCAGCGAGTACGCCCGCAGCGAAACCGGGAATACCCCGGGCGCTACTTCTTCGTGCTTCCGGGGAGCACGCCGGCGTCGATCACGGCCTTGCTGACCGGGCGCATCCGGTCGATGAGGCCCTCCGTGGCGTCGGCGAACGCGGCGCCGCTGACGGCGTCGGTGCCCGCCTCGATCTCGTCGTACAGGGCCATGCCCTCCGGGGTCAGACGGTGCGCCTCCGGCTCGCCCTCGACGAGGCCGCGCTCGGTGAGCCGGGCGACGGCGCCGTTCCACTGCTCCTCGCTCCAGCCGCGGGTGATGCGGAAGAACCGACGGCCCATGACCCGGCGGCGGATCTCGGGATCGGGGAGGTCGGCCTCGTGGAAGACGCCGGCCTCGAGGCCCGTGAGGCCGTGGCGGATGAGTTCGGCCAGGTGGTTGTCGCCGCGCCACTCGCGCAGCACGGAGACGTGTCGCCAGAGCGCGAGCGCCGGCGCGTCGGGGACGGGCGACGCGGCCCACGCGGACGCCAGCGCGCGGCCGCCCAGCGGCAGCCCGTCGGCGACGGCGCCGAATCCCTGGGCGAGGGCCTCGATCTCGGCGGGGTCGATGCCGGCGAGGATCGTGCCGTACTGCTCGGCGAGCATCGCGTAGCGGCGGTCGTCGATCTCGGCGAGCCCCGCCTGCAGAGCCTGCGTCCACCCGTTCTCGATGACGGTGGGCGAGAAGTTGTAGAACGCCGCCGTCACCACCGAGGCGTGCGCCTCGCCCATCGGTGCGGCCCGGGCGCCGACGTAGAAGGCGTGCTGGTCGATCCCGAGGTCGCTGCACGCATCCCGGATTCCGGGGTTGAAGTAGGCGACGACGTGGAAGGGCTCGACGGTCTCGTAGGCGCGACGGGCGAGGGCGGCGGTCTCCGACATGCCTTCACCCTGTCAGGGCGGGCGCCCGCTGTCGACGGTGGGTTACTTGTAGAAGCCCTCGCGCAGGTTGATGCCGTGCTCCACCCAGGCCTTCATGGCGGCGAGCATGCCGGTCCAGCCCATGCAGTTGCCGAAGGCGCCCTTCGCGCCGTCCTCGGTGAGGGTCCACGCGGATTCGGTGATGGTGACCAGCGTGCGGGTGTCGTCGTCGACGGGGGCGAACTCGAAGGTCGTGGTGGTGTGACCGTCGCCGGCGACGGCGTTCTCCGCCTCCCAGCGGATCACGATCTTCGAGTGCGGGTCCGCCTCGAGCACCTGCACGGGGAACGCTCCGGGGAAGTCGGCGAAGTCCCAGGTGACCTCGGTGTTCGGCTCCAGCCGGCCGCGGGCGCCGCCGGTGGTGAAGTACTTCGAGAGCTGCTCCGGGTCGGCGACGGCCTCGTAGACCTGGGCCGTGGGGCGCGCCACGTAGCCGGAGACGGTGAAGGTGAGTTCCTTGAGTTCGGACATGTGATAAAACTACAACATGTCATCGGGAGGCCGCAAGAGCGAACGCACAGGCATCGACGCGACGCAGGCGCCGGCGCCGGCGTCGGCGGCCGGTGCGGCGAGCGCGCTGCCGGCGGGGGTTGCGCCGGCGATCGGGGCGACGTCCACGCAGGCGCCGGACGACGATGCCGACGACCTGGTCTTCAAGGCGCTCGCCAACGGCACCCGTCGCCGCATGCTCGACGTGCTCAAGGAGGCGCCCCGGACCACCGGCGACCTGTGCGATCACTTCCCCGACCTGGACCGCACCACGGTGCTGCAGCACCTGCGCGTCCTCGAGCGGGCGGAGCTGGTGATCGGGCGCAAGGTCGGCCGCGAGCGGCACCTCACGCTGGCGCCGGTGCCCATCAAGCGCATCCACGACCGCTGGATCGGCGAGTACGCCCGCGCCGCGGTGTCCCTCCTCGACGACCTCAGCCGCTGACCCGCGGCCGACGCGTCGTGAAAGTCGGGTTCTGCGGCGATCCGGCACCGAATTCGGTGGCGGAGCCCCGCAGAACCCGACGTTCGGTACGCGCCCTGTCGGCGGCCGGGGCTAGTCGAAGACGTCGGGCGAGCTCGCGACGGTCTGCTCCCAGAGCGGGCGGAACTGGAACCAGCCGGCGAGGTCGCTGCCGACCTGGGAGCGGGTGAGCAGGGCCGTCTCGTGGTCGATCTCCTGCGGCCGGCCGGCGGCCATGGCGAGCAGCTGCGCCTGGCACGAGCGCTCCATCGTCACGAACCACCAGGCGGCCGAGGAGACGGAGCCGCCGACGGTGATGAGCCCGTGGTTCTTGAGGATCGCGGCCTTGTGATCGCCGATCGCCGCGGCCACCCGCTTACCCTCGACGGTCTCGTTCACCACGCCGGCGTAGTCGTCGTAGATGCCGTGGTCCTCGTAGAAGGCGCAGGCGTCCTGCGTGAGCGGTGCCAGCGGAATCCCCAAGGACGAGAACGCCTTCCCGTGCACCGAGTGCGCGTGCGCGGCGGCCACGGCGTCGGGCCGGGCGTCGTGCACCTGCGCGTGGATCACGAACGCGGCACGGTTCACGGGGCGCCGCCCGTGCACGACGACGCCCTCGTGGTCCACACAGATCAGGTCGGAGACGCGGATCTGGTTGAAGCTCATGCCGAACGGGTTCACCCAGAACAGCCCGGAGTCCTCGGGGTCGCGGGCGGTGATGTGCCCGGCGACGCCCTCGGAGAAGCCCAGCCGGCCGAAGACCCGGAAGGCCACGGCCAGATCCCGCTTGCGCTGCTCGCGCTCGTCCTCGACCGAGAGCCCCATCGGCGGCAGCGGCATCTCCGCATCCTCGGGCATCGGCCCGACGGCGGCCTCGAGCAGCGGTAGGACTTCGGGCGGCACCTGCATCGACATCTCCTCCGTGCGATCGTCGCGGGCACGACGAAGGGGCGGAAACGGCGAACGCCCCCGGGACAATGATTCACCCCGGAGGCGTTCGCTGCGCGCGGATCAGTGGAAGAAGTGGCGCGTGCCGGTGAAGTACATCGTGACGCCCGCCTCGGCGGCGGCCTCGATGACCTCCTTATCGCGGATGGAGCCACCGGGCTGGACGATCGCCTTCACGCCCGCGTCGATGAGGATCTGCGGGCCGTCGGGGAACGGGAAGAAGGCGTCGGACGCGGCGACCGAGCCGAGCACGCGGTCGCCCGCGCGGGTCACGGCCAGTTGCGCGGAGTCGACGCGGTTGACCTGCCCCATGCCCACGCCCACGGACGCACCGCGGGAGGCCAGCAGGATCGCGTTCGACTTCACCGCGCGGCAGGCGCGCCAGGCGAATTCGAGGTCGGCGAGGGTCGCCTCGTCGGCGGGCTCACCCGCGGCCAGCGTCCACTCCTCGGGCGAGTCGCCCGCGGCGTCGATGGCGTCGGACTGCTGCACCAGCAGGCCGCCGGTGATCTGCTTGATCTCGGTGCCGAGCACGGGCGGCTCGGCGAGCAGCACGCGGATGTTCTTCTTGCGCTGCAGGACCGCGACGGCGCCGTCGGCGTACGAGGGCGCGATGATGACCTCGGTGAAGATCTCCGAGACCTGCTCGGCCATCTCCAGGCTGACCTCGCGGTTGGCGGCGATGACGCCGCCGTACGCCGAGACCGGGTCGCACGCGTGCGCCTTGCGGTGCGCCTGCGCCACGTCCTTGCCGATGGCGATGCCGCACGGGTTGGCGTGCTTGATGATCGCGACGGCCGGCTCGTTGAAGTCGTAGGCGGCCCGCCAGGCGGCGTCACCGTCGGTGTAGTTGTTGTAGCTCATCTCCTTGCCGTGCAGCTGCTGCGCCTGCGCCAGCCCGGTCTTCGCGCCGTCGACGTACAGCGCCGCGCCCTGGTGCGGGTTCTCGCCGTAACGGAGCACGGCCTCGCGGGTCCAGGTGCCGCCCATCCACGCCGGGAACTTCTGATCCGGCTCGGGCGCGACGACCGAGGTCATGTACGAGGCCACGGCCACGTCGTAGTCAGCGGTGTGCCGGAAGGCCTTCGCGGCGAACGCCTTGCGCTGCTCCAGCGAGAAGCCGAGGCGGGCGCTGTCGATCACGTCGCCGTAGTCGTCGGGCGAGACCACGACGGTCACCGACGGGTGGTTCTTGGCCGCGGCGCGCACCATCGACGGTCCGCCGATGTCGATCTGCTCGATGCACTCGTCCTCGGAGGCGCCGGAGGCGACGGTGTCGGTGAACGGGTAGAGGTTCACCACGACGAGCTCGAACTTCTTCACGTCCAGCTCGCGCAGCTGCTCGAGGTGCTCGGGCAGGCGGGTGTCGGCGAGGATGCCGGCGTGGATCTTCGGGTGCAGGGTCTTGACCCGGCCGTCCAGGCACTCGGGGAACTCGGTGACGTCCTCGACGCGGGTCACGGCGACGCCCGCGTCGGCGATGGTGCGCGCGGTCGAGCCGGTCGAGACGATCTCGACGCCCGCCTGCGCCAGGCCGGTGGCCAGCTCCACCAGGCCCGACTTGTCGTACACGCTGATGAGCGCGCGCTTGATCGGGATGTTGCTGCTCATTTAAATGGTGACCTTTCGTCCATCCACGCTGTAGCCCTGGCGGGCGATTGCCGCGACGACCTCGGTGAGAAGCCGGCGCTCGACGACCTTGATCCGTTCGTGCAGGGTCTCCTCGGTGTCCCCCGGCTGCACCGCGACCGCCTCCTGCGCGAGGATCGGTCCGGTGTCGAGCCCCGCGTCGACGAGATGCACGGTGGAGCCGGTGAGCTTGACTCCGTGCTCGAGGGCGGCGGGAACGGCGTGGGCGCCCGGGAAGGCGGGCAGCAGCGCGGGGTGCGCGTTGACGACGCGCCCGCCGAACGCGGCGAGGAAGGCGGGGCCGAGGATCTTCATGAATCCGGCCGCGACCACCAGGTGCGGCTCCATCTCCTCGACGGTGGCCGTCAGCGCGGCGTCCCAGTCGGCGCGGCCGTCGTAGGCCCGCAGCGGCACCTCGGCGCTCTCCACGCCGGCCTGCGCGGCGACGTCCAGCGCCCGGCAGGTGCGGTCCGCGACGACGCCGACCACGGACCCGGGGTAGCCGGGCTCACCCGCCGCCGCGAGGAGCGCCTCGAGCAGCGAACCGGTGCCGGAGGCCAGAACGACGATCCGGGCGGGCGCGCACGGCGGCACGACCGTGGGGCTGGGCGTGGTCAGGATGCACTCTTTTCCGAGGGGGCGATGCGCCATCAGCCTAGCGCCGCGCCTGCGGGCTACTGCCCGAAGGTGTAGCTGTCGAGTTCCTCGATGTCCGCGATGTCGCGCTCGCGCTTCGTCGCCGCAGGTCCGACGGCCTGCCGGGAGACGGGCGCGACCTCCTCGGTGGGCTGCTCGGCGACGGCGTCGAAGTCGCCGGTGTCCGCCGGATCGACCTCCTGCTCCGACTGCTCCGCGGTCTCCGCGTCGTGCTCCGCGCGGTCGGCGGGCTCGATCTCGACGGTGACGCCGTCGTCGATCACGTCCGCCTCGTCGGCGTAGGTGGTGTAGCCCGACGGTGCCTGCTCCTCCGCCCGGCGCGCCGCGCGTACGGCGCGCGACTCCCCCGCCTGCTGCAGCACGAGGGCCGCCAGCACACCGACGAGGCCGATCCAGCCGAGGGTGAACAGGAACACCTGCGCGAGGTCGGCGCCGGCGTACCCGAAGCCGCCCAACTCGCCGCCGGCGAGGAAGGCCGCGGCGCCGAAGCCGACCGCGGCGATCAGGGCCGTGCTGGCGACCGCGGTCACCGTCGGCCCCAGGTCGAGGGAGCGGGCCGCGCACCGTCGGCCCACCTGGACCGCCACGAACGCGGGGACGGCGAGCAGCGGCAGCAGGTACCAGGGCGACGGGCCCTGCGGCAGGACCGCGAGGATCGGCACGCCGGGCGCCCGGCCGGGGACGGCGGAGAACAGGCTCATCGAGATCGGGCCCAGGTCGACGGTCGCCCCCAGGGGCAGCGCCGCCCCCGCGATCACCACGTTGGGCAGATACAGCAGCGAGAGCAGCACCAGCGAGATCATGCCCACGGCGTCGTTGCCGGAGCGGACCAGCTCGAAGACGGTCTCCCAGCGGATCAGCAGCCGCACCACGACCAGGGCGAGGCCGACCGCGCCGAAGGCGAGCAGCGCCCGGCCGGCGAGGCGGGCGCAGTCGTCCACCCAGCCGGGGATGCGCAGGAAGCGGGCGGCGTCGCGCCAGTAGGCGGGGGCGAGGCCGATCAGGGCGGCGCCGAGGTGCACGGCGACGGTGGCCACGAAGGCCGTCAGCGGGGGCGGCGTGCCGATGGTGTACCGCCCGGCGGCGTCGTTGACCACGGCCAGCGCGATGGCGGTGAAGAGGGCGGGCCCGGCGATGGCGCACAGCAGCACCGAGCGCAGGTCCGCGAGGGGGCGGCCCTCGCCGCCGGCGCGGCGCGCGGCCCGGGCCACGCCCACGACCAGCGCGATCGTGGGGACCAGGGGCAGCACGCCGAGGGTGATGTCACTGATGGTGACCGGCACCTGGTGCACGGCCAGCCACAGGCCGGCGACGGTCGGGACGATCGCCCCGAAGCCCGTCGACGTGGAGAGAAGCACGATCGCGCCCACCACGAGGGTGGACGCGAGCGTCACGAGCGAGGGCCCGAAGGCCATGACGAACAGCGGCCGGGTCTCGCTCGGGCCCGGCCCGGCGGCGCGCGCTGAATCATTCATCGTTCCCACTGTGACATCGCAGTGGTCGCCGATGGCTCAGGCGCGCCGCACGCGGGCGCTACTGACCCTGCGGCTTGTTCTCGTCGTCGGCCGAGTGCGAGCCGTACTGCGGGGTCGACGGGGTGCCGTAGGACGGCGTGCCCGAGGCCGAGGCCTGGCCGAACGCCGTGGTCACCTCGTCGCCGGAGGCCGAGGCGCCCGGGTTCGACGGTGCGCTCGGCGCCGGGAAGCCCGTGGTGGCCGGAGCCGGGGTCGACGGGGTCGAGGGCGTGGAGGCCTGGTAGCCCGACGAGGCCGGCGACTGGTAGCCGCCGTAGGAGGGCCACTGCGACTGGGCCTGCGACTGCGGCGCCTGCTGCTCCTGCTGGACCGGTGCGGCGGACGGGACGGACGGGCTCGACGGCGCCTCAGTGGCGGTGGTCGCGGTCGCGGCGGCCGTGGCGGTCGCATCGGCGGACGCCGTCTGGGCGGCGGCCTCGGCGGCCGGGTTCTTCATGATGCCCGCGTCGACGAGCACCAGCATCACCGCGGCGACCGCGGTGAACAGCGAGAAGACCAGCGCGATCCAGAAGCCGACGGCGATCGACTCCCACGAGAAGCTGCCGAAGAGCAGCGTGATGAAGCCGGACACGGCGAGCGCGGCGGCCGGGGTGCGCCCGGTGTTGCCCTTCGCGATCAGGCTCAGCCCCGCGGCAACGCCGGCGGCCAGCACCAGCGCGAGCGAGATCAGGCCCTGGTGGTCGAAACCGCTGGCACCCAGCGTGCGGCCGGTGAGCGGGTTGGTGGCCTCAGCGAAGTTGAGGAAGCCGAGCAGGAACGTGATGACGCCGAGCGCGGCGGTCGCGATGGAGAGCACCAGCGCCAGGTCGAGCGGCTTCGACGGCGCGGCCGGCGCCTGCTGGTAGCCGCCGTAGCCGCCCTGCTGGCCGTAGCCCTGCTGCGGGTAGCCCTGGCCGTAGCCCTGCTGGCCGTAGCCCTGCTGCGAGTAGTCGGGCTGCTGGCCGTAGCCGCCGCCCTGCTGCGCGGGCTGGCCGTAACCGCCCTGCTGCGCGGGCTGCTGACCGGGCTGGCCGTAACCCTGCTGGCCGTAGCCCTGCTGCCCCGGCTGGCCGAAGCCCTGCTGGCCGTAGCCCTGCTGCGAGTAGTCCGGCTGCCCGTAGCCCCCCTGGCCCGGCTGCTGTCCGTACCCTCCACCTGAGTAGGTCATGTTCTTCTCCCCGACTATCGACGCGGCTCCGCGCGGAGCCAGTACGCCACCACCCTATACACGGTGACCGCCCGCAATGGGATTGCGCTCACGGAACGTGGTGGTCCATGAGGGCCAGTAGGGCGCGGGCCGCGGGGCTCAGCAGCTTCGAGTGCACCAGCAGCTGGGAGCGGGTCGGACCGTCGACGAGGGGCACGACGGCGAGCCCGGCACCGGCGGGAACGGTCTCCCGCGCGGCCGTCCCGACGCACAGCCCCGCGGCGATCAGTTCCAGGATGGTCTCGGACCGGTCCACCTCGAAGGCGACGGTGCGCCGGACGCCCGCGCGCTCGAAGGCCTGGTCGGTCTCGGCGCGGCCCGCTCCCCCGGCGGGATAGTCGACGAACGGGCGGTCGACGGTCTCGGCGAGGGTGAGCGGACCGTCGACCCGCTCGGCCTCGGGAACCACGAGGACCAGGTGGTCGACGGCGAGCCGGTGCGCGACGACCCCCGCGGTGGAGAAGCCGTCGGGGACACCGAGCAGCGCGAGATCGACGGTGCCGGTCCGCACGTCCTCGATGAGGTTCTCGCTGGCGCCGCTGCGCAGCCGGACGGTCGCCTCGGGGTAGGCGGCGCGGTAGGCGCGCAGGACGTCGACCACGTCGAAGACCGTGAAGGTGGGGATCATGCCGACGGTGACGGTGCCGCGGACCCCGCCGAGGGTCGCGGCCACCTCGTCGGCGGCGCGTTCGGTCGCGGCGAGCGCGGCGCGCGCCTGCGGCAGGAAGGCCTCGCCGGCGCGAGTGAGCCGGACGGAGCGGTTGGTGCGGTCGAACAGCCGGGCGCCCAGCTCCTTCTCCAGCGCGGCGATGCGATGACTGAGCGCGGACTGCACGACGTGGCAGCGCTCGGCGGCGCGGGTGAAGTTCAGCGTCTCCGACACCGCGATCACGTAGCGCAGTTGCTGCAGCTCCATCGATCATCTCCCTCAGAGATCATTCCATCGAAATCATACGTTGGACGCATGATCATGCGCGGCCCAGACTGGAGACCATGACCACCACAGCGACGCGCACCGCGACGGCCGCGCCCGGCCTGCTCCGCCTGATGGCCCTGGCGACGGGCCTGTCCGTCGCGGGCAACTACCTGGCGCACCCGATCCTGGGGCTGCTGCAGGAGCGGCTGGGCATGTCCGAGACCGCGGCCGGGATGCTGGTCACCGCGGCGCAGGCGGGCTACGCCGTCGGCCTGCTCCTGCTGGTGCCGATGGCCGACGCCGTGCGCCGACGCCCGCTCGCGCTGACGCTGCTGCTGATCACGGCGGCGGCGCTGGTGGCGGCGGGTGCGGCGCCGTCGGGCGGGGTGCTGCTGGTCGCGGCGACGATCGCGGCGATCACCTCGGTCGGCGCGCAGGTGATCGTGCCGTACGCGGCGGAGCTGGCCGGCCCGGAGCACCAGGCCCGCGCCGTCGGCATCGTGATGAGCGGCCTCGTGCTGGGCACCGTGGTCAGCCGGTTCCTCTCCGGTGTCCTGTCGGATCTCGCCGGCTGGCGCGCCCCGTACCTCGTGCTCGCGGCGCTGCTGGTGGCGATCACCGCGGCGCTCGCCCGCGCGCTGCCCCGCCACGATCCGGGTCGGCCGGGGCTTACCCCGTCGGGCTACCGGGAACTGCTGGCCTCGATGGCCGGGCTGGTGCGCGAGTTGCCGGTGCTGCGGCTGCGGTCGGTGCTGATCGGGCTCGCGCTCGGCTCGTTCATGGTGCAGGGGGCCGCGGTCACGTTCCTGCTCGCGGGGCCGCGGTTCGGCTGGACGCCGACGGCGATCGGCGCAATCGGGCTGCTCGGCGCGGTGGGGGCGCTCTCCGGTCCGACGATCGGGAAGTTCGTCGACCGCGGCCACGGCGCGGTGCTCACCGCGGGCGGGCTGGGGCTGCAGTCCGCGGCCTGGCTGCTGATGATCCCCGCGGGCGGCGCGATCGGCCTGCCCGCGCTGATCATCGGTCTGGCACTGATGGGCATCGGGCAGCAGGCAGCGCTGAATTCGTCTCAGGCGGTGGTCTTCTCGCTGCGACCGCAGGCGCGTGGCCGGATCAACGCGGTGTTCATGGGCACCTTCTTCCTCGGCGGCACCCTGGGCTCCGCGGCGACCGCCGCGCTCTGGCCGCTCGCCGGCTGGACCGGGGCGTGCCTGCTCGGCGCGGGCCTCGCGGCCGCGGCGCTCGTGCTCTACCTGCTCTTCCGCGGCGTCGAGCGCGCACCGTCGGCCTAGCGCCCCGCACCGTCGACACAGCCCCGCACCGTCGGCCCCGGAAACGGGACGGCCCCGCCTCCCGGAAGGGAGACGGGGCCGTGGACCGAATGTGCTGCTGTTACAGCGACTGCAGGATCTCGCGGGCGAGAGCGGCGGTCTCGGAGGGGGTCTTGCCCACCTTGACGCCGGCGGCCTCGAGGGCCTCCTTCTTCGCGGTGGCCGTGCCCGACGAGCCGGAGACGATGGCGCCGGCGTGGCCCATGGTCTTGCCCTCGGGAGCGGTGAAGCCGGCCACGTAGCCCACGACGGGCTTGGTGACGTTCTCCTTGATGTACGCCGCGGCGCGCTCCTCGGCGTCGCCGCCGATCTCGCCGATCATGACGATGAGCTTGGTGTTCGGGTCCTTCTCGAACGCCTCGATGGCGTCGATGTGGGTGGTGCCGATCACCGGGTCGCCGCCGATGCCGATGGCGGTCGAGAAGCCGAAATCGCGCAGCTCGTACATCATCTGGTAGGTCAGCGTGCCCGACTTCGACACCAGGCCGACGGGGCCGGTGCCGGTGATGTTGGCCGGGGTGATGCCGACGAGGGCCTCGCCCGGGGTGATGATGCCGGGGCAGTTCGGGCCGATGATGCGGGTCTTGCCGCCCTTGTCCACGTTGTAGGCCCACGCGTACGCGGAGTCCTGCACGGGGATGCCCTCGGTGATGACCACCAGGAGCGGGATCTCGGCGTCGATGGCCTCGACGATGGCGTCCTTGGAGAACGCCGGCGGCACGAAGGCGATCGAGGTGTCGGCGCCGGTCTTCTCCATCGCCTCGGCGACGGAGCCGAAGACGGGGAGCTCGATCTCGTTGCCGTCCTTGTCGGTGTGCTTGACCGTCGTGCCGGCCTTGCGCGCGTTCACGCCGCCGACCACGTTGGTGCCCGCCTTGAGCATCAGCGCGGTGTGCTTGGTGCCCTCGCCGCCGGTGATGCCCTGGACGATGACCTTGTTGTCCTTGGTCAGGAAGATAGCCATTTTTCTGTTGTCTCCCTTACTTGTTCGCCAGCTCGGCGGCCTTGTCGGCGCCTTCGTCCATGGTCTGCGCGAGCGTCACCAGCGGGTGGTTCGCGGCGGCCAGGATCGCCCGGCCCTCCTCGACCTTGTTGCCGTCGAGGCGGACGACGAGCGGCTTGGAGGCCGTGTCGCCCAGGGTGTTCAGGGCGCCGACGATGCCGTTGGCCACGGCGTCGCACGCGGTGATGCCACCGAAGACGTTGACGAACACGCTCTTGACCTGCTCGTCGCCGAGGATGACGTCGAGGCCGGCGGCCATGACCTCGGCCGAGGCGCCGCCGCCGATGTCGAGGAAGTTGGCGGGCTTGACGCCGCCGTGGTTCTCGCCGGCGTAGGCGACCACGTCGAGGGTCGACATGACCAGGCCCGCACCGTTACCGATGACGCCGACCTGACCGTCGAGCTTGACGTAGTTGAGGTCGTTCTCCTTGGCCTTGAGCTCGAGCGGATCGGTCGAGCCGGCGTCGGCGAAGGCCTCGTGGTCCTTGTGGCGGAAGTCGGCGTTCTCGTCGAGCGAGACCTTGCCGTCGAGCGCGAGGATCTGATCGTCCGGGGTGCGGACGAGCGGGTTGACCTCGACCAGGGTGGCGTCCTCGGCGACGAAGACCTCCCACAGCTTCTGGATGGTCACGGCCGCGGCGTCGAGCACCTCGGCGGGCAGCTTGCCCTTCTCGGCGATCTCACGCGCGAAGGCCAGGTCGACACCCTTGGTGGCGTCCACGGCGATCTTCGCCAGCGCGTCCGGGTTCTCCTCCGCGGTGACCTCGATCTCCACGCCGCCCTCGACCGAGCACATGGCCAGGTAGGTGCGGTTCGCGCGATCGAGCAGGAAGGAGATGTAGTACTCCTCGGCGATGTCGCTCGCCTCGGCCACCAGCAGCTTGCCGACGACGTGCCCCTTGATGTCCAGGCCCAGGATGTCGTTCGCGTAGCGCTCCGCGTCGTCCGGCGTCGCGGCGTACTTCACGCCACCGGCCTTGCCGCGGCCGCCCACCTTCACCTGCGCCTTGACCATCACCGGCTTGCCGACTTCTTCGGCGATCGCACGGGCGTCAGCGACGTTGTCCGTCACGCGGCCGGCCGAGGTAGGCACGCCGTGCTTGACGAACAGTTCCTTCGCTTGGTATTCGAAGAGATCCATCAGCTCACCATCTGTCTGGTTACTCGGTCCACCCGCATTCTTCACGGGTCCGGAGTCGACTCTATGCCTCCTCCGATCGGCTCGGGCGGCGACCCTGGCCGAATGACGTATCTCACTTGACCTGCGATTATCAGCATCCGCAACCTACCGACCAGTAAGTTTTGGGATCCGCGCAGGGCATCGCCGCCGCGCCAACGGATTCAGGGGACCGTAAGCACGGGTTAAGCACTGTGGCCGAACCTCATCTCACTCGAGATGAAGGAGAACACCACCCATGACGCGCACATCCCGCCCCGCCCTCGTCGCGGCCTCGACGGCGCTCGCGTTCACGCTCGCCCTCACCGGCTGCTCGGACAAGGGCGGCTCGTCCGCCGCCTCCGACACCACCGCGTCCGCGGTCGCGGCCGACACGGATGCCTCGGCCCTGCTCCGCTCCGCCGCCGAGGCGTCGAAGAAGGTCACCAGCGCCCACTTCGTCGTGGAGGTGGCCGGCACGGTTCCCAACCTCCCCATCACCAAGGTCGACGGTGACCTCCAGGTCAAGCCCGTCACCCGGGCGACCGGTACCGCCACCGTCGACATCGGTGGCACGTCCGAGGGGAAGTTCACCTACACCGACGGCCACATGTACGCCGCGCTGATGGGCGACAAGTACGTCGACTACGGCGACGGCGCCTCCATCTACGACGTCTCCGCCCTCTTCGACGAGAAGAAGGGCCTCCCGAACATCCTGACCAAGGTCACCGGCGCGAAGGCCGCCGGCAGCGAGACGATCGACGGCCAGGAGACCACGAAGATCACCGGCACCGCGCCCGCCACCGAGATCGCCGCGATCTCCGGCTCGCGCGTCGACCCCGACAAGAGCGTTCCCGTCCCGACCACCGTCTGGGTGCAGTCGTCCGGTGAGCAGCAGGTCGTGCGGATCCAGGTCAAGCCGTCCGACGACGGGACCGTGACCCTCACCTTCTCGAAGTGGGGGCAGAAGGTCACCGTCACCAAGCCGGACGTGACCCCGATCGAGGCCACCGACAAGCCCGAGGCCGGCGAATCGCTCCCCCGCTGATCCGGCCACTCCCCCAGCACATCCCCCGAAAGGCAGTCCCATCATGATGACGTTCACCAAGAAGGCGGTCGTCGCCGCCGTCGCCACCGCGAGCGTGGCCGGAGGCATCCAGATCGCCGCGGCGCCCACCGCCGGCGCCGCCGCGTACAACTTCGGCGCCATCGCCGTCGCCAGTAACGGCGCGACGGGCCGCTCGTGGGACTACCCGTCCCGCTCCGCCGCCGAGCGCGCCGCGCTCAACTCCTGCGGCTGGGGCAGCTGCCGCGTGCTCGCCTCGTTCGCGAACGGCTGCGGCGCCGTGGCCGAGACCCGTACCAGCTTCCAGGGCGGCACCGGCCGCTCGCTCTACGCCGCGCAGCGCAGCGCCACCTCCCTCGCCGGCGGCGGGTTCATCAAGGTCTGGGTGTGCACGTCGGGTCACCTGTGACGGCGGCGTCCGCAGTCGGCACGGAGCCGACTGCGGACGACGGGGCGGTCACGCCCTCGGCCACACCGCGATCAGTGAGCGATCATCGTCGAAGGTCTCGCGGGAGAAGTCGAGCATGTGGGCGAATTCGGTCGGCGACGGCGCCGCCGGTGTGAGGACCGACCGCAGCAGTTCGCCCACGCCGCCCTGTCCGCCGCCGAGCGGATCGCCGATGCCGTCGGACCCCAGGAGCAGCACCTCGCCGGGAAGCACCGTCTCCGTCACGGATTCGATGATCGCAGGCACGCGCGGCAGGCCGGCGACCGCCGAGGAGGCGATGCCCCCGGCACCGTCGGACTTGCCGCCGAGGACGGGCAGGAAGTCCCCGTTCCGCAGCACCCAGGCGGTCGAATCACCGACACCGATCGCCTCCACGGCGAGCGACCCGTCCGGGCCGGGGTCGACGATGGCGGCGATCAGCGTCGTCGCGAAGTTCTGCTCGACCTGCTGAGGATCGATCTCGTCGAGGCCCAGCACCCCGCGTCCGCGCTCGGCCATCTGCCAGCTGATCGCACGCACCAGTTCGTCCCACGCCACCGGCGCGCCCACCTCGGGAGCCTCCGCCATCAACCACTGCACAGCCACGGTGACGGCGGTGTTGGCCCCGACGTGCGAGTGCACGGCGGCCGAGACCCCATCCGCGACGACGCCGATCACGCGACCCGACGGTGCCGTGTGCACCGCGATCTCGTCCTGGCGCGGCGCACCGTCGTAGCGGTGCAGGTGACCGCGCAGCGAGGCGGCGCGGACGGTGACGGCGCGGGTGCTCCACCCGTCGACCACCGTGTCCGGGCGGAAGGGAACCGAGCGGTACCGCTCCGCCGTCGGACGGGGTTCGACCTGCGGCCCGGGATCGCCCACCACGACCTGTTCGATGTCGACGGTGCCCGACACCGGTGTCGCCTCCGGAATCGGTGGCGGCTCCACGAACGTCGTCACCCCCGGCAACGGGCCGGCCTCCTCCCACGGCGGCTCGGCCCGATGGATCTCCCCGGTGATCGCCGTCGCGATCTCCGCGGACATCGCGTCCTCGCGGCGCTCACCGAACCAACGGCGCACCATTCCTCCGTCTCCCGCCACGATCAGACGTAGTCGACGGCGAGGCTGAAGCCCTCCGGCCGCTCGAGTTGGAGCTCACCGGCCCCACCCGCGAGCGCGTTCCCCGAAGCGATCACGGATTGCGTCAACTGCGTCATGAACTCGCTGATCGCCGCGCCGGTGTCGACTCCCTGCGAACGGATGAACGCGAAGTGCGGCTGGGTGGCGACTTCCACGATGGTCGCTGCATCGGCCTCGCCGATCCCGAAGGCCAACACGTTCGGCGCAGCCGGCTGCGCCAGCATGTACGTCCGCGCGGCGCGCCAGTCCTCATGCGGATTGGGGACACCGTCGGTCAGGAAGAAGACCGCGGGCCGGTGCACCTGATACCCCTCCGACTTCAGCCGCGGCACATCGATCGAGATGCGGTAGCCGATCTGGTCGAAGGCCGACTGGTACGACGTGAGACCGCGCGGCTGGAACATCGGCATCTGCGGGAGTGTGCGCAGATCCGCGGGTTCGAGGTAGGTCACCGCATCGTCGGCGAAGCCGATGACCGAGAACCGGATCTTGGCCGCCGCGAAGGACTCGACCTGCATCGCGTCCTGCAGCGAGACGAGGCCCTCGTTGAGCTCGTGGATGTGCGGAGCCATCGATCCCGACTCGTCCGCTACGAAGTACATCGGGAGCAGCGCGCCCCTCGGTTCCATCATTGATCTGTTCCCCCTCCAGTGACAGATGTGTGGACGCGCCCCAATGCGTCCGTTCGCGCGGACCCCGCCCGCGCCTGTCGTATTGTGACACCGCAAACGTGCTCAGGGGCGTCCGTCGGGGGAAACGGAGAAAATCGGCATGAGCGATCCGCGGACCAGCGCTCCCGTGCTCGAGCGCTCCCGTCTCGGCGACCTCACGCGCATCGCGGGAGGCGGCCAGGGCGTGACCTACAACGCCCCGGGGGTGCAATTGGGGTTCGCCGATGCCGCCGTCTACAAGGAGTACCGGGCGGACGTCCTCCCGCACGTGAACGTGCGGCACCTGGCCGCGATGCCTGAGCTGCTCCTCCACCGTTCCGGTGCCGTCTCCCTGCGACTGGTCACGATCTGCGCCTGGCCGTGCGCCACAGTGCGTGACGGTGCCGCCACCGTCGGTTTCGTCATGCCCCGCATTCCCGAACGCTTCTTCGTGGACATGACCACGGTGCGCGGCGTGCAGCGCAAGGCCGCGGAATTCCAGCATCTGTTGAACTCGCCGGAGTACTTGGCGCAGCGCGGAATCGCGATCACCTCCGGTGATCGGTATCGCCTGGTCGGTGCGCTCGCCACCGCTCTCGACTTCCTGCACTCACTGGGGATCGTGGTGGGCGACATGTCCCCGAAGAACATGATGTTCGCGCTGCGCCCCGACGCCGCCGTGTACTTCATCGACGCCGACGCGATGCGGGTGAGCGGCGACAGCGTCGCCCGTCAGGTGGAGAGCCCCGGATGGGAGGTGCCGTCGGGTGAGGAGGCCGCCACGCAGTACAGCGACCGGTACAAGCTCGGGCTCATGGCACTGCGACTCCTCGCCGGGGATCAGGACCTGAAGGATCCGCGTCGGCTCCCACCCGGAACCGCGCCCGAGATCGTCGGACTCATCACGCGATCACTTTCGGGCGATCCCGCCTCCCGGCCGGCTCCGTCGGAGTGGGCCCCGAAGTCGGTGAGCGCCGCCGCCGTTGCCGATCGCACGCCGCCGCCAGGCCTCGCGAAGGCCCCTTCCCCTGCAGTCGTCGCTCAGCCGGTGCCCTCGCACCCCGTCCGCCGGAATCTCCCTCCGACGGTGCCGGTTCCGAACGGCGTTCCGGTCCGACCATCGACGCCCGCACCGCCGGTGCAGTGGCCGGGTGCGCCGGCCACATTCGCCGGTCCGCCGCAGCTCGCCCGGCCCGTACGCCCTGATCCGGTCAAGGTCCCCATGGGCGGGGGCACGAAAGCGGTGGGAGTGATCGTCGCTGCGGTACTGGTCCTGGCCGTGGTATCCGCGTACGTCTGGGACCAGAAAATCTCGACGAGGTCCTCCGGTTACACGTCTCCGCCGGAAACGACCGCTGTCGTTCGAACACCCACGACCATGCCCGCGGGCACAACACAGTGCTCAGGTTCTCAGGCGTACACCGATCAGGTGGACACGTGCCGTCTGGCACTGAAAGTGGCTCTGGTGCTGTACAAGAACGAGCTTCCGAAGACGTACCGGAACATCATCGACAACGACACCAGTAAGATCTACGACTTCGATTGTCGTTATACCAGCGACAGATCGACCCAAGTGCGTTGCCTGTCGTCGGAATCGCCGTACCCCGTCGTGTACTTCCCGTAGGTGAAGGAGCTCTTCGTGAATCCCTCTGAGTCACTGTTCGATCCGTACACAGAGACAGCGGAACGGCCCGTCGTCGATCGCGGCGCCGTCGAGCGGCCGGCTATCGGCGCCGATCCGGTCTCCGCCGAGCAGCCCCGTCCACAGCTACCGCTCAAGCCCTACATCCCCACGTACTGAAGCCGCCCGGCCCACTCCGGCGTCCTGCGGCGGTACCCTCGGCGAGATGAGACTGATTCGGCGGTCCACGATTCCGGTGCTCACCGGGGCATTCCTCGCCGCGTGCGGCACCCCGCTCAGCTCGCCGAACGCGCCGTTCACCCCAGCCGAGTCCTGTCCCCTGCCCTCACCGCCACTGCGCGAGCTGGTGGCGGGTCACGAGAAGACGATCGGCACGGCGTACCGATCGACGTTCGCCGCGAACGATCCCTGCTACGAGGAGATCGCCGGCCGGGAGTTCGGTTCGTTGACCACCGAGATCGGCACCATGACCAACACGGTCGCGCCGGAACCGGGCCGGTTCGACTTCCGTGAGGCGGACGCCGTCGCCGATCTCGCACAGCGGCGGGGTCAGGACTTCCAGATCCATTCGCTGATCTGGGATCCTCTCGACCAGCAGGGGTGGGGCATCGTCCCCGCGTACGTGCAGAAGCTCTCCGATCCGGAGCGGCACCGGTTCATGACCGACCTGGTCACGAAGGTCGTGGAGCGATACGCGGGCCGGGCCGCCGCGGTGACGGTGGTCAACGAGCCGTTCGATCAGCGCGGTGTGCTGCAGCGCAACGCATGGTGGCGCACCACATCCGGCGATCAATACATCGCCGACGCCTTCCGCGCCGCCCGTCGGGCCGCACCGTCGATGAAGCTGTACCTCAACGAGCACAGCGCCGAGACCGTGAGCGACAAGTCGACCGCACTGTACGAGCTGGCGAAACGGCTGCGCGCCGAGACCGTGGAGGTCACAGTCGACGGCCGGACCGAGCGGCGGCCGCTCCTCGACGGCGTGGGGTTCCAGGCCCACATGCTCGGCGGCGCCGACCAGCAGCCGAGCACCGAGGACATGCGGAAGAACCTGCGGCGCTTCACCGACCTCGGTCTCGATATCCGATTCACCGAGCTCGACGTGCGCATCCCCACGGACAAGGGCACGGCGACGCAGTCCGACCTGCAGCGGCAGGCGCAGGTGTATTCGACGATGGCCGGGCTGTGCCTGGAGTCGAGTCGTTGCACCGGGATGACGGTGTGGGGCTTCACCGATCGTCGATCCTGGATCACCGACTACCCGGAGACCTTCTCCGGCTACGGCAGCGCCAACCTCCTCGACTCGTCGTACGCACCCAAGCCTGCGTGGGAGGCGCTGCGCGCCGCGTTCCGCTGACGCTCCTCAGCTCGACGGGCCCGACCGAACTCATCACAGGGTTCGGGCGAGATTGACCGACTTCGCGGTCAAGCGCGCTGGAACATTCGATTGATCGACCTGATCGAGACACCGGGTCACCGAGACGATCGAATTGCGCACCCGGGATTCACTGGACGTGCAGAAGTAGCCGACATCTTGGTAGATCAACGTGCTCCACAGCTGCCAATCCGACGGTGTTCCCGTCACTGCGGTCACGAGTCGCATGACGCTGCCCGTCGGCGAAGTGATCTGGATCGGTGACTTCGTGCAGTTCGTGAAATCTCGCACCAACCGCGCGAAGACAGTTTCGGCATCGCTCACCGTCCGATACACGACCGCACCGGTCGAGACGGACATGCCGAATGTCAGGCGACCATTCGGCGTCGGGTGGCGGTATCGGGCGGTGGCCCGCGACACCTCGGTGGGAGACGACGATCCGCTTGCCACCCAGGTGCACTCCGCCGGACTCACAGTGCCGCCCTGCTCCTCCACCGAATCGGTCCGATCAATCGTCCAGAAACCGGGGTCGTTCGAGGTGAGGTCCCGCACGTCCTGGTCCGAGGGGAGGAGTTGCGCCGCCGACACTGCGAGAACGGGCTCTGATGCAGGCGTGGACGTCGGCGCTGACGGCGAGGCTGGAACCGCCTGGCCGGCGATGGTAGCTGCGGGACCGGCACGAAACGCCACTGCGCCGGCGCCCACAACGATCATCAACACCAGCGCCGCCACGAGGCCTGGTAGTACGCGCCTGGGTGCGCGCCGCGTCGAAGTCGAGGGCGCGCGATCCGAGATGCCCACGACGCCGAGTTGGGGGGCCGTTGGTGCGAAACCTGAAGTGTCGGACCAGGCGGTGCGAAGGTCCTGCACGAACGACTCACAACTCGGGTAGCGGTCCGACGGCCGTTTCGCCAGCGCACGTGCGAATACGGGGTCGAGTCGCGATCCGCCGGGACTCAGACTCGGGACCGAGCGAGTGAGGTGCCCCGACACGATCTCGGATGCGGTACCGGAGAACGGCACCGCACCAGTGATCATCTGGTACGCCGTACATGCGAGTGAGTACTGGTCCGAACGGCTGTCCAGGTTCGAGCCACTGATCGCCTCGGGCGACATGAACTGCATCGTTCCCACCGTTGACCCCGCCGCCGACAGCGACGTCGATTCACCGACGGACTTCGCGATCCCGAAATCGGCGAGCTTGACCTCCGAGATGCGGCCGAACTCACCGAATGCGATGAGAATGTTCGCGGGTTTGACGTCGCGATGAGTCAGGCTCCTGGACCGCCAGGCGTAGTCCAGCGCGGACGCCACCGACTGTACGACGTCCAATGCCAGCGGCACCGGCATGGGCCCCGAGGAGCGGATCAAGTGCGCGACATCGGTGCCGTCTACGTACTCCATCGTCAGCCAGAGCCGGCCGTCGACCTCACCCCGGTCATAGATCTGAATGATGTTCGGATGCTTGAGACCCGCGAGGACTTCCGACTCACGGATGAATCGCGCCTTGAAGTCACCGATGCCACTCACGTCCGAGTCGAGGAGCTTCAACGCGTCACGCCGGGGCAGGCGAGGGTGCTCAACCAGATACACCTCCCCCATGCCCCCGCTCCCGATCTCACGTACCACCAGGTAGCCGGCTATTCGCCGCTCGTCATCCCCCATGCCTTTTTCCTACCATGGCGTCGCTCGTATCCCTGCCCAGACGGGTGGCTCGACCACCGGGTACGCCGGGGTCGCCCCTCCCGGACGAACCGCTCGCACGTTGGTCTGCTCAGCTCATCACCAGGCGTGAGCGCGCCCCTGCTCCTCGTACCAGCCGAGCAGCTCGGGGACGTCCACGGAGCGGGGATCGACGTTCACCTCGCGGCCGGCGAGCATGCCGGTCACGGGGATCTCCAGCTTCTTGCCCGTCTTGGTGTGCGGAATGCCGGGGGCGAGGACGACCTCGTCGGGCACGTGCCGCGGCGAGAGCCGGGTACGCACGTCGGTCCGGATGCGCTGCACCAGTTCGTCCGTCAGCTCCGCGCCGGACACGAGTGTCAGGAACATCGGCATCCAGTACTTCGCGTCCGGACCGTCGACACCGACGACCATCGCCTCGGCGATCTCGTCGATGGCCTCGACCACCTCGTAGATGTCGGCCGAGCCCATGCGGATGCCGTTGCGGTTCAGCGTCGCATCGCTGCGGCCGTGGATGGTCACCGAACCGCGGTCGGTCAGCTCCACCCAGTCTCCGTGCCGCCAGACGTTCGGCGCGATCCCGTCCGTCCACTGGTGCTCGAAGTACGCGGCCCGGTACTTCACGTCGCCCGGGTCGTTCCAGAAGTGCGTGGGCATCGACGGCATCGGCTGCGTGATCACCATCTCGCCGACCTCACCGATGAGCGGGGTGCGGTCCGGCCCCCACGCCTCGAGGGCACAGCCGAGGTAGCGCACCGTCAGCTCGCCCGGGACGTGCGGTACCGAGGCGGTTCCGCCGCAGAAGGCGCTGCACACGTCGGTGCCGCCGCTGGTGGAGTTGACCGGCATTCCCGCGCCGACGTTCTCGTCGATCCAGACGAACAGGTCCGGGGCCAGCGGGGAGCCAGTGCTGCCCACGCTGCGCAGGGCCAGACGGTGATCGGTGCCCGGCCGCAGGCCGGCCTTCCGGGAGGCCTGCAACTGGCCGGGGCTGGTGCCGAAGACGGTGACCTTCTCGTCCTCGCACACCTGCCACAGGCGGTCCGCGGTGGGAGCCAGGGGATGCCCGGAGAAGGTGACGATCGTCGAGCCCACGAGCAGGCCCGCGGTCTGGTAGTTCCACATCATCCAGGACAGCGCGGTGTGCCAGAAGAAGACATCACCCGGGCCCAGCTCGTTGTGCAGCCCGAGCACCTTCACGTGCTCGACCAGAATGCCGCCGTGGCCCTGCACGATGCCCTTCGGCTTGCCGGTGGTGCCCGAGGAGAACAGCACCCACAGCGGGTGGTCGAAGGGCACCTGCACGGGCTTCAGTTCCGGGGTGTCGGGGCCGGGATCGGGCAGCTCGGTGATCACGTGCGAGGCCGGAACTCCCAGCAGCCCCGCCAGTTCGGCGGTGTCGGCGCGCTTGTCGACGTACTTGTCGCCGAAGGTGTAGCCGTCGCGCGCGAAGAGCACCTTCGGCTCCAGCTGGGCCATGCGGCCGGCCGCGCCCTCGGGGGCGTAGTCCTGGCCGCAGCCGGACCAGACGGCGCCGATCGACGCGGTCGCCAGGAACGCGAGCACCGTGAAGGGCTCGTCGGGCAGGTACGCCGCGACGGTGTCGCCGACGCCCACGCCCAATGAGCGCAGCAGTTCGGCGACGGCGGACACCCGGCCGGGCAGCTCCGACCAGGGGATCTCCACCCGCGCACCGTCGTCCGAGAGCCCGACGATGGCGTTGCCGGGCAGCGAGGCGAAGCGCAGTACCCGGTCGACGTAGTTCAGCTCCACCTCGGGGAACCACTGGGCGCCGGGCATCTCGCGCGCCGCGAGCACCGGACCGGTCCGCTGGCCCAGCTCGAAGAAGTCCCAGACCGCGCCCCAGAACTGCTCGGGCTCGGACACGGACCAGTCGTACACCGCGTCGTAGTCCCCCGTGGGGAGGCCGACGGTCTCTGCGAAGCGATCGATCGAATGCACCCCGTCAGCCTTCCAGACCGAGCAGCGTCACGGACTCTTCCCGCATCTGCACTTTGCGGATCTTTCCCGACACCGTCATCGGGAACGCCGTCACCACGTGCACGTACCGCGGGATCTTGTGCCGCGCGATCTTGCCCTCCGCGAACGCGTTCAGGTCCTCGACGGTGAACGACGCGACGCCGTCGCGGAGCTGGATCCAGGCCATGAGCTCCTCGCCGTACTTCTCGTCGGGTACACCGATCACCTGCGCGTCGAGGATGTCCGGGTGCGTGTAGAGGAACTCCTCGATCTCACGCGGGTAGATGTTCTCGCCGCCGCGGATCACCATGTCCTTGATCCGCCCGGTGATCCGCACGTACCCGTTCTCATCCATCGTCGCGAGATCGCCGGTGTGCATCCAGCCGTCGGCATCGATCGCCTCCGCCGTCTTCTCCTTGTTGTTCCAGTAACCCTTCATCACGGAATAACCACGGGTGCAGAGCTCCCCGACGTCGCCGCGCGGCATCACGGTGCCGTCGATCGGGTCGACCACCTGGATCTCGAGGTGCGGTCCCACCCGCCCGACGGTGCCGACGCGCAGCTCCAGCGCATCGTCGACGCGGGTCTGGGTGGAGACGGGCGAGGTCTCCGTCATGCCGTAACAGATGGACACCTCGGACATCCCCATCCGGTCGACCACCTTGCGCATGACCTCCTCCGGGCACGGCGAGCCGGCCATGATGCCGGTGCGCAGGCTGGACAGGTCGTAGGAGTCGAAGTCGGCGAGGGCGAGCTCCGCGATGAACATCGTCGGCACGCCGTAGAGGCTGGTGCACTTCTCGGCGACGACGGCGGCCAGCGCGTCCTGCGGGACGAAGGCCGGCCCGGGGATCACCATCGCGGAGCCGTGCGTGATGGCCGCGAGGTTGCCCATCACCATGCCGAAGCAGTGGTAGAAGGGCACCGGGATGCAGATCGAGTCCTGCTCTGTGTAGTTGAGCAGCTCGCCCACGAGGTAGCCGTTGTTGAGGATGTTGGAGTGGGTCAGCGTGGCGCCCTTGGGGAATCCCGTGGTGCCCGATGTGTACTGGATGTTGATCGGGTCGTCGGCCCGCAGCTCGTCGCCGAGGTCGGCGAGGGCGCCGAGCTCCGCCTCCGACGGTGCTGCCAGGTACGCCTCCCACTCCGGGGAGCCGAAGGTCACCACGTCGCGCAACGCGGGTGTCTCGGGCCGCGCGGCTTCGAGCATCGCCGCGTACTCGGAGGTCTTGAAGCTCGTCATCGTGTACACGGCGACGATCCCCGACTGATCGAGCGCGTACTCGAGCTCGCGCTGCCGGTAGGAGGGGTTGAGGTTGACCAGGATGACGCCGGCCAGCGCCGTGCCGAACTGCACGATCACCCACTCCGGCGTGTTGGGCGCCCACACGCCCACACGGTCGCCGCGGCGAATGCCGCTGCGCAGCAGGCCCGCCGCGAACGCGCGGGAATCGGCGAGCAGCTCGGCGTAGGTCCAGCGGCGGCCCGACGGCACGTCGACCAGCGCGGTGCGCTCGCCGAACCGGTCGGCCGTCATCTCGAGCTGGGCGCCGATCGTGGCGGTGAGCAGGGCGGGCTCGGCCTCGCCGCGATCGTAGGACGGGGTGGTCATCTCTTCACTCCTACTGATTCGTTCAGTCGGCCCGGGCGACGATCGCGCGGGCCTGGGCGAGCAGCGGCGCGTCGATCATCTGACCCCGCACCTGGTAGACACCGTTGTTGCCGGCCTCCGCCTCGAGCACCTCGCGGGCCCAGGCGATCTCGTCGTCCGTGGGCCGGTAGGCGGCGCGGATGACGGCCGCCTGCGAGGGGTGGATGCAGACGGTGGCGGCGAAGCCGAGAGCGACGGCGTCCTCGGCCTCCGCGGCCAGGCCCTCGGTGTCGGCGATGTCGATGTGCACCGCGTCGAGGGCGAACTTGCCGTGCGCGGCGGCCGCGAGCCGCGTCGCGGAGCGCACGTGCCGCGGGACGTCGCGGTAGGTCTGGTCGGCGAAGCGGCTGGATCGCCCGCCCATGGCCGCCACCAGGTCCTCGGCGCCCCACATGAGGCCAATGCACCGCGGATGGGCGGCGATCTCGTTCACGTTGACGGCTCCCAGCGGCGTCTCGATGAGGGCGATCACCTGCAAGCCGTCGACCTGCGCCAGCCGATCCAGCTGGTGCGCGGATTCGGTCTTGGCGAGCATGACCACACGATAGGCCGTGCGGCGCAACGCCTCGATGTCTTCGGCGAAGTCGTAGGTGCCGAAGGCGTTCACCCGCACGATCGTCGTCGCCGGGTCCAGATCGTTGTCGATGAGCGCTTCGCGCGCCGCGGGCCGCGCGTCGGCGGTCACGGCGTCCTCGAGGTCGAGGATCACCGCGTCGGCGCGCTCGGCCGCCTTGGCGTACCGCTCGGGGCGGTCGGCGGGGCAGAACAGGATCGCGGGGCCGGGCGGCTGCCACGCCGGTGCAGTGAGGTCGTCGTGGTGCGCGAACGGATGCGGCATCAGGCCTCCTCCCCCGACGGTGCCCGGCGCACCAGGGTGGAGCGCTCGGCGACGGCGACGACCGCGCCGTCCTGGTTGCGGGCGACGTGCCGCAGGTTGACGATGCCCTCGCCGGGCCGGGACTTCGACTCCCGCTTGCCCGTGCACAGGGTCTCCGCGTACAGGGTGTCGCCGGCGAAGACCGGTGCCGGGAAGGCGATCTCGGAGAAGCCGAGGTTCGCCACCAGCGTGCCCTGGGTGAGCTGCGCGACGGACAGGCCCACCAGGGTGGAGAGCGTGTACATCGAGTTCACCAGGCGCTGGCCGCCGAATCCGGGCTGCTGCGCCGACCAGTGGGCGTCGAGGTGCAGCGCCTGGGTGTTCATGGTCAGCTTGGTGAACAGCATGTTGTCGGCCTCGGTGACGGTGACGCCGGGCCGGTGCTCGTAGAGCACACCGTCCTCGAACTCGTCGAACCACAGGCCGCGCTGGGTGACCCGCCGGACGGGCTCCTGCTCGCTCACGAGTTCAACCCCAGCGAGCGCGCGATCAGCATGAGCTGCACCTCGGTGGTGCCCTCGCCGATCTCGAGGATCTTCGAGTCGCGGTAGTGCCTCGCCACGGGGTACTCGTTCATGAAGCCGTAGCCGCCGTGGATCTGCGTGGCCATGCGCGCATTGTCCATCGCCGCCTCGGAGGAGATCATCTTCGCGATGGCGGCCTCCTTCTTGAAGGGCTTGCCGGCCAGCATGAGCCGGGCCGCCTCGTAGTAGGCGACGCGCGAGGTGTGCGCCCGCGCCTCCATCCGCGCGATCGCGAAGGCGATGGACTGGAACTCGCCGATCGGCTTGCCGAAGGCGTTGCGCTCCTTGGCGTACTTCACCGACTCGTCGACGCAGCCCTGCGCCGCGCCGGTGGCGACGGCCGCGATGGCGATACGACCCTCGTCGAGGATGGACAGGAAGTTCGCGTAGCCGCGGCCCTCCTCGCCGAGCAGGTTCTCCTTCGGCACGCGCACGTCGGAGAAGCTCAGCGGGTGCGTGTCGGAGGCGTTCCAGCCCACCTTGTTGTACGCGGGCTCGACGGTGAAGCCGGGCGTGCCGCTGGGCACGATGATCGTGGAGATCTGCTTGCGGCCGTCCGGCTTGGTGCCGGTCACCGCGGTCACCGTCACCAGGCTGGTGATGTCGGTGCCCGAGTTGGTGATGAACTGCTTGGAGCCGTTGATGACCCATTCGTCACCGTCGAGCTTGGCGGTGGTCTGGGTGCCGGAGGCGTCCGAGCCGCAGCCGGGCTCGGTGAGGCCGAAGCCGGCCAGGCTCTCGCCGGCGGCGAGGGCGGGCAGGTACTTCTGCTTCTGCTCCTCGGTGCCGAACTTGTAGATCGGCATGGCGCCGAGACCGACGCCGGCCTCCACCGTCATGGCGACCGACTGGTCGACGCGGCCGAGCTCCTCCAGCGCGAGGGCGAGGGCGAAGTAGTCGCCGCCCATGCCGCCGTACTCCTCGGAGAAGGGCAGGCCGAACAGGCCCATCTGGCCCATCTGCCCCACGACCTCGTACGGGAAGGAGTGCTCCTCGTCGTGCTTGGCCGAGACGGGCGCGACCACCCGGTCCGCGAAGTCGCGCACCGTGTCCCGCAGGTCGGCGTAGTCCTGGGTCAGTTCCATGTCAGCTCTCTTCCGTTTCCGTGGCCGTGACGCTCGCGAGCACCTGGGCCGCGGTCACCTTGTCTCCTGCGCGCACCGCGATCGACACCACACCGTCGTGCGGCGCGGCCAGCGGCTGCTCCATCTTCATCGCCTCGATGATCACCAGGGTCTCGCCCTTGGTCACCGTCTGGCCGTCCTCCACGGGCACCGCGACGACGGCTCCCGGCATGGGGCTCACGACGTCGCCGCCGTGCGCTCCGTCGCGATCCTTCGACGTGGACTTCGCGAGCCGCAGCTCGTAGGTGCCGTCCTCGCCACTGACCCAGTACGTTCCGCGATCCAGCGCGACCGTGACCGGCGTGGAGAAGCCGTCCACCACCAGCCGCTCCCCGACGATCCGCGCGGTCCCGGACCAATCCAGCCGGGGCTCCTCGCCCGTGCTTCGGACCGTCACCGCGTCGCCGAGAACCGTGGCGTCGACACCGTCGAACCGCACGAGCGTCGGCTGCGCTCCCCCGATGCGCCACCCGGTCTCGGTGCCCCACGGCCCCTCGCCGCGGGAAGCGGCGACCGCGCGGACCGCAGCGGCGGCGTATGCGCGCACCGTCGGCTCGGGGCGGGTGTAGGTGGGCGCCAGGCGATCGAGCAGTTCGGTGTCGAGCGTTCCGGCGACGACGTCGTCGTCGGCGAGGACGAACCGGCAGAAGTCGACGTTGGTGCGCAGGCCCGTGAGCTGGGTGCCGGCGAGGGCCTCGTCGAGCCGGCGCAGCGCCTGCTCGCGGTCGTCGGCGTGCACGATCACCTTGGCGAGCATGGGGTCGTAGTCGCTGCCGACCACGCTGCCGGTCTCGATGCCGGTGTCCACGCGGACGGGTCCGCGGCGGTCGCTGCGCGGGTAGCGCAGCGCGGTGACGGTGCCGCCGGTGGGCAGGAAGCCCGCGGCGGGGTCCTCGGCGTAGACGCGGGCCTCGACGGCGTGGCCGGTGAGCACGATGTCGTCCTGGGACAGCGAGAGCTCCTCGCCGTTGGCGACGCGGATCTGCTGCTCCACCAGGTCGACTCCGGTCACCAGCTCGGTGACGGGGTGCTCGACCTGCAGACGGGTGTTCATCTCCATGAAGAAGAACTGCTCGGGACGCTTGGCCGAGACGATGAACTCGACGGTGCCGACGCCGGTGTAGCCGACCGACCGCGCGGCATCGCAGGCGGCGCGGCCGATCTCGGCGCGCGTGGCCTCGTCGAGCAGGGCCGACGGGGCCTCCTCGATCACCTTCTGGTGGCGGCGCTGCAGCGAGCACTCGCGCTCGCCGAGGTGGATCACGTTGCCGTGCTTGTCCGCCAGTACCTGCACCTCGATGTGGCGCGGGGTATCGACGAAGTGTTCCATGAACAGCGTGTCGTCGCCGAAGGCGGCGGCCGCCTCGCGGCGCGCGGCGGCGACCGCGGCCGGCAGCTCCGCCGGGTTCTCCACCCGGTGCATGCCCTTGCCGCCGCCGCCCGCGCTGGGCTTGATCAGCACGGGGAAGCCGATGCCCTCGGCCGCATCGATGAGATCGGCGTCCGTGAGGCCGGGGCGGCTGATGCCGGGGACCACGGGCACGTCGCGCTCGATCACCGCGGCGCGCGCGGTGATCTTGTCGCCCATGGTCTCGATGGATTCAACGGGCGGGCCGAGGAATTCGATGCCGGCCTCCGACAGCGCCCGCGCGAAGGCGGCGTTCTCGGACAGGAAGCCGTAGCCGGGGTGCACCGCGTCGGCGCCGGTGGCGCGAGCCGCCTCGACGACCTTGTCGATGCGCAGGTAGCTCTCGGTGGCGGCCGCCGGGCCGAGGCGCACGGCCTCGTCGGCCAGCCGCACGTGCCGGGCGTCGGCGTCCGCGTCGGAGTACACCGCGACGCTGGCGATGCCCAGGGCGCGCAGGGTGTCGATGACGCGGCAAGCGATCTCGCCGCGGTTGGCGATCAGGACCTTCTCGATCTTGCTCATATCTCTCATCACATCCGGAAGACGCCGTAGGAGACCTCGGGCAGCGGCGTGCGGGACGCCGCCTCCAGTGCGAGGCCGAGGACGGTGCGGGTGTCGGCGGGGTCGATCACGCCGTCGTCCCAGAGCCGGGCCGTGGAGTAGTAGGCCTGCGACTGCCGCTCGAACTGGTCGCGCACGCCCTGCTTGAACTCCTCCATGCCCTCCTGCTCGCGGCGGACGGAGCCGAGGGTGTCGGCGGCCTGCGGGCCGCCCATCACGGAGATCCGCGCGTTGGGCCACATCCACAGGAACCGCGGCGAGTAGGCGCGGCCGCACATGGAGTAGTTGCCGGCGCCGAAGGAGCCGCCCACGATCACGGTGAACTTGGGGACGCGGGCGCACGCGACCGCGGTCACCATCTTGGCGCCGTGCTTGGCGATGCCGCCCTCCTCGTACTGGCGGCCCACCATGAACCCGGTGATGTTCTGCAGGAACAGCAGCGGGATCCGGCGCTTGTCGCACAGCTCGATGAAGTGGGCGCCCTTCTGCGCGGCCTCGGCGAAGAGGACGCCGTTGTTGCCGATGATGCCCACCGGGTGGCCGTGGATCCGCGCGAACGCGGTGACCAGGGTGGTGCCGAAGAGCTCCTTGAACTCGTCGAATTCGCCGCCGTCGGCGATGATCTCGATGACCTTGCGCACGTCGTAGCCGATCTTCGGATCGGTGGGCACCACGTCGTAGAGGTCGGTCTGCGGGCGGGCCGGGGGCAGCGCGGGGCGCACGTCCCACTGCACCTCGCCGACGGGGCCGAGGCGCCCGATGATCTGCCGGACCTTCTCCAGCGCCTCGTCGTCGGAATCGACGAGGTGGTCCGTCACGCCCGACTTGGTGGAGTGCATGAGGCCGCCACCGAGATCCTCGGCGGTCACGTCCTCGCCCGTCGCGGCCTTCACCAGGGGCGGGCCCGCGAGGAAGATGGTGCCCTGATCGCGGACGATGATCGTCTCGTCGCTCATGGCCGGCACGTACGCGCCGCCCGCGGTGGAGCTGCCGAGCACCGCGGCGATCTGCGGGATGCCGGCGGCGCTCATGTTGGCCTGGTTGTAGAAGATGCGGCCGAAGTGCTCCCGGTCGGGGAAGACCTCGTCCTGGTTGAGCAGCATCGCGCCGCCCGAGTCCACGAGGTAGACGCAGGGCAGCCGGTTCTGCATCGCGATCTCCTGCGCGCGCAGGTGCTTCTTGACGGTGATCGGGTAGTACGTGCCGCCCGAGACCGTCGCGTCGTTGGCGACGATCATCACCTGCCGACCGGAGACGGTGCCGATGCCGGCGACGGCGCCCGCCGACGGGGCCTTGCCGTCGTACATGTCCTCGGCGGCCAGGGGCGCCACCTCGAGGAAGGGGCTGCCCGTGTCCAGCAGCCTGCGGATCCGCTCGCGGACCATCAGCTTGCCGCGGCCCTCATGCCGGGCGCGCGCCCGCTCACCGCCGCCCTGCGCCACCCGGTCGAGCCGTGTGCGCAGGTCAGCGACGTTCTGCTCGTGTTCCTCGCGGAATGTCACACCCGCTCCTCGTGAGTTAGTCACCATTAACTGAAACGAGACTATGTGAGCCCGGCCACGCTGTCCAGTCTTACCCGGCGGTAGCTTCCGCGCTGGCGATTCGGGTGCGGAAGGCCGTTCGCACCCGTTCCGCCCGGACGCACCCGGCATGCGGGGTGCGACGGGGCGCCGAGGGTGCGGATGCGAGTCTGCACCCGTTCCGCCCGGTCCAGCCGCCGGACCACGACATGACGGCGTGCCACCGCGGCGCGCAACACGCCGAGGGCAGGCGTTCTAGACGCCGAGAGCGGCGAGGGCCTTGTCGCGCAGCAGGGCGCGCAGCCGCGGCTGCGGGAGCGCGGGCAGGCTCGGGGCGGCGTTGATCAGGCCGAAGACGGCGTGCACCACGGCCCGGTTGTCGACGGGGTCGCCGCCGAGCGCGGTGAGCGCATCCGTCCAGATCTCCACGTACTGGCGCTGCAGCCGGCGCACCCGCCGCGCCGACTCCGGCGCGAGCGACCAGAGATCGCGGTACTGCACGCGGATCAAGTCCGGCTCGGACGCCGCGAAGTCCACATGGAAGTCGACGAGGTCGTGCAGGGCCTGCCGCGGATCGTCGGCGCGCTCCTGGGCGACCCGGCGGCCACCGTCGTAGAGGTACTCCGAGATCTCCACCAGGAGGGCGGCGAGCACGTCCTGCTTACCCGAGAAGTGGCGGTACATCGCGGGACCCGAGACGCCGGCCGCGGCGCCGATGTCCTCGAGGCGCACTCCCGCGAAGCCGCGCTCGGCCATGAGTGCAGCCGCGGCGGCGAGCAGTTCGCGACGGCGTGCCGCCTTGGCGCGTTCGCGCGCGGTGCCGGCCTCCGCGTCCGTGCCGGCGCTCCCCCTCGTGGGTACCTCCATGGCGGGCCACACTACTCGGCTTGCCCCGCTTCGGAGCCCGTGTCATGCTTGTTGCCGTAAGGCGCCATTCGTTCGCTGAGGCTCCTTCGCGGAAACAGGCCAGCGACCCCGAACGTCGAGAGACGCCCCGGGTCAGGACAGGTGCATCCGGATTAAGGGTGCGCCCCGATTGGCTCCCGTACTGCGCGTACGGGTTCACGCCGCGAAGTGCTGAAGGTCTGACGTGGAGGGGCGTTGAAGTCTCACTTCCCTCCATCGGCGCGCGGCCGTCCCACCGGTGGAGGTGATGCAATGCCCGACGACAGTCATAGTCGCCCGCTCGGCGCTTCCGCATCACCGCAGGGAAAGCGCTGAGCCTCAACCCGTTCGGGTAACCCGCGTGCCCGCCGACGACGATCCGTCGGCCGTCGCGCGCTGCCCGTGAACAGCGCTCATCACACGCATCGCTCTCCGCCGTGACCCATCGTCGCGGCGCGCTCACGCGTGTCCCGACGAGGGAGAATCCCATGCACGTCACCGCGAACGTCACCCTGCTCGACATCGCCCTGCGCATCGCCGCGGGCGTCGGCTTCGGCACCCTGATCGGCCTCGAACGGCAGTACCGCGCCCGGATGGCGGGACTGCGCACCAACGCGCTGGTCTCCGTCGGCTCCGCCCTGTTCGTGGTGTTGTCCGCCTTCGGTTTCGAGGGCGGCGACCCCACCCGGGTCGCGGCGCAGATCGTCTCCGGCATCGGCTTCCTCGGCGGCGGCGTGATCCTGCGCGACGGCCTGACGGTCCGCGGCCTCAACACCGCCGCCACGCTGTGGTGCTCCGCCGCGGTCGGCGCCCTCGCCGGATCGGGCCTGTACGCCGCGGCGGCCCTCGGCACCGCCGTCGTCATCGCGGTGAACACCGCGCTGCGCTCCGTCGGACACGTCGTCGACAAGGCGCCCGACACCGGCAAGGAGGCCCCCAGCCGCTACGAGTTCGTCGCCGTCACCCGCGACGAGAACGAGGCGCACGTCCGGGTGATGCTCGTGCAGGCCTTGAGCCGCACCGTCTTCCACCTGCAGTCGATCAGCAGCAGCAACGCCGACGGGGGCCTCGTCGAGGTCCGCGCGACGTTGGCGGCGGACGGGCGCGACGACCGTGCGCTCGAGTCGGCCATCAGCCAACTGAGCATGGAGCCGTCGGTGACCGCGGTGCGCTGGAACGTGCTGAGCGAGCGCGAGGAGGCGGACCTGTGAGCACCACCTCCACCGCACCGCTCGCGGCCCGCGGGAGGGCCGGCCGGCGCGAGCGCGGCGCCGGGATCGCCGCCGACGTGCTCGTCGTCCTCGGCGCCGCCGCCCTGATCTGGCTGACGATCCGCGTCGGGCAGGGCATGGGCGCGCCGATGGACCTGGCGCACAGCACCGCCCGCGTCGACACCGACCCGTCGAACCTGCCCTACTACGCGCTGCGATCCCTGCTGCGCATGTTCCTCGCGCTCGCGGCGTCGCTGGTGTTCACCTTCGCCTACGCGGTGCTCGCCGCGCGCAGCCGGCGCGCCCGGGCGGTGCTCCTGCCGCTGCTCGACGTCCTGCAGTCGGTGCCGATCCTCGGCTTCCTGTCCGTGACCGTGACGCTGTTCATCGCCCTGTTCCCCGGATCCACCCTCGGCCTCGAGTGCGCCGCGATCTTCGCGATCTTCACCTCGCAGGCCTGGAACATGACCTTCGCCTTCTACCAGAGCCTGATCAGCCAGCCGCGTGACCTGGGCGAGGCCGCACAGGACCTGGGACTCTCACGCTGGCAGTGCTTCTGGCGCCTCGACGTGCCGAGCGGGATGATCCCGCTGGTCTGGAACGCGATGATGAGTTTCGGCGGCGGCTGGTTCTTCCTCACGGCCTCCGAGGCGGTGTCGGTGGCGGGCCGCGAGTACGCACTCCCCGGGATCGGCGCGTACGTCGCGTCGGCCTCCGCCGACGGTGACCTCGGCCGCGTCGGGTGGGCGATCCTCGCGATGATCGTCGTGATCGTGGGCGTGAACCTGCTGTTCTGGAGCCCGCTCACGGCCTGGGCCGAGCGCTTCCGGCTGGAGGACTCGGCGACCGGGCGCGAGCCGCGTTCGACGGTGCTGACCCTGCTGCGCCGCTCGCACATCGGCGCCGCGGCCGGGCGCGTACTCGCGCCCGTGGTCACCGTCGGCGACCGGGTCTTCGGGACGCTCGGCGGGCGGACGGGGACCGGCACCGTCGGCACACCCGCCCGCCGACGCCTGGGCGACCTGCTCTTCGCCGCGGTGGTCCTCGCGGTCCTGGGCTACGGCCTCTACCGCTGCGGCGAGGTGATCGCGCGCGACGCGGGGCTCGGCGAGGTCGGCCACGTCCTGCTGCTGGGCCTGGCGACGATGGCGCGGGTCGCCGTGGTGATGCTGGTGGCGACCGTCGTGTGGGTGCCGATCGGCGTGATCATCGGGCTCAACCCCGCGCTGAGCCGCGCGCTGCAGCCGCTCATCCAGGTCTGCGCGAGCTTTCCGGCGAACTTCCTGTTCCCCCTCGTCACGGCCGTCTTCGTCGCGGGGAACATCCCGCTCGACGTCGGCGGCGTCGTGCTCATGGCGCTGGGCACGCAGTGGTACATCCTGTTCAACGTGATCGCCGCGGCCAGCGCGATCCCCGGCGATCTGCTCGAGGCCGCGGCCGACATGCGGCTCCCGCGCCTGATGACGTGGCGCCACGTCCTGCTCCCGGGCGTCTTCGCGGGGTACGTCACGGGCGGCATCACCGCCGCCGGCGGCGCATGGAACGCCTCGATCGTGGCCGAGGTCGTCTCCTACGACGGGCAGGAGTACCACGCCTACGGCCTCGGCGACTACATCGCGCGGGCCACCGCCGCCACCGGCGTCGAGCACACCGCGCACCTGCTGCTGGGCATCGTCGTGATGTGCCTGTTCGTGGTGGGCACCAACGCCGCCCTGTGGCGCCGCCTCTACCGACTGGCCGAGCGCCGCTACTCCCTCTGAGCCACACCTCTATATAAGGAGCACTCCCATGACCACGATCACCCGCCCCGGCGACCGCCCACTGATCCACCTCGAGGGCCTGACCAAGAGCTTCGAGGGCGCCACCGGAGAGACCCTCACCGTGCTCGACGACATCGACCTGAGCATCGCGCCGGGCGAGATCGTCGCGCTGCTCGGCCGCTCCGGCTCGGGCAAGTCGACGCTGCTGCGGATCATCGCGGGGCTCATCCCCGCCACGTCCGGCACCGTCGAGGCCGACGGCGCCGCCCTCACCGGCCCCAATCCGGGGACGGCGATGATCTTCCAGTCCTTCGCGCTCATGCCCTGGCTGACGGTGCAGGGCAACGTCGAGCTGGGGCTGCTCGCGCGGAACGTGTCCGCCGAGCACCGGCGCACCCGGGCGCGGGCGGCGATCGACACGATCGGCCTCGACGGCTTCGAGTCGGCGTATCCGCGCGAGCTGTCCGGCGGGATGCGCCAGCGCGTCGGCTTCGCGCGGGCGCTCGTGCTCGAGCCCGACCTGCTGCTGATGGACGAGCCCTTCTCCGCGCTCGACGTGCTCACCGCCGAGAACCTGCGCGGCGAGCTCGCCGAGCTGTGGGGCCAGGACGACTTCCCGACGCGCAGCGTCTGCATCGTCACGCACAACATCGAGGAGGCGGTGCTGCTCGCCGACCGCGTCGTGGTGCTCGGCTCCAAGCCGGGCCGGATCGTGCACGAGACGTCGATCCCCCTCGCCAGGCCGCGCGACCGCACCGCGCCGGAGTTCGAGGCCATCGTCGACGAGCTGTACGGGGCGCTGACGGGGCGCACCGTCGAGATCGAGCACGCCCCCGACCCGGGCGACGCGACGCCCGTGAGCCGGCCGCTGCCCGATGCGGGGGTCGGCGGGCTCGCCGGGCTGGTCGAACTGGTGCACGCGCACGAGGGCCGTGCCGATCTGCCCGACCTCGCGGCCGAGCTGACCTTCGAGATCGACGACATCCTGCCGCTGGTCGACGCGGCCGCGATGCTGGGCTTCGTCGAGGTCGACGGCAACACCATCGTCGTCACCGAGGTGGGGCGCCGATTCGTGACGGTGCCGCTCACCGAGGCGAAGGAGGTCTTCGCCCGGCAGGCGGCGACCCGCGCGCCGCTGGTGCGCACCGTCCTGCGCACGCTGCGGGCGGCCAAGGACGGCACCGCCCGGCTCGGCTTCTTCGTCGACCTGCTGCGGCGGGGCTTCGGGCCGGAGGACGCGGAGCGCCAGATGCGGCTGGCGATCGACTGGGGCCGGTACGCCGAGCTCTACGATTACGACGCCGACGACGAGCGGATCCGCCTCCACCGGGAATGACACCATCGTCATTCGACCCTTTGTGATCGCATTGTGACCAACAGCACAATCGGCCGAACCGCCCCCCGAGAGGTTGTCTCGTCGCAATCATTTCGTTATCGTCGACGGGACGCGGATCACGAAGCGGTCACGATGAGGACATCGTCGGATCACCACGTGGTCCGAAGTGCGGTTTTACGGTTGGAGTAGGCGAGATATGACACGGAGTCGCGAGAACCACGTGCGCTGGCAAGGCGGCACGCAGGTCCTCGATGATGAGTCGATCACCGCGATCATCCCGCTGGATGAGCTCGAGAGCCGACTGGAAGCCGCCTACAGCGACACCTGGACCGATGCGCCGGACGACACCGGCCTGGTCTACCGCCCCTCCAGCTCCGAGGTCACGCAGGACCTCATGATCCCCGAGGTGCTGTTCACCGGGGACACCGAGATCGAGACGCAGGAGCCGCTCGAGGAGACCGCACTCCTCGACGCGCCCGAGGTCGCTCCCGAGCTCCTCCCCGCGCCCGTCCGCAAGGGCGGCAAGCACCGCGTTCCCGCTGCGCCGCACTCGCTCAAGGGTCGCGCCGCCCTGCTCGCCCTCGCCGCGGGCGCCACCGTCGCCGGTGCCGCTGTGGCCGGCTCCACCGGCAACGAGGGCCCGTCGACCTCGCAGCAGCCGATCGTCCCGCCCGCCGGCCCCGAGGCCAACGCCGCTCGTCAGGCGCCGCTGCCCGCCGCGCAGGACACCGAGCAGTTCGCGGCCGGCCTCGCCGGTGGCAAGGCCCGCAAGGACGCCGACGACAAGCGCATCATCGACTCGATGCGCCCGAAGGTGACCGCCCCCGTCAACGGCGCCACCCTCACCTCCAACTTCGGCACCCGCTGGGGCGCCATGCACGGCGGCCTCGACCTGGCCGCCCCGCTCGGCACCCCGCTGTTCGCGGCCGCCGACGGCGTGGTCACCGACGCCGGCCCCGCCTCGGGCTTCGGCATCTGGATCAAGATCCGCCTCTCCGACGGCACCGTGCTGGTCTACGGCCACATGTACAACGTGAACGTCCAGGCCGGTCAGACCGTCAAGGCGGGCGACCTCATCAGCTGGGTCGGCAACAACGGCTACTCCACCGGCCCGCACCTGCACTTCGAGGTGCACGGCGTCGGCGGCGCGAAGCTGGACCCGCAGGCCTGGCTGGCCGAGCGCGGCATCCGCGTCTAAGCACCCGAACTCCACGAAAGGCGCCCCGGATCACCGGGGCGCCTTTCGCATGTTCAGGGGGCTTTCGCCCGTTCAGGCCCCTGCGTGCCCGGGCCTCGCGGGCCTGGTGGCGGCTAATCCCGTTCGACGCCCGCGCCGCGCACGGCCGGACGGGGTGCGATCACGCCATCGGCGCCGCGTGACCACGACACGACGACCGCGAGCAGCAGGCCGATGCCGCCGAACATCGATAACGTGCTGAGATTGTCGAGACTGTCGTTCAGCCCATCGATGCCGGGGAAGCCATCGGCTGCGGTGAACCTCATGCTGTACCCCTCCGCCGCGATCCGGTGCGCATCCGACGCGAGCTCACCGACGATCGTCGCCGTCGCCGACGCGCTGAGCAGGCCAGCGTAGTACCTCTGGTTCTCCGCGTACGGGCCCGAGCAGTGCGCCAGGAAATACGTCGTCGCGACCGCAAGGATCGCGATCAGAACGGCGGCCAGCACACAGTCCGCCACGTCCGGCATGTTACTGGCCGTGTACGCCCCGCCCGACGGGATCTGCAGGGTGAACTGCCCGTCGTCCGTTCTCGTTCCGAAGGTGTTCAGTGCACGCACTTCCGCAGTGACCACCGCGAGAACGCCCCATGCGAGAGCCGTTCCCACAGCGACCGGAAGGATCGCGGATCGCCAGCCCCGCTGCCCGCCCCGGCGATCTCGTCCTCGCACCACCGGGAGAACGAGGGCGGTGACGGCCCCCGCGGTGAGCCCGACCCCCAATGTCGATGCCGAGGCCCCGGAGTAGCCGAAGCCGAATCGTCCGACCAGTTCCGCGAGCATCGCGCCGGCGAGTACCGCCAGAACGCCCCACCGCGCGGCTCGCGTGATCTTGATCCGCGACGGATTCCCGAACGCGATGAGCCGTGCCGGCAGTACGAAGGCGCACCCCAGAACGAGCACGCAGACGAGCGGCACCACCATCGCCGTCACGCCGACCAGTACATCCGACATCCGTCCCCCGTCCGTCGCCGTCACCTGATAGTGACACCGGGACAGTGCAATCGACACCAAACCGACGGAACCGGATCAAAGTCGGACCAGGGTTACGGCGGCTGGTGCCGCGCGCCGCGGGGCGATCGGGGTGCGGGCTAGAGCTTCTCCATCGGCAGGCCGCCGAAGGTCATCAGGGTGACGGTGCCCGACGAGCCGAAGTCGAAGGTGGCGCGCTCCATCGGGCCCGCGCCGGTGATCGCGGTGACGGTGCCGAGGCCGAACGAGTCGTGCGAGACCCGGTCACCGACGGCGAGCGTCAGCTTGTTCGCCCGGCGCGAGGGCTTGGGCGCCCGCTTGGGGGTCCAGCCACCGTCGGAGCCCGAGGACCGGTCCCGACCGCCGTAGCCGCCGCCCCCGCCCCACGACGGGCGGTCCTGGCCGAAGACGCCGCGGGAGCCGCCGCCGAACTGGCTGCGCTTCGGCTCCAGGCGGCGCCAGTCGATGAGGTGCTGCGGGATCTCCGCCAGGAACCGCGACTCGGGGTTCTGCATCGGATCGCCCCACGTCGCGCGGATCATCGCGCGGGAGAGGTAGAGGCGCTCGCGGGCGCGGGTGATGCCCACGTAGGCGAGGCGCCGCTCCTCGGCGAGCTCGGACTCGTCGCCCAGGGCGCGCATGTGCGGGAACTGCCCGTCCTCCCAGCCGGTCACGAAGACCACGGGGAACTCCAGGCCCTTGGCGGTGTGCAGGGTCATCATCGTGACCACGCCCGCCTCGCTGTCGGGCACCTGGTCGGCGTCCGCCACCAGCGAGACCCGCTCCAGGAAGGCGGCCAGGGAGCCGGGCTCGGGCGCACCTTCCTCGACGACGACGTCCGTGAAGTCCTGCGCGGAGAACTCCCGCGCGACGCTGATCAACTCCTCGATGTTCTCGAGGCGCGCGCCGTCCTGCGGGTCCGACGAGCCCTCCAACTCGGCCCGGTACCCCGTCTTCTCGACGACGGCCTCGAGCAGGTCACCGAGGTCCTGGTCCTCGTCCGCGGCGATGCGGCGCAGATCGGCCATGAGTCCCGCGAACGCGGCGATCGCGTTGCGCGAGCGCGGGTTCAGCATCGCGACGGTGCCGTCGACCGCGTCCTCGATAGCGGTGCTGAACGTGCCACCACGGTTCTCGGCGTGCACCGTCAGGCAGGCCTGGGCGCGATCACCGATGCCACGGCGCGGGGTGTTGATGATGCGCTGCAGGCTGACGGTGTCGTTCGGATTGTCGATGGCGCGCAGGTACGCGACGAGGTCGCGGACCTCCTTGCGCTCGTAGAAGCGGACGCCGCCGACCACCTTGTAGGGCACGCCGTGGCGGATGAAGACCTCTTCGAGCACGCGCGCGGCGGTGTTGGTGCGGTAGAAGACCGCGACGTCGCTGTACTTGACGCCCCGGTCCGCCAGCGCGTCGATCTCCGAGACCACGAAGCTCGCCTCGTCGTGCTCATTGTCGGCGACGTAGCCGGTGATGAGGTCACCGTCGCCCTGGTCGGTCCAGAGTTTCTTCTCGCGGCGGCCGGCGTTGCGGGAGATGACCGCGTTGGCCGCCGAGAGGATGGTCTGGGTGGAGCGGTAGTTCTGCTCCAGCAGGATGGTCTCCGCGTTCGGGAAGTCCCGCTCGAACTCCTCGATGTTGCGGATCGTGGCGCCGCGGAAGGCGTAGATGGACTGGTCCGCGTCGCCCACCACGCACAGCTCGCTGGGCTCGACGCCGTCCGCGTCGGTCTCCAGGCCCACCAGCTCACGCACCAGCACGTACTGCGCGTGGTTGGTGTCCTGGTACTCGTCGACCATCACGTGCCGGAAGCGGCGCCGGTAGTACTGCGCGACGTTGGGGTGCGACTGCAGCAGCGCCACCGTCTCCCCGATGAGGTCGTCGAAGTCGAAGGCGTTCGCCCCGCGCAGGCGAGCCTGGTAGGTGCCGTACACCTCGGCGACGGTGACCGCGAACGGCTCCCCCGTCTTCGCCGCGTCGGCCGAGGCCTGCTCCGGATCGATCAGCTCGTTCTTGAGGTTGCTGATGTGGGTGGCGAGTGCCCGCGGCGCGAACTTCTTCGCGTCCAGCCCCATCTCCTTGACGATCATGGTGAGCAGCCGGCGCGAATCGTCCGCGTCGTAGATGGAGAAGTTGGAGTTCATGCCCGGCAGCAGGCCGGCCTGGGCGCGGAGGATGCGCACGCAGGTGGAGTGGAACGTGGAGACCCACATGATCTTCGCGCGGGGGCCGATGAGGGCCGCGACGCGCTCGCGCATCTCGGCGGCGGCCTTGTTGGTGAAGGTGATCGCGAGGATCTGGCCGGGGTGCGTGTTGCGGGCGGCCAGCAGGTAGGCGATGCGCCGGGTGAGCACCGCCGTCTTGCCCGAGCCCGCACCCGCGACGATGAGGAGCGGCGAGCCCTCGTGCAGCACCGCGGCGCGCTGCTGCGGGTTCAGCCCGTCGAGCAGTTCCTGGCCACGTTCCTGCCTCTCCACCTGCGCTTTCTCGCGGGAGAAGGGCTGGCGCTGGCGGAGTCCGGACTGCTGCGGTGCTGGGTTACTCATCTCCCGTCCAGCCTAGCCGGGACGGCTGACAGGTTTCCGCCACCCGGCGATCACCACGTGGGGAGGTCGTACCGCCACGAGACACCCGAGTCCAGACCACGGATCAGGATCGTCGCCGGCCGCTTGACCCCGTCGGCCGCGCGAGGAAGCGCGACCCGTGCGGACGTCTGAACGGACTGCCCCTTCTTCAGTCGGACCGGTCCGTCGATCATCGAGTCCGGAAGCCCTGCCCTCGATATCTCGTCGCCCGCGCCGAAGGTCCGTCCGTCGATCTCGATCGCGAGCGACTTCTGATCGAAGTCGAAGGCGGCGAGCGATACGCCTTCGATCGTCAGATCAACGATGACGCACAGGTGAGTGCCTTCGTTGTTGCACGGTTCCATAGAGGCGTACCCGGTCTGCGTGACGTTCGCGGCGGAGCGCCCCCGGAGCGCCCGCAATGTCTGGCCGCTGACGCCGTCGGCTGCATAGGTCTTGCCGACGAACAGGTAGACACCCTTGGGCGCGCCGTACAGCGCATTCGTGAGCAGCCCATTGGCCAGCGCGATGACCGCACATCCGAGCAGCGTGACCAGCACTCGACCAGTGACACCCAATCCACCCTTCACTATTGGAAAATACCAGGGGAGTGCGCCCGACGGGGCTCCTCGCACCCGCAACGACCGAGCGCACCCGGCGTGCCGGGTGCGCTCGGGTGGAACGGGTGCGGTCAGGCCGCGGCGGCCGCATCCACGGAGGAATCCGACGAATCCGCGGACTCCGACGTCGAGCCGCTCGACGAGGAATCCGTGGAACCCTCCTCGACCGGGACCTCAGCAGCCGGGGACTCGGCAGCCGGGGTCTCCGCCGCGGGCGCCTCCGCCTCGGACGACTCCGGCGTCTCGACGACAGGGGTCCCGGCGTCGGGCGCTTCGGCGACCGGGGTCCCGACGGTCGGCTCCTCGGCCGGAGCACTCGACTCCGGCGCACCGGTGGCGGGAGACTCCGAGGCCTCAGCGGGCACCGTCGGCGACGAGGACTCCGCCGTTCCGCCCGACGTTCCCGAGGCGTCGTCGGCGTCGTGGGCGGCCGGGGCGGCGGTCTTCGCCGGCGCATCCGCGAGCGTCGTGGCGGTCACGGTCTCGGCGGTCTTGCCGAGCAGGCCGTCGACGAAGCCGGTCCCGACACCGAGCAGGCCCGGCAGCAGACCGATGGTGAACGGGTTGTCCGAGAACAGCGCGTTGTTGCCCTCGGTCAGCGTGGCACCGAGGCCCGCCACCGCGGCGTTGATCGCCGCGACCGGATCGCCGGTCGCGAGCGCCTTCACCACGTTCTCGACGCCGGCGAGCGCGGCCGACGGCACCATCCGCGTCGCGTTGTAGAGCCCGAGCGTCAGGTACAGCAGCGGCTCCGCGGCACCGTCGAGGCCCTTGCCGAGCGGGCCGAGGAACGGGTTGATCAGGTCACCGGTCTGGAGCACGGCGCCGCCGAGCTCCAGCAGCGGCGCGGCGAGGATGCCGTGGATGACCTCGTAGGACTGCGACCACTCCCCACTCGGCACTCCGGTGAGCAGGGTGCTGAAGATCCGCTGCAGGCCGTCCGGGCCGGCGAGGTTGGTGGCGATCCGGGTGAGCGTGTCGGTCCAGATCCCGCCGATCGCCCCGAAGTCCGGCAGCGCCGTCGGCGAGGCGGCGAGTGTCGACGCCGAGGCGGGCGCGAAGGTGACCTTGTTCCCCGTGGGCAGGGTGAACGGGCCGGCGTTCGCCCACTCGGAACCGGCGATGCCGCCGATGATCGTCGGGATCAGGTTGACCAGGCTGGGGATCGCTCCGAAATCGCCGAACAGGGCGCCGATCGCCTTCTCGTTCACGGCGGAGGCCGTGCCGAACAGCGACGTCAGGGCCGCGGCGGGGCCGCTGGTGCTGAGCGCCTTGAGTGCGGCGGTGACGCCGTCGGCCAGGAGGGCCGGCACCTCGATGCCCGCCTGGAGCGGTCCGAGGGCGAGGCCGAGCAACGGGCCCAGCGCGGCGGTCAGGCCGTCCCCGATCGGGCCGAGCTGGCCGCCGATCGCGTCCATCACCGGGAGCAGGCTGATCGCGGGCGTGAGGACCGCGCCGGTGATGGTCGTGGCGAAGGTGGTCCACGCTTCGCCCACCTTCCCCGCGGCGAGGTCGGCCTGGATCTTCTCGAGGTTCACCAGCAGGTTGTCCTCGAGGTAACCGAAGAAGGCCTCGCCCGCGTCGCCCGCCGCCCCCGCGATCGTGCCGGCGGTGGCGAACTGGTCCTGCACCAGCTTCGTCAGGCCGGTGACCGGATCGGTGACGAACTTCAGGCCCATCGTCGTGGCCCAGTTCGCGATGGCGCCGGCCGCGTCGCCGATGTCGGTGACGATCGGCGGGAGCGACGGTGCCGTCACCGCGCCCATCGACGTGGCGACGGGGGCGACGGCGACGGCCGCCGCCGCGGCCATGGCGACGGCGGGTGCGGCGTAACGACGGTGGGAGGACCGAGGATCTGCTGCGAGCATGGAGGAACACCCTTCAACTGGAGTGAGCCGGATCACACGACGAACCGGACGAACGGAACATACGCCCACGCCGTGGATATTCGGGCCGCTTTGAAGGAAGCTTTGCGACACCACACGTCAATCTGTCTCAATGCGGTCTGCACGTTTCTGAATGGAGCAGGTCACGGGCCTTTTCGGGGCCGGAGTGGAGAACAGCTCCCCAGCGGGCCGCGCGGCCGGTAGTTCCACGCGGACTCCACTGGGGAGCTGTTCGGGATCGACGTCAGGCGTCGATGGACTCCCCCGTGCCGGAGGCGTCGTCGGACTCGCCGGCCTCGACGGTGCCGCCCTCCTCCGCCCCGCCGGTGGCCGGGGCCTCGACGGTCTCCGCCGGGGTCTCGGCGGCCTCCGCCGGGGTCTCAACGGCCTCCGCCGGGGTCTCGGCGGTCGGCTCCGCAGGCACCGGCGGCTCAGGCGTCGTGGCCTCCGGAGTGGTGGCCTCGGGAGTGGTGGCCTCGGGCGTGGTCGGCGCGACCGGGTCCGCGGGCGCGGACGGCACGGCCGGATCGACGGACTCGGACGGCACCGTCGGGGCCGAGACCTCGACGGCCCCCGTCGCCGGCGTCGCGACCGCCGGTGCGCCGGCCGCCGGCGCTACGACGGTCACCTCGGCGGACTTCGCGACGCTCGCAGCCTCGGCAGGTGCGGCGGGTGCGGCGGGCTTGAAGGCGTCGAGGATGTTCTTGCCGATGTTCGCCAACCCCGGGAAGACGGCGTTGTCGAACGGATTGTCCTTGGCGACGAAGAGGCGGTCGTTGAGGAAGGTGGTCAACGCGCCGATGTCGGCCGTGAGCCCGGTGAGGGCCTTGGCCGGGTCGCCGGAGAGCAGCGCGGTCACCAGGTTCTGGCCGATCGCCACCACCTTGCCCGGGGTGTCGAAGAGCACCGCCAGCGCGGAGTTGCCGAGGCCGATGAAGTCCGCCTGGGAGTTCGTGAGACCGGTCCCGATCGGGCCGAGGTACGGGTTGATGAGATCGGTGATGGGCAGGACGCCGCCCAGCAGGACGATGATCGACAGTGCCTTGGCCTTGTCGGTGACGTCGCCGATCGCGCCGGCGGGATCCCCCTTGGCGAGCTTGGCGAGCGCGTCGGCGATCGTGCCCGCGACGCCGGGCGTCCACTGGTCGCCCTTCCAGGACGCGACGAACATCTCGTAGCCGGCCTTCCACGCCTCGAAGAGGGCGTCGAAGGCGGGCATCCCGACGGGTGCGGCGGCGACGGCGGCGCGCGCGGCGAAGGCGTCGGCCTGCGCGGAGGCGGGCAGCTTCGGCAGCATCTCGCCGAGCACCGCGGAGCCGGCCTTGACCAGATTGGGGATGAGCCCCGTCGACGCGTTGGAGAGGTTGGCCTCGAGGAACTTGCCGATGCCCGCGACGCCGCTCGCGACCGCGGCGCCGATCTTGGTGACGTCGCCGGTCAAGACCGACTTGACGATGGCCTCCCCCGCGGCGAGCACCTCGTAGGGCAGGCGCGTGGCCAGCGCGAGAGCGGACTGGCCGATCGGGATCAGGTGCGGGAAGGCGGCGTCGAGCCCCTTGCCGAGGGCGCCGAGCTTGGGATTGAACTCGCCCGCGACGGGGAAGAGCACGGCCATCATGGCGATCATCGTGGTGGTCTCGACGAGGCCGCCGATCGGCCGGTACGCGCCCGCGATGCTGCCCTTGCTCAGCGCCTCGAAGGCCTGCTCGAAGGACTTCTGCACGCCGCCGCCGTACTCGCCCGCGAGGCTGGCCTGCACCTGCTGGAACGCCTCCCGCAGGGTGTCGGCGACGAAGGTGACATCTCCCCAGCCCCAGGTCGGCGCGGTGGCCGCAGCCGTGGCCACGGGCCCGGCGGCCCGGGGCAGGAAGTCGGCGACGGAGCCGGCGACCTGCGCCTGCAGGCTCACCAGCTTCGCCGGGTTGACGAGGACGGTGGACGCGGGCGCGGTGACGGCCCCGACGGAGGCGGTCACCGGGGCGACGGCGATCGCGGCCGCGGTGACCAGGGCGAGGGAGGCGCCGGCGTAGCGGCGCGAGACGGGACGACGGACAGCGGCATGCATGGAGGCAGGCACCCTTCGCTTGAGTGATACCGATCACAGGAGTTCGGACCAGGGCACCATACAACCCACACCGTGGATTTACGTCCGATTCCATGGAAACCTTGAGACATTGAACGTTGCTGTGTCGCAGAAATTAATCCACGCTGCGGGTAAACAGCAGGTCAGACGCTGCCGCAGGTCAGGAGCACACCGTCGGGGATGGAGCGTCAGCGCGCCGCCGTCGCGGGCACCAGCAGCCCGACGGGACCGCTGCCGACGCACGCGACGAGGCCCGGCGTTTCCGCGCGCGCGATGAGCCCGTCGCCCGTGCCCGTCACCCGCGCGTAGACGGTGTGCGCGCCCTTGCGCACCGGCACCCGCACGGGCGTCGCGCCGCGCTGCTGCGCCAGGGTCAGCTCGCCGTCCTCGGAGGCCAGGTAGTTCAGTTCCACGACCCAGTCCCAGAACGCGAGCGGGCCCTCGTACGCGAGGACGGCCGGCGCACCGTCGTCGACCCGGGTCCCGCACGGGAACGGCCCGAGCGGCAGGCTGCGCACGCGCGTCACCGTGCCGGGCTGGAAGCGCCCGGACCGGTCCGCCACCGTGGCCTCCCCCGCGTACTCGGCGAAGCGCGGGTACGCCGGCTGTGTGGCGAGGATCCGGGAGAGCCGGTTGTTGGGGCCGGACAGCCTGCTCAGGACGCCGAGGTCGACCTCCTGGTCGATCATCTCGCGATCCGCGTACTGCGCCGCCCCGGCGCGCAGATTCTGCAGGTAGGGACCGGTCGGATTGTCGTGCCAGACCGGGGCGAAGCGGACGGCCGAGACGCTGCCACTGACCGCGAAGGCGATCACCACGGCGATCCGCAGCCGCCGGTCGCTCACGAAACCGGCCGTCTTTCGAGTCAGGTTCCCCCGGAGGCCGTCGCGGGCTCGAAAACGCCCGGTTTCGGTCCGTAGGACCAGGGCACCGGCCAGCGTGAGCACCCAGGCGAAGTCGGCGAAGTAGCGCAGCGACAGCGGCAGCAGCGGCGAGGTGAATTCGGAGCTGCGCAGGAAGAACACCGTCGACGAGGCGCCGAGGAAGTACACGCCCGCCGCGCCCCAGGCGGCGACGCCCCGCGGCGCGAGCCGCCCCGTGACGGCGAGGATGGCCGCGACCGCGAGCAGCCCGACGACGGTCAGCGCCACCGCGGTGACCACCAGCGGCGGCCCCGGATTGGTGCGGGTCCAGGTCCACGGCCCACCGAGGGCGGCGGGCGCGAGCACCGCGTTCAGCGACCGCCCGAGCACTTTCGCCGTGAAGTCGACGGTGTGTGTACCCGGCCGCGACGCCGTCACCGTCAGCCACAGCACGATCCATCCGGCGACGATCACCGCGAACGCGAGCCAGAGCGCGCGCCCGCGACGCAGCACCGTCCGCACCGGGCGCCCATGCCCCCGCAGGTACGGCAGCAGGCACGCCGTCGCGAGCGCGACGAACGGGATGACCAGCGCCTTCTCGAAGAACAGCAGCGTCCCCAGCAGCGCGAGCACCGCGTACACCCCGGACCGACGGTGTCCGCGCAGGTAGCGCACCGTCTCCGCGATCACCACCGCCAGGCCGATCTGCAGCGGCAGCGCGTTCAACCCCGAGGCCCACCACGCCATCGCCGTCAGCGTGAGCGGACTGAACAGGAAGAACACGAAGGGCACCAGCACGACCGGGCGGCGCCCGGCGATCACCACGAGCGCGCGCAGGGTCGCCAGGGAGGCCAGGGCCTGCAGCACGAGCAGCGAGGCGGCCGCGGCGGGCCAGCTCAGCGGCGCGACCTTGGTGATCGCGGCCGCGGTGAACAGCGTGCCCGGCATGAAGTGGCCGTCGTAGTCGACGAACCATGCGCCGAGATCCGTGAGCGGTCGCGACGCTCGGCCGATGAAGGCGACGTCGTCCCAGTAGAAGTTCCCGCGGGCCAGCACGAAGCCGCGCACGACGAGCTGCCCGACGATGAGCACTGCCGCACCGATCCACAGCAGGCGCTGCGGAGCGGGGAGCCGGGACGGACGGAGCACGGTGCTCGATAGTAGGTCCCGCGGCTGTGGAAAACTTGAGCCATGAGCACACCGGACGACACCGGCGCCGAGACGCCGCTCGCCGACGAGGAGATCCAGGCCCTGCGCGAGGAGATCGATCGCCTCGACGCCGAGATCCTGGCCGCGATCAAGCGCCGCAGCGAGGTCTCGCAGATCATCGGCCGCACGCGCATGGCGTCGGGCGGCACCCGCCTGGTGCACTCGCGCGAGATGAAGGTGCTCGAGCGGTTCTCGGAGCTGGGCCGCGAGGGGCACACCCTCGCGATGCTGCTCCTGCGCCTCGGCCGGGGGCCCCTGGGCCGCTAGTCCGACGGTCCGCGGTCCGGCATCGCCGTGAAGAACTCGACGAGCGCGTTCGGCGCGTCGTCACCGAGGAGCATGGTCGCCATCTCCTCCGCGGACGCCGCGGATTCCTCCGCGCGGTCGAACATCTCCCGCTCGTAGGCGGCGAGCGCGCCGTCGAGGTCGCCGGGGTTCTCGACGATGTGCCGGGCCAGCTCGGCACCGTCGAACAGCGCGATGTTGGCGCCCTCGCCGGCGGGCGGGCAGACGTGCGCGGCGTCGCCGACCAGCGTGACGCCGGGGACGTGCTCCCAGCGCAGGCCGACGGGCAGCGTGAAGAGCTTCCGCGGCACGAGCGGCGTATCGGATTCCCCGATCAGCCGGAGCAGCTCGCCCGACCAGCCCGGATACTCGGCGATCACGCGTTCGGGCGCCGACGGGTCCGTCCAGTCGATCCCGTCCGCCCACTCCTCCGGCACGTGCAGCTGCGCGTAGGTGTGGACGATGTCGCCGGCCTCGGCGTGCGTGCTGATCCCGCGGCCGGGCGCGAGGGCGAACATCGCGCCCTCCCCCGCGAGCTCGGCGATGCCCGGGTGGCTGCGACGGACGTCGTGCAGGTAGGTCTCGACGTAGGTGGTGCCGTAGTAGGCCGGCTTCGCGTCCGTCACCAGGGCGCGCACCTTGGACCAGGCACCGTCCGCCCCGACGAGGAGGCCGGTGGTGACGACGGTCCCGTCGGCGAAACTCACCTCGTGCCGTCCCCCGCCGAGCGCGCGCACCGCGACGACCTTGGCGCCCCAGCGGATCGCGTCCGCGGGCACCGCGTCGATGAGCAGTTGCCGCAGCTCCCCTCGGAGCACCTCGGGGCGGCCGCCGTCGCCGTCGTCCGGGAGATCGAGGAGGACGGTGCCGTCCTGCGCGAGGGCGCGCGTCGCCTCGCCGCCCTCGTGGATCAGCGCGCGGAACTGCGGGGTGAGTCCGGCCGCTTCGAGCGCGGCCTGGCCGTCGGCCTCGTGGATGTCGAGCTGCCCGCCCTGGGTGCGTGACATCGGCGTCGGCTCCGCCTCGTAGACGACGGCCGCGATCCCGTGCACGTGCAGGACGCGGGCGAGGGCGAGGCCGCCGAGCCCGGCGCCGATGATCGTGATGGGTGCCTCCATGGCGCTCCCCTTTCATTGGAACGGTGTTCCAATGAAGTTTGGAACACTGTTCCAGACATGTCAAGATGGGAGGGTGCCACCCCGCAGCCGCCGCACCGACGCCCTCACCCGCGACCGCATCGTGGACGCCGCGATCGCCCTGCTCGACGAGAGCGGCGCCGACGCGCTGACCTTCCGCGCCCTCGCCGGCGCCCTGCGGACCGGGAGCGGGGCGATCTACCATCACGTCGCCGGCAAGGACGAGCTCCTCGCCGCCGCGACCGACACGGTCCTGCGGCCGATCCTCGCCGCGCCCGCGGGCGCCGAGGAACCGCGCGAACGCATCCGCACGCTGGCGCTCACCCTGTTCGACGCGATCGACGAGCATCCATGGCTCGCCGCGCAGGTGATGGCCGATCCGGGCAGGCCGGCGAACCTGCTGCTCAGCGAGCGGATCGGCGGAGCAGTGCTGGCGATGGGCACGCCGGAGGCGGGTCTGTTCGACGCCGCCACCGCGGTCGTCGGCTACATCCTCGGGGCGGCGGCGCAGAACGCCGCCAACGCCCGCTCGGATCTCGCCCGCAGCGGGCCCAGCCGCGAGGACCTCCTGGGCGGCGTCGCCTCCCGCATCGAGCAGCTCGACCCGGACGAGTTCCCGTACCTGCACCGCATCGCCGCCACCTTGGCCCTGCACGACGACCGCACGCAGTTCCTCGCCGGACTGGACCTCCTGCTGACGGGCATCGAGGCCCGGTGACGACGGCGACGGTGACCGACGGCTACTGCAGCGCGATGTAGCGGGTCTCGAGGTACTCCTCGATGCCCTCGCTGCCGCCCTCGCGGCCGAAACCGGAGGCCTTCACACCGCCGAACGGCCCGGCGGGATCGGAGATGACGCCGCGGTTGACGCCGACCATGCCCGACTCGATCCGGTCGGCGACGCGCAGCGCCCGGTCGAGGTCGCGCGTGAAGACGTACGCGACCAGGCCGTACTCGGTGGCGTTGGCGGCGGCGATGCCCGCCTCCTCGTCGGTGAACGAGACGATGGGCGCGACGGGGCCGAAGACCTCCTCGGTGAGGATGCGGGCGTCGTCGGGGACGTCGGCGAGGATCGTCGGCGGGAAGAAGTGGCCGGGCCCCTCGGGCGCGACGCCGCCCAGGCGCAGCACGGCGCCCTTGGCGACGGCGTCCTGCACCAGCTCGGAGACGATCTCCTGCTGATCCGCGGAGACCAGCGGCCCGATCGTGACGCCGTCCTGCGTCCCCGGGCCCAGGACGTACTTCTTCATGCCCTCGACGAACTTGTCGGTGAACTCCTCGAGCACCGACGCGTGCACGTGGAAGCGGTTCGCGGCGGTGCAGGCCTCGCCGCCGTTGCGCAGCTTCGCCAGCAGCGCCTGCTCCACGGCGTGATCGACATCGGCGTCCTCGAAGACGACGAACGGCGCGTTGCCGCCGAGCTCCATCGACATGCGCAGGATGCCGTGCGCCGACTGCCCGATCAGCGTGCGGCCCACCTCGGTGGACCCGGTGAAGGTGACCTTGCGCAGCCGCGGGTCGGTGAACAGCGGGCCGGTCAGCGCGCCGGAGTGCGAAGTCGGCAGCACCGAGATCACACCGTCGGGGACGCCGGCCTCCTTGAGCACCTGCGCGAGCAGCAGCATCGTCAGCGGGGTCAGGCCCGCGGGCTTGATGATCATCGTGGCGCCGGCCGCGAGCGCCGGACCGATCTTGCGGGTGCCCATCGCGAGCGGGAAGTTCCACGGCGTGATCGCCAGGCACGGCCCGACGGGGGCCTTGCTCACCAGGATCCGGCCGGTGCCGGCGGGCGCGGGCGTGTACCGGCCGGCGACGCGCACGGCCTCCTCGGAGAACCAGCGGAAGAACTCCGCGCCGTAGCGCACCTCGTTGACGGACTCCGGCAGCGCCTTGCCCATCTCCAGCGTCATCAGCAGCGCGAAGTCGTCCGTGCGGGCCACGAGCCCCTCGTAGGCGGCGCGCAGGATCTCGGCGCGCTCGCGGGCGGGCGTCGCCGCCCAGGCGGGGCCGGCCGCGACGGCCGCGTCCAGGGCGGCGGCGCCGTCCTCGGGCGCGGCGTCCGCCACCTCGATCAGGACCTCCTCGGTGGCGGGGTCGTGCACCGGAAACGTTGCGCCGGTGCTCGAATCGCGGAACTCGCCGTTGACGAAGACCCCGGTGGGGATGCTGCCCAGGAGATCGCGGATGCGCTGCTCGGTTGCCATACCCGCCACCCTAACTCCGGCCCGAGCGCGCCCGCAGGGCGTTGTCCCGCACGTCACGAGCGGCGGCTCTCGCGAACCGCCCGCGCGAGCGCCGTGGACATTAGGCTGGCGCCATGAGCGAGAGCGACATCACCGCGTCCACCGCCTGGCGGGACCTCGTCGACCACCAGCGCGAGATCGCCGACACCACGTTGCGGGAGCTCTTCGCCGCCGATCCGCAGCGCGGAGCGGAGTTCGTGCTCGAGGTGGGCGACCTGTACATCGACTACTCCAAGCACCGCGTCACCCGCGAGACGCTGCGCCTGCTGACCGCACTGGCCGATGAGGCCGGGGTCACCGCCCGCCGCGACGCGATGTTCGCGGGCGAGCACATCAACGCCACCGAGGACCGGGCGGTGCTGCACACCGCGTTGCGCGCACCGTCGGGCCGCGCGCCGGAGGTGGACGGGCAGGACGTCAGTGGCGACGTGCACGCGGTGCTGGCGAAGATGGGCGCCTTCAGCGAGGAGGTGCGCGAGGGCCGCTGGCGCGGCGCGACGGGCGAGGCCATCACCGACGTGGTGAACATCGGCATCGGCGGCAGCGACCTGGGGCCCGCCATGGTCTACAAGGCCCTGCGCGCGTACGTCCAGCCCGGTCTCACCTGCCACTTCGTCTCCAACGTCGACCCGGCCGACGTCACGGCGACGCTGGCGCGCCTGAACCCGGCGACCACGCTGTTCATCGTCGCCTCGAAGACCTTCGGCACCCAGGAGACGCTCACCAACGCGCACGCCGCCAAGCGCTGGTTGCTCGACGGTCTCGGCTCCGGCGAGGAGGCGGTGGCCAAGCACTTCGTGGCCGTGTCCACCAACGCGGAGCGGGTGGCCGCCTTCGGGATCGACACCGCGAACATGTTCGGCTTCTGGGACTGGGTGGGCGGCCGCTACTCGGTGGATTCGGCGATCGGCCTGTCGGTGATGATCGCCGTCGGACCCGAGCGGTTCGCGGAGTTCCTCGGCGGCTTCCGCGCGGTGGACGAGCACTTCGCGACCGCGCCGATCGAGCAGAACGCACCGATCCTGTTGGGGCTCATCGGCCTCTGGTACTCCGACTTCTTCGGCGCGCAGTCGCGCGCGGTGCTCCCCTACTCGCAGGACCTGGCGCGCTTCCCCGCCTACCTGCAGCAGCTCACGATGGAGTCCAACGGCAAGTCGGTGCGCATCGACGGCACGCCCGTCACCGCCGCCACGGGCGAGATCTTCTGGGGCGAGCCGGGAACCAACGGGCAGCACGCCTTCTTCCAGCTGCTGCACCAGGGCACGCGCCTGGTCCCGGCCGACTTCCTCGGCTTCGCGCAGTCCACCGACGACCTGCCCACCACGGACGGCGTCGGCACCATGCAGGACCTACTGATGAGCAACCTGTTCGCCCAGACGAAGGTGCTGGCCTTCGGCAAGACCGCCGACGAGATCGCCGCGGAGGGAACGAATCCGGCCGTGGTGCCGCACAAGGTGATGCCGGGGAACCGGCCCACCACCACGATCCTCGCGCCGAAGCTCACGCCGTCGGTCGTGGGCCAGCTGATCGCGCTCTACGAGCACCAGGTGTTCACCGAGGCGGCGGTGTGGGGGATCAACGCCTTCGATCAGTGGGGCGTCGAGCTGGGCAAGGTGCAGGCGGGCGAACTGCTGCCCGTCATCGCGGCCGAGGACGCGCCCGCCGCCGATCTCGACTCGTCGACCGCGGCGCAGGTGCGCTGGTACCGCGGACAGCGCGGCCGCTCGGCCTGAACGGCGGCTTCGGCGGCCTCCGCGTTCGCTACGCTGCCCGCATGACGGACGTGCACCACCCCGCGAACGGGGTCGCGCTCGGCGTGATCGGGCTCGGCGCCATGGGCGCCCCCATGGCGCGCCACCTGGCGCGCGGGCACGGTCGCGTGCACATCACCGCCCGGCGCCCGCGCCCGGACCTCGTCGCCGACGGCGCCGTCCAGCACGCCGACGCCGCGGCGCTCGCGGCCGTCGCCGACGTGGTCCTGCTCATGCTGCCGGACCTGCCGGAGGTCGACGAGGTGCTGGCCGGCGGCCTGCTCGCAGGCGATCGGCCGCTGCTGGTGATCATCGGCTCCACATCGTCCGCTCCCGGCGTCCGCGCGCTCGCCGAGCGCCTGGACCGCGAGAGCGGTGGCCGGGTCCGGGTCGTCGACGCGCCGGTCTCCGGCGGCGAGGACGGTGCGATCGCCGGCACCCTGTCGATCATGATGGGCGGCACCGAGGAGGACTGCGCCCTGGCCGGGCGGGTCCTGGAGCCGTGCGGCACGCCGGTGCGGCTCGGGCCGCTCGGGGCGGGGCAGGTCGCCAAGGCGTGCAACCAGCTCGTCGTCGCCGCGACGATCGCCGCGCTGGGCGAGGCGACGGTGCTGGCCGATCGGTCCGGGATCGACCTGCGGACCCTGTGGGACCTGCTCGGCGGGGGCTACGCCGCCTCGCGCTTGCTGGACACGCGCAAGGAGAAGCTGATCACGGGCGACGACGCCCCGTCGGGGATGGCGAAGTACCTGCTCAAGGACCTCCGCTCGGGAGCGGAGGTCGCCGCGGCGACCGGGACGCACGCGGCGCTGCTGCCGGCGCTCCTGGCCGAGTTCGAGGAGCTCGTGGACGCCGGGCTGGGCGAGCGGGACATGGCCGTCACCCGGCGGTTCGTGGCCGAGCGGGAACCGGGCTGACGGACGACTCAGGGCGCCGTCGGGATGTGCCAGGTGCCGTCGCTGTTGCAGCTGAGCACGAAGCCCTGGTTGCGCTCGAGCGCCAGCTTGCCGACGGGGTACCCGGCGCAGCTCTCGCCGATGCTGCCGCGGGCGTAGTCGTCGATGTCCGGGTCGGCGTGGGCGGGGGCCGCTGCGAGGATCAGGGCTGCTCCCGCTGCGGAGGCGATCGTGGCTGTCGTGATGAATGTGCGCATTTCGCACCACCTTTCGTCCCTTCTCACGCTAGGAACGACGGCGGCGCGGCACATCCGGGCCGGTCCCCCAGATTCGGGGCGGGGTCTCAGGGCTGAGCCCCTAGCCCGTCCGGGGGATCCGCGCGGGAGTCAGATCAGGCGGCGGGTGAGCTCGTCGGGGGCGTGGCGCAGCACGGCGCCCAGCGGGGTCCACGGCCACGACGGGACCGCGGCCTCCTTCGGCTCCCGGTCGATGGCCTTGACCAGTGCCTTCACCCCGTCGTCGAGGGAGGACTTCATCGACGTCTTGACGCCCTTGTTGATGTCGGTCTCGATGAAGCCCGGCTTGATGACGGTGACGGTGATGTCGCTGCCCGCGAACTCCGCCTGCAGCCCCTCCCCGAGCGCGGTGAGACCGGCCTTGCTGGCGGAGTAGGCCGCCTGCGCCTTGGGCATGCCGCGCTGTCCGGCGATGGAGCTGATGAGGACCAGATGGCCGCGGCCCTGCGCGCGGAACACCTCGAGCACCGCCTCGGCCTGCGCGAGCGCGCCGGTGAGGTTGGTCTGCACGGTCTCCAGGTTGGCGTGCGCCTTGCCCGTGCCGAGCGGCGCGCCCTTGCCGATGCCGGCGTTGATGATCGCGCGGTCGAGGCCGCCGAGCCGCTCCACCACGTCGGCGATCGCGACCGGCACGGCGGCGAAGTCCGTCACGTCGAGCCGGCCGATCTCCACCGCGCCCGCCTTGGGGCAGGAGCTGAGCTCGGCGCGCAGGCCCTCCAGCCGGTCGAGGCGCCGGGCGAGGAGCCCTACGTCCTCGCCGCGCTCCGCATACGTCCGAGCCATGCCTTCGCCGAGACCGGAGCTCGCTCCGGTGATGAGGATCCGCATTCCCCCACCTTATCCACGCCGTGGGCGTCCGGGCCGGTGGCGGGAGCGCCGTGCGCGTCGCCCCCGCGGGCCAGGGCCGGACCGCCGAGCCCGGTGCGCGCGAACAGCTGGATCAGCGGGCCGACGCCGACCGCGTAGAGCACGGTGCCGATGCCGAGGGTGCCGCCGAGCAGGAAGCCGACGACCACGACGAGGACCTCCATCGACGTGCGCACCACCCGCACCGAGCCGCCCGTGCGGGCCACGAGCCCCGTCATCAGGCCGTCGCGCGGGCCGGGCCCCATGCCGGCGCCGATGTAGAGCACCGTCGCGAAGGCGTTGAGGACGATGCCGCCGAGCATCATCGGGATCGCCACGACCAGGGCGGGGTTCTCCGGGAACAGCGGCGCCATGGTGTCGAACGCGACGCCGATGACGATCACGTTGGCGACGGTGCCGAAGCCCGGCTTCTGCCGGATCGGGATCCACGCCAGCAGCACCAGCGCGCCGACGATGATCGAGACCACGCCGACCGACAGCCCGATCTTCTCCGCGAGCCCCTGGTGCAGCACGTCCCACGGCATGTTGCCGAGGCCGGCGCGCAGGATCGCCACCATCGCCGTGCCGTAGAGCCACAGGCCCACGAACAACTTCCCGAGTCGCATCATCATGACACCCACTGTGTCGCCAAGTGGCATGACAATCCATAGCCAGTTCTGAGATACTGGCCCCATGTTCCCGTCAACTGGCACTGTCGGCGCGGCCGCCCTGGTCCGTCAGCTCGGCTCCTGGAAGCCCGACGGTCCGCGTCCCGCGTACCTCGCCCTCGCCGAGGCGCTGCGCCTGCTGGTGCTGGACGGGCGGGTCCCCGTCGGGACCGCGCTGCCGAGCGAGCGCGCCCTCGCCGCACACCTCGAGGTCAGCCGCACGACGGTGACCACCGCCTACGCCGAGCTGCGCGACAGCGGCCACCTGCAGTCGCGGCAAGGCGCGCGCAGCGTGCTCACGCTCCCGCACGCCGTGCCCGCCGAACCCGCGGACACGGGCCCGGAGGCCGACCTGATCCGGCTGAACATCGCGGCACCGTCGGCCCCGGACCAGATCGTGCACGACGGCTACCGGCACGCCCTCGACTGCGCGCCGCCCTACCTCGCGGGCATCGGCCTGTACCCGGGCGGCGTGCGCGCACTGCGCGAGTCGATCGCCCGGCGCTACACCGAACGCGGCCTGCCGACCGCCGAGGAGCAGATCCTGGTGACCTCCGGCGCGCAGCACGCACTGCGGGTCGTGCTGGACACCCTGGTGCACCCGGGCGACCGCGTGGTGATCGAGCAGCCCACGCACCACGGGACGATCCTCGCGCTGCGCCGGCACAACGCGCGGCCGGTCGCGGTGGGGCTGCACCCCGAACTCGGCTGGGACCTCGATCAGCTCGAGGCCGTGGTCAAGCAGCAGAATCCGCGGATCATCTTCACCATCCCCGACTTCCACAACCCCACCGGGCTGCTGCTCGACGAGGCCGGCCGGCGGCGGCTCGGCGAGATCTCGGCGCGCTACCGCGTGCCCGTCGTGGTCGACGAGACGATGGCCGAACTGGCCCTCGACGTTCCCGCGCCGCCGCCGGTGGCGGCCTTCGCGCCCCGCGGCGCCCGGATCATCACGCTCGGCTCGGCGAGCAAGACCATCTGGGCGGGCCTGCGGGTGGGCTGGATCCGGGCGGAGAGCGCGCCGGATTCAATGACCGCCGCCCGCTACGACATGGACCTCGCCGGCGCGGTCTTCGAGCAGCTCGCCGCGGGTTACGCCCTCGATCACCTGGCGGACTTCCTCCCCGGACGGCTGGACTCCCTGCGGGCGTCCCGCGCCGTGGCGCAGCGCGCCGTCGCCGAGCACCTGCCCGGGGCGGCGGTCTCCCCCGGCGTCGGCGGGCTGTGCCTGTGGGTGACGCTGCCGCGGCCGGTCGGGACCGCGACCGCCGCGGCCGCGGCCGCGCTCGGGGTGCGCATCGCCGCCGGTTCCGCCTTCGGGGTCGACGGTGCGCTCGAGCGCAATATCCGCATCCCCTATTCGCTGCCCGCCGACCAGCTCGAGCGCGCGATCGAACTGGTGGGCGCGGCGTACCGTCGCGCGACGGGCGGCGCGAGCGTGCCGGATCTGGCGGGGCAGCTGGTGGTGTAGCGGCTCGCCGCATCGGTATGCGTCCGGTCACACATCGTGGCGCGGCGCGGTCGGCGCGCCCTATCGTCGGATACATGACGACCGCAACTAACTTGTCTGCGCCGCACTCGGTCATCCGCGAGCTGGCGGCCACGGAGTCGTTCTTCCTGCTGGGCGACGGCATGTACGTCGGCTACGGCGTGCGCGCCGAGGGGCCGCTGGACCTGGACGCGCTGCGGGGCGCCGCCGCGCGCCTCGTCGACGCCCACCCCGCCCTGCGCGCCCGGATCGCGGCCGACGCTCCCGCCGGCTCGGCGCCCGGCGGCGCGCTCGCGGGCGGCACCTTCGTGGCCGGAGACGAGCGGAACGTCACCCCCGTCACCGAGAGCGCCGGCCCCACCGACGGCACCGCACCCCTCCCCGACCTCGACCTGGCGCAGGGCAGCGCCCTCGCCGGAGTCCACGTGGTGACCGATCCCGACGGCGGACGGCTGGTCCACCTCCTCGTGCACCACGCCCTCGCGGACGGCCACCACGCGCTGGCACTACTGCAGTCGCTGTGGCGCGCCTACACCGCGATCGTCACGGGGGCCGACGACCCCCTCGATGCCCGCACCGACTTCCCGAAGCCGCTCGAGCAGTTCCTCACCGAGCGCGGCTACCCCACCGCCGCCGAGGAGCCGATCGAGGCCCCGCCGCTGCCGCCGCTCCCGGAGGGCGTTCCCGCCGCGGCGCCCGCGCCGGCGGATGCACCTGCGCTGCACCGGATCCAGCTCTCGCGCGAGGAGAGCGCCGCGCTCATCGCGTACGGCCACCGCACGGGACGCACCGTCAATCAGCTGGTGTCGGCCGCGTTCGTCGCCGCCACGGCCGCGGCTCGCGGGCTCGGACTCACCGGCGTCGTCTACGGCTACCCCGTGGACCTGCGTCGCCGATTGGGCGAACCCGCGGCCGATTTCACCGAGATCACCAACGCGTTGGGCATGGCGTTCTTCCAGGCCGATGCCGACGAGGCGGGCCTCGACGAGCTCGCCGCACAGGTCGGCGACGGCCTCGCCCGCGATCTCGCGGCGGGCACCGTGCAGCGGCCGATGTCCGTCGGCGCCGCGATGGCGCCGCCCGCGGACGGCGCCGTCGCGATCCTCACCAACTGGGGGCCGGTGCCGCACCTGCCCACCCCACCGGGGCTGACGCTCACCGACTTCCATCCGGCCCTGCACCTCGCGGGGGGCGCGCCGTCGGACACCGCGATGTGGGACGCCGTCGCCGCGACGCTGACCATCGGTATCGTCTCGTCGTTCCAGGGACGCCTGAGCATCGACGTCTCCGGCGCGACCCTCCCCGACTCCCTCCTCCCCGAGACCCTCCGCAACCTGCGCGCGTTCACCCTCGACGAATAGTGACTAGCGAAGCTGTACATTCGCTTTGTGAATACCGCCCCGGGGCATCCGAATCCGCTGTTCCACTACCGCTCGGCGACATGGGTCGTACGCCTCAACCTCGCGGCCCACCTCGGGTACATCTGCGCGATTGCGTGGGTCTGGCTCGCGAGCGACGCACCCCGCGTCGCAACCACCGGCGTGCTCGTCGGACTCTTCGCCCTCGCCACAGCGGCGTGCGTGATCCAGGCCGTGACAACGGGGAGCGAGCACAACGGTGAGCCCGACTACTACGCCCAGGACCGCGATGGAACGTGGAAGCCGCTCGTCTCGCTGATCAGCACGCGCGACGCGCTGGCGAGCCTCGGCCTCGGCATCACGCTCCTCACATTCTTGATCACCGGCGTCTATCTGAAACAGCACGGACCGTCCGTCGTCGAAGTCGTGGCATTCATCGGGTACACGGCCGTCTCGAACGCCGCGGTCTGGGTGACCCTCCGCCACATCTCCTCGTATCGACAGCGGCACTCGACCGGGCAGGCGTGACGTCCACCACATTCGCGACGCTCCGGAATCATCGGGACCGCGGTCCGGTTGAGCCGTACGGAACCGACGATCTCCGCTGGAAGGGACACCAGAGACATGGGACAGAACAACACCGCACGTGACCTCGGGCTTCTCGCCCTGCGCACCGCCGTCGGCGGGGCGCTGGCCTACCACGGCGCGCAGAAGCTGTTCGGAGCCTTCGGCGGCGGCGGGTTGGACGCGACCGCCCAGGGCTTCGAGTCGATGGGCTTCGCCCCCGGCAAGCCGAACGCCGCTCTCGCGGGTGCGGGCGAGCTGGCCGGTGCCGCGCTCGCGCTCGGTGCCGCGACCCCGCTGGCCGCCGCCGGCGGCGTGGGCGCGATGCTGGTCGCCGCCGAGGTGCACCGCCCGCAGGGCTTCGCCGCGCAGAGCGGCGGCAACGAGTACCCGGTCACCCTCGGCGTCGCCGCGGCCGCGCTGGCACTGACGGGCCCCGGCAAGTACTCCGTCGACCACCTGCTGGGCGATCGCCTGAACAAGCCGTGGCTCGCCGCGGTCGCGCTGGGCGGCGCCGTCGCCGGCGGCGCGGCCACCATCGTGCGCCGCAACGCCGCGCTCGCGCAGGCCGAGGCCGTGTCCCAGGCCATCGAGGACGAGGCGGCCGAGGGCGATGTCATCCTCGGCGATTACAACCCGGAGACGGGCAGGAACGACGGCGCGGACAAGCTCATCAAGTAGTCCCGCCGTCGCGGCACTCACCTGCCGCGAACAGCGCGTGCCGCCGCCCCTCACCCGGGGGCGGCGGCATCGTCGTGTGTGGGGCACCCGGCTCAGGATGTCGAGTTCTGCGGCGTCGCAGGTGCGCTGGAACACCTCCACCGCCGCAGAATCCGACATCGTGAGAGTCCCGGTGGTTGCGCGGGGCTTGCGGGGCGGGGCGCCGGGTGCAGCTGCCACGTGCGGGTACACGTGACGAATCGGGTGCGGATGCGTGCCCGCACCCGAAATGCGTCAGCGCACCCGGCATGCCGGGTGCTACCGGGTGACACGGGTGCGAGCAGGCATTGCGCAGGCGTCTTTGCGGCCCACCGCTTCGGCCGATGGCACGCTACTGCCGCGAATTCCGGGTCGGCGCAGCGTCGTGCACCCCGGCGCGGCCATGCGTGCCACGCGTCGCTCACAGCCGAGAAACCCACCCTGAACTGGGCGAATCACGCCATGCGCGGCACGCATGGCTTTCGCGAAGACCACCGCCCCCTCAGGACGCCCTCCCCGCACCGCTCAGCGGAACAGGCCGGCCCCCAGGAAGTCCGACTCATCCCGCACCCCGGGGACGGCGAAGAAGTAGCCGCCACCGAACGGGGTCACGTAATCGGTGAGCGGCTCGTCGATCAGGCGCTTCTGCACCTCCTCGAACTGCGCCTCGACGTCCTGCTGGAAGCACAGGAAGACGTGGCCGCAGGCCATGTTGCCGTTCATGTCCAGGCCCAGGTCGTAGTTGTACGACCGGCGCACCAGGCGCTGCTTCTCCGTCTTCTCCCCCTCGCGCGGGTTCGCGAGGCGGATGTGCGAGTCCATGGGGATCACGTCGCCCTCGGGGTCGGCGGCGTAGTCGGGCTCGTCGGCCTCGGCGGCGCCGTCGAGCGGGGCACCGGAGTCGCGGCGACGCCCGAACATGCCCTCCTGCTCCGCGATCGAGACCCGGTCCCAGAACTCGACCATCATCCGGATCAGCCGCACCACGAAGTACGTGCCACCCTCGGTCCATGCCGGCTCGCCGGCTCCGTTCGTGGGGTCCACCCAGATCAGCTCCTCGGCCTGCGACCCCACGGGGTTCGCGCTGCCGTCCTTGAACCCCATGAGGTTCCGCGCCGCGCCCTCGGGCCGCGGCGGCGCGCCGTAGCCCTGCATCTTCCACCGCAGCTGCATCGCGCCGCGCGTGTGCTTGGCGATGTCGCGCAGCGCGTGGTGCACGGTGTCGGGGTTGTTGGCGCAGAACTGCAGCACCAGGTCGCCGTGCATCTGCGCGGGATCGGGCTGATCGTTGGGGAAGACGGTCATCGGCTTGAGCTTCGCGGGCTTGCGCGCACCCAGCCCGAACCGATCGTCGAACAGCGACGAGCCCACGCCGAGCGTGATGGTCAGCCCGTCGGCGGGGACCACCGGCCCCAGCACGGCACTGTCGGCGGGCGGCTTGCCCACACCCAGGTTCGCGGGGGTGCCGCCCGCGGTGAGGAACCGCGCGCGGTCGGTGATCGTCCGCAGCAGCTTCTCCAGGCCCGCGCGATCGGTGATCACGTCGAACGCCGCGACCATGAGCGCCGCCTGCTTCTCGGCGGGCGCCGGCGTCAGGATCCCGGACTGGTGCTCCCCCTCGAACGGGTAGGACTCGCGCACCGTCGGGCCCGAGGACTGCGCGGCGTCGCTCCGCGCGCCCCCGACGAGCAGCCCACCCACGGCGGCCACGCCCACGGCGCCGACCGCAGTGCCCTGCAGGAACTTCCGCCGCCCGGTCCCGGACTCCTCCGGCGCGGTCTTCTGCTCATCGCTCATGCTTAGGGATCTCCAGGAGGTTGGGCACGGCGGACAGGGTCTCGAGGGCCTGCCCGACGGTGCCGTTGATCTTCTGCCGCAGCGCCAGGGGCGGCGCCTCCAGCGGCGGGTAGGTGCCGTCGGGCCGCTTGACGGCGTCGAGGGCCGTGGCGATGTCGTCCAGTTCGCGGCGCGCCGTGGGCAGCAGGTCGGGCACGCGGGGCGCGAGCAGCGGCTCGAGCACGCGGAGCACGGCGCGGGTGGCCTCGACGTCGGCCGCGGTGGCGGCGTAGCCGGCGTGCGCGCCCTGGTCGCTGACGCCCGTGAGGTGGTCGCGCAGCGCGTCCTCGAGGATCTCCTGGGCGCGCTTGGTGAGCGTGATCGGATCGCCGGCGATGTCGTCGGTGCGCAGGTCGGTGCGCACCTTCGTCAGGCCCTCGAGGGTCGTGTCGACCTGGGCGGTCAGGGTCGCCGACGGTTCGCCGGTCCACAGCCCGTGCTCGATGCGCCGGATGCCGGAGAACCCCGCATCGCGCACGCCGTCGGCGAAACCGTCGGGCAGGCCCGCGACGGCGGTGCCCGCCTCGCCGAAGCTGTTGTACGAGGCGCCGACCTTCTCCCACGCGGTCATGGCGTCGAGCCAGGCGGCCTTGGCGCCCGCGGTGTCGCCGCCGCCGAGCGCGGCCTTCACGCGGTTCAGCGCGGACTCGACGGCGGGCAGCACCGTCAGCACGTAGTCCTGGTACTTCGCGTTGGCCCCGTCGAGGTCGTCCTTGGTGACCCGCGCGACGGGCTTCGGCGCATCGCCCGCGCCGCCGGTCACCGTGAACTGCTCGGAGCGGGTCTCCTTCTGGCCGGCGAGGTAGCAGACGAACCGATAGCTGCCGCCCGCCAGCGTCGCCGACAGATCGGCGGTGGTGGCGGGGCCGAGGGTCTCGATCTCGCCGACGACGGCGTCGCCGCTGTCGACGAGCGTGATCTCGCCGGACCTGCCGGACTTGTTGGTCACGGTGATCCGCTGCTGACCGGCGGTGGCACCGGTGAAGCCGCGCGCGCAGTCCGCCTCGGTGACGGTGACCGCGCCCGCGGCGGCGGGCTTGGCGGGCAGGATCGCGATGATCAGGCCCGCGACGAGCAGCGGCACCAGCACGACGACCGCGGCCGCGAGGCCGGTGCGCGCGCCGGCGAGGCGCGCGGCCCAGGCCTCGAAGCGTCCCTTCTCCCCGGGCGTCGCCGGCGCGGGCTTCGTACCGAGGAAGATCCCGAGCACGACCACCAGGTAGGCGAGCCACGCGAACACCTGCAGCACCGTCATCTTCGGCGCGAGGTTGGTGATCCCGCCGATCAGCGCCACCCACCACGAGTCGGTACTGATGCTGCCGGACAGGTCGAAGGCGATCCAGGTGCGGCCGGGCAGGACGCCGGCGTTCTGCAGGTCGCCGAGGCCGTAGGCGAGCACGCCCGCGGCCACGACGATGAGCAGGATCGCGGTGTACCGGAAGAACGTGGCGAGGTTGAGCCGCACGGCCTGCCGGTAGAGCAGCACGCAGATCCCGAAGGCCACCGCGAGGCCGAGCGCCGCGCCGACGGCCGGGGCCACGGCGTCGCCCGACGCGCGGGCCGCGGTCCACAGGAACAGCGTGGTCTCCAGCCCCTCGCGCGCGACGGCGAAGAACGCGGTGAGCACGAGCGCGCCCGCGCCGAGCACCATCGCGGTCTCGACGTCGGCGCGCAGCCCCTTCGACAGCGACGCCGCGGTGCGCCGCATCCAGAAGATCATCATCGTCACGAGCAGCACCGCGAGCACGCTCAGCGTCCCCGCGACCACCTCACGCGCGGTGGCCGAGAGCTCCGACGTGGTGAACGTCAGCACCGCACCGAAACTCACCGACAACGAGGCCGCGCCCAGCGCGCCCAACCACACCGGCATCCGCGAACCGCCCGACTTCTTCACGGCGGCGAGCAGGATGCTCACGATCAGTCCCGCTTCCAGGCCTTCACGCAGGCCGATCAGGAAGTTCGGGACGGCATCACCCCAGTTCATGGGTAGAAGGTAAGGCACGCCTTCGCCGGGCGCGACGCCAACGTCCCAGCTCAGGGCGTTTCGGGCGATATGCGCCCTACTTGAGCAGCTTGGACATCCGACGGTCCGCCAGCACCTTGCCGCCCGTCTGGCAGGTGGCGCAGTACTGGAAGGAGCGGTCCGCGAAGGAGACCTCGCGCACCACATCGCCGCAGACGGGGCACGGGCTGCCGGTGCGGGCGTGCACCTTCATCCCGGAGCGCTTCTCCGCCTTGAGCGTGGCGACGTGCTGCCCGACGGACCGCTGCACCGCGTCCTCGAGTTCGGACCGCATGGCGGCGTACAGGGCGTCGACCTGTGCCTCGTCCAGCGATCTCGCCGCGGCGAAGGGCGAGAGCTTCGCGGTGTGCAGGATCTCGTCGGAGTAGGCGTTGCCGATCCCGGCGATCGTGCGCTGATCCCGAAGCAGGGTTTTGAGCTGCGCCTTCGAGCCGGCGAGGATCGCGCCGAACTCGTCACGGGTGATCTCCAGCGCGTCCGGTCCGAGCGTCGCGACCATCTCGATCTCGCTCGGATCGTGCACGATCCACACCGCGAGCCGCTTCTGCGTGCCCGCCTCGGTGAGGTCGAACCCCTCCCCCTCGGGCCCGACGTGCACGCGCAGCGCGATGGGCGACTTGCCGCCGGGCCGCAGCGGCGTGGGCGAGAGCTTGTCGGACCAGCGCAGCCAGCCGGCGCGGGAGAGGTGCACCACGAGGGCGAGATCCTCGTCGCCCTTGCGCGCATCGAGGACGAAGTACTTGCCGATCCGGCGCGTGCCGGTCACGGTGGCGCCCACCAGGTCGTGCGGGCCCGGCGCGTAGGTCTTGAGTACGGACAGGGCGGCCACGTCGACCCGCCGGACCTGCGTGCCGACGGCCTTGGCGCCCACGTAGTCCGCGATCGCGGTGATCTCCGGAAGTTCGGGCATGGCTCCAATCTAATGTGGGGGGATGATCTTCTTCGGCCCTTCCGAGGGCGGCGCCCTGTCCGACATCGACCTCGCGTCCGAGATCGCCGACGGTGCCGGCCGGATCCTGCAGGCCATCCGGCACGGGGAGCTGCTCGACGACGCCGTCCTAGGTGACACCGGCGACCGGCTCGCGCAGGCGTGGATCGCCCGGGTGCTGCGTCGTTACCGGCCGCAGGACGCGGTGCTCTCGGAGGAGGCGCCCGACTCCGCCGAGCGGCTCTCGGCCGAGCGGGTGTGGGTCATCGATCCGCTCGACGGCACCCGCGACTACGCCGTGCACCGCCCCGATTACGCCGTGCACGTCGCGCTGACGCAGGGCGGGCAGCCCGTGCACAGTGCGGTCGCGCTACCCGCGCTCGGGCAGGTCTTCCGCTCGGACACCGTGACCCCGCCGACCGGCGAGCTGACCGGCAACCTCGCCCTGTCGCGCAGCCGCGCGACGCCGGGCATGTTCCGCGTCGCCGATCAGCTCGGGCTCACGCCGGTCTCGCTGGGATCGGCCGGGGTGAAGGCGATGGCCGTCGTCACCGGGCGGGTGGACGTGTACCTGCACGCGGGCGGCCAGTACGAGTGGGACTCCTGCGCACCGGTCGGCGTCGCGCGGGCCGCCGGGTTGCACTGCTCGCGGCTCGACGGCAGCGAGCTGACCTACAACAACTCCGATCCGTACCTCCCCGACCTGGTGATCTGCCGCCCCGAGTTGGCGGAGAAGGTCCTCGCGGCGCTGAACTGACCCATGGGCGGCTGGACCGGCTCGGTGCACCTGGGCGTCGGGGCGCTCGCCTACGACGGTGCCGTGGGCACCACCGGCAGGCACCGGCATGCGGCGTGGCAGCTCCTCGCGCTGCGGTCGGGCACCGTCGGGCTCACCGTCTGGCCGCCCGACGGTGAGCCCTCGACCCGCGCCGGTCTCACGGCCTTCGTGATCCCCGCCGGCACCGAGCACGCCGTCGAGACGGTCTCGCCCGACGCCGCCGGGCTGACCGTCTACCTCGATCCCGGCGCGGTGCCGCTGGCCCTGCCCGACGCGCCCACCGAGGACGACCTGCGCCACCTCGCGACGGCGCACGACGGCCTGCGGCCCGTCCACCCGTACGTCGTCTCCGCGCTGGAAGTGGTGAGCCGCAGGCGTTCCGAGGCGCTGTCGCTGACGGCGGTCGCCGCCGAGATCGGGGTGTCCGCCTCGCATCTGAGCCGGTTGTGGCGCCGCGATCTGGGCCTCGCCTTCCCCGCGTGGGTGCGGTGGTCGCGCCTGCGGGCCATGGCCGAGCGGGTGCGCGACGGTGCCTCGATCACCGACGCCGCGCACGCCGCCGGGTTCGCCGACGGCGCCCACGCCAGCCGGGTGTGCCGGGAGATGTTCGGGCTCGCGCCGCAGGAGCTGTTGGCCGCGCTCGGCTGACGTGATCGATCCGTTCAAGCCGCGGACCGGTGTCCGCAGCGAGGGTGGAGGGCATGAAGAACGCTGTCCGCTACGGCTATCCACTGCTCATGCTCGTCGGGGTGAACGGAGCGATCATCGCGCTGGCCGGGTCGGGCGCGCCGAAGGCGCTGCTCGTCGCGGTGGTCCTCGCGGCGATCGGGCTCTCCTTCGCCGCCGAGCGCGCGATCCCCTACGAGGCGGACTGGAACCGCTCGCACGGCGACGCCGGGCGCGACGTGGCGCACGTCGTGGTCAACGAGTCGCTCATGCTCGCCTCGCTGGCGGTGATCCCACTGGTCGCCGCGCTGCGCGGGCCGGGTGCGTGGTGGCCGCACGCGCTGCCCTTCTGGGCGCAGGTGCTCCTCGCCGTGCTGGTGGCCGACCTCGGCATCACCGCGGTGCACATGGCGAGCCACCGGTACGGCTGGCTGTGGCGGCTGCACGCGGTGCACCACAGCGTGACCCGCTGCTACGGGCTCAACGGACTGATGAAACACCCGCTGCACCAGACGCTGGAGACGCTCGGCGGGGTGACGCCGCTGCTGATCCTGGGGATGCCCGTCCCGGTCGCGTCGGCGCTCGCCGCGATGGTCGCGGTGCAACTGCTGCTCCAGCACTCGAACGCCGACTACCGGGTGGGGGCGCTCCGGTCCGTGCTCGCCCTCAACGAGGGGCACCGGTTCCACCACCAGCGCGAGGCGGGGGCGGGCGACGTGGACTTCGGCCTGTTCACCCTGCTCTGGGACCACGCCTTCGGCACGTACGTGCTCGATCGCCGGCGCCGGTTCACCAGCGCCGACCTCGGCATGGCTGCCAAGCCGGACTATCCGGCAGCGTACCGCGAGCAGCTCGTCGCGCCGTTCACCGCGGCCGGTGGCTGCGGCGAGATGGGCCCGTTGCCGCGCCGGACCGCGCGCGAGCGGCTTCAGTCGGTCGGCCGGCGGAGCAGGTAGACGTCCATGATCCAGCCGTGCTCCTCCCGGGCCTGCGCGCGGGTGCGCGCGATCGTCTCGCCCACCTCGCCGACGGGGCCGTCGATCAGGATCTCGTCGGGCGTGCCCAGGTAGGCGCCCCAGTAGACGTGGTCCGTCGGCGCGGCGGTCTCGCGGAACGTGCAGTCGGCGTCGAGCATCACCACGGTGTTGCGGCCGTCGTCCTCGTGCAGGCGCCTACCGGTGGTGATGTGGATCGGCTCGCCCACCCGGTTGAGCAGGATCGCGTGCGCGGCGGTGAGCGCCTGCACGCTGGTGATGCCGGGGATCACCCTGGGCGCCAGCGGAAGCGAGCGCCCGACGCGGTCCAGGACGCGCAGCGTCGAGTCGTAGAGCGACGGGTCGCCCCACACCAGGAAGCCGGCGGTCCCGCCGTCGGGGACGTGCTCGGCGATCGCGGCGGCCAGCGCGTCGGCGCGGGCGTCGTGCCAGGCGTCGACGTTGGCGGCGTAGGCACCGTCGGGCCGGGAGGCGCCGCGCTCGGCGGAGCGGTCCCGCGGCGGGTCGGGCACGAGCACGACGGGGGTGTCCGGCGCGTACTTCTCGACGATCTCCTGCCGGATCCCGGTGAGCGTGCCCGCGTTGGGCTTGTCGAGGACGAACAGGGCGTCGGCCGCGCGCATCGCGTCGATCGCGCCCACGGTGACGTGGCCCGGGTCGCCGGCGCCGATGCCGATGACCAGCGCGGTGCGGGTCACGCGATCGGCTCGCTGTACATGTTCAGCGTGGCGGTGAGCAGGTCGATGCGGTTCTGCTTGAGCGTCTCGTTGTCCGGGTCGATCACGCAGTAGCTCGCGGTGCCCTCGTGCACGGCGAGCAGCGCGTAGCCGAGCGCCTCCGGCTTGGTGACGCGGCGGCCGGCGGCCTCGAGCACGTGCATCACGGTGGGCAGCATGTTCGCGAGCAGCATCTGCTGGGCGTCGCGGACCGTCTGGTTGAGCTCCGGGGTGCGGGTGCACAGCGCCACGAAGTCGCCGTTGACGCGCTGCCAGCGCTCGTTGACGGGGATCGCCCGGACCGCCATCTCGATGAGCTTGCCGTAGTCGGCGCCCTGCACCACGTAGGTGTCGACGACCTTGGCCATCACGTCCATGATCCACTGCACGTGGAACCGCCAGACCTCGATGAACAGCTCCTCGAGGCTGGTGAAGTTGGAGTAGAAGGCGCCACGCGTGAAGCCGGCCGCCTCGCACACCATGGTCACGTTCGTCGAGCCGTAGCCGTGCTGGGCGAATACCAGGTACGCCGCCCGGATCAGGCGGCGGCGGGTCTTGGCGCGGCCCTTCGGATCGTCGGTCGCCTGCAGCGCCGCGGTCACTCCGCCGTCCCCATGGGACAGAATTCGCGTCGCTGTGTCATCCGATCAGTGTACCCGTCGGTAGCCCCCGCTTCAGCCGGACTTCAGCGGTCGCCAACCGCGGGCCCCTAGCGTTGCCGCCATCACGCCGTAGGAGGTCCGCAATGCCCGATTCATCGCCCGCATCCGCGTCCCGTGCGCTCCGGATCGGCGGGCTCGTCCTGGTCGTGGCGGGCGCCGCGGGCCTGGTCGTCGCGGCGTTCCTCGACTGGTACCGGGTGACCGCGTCGCTGCCCGAGAGCGTCCGGCTCGGCGATCTGCCCTCGTCCCTGGAGGCCCGCGTCAGCGGCCTGGGCAGGGTGAGCATGGCTCCCGTCGCCGGCCAGGACCTCTCCTCGACCGTGCCGACGCAGATGGCCTGGGGCGGGATCGCCGTCCTGGCGATCGCCGTCGGGGCCCTGCTCACCGGTGCCGTCGCCGCGGTCGGGCCGGCGAACCGGCGGACGATCGGCGTCGCGGGCACCGTCGCGTTCACGGTGTTCGGCTTCGCCCTCGGCGCGTACGCGCTGCTCGTCCCGATCGGCACGCAGACGGTGACCACCCACGGGCTGAGCCTGCGGGTCGAGACCACGGCCGCGCTCGGCCCCTGGGTCGTGATCGCCGCCGCCGCGGTGCTCGGGGTCGGCGGCGCACTGTTCGACCGCGCCCGGCACTCCGCCGCTCGGTCCGCCGCGGCACCGTCGGCGCCCGCCCCGCGCGTCCCGGCGCCGTCGTTCCCGAGCGCGCCGCCGGCCGTGCCACGGCCGGGGTACGCACCGTCGAACCGGCAGGCCCCGACGCCGGACGCGGCGTGGGCGCGCCCCGCCGCTCCTGCGCCGCCCGTCGCGCCGGTCCCGCCGCCGTTGCCCGAGGCGCAGGTGCGGACCGCGGTCGCGCCGGTCGCGCGGCGCCGCCCGCAGCCCGATTGGGACCGGAACTGGCCGGCCGCGGTCCCGCCGCAGCCGGGCCCGGCGACACCGTCGGAGCAGCGCACGCAGGTGGTGCGGCGGCCGCCGCGCCCGGTGAAGGTCTCGCCCCGCCCCGAGACCGAGGCGATCCCGCGCGACCCGCGTTTCGACGCGCCGACCGAGCCCCTGTGACTCAGCCCTCGAGCTCGGCGACGCGGGCGCGCAGCCGGTCGATCTCGGCCTGCAGCTCGGCCTCGCGCTCGGCGGCCGCCTTCTGGTAGGCCTCGCCGAGTTGCTTGAGGTACTCGCGGTCGAAGCGGGGGATGATGCTGCGCTGGCAGTTCCAGTCGTAGGCCTCGACGGCGATCTCGATCACGCGCCTGCCCTCGGTCTCGCGCACGGTGCCGCGGCCGAAGACCTTGAGCCGCACCCGGCGCGGGTAGTCGACGAAGAACATCGCGAGGCGGTCGTCGCCGGCGAGATTGCCGAGGGTGACGAACTGGTTGTTCCCCGGCAGGTCGATGAAGCCGAGGCGCCCCGTCGCGGGGTCGTGCTGCACGAATCCGGCTGGGCCGCTGCGGTACTGCAGATACGGCCAGCCCTGCGGGGTGACGGTGGCGAGGCAGAACTGATCGGCCCGGGAGATCATGAGCAGTTCGCGGTCGGTGAGGGCCTGCGGGCCGTCGTCGCCGCGCTCGAGGTGCCGGCCGTAGGCCACGTAACTGCCGTTGCGGCGCTGCCGCTGCAACGCGTCGTCGCCGAAGACCAGGTGGTGGTAGTGATTGTTCGGCACGCCCCGAACATACGCCGGGCGCTCCGGCGGCCGGCCGCGGGGAATGCGGAGCCCGCCACCCGTCCCGACTACGATGGCCGGGTGGCGGACGAGATCGTGATCTACACCGACGGCGCGTGCCTGGGGAACCCCGGGCCCGGAGGCTGGGGCGCGGTGCTGCGCTTCGGCGAGCACCAGAAGGAGCTCTACGGCGCCGAGAAGGACACCACGAACAACCGCATGGAGCTCATGGGCGCCATCTCGGCGCTGGAGGCGATCACCCGCCCGATGCCGGTGGTGCTCTACACCGACAGCTCGTACGTGAAGAACGGCATCACCAAGTGGATCGCCGGCTGGAAGCGCAACGGCTGGAAGACCTCCGCCAAACAGCCCGTGAAGAACGCCGAGCTGTGGCAGCGCCTGGAACAGGCGGCGGCGCAGTACGAGATCGACTGGCGCTGGGTGAAGGGACACGCGGGCAACGAGGGCAACGAGCTCGCCGATCAGCTGGCCTCCCGCGGCGCGCAGGAGGCGCGGGACTCCTAGGCCCGTTCCGAAATTCGGGTTCTGCTGGGCTCCGCCGGGGAATTCGCCAGCCGATCGTCGCAGAACCCGAAATTCGGGACGGCGCGCTCGGTCAGGCCGCGCGCAACTCCAGGATCGCGATCTCGGGCGGCGCGGCGACGCGCACCGGCGGGCCCCAGGCTCCGGCGCCGCGGCTGGTGTAGACGGGCATCCCGTCGACCGATTCGAGCCCCTGCAGGGCGGGCTGCTGCAGCTTCACGAAGTACCGGAAGGGCCACAGCTGTCCGCCGTGCGTGTGCCCCGCGACCTGCAGATCCGCACCGCGGCGGGCGAACTCGCGGCCCTGCAGCGGCTCGTGGGCGACGGCCAGCGCGAACGCGGACGGGTCGACGCCGGCGAAGGCCGCGTCGTAGTCCACCGCGAGCGGCGCCGTGCCCTTGCGGTCGTTGACGCCGACGACGGTGATCGCGGCGCCACCCCGTTCGATCCGCACCGACTCGTTGACCAGCGGCCGCACGCCGACGTCGCGCCAGCGCTGCACCCAGTTCACCGCGTCACCGGCGTAGTACTCGTGGTTGCCGGTCACGGCGAGCACGCCGAGCGGGGCGCGCAGACCGCGCAGCGGCGCGAGGTCCTCCCCGATCTGCGCGACGGTCCCGTCGATGAGGTCGCCGCCCAGGATCACCAGGTCCGGGTTCTCGGCGTTGGTCCGGTCCACCACGTCCTGCACGAACGCGCGCGTGCGCACCGGCCCGGCATGGATGTCGGTGATGAGCGCGACGCGCAGCGGGCCGAAGGCGGCGGGCATCGACGCGAGGCCCACCTGCGTGTGCGTGATGCGCGGCGTCGCGGCCTCCACCAGCCCGTACAGCGTCGCGCCGACGGCACCGACCACGCCCACCAGGGCGACGACGCGGCGCAGCGGCGCACCGTCGAACTCCGGGCGCGCCAGCCGGATCAGCCGGGTGAGCACCCACAGCACCCCCAGCACCAGCAGGGTGAGCAGCAGGTAGAAGACCGTCGCGAGCCAGGTGAGGCCGGCCGCACTGATCCAGCGCCACCGATCCGGGTCGATGCGGCCGTTGCCCGCGAGCAGCCCCACCGGGGTGGCCAGGGTGAGCAGGCCCGCGAGCACCACCGCGACGGTGCCGGCGATGCGCGCCGGACGCGCACTCGCGCGGCGCACGACGCGCCGGTGGACCAGGGCGAGCGACGCCAGGGTGACGATGAGAACCACGATGACGCCGGTGGGCACGCGCGTGTCCCCCTCTTCCACGATGCAAACTCGGACATCCGAATGTACCCGGCAGGGGGCGCGTGGCTACACTCGTGCCGCACGCCCTCGTAGCTCAGTCGGATAGAGCGGATCTCTCCTAAAGATCAGGTCGCAGGTTCGATTCCTGTCGGGGGCACGTCTACTTCGCGCGCTTGGCGACGGCGGTGACGAAGTCGGTGAGCATCTGCTCCTCCGTATCGGCCGACTGGGCGGTGCCGCCGGTGGCGTCCGCGATCCGCTTGAGCGCCGGCAGGTCGGCGTCCTTGCTGATGCCGACGGTGTGGATGTTCACCGGGCGCGCCGGGTCCACCAGCTTCTTCAGCTCGGCCACCAGCTCGTCGAGGGTGGTGCCGCCGTTCTTCTCGTTGCCGCCGTCGGTGAGCAGGATCAGCGAGTTCGAGTACGCCGGGTCGAAGTCCTTGACCGCCTGCCGGTATGCGGCGAGCGTCGTGTCGTAGAGGCCGGTGCCGCCGCGGACGCGGCCGGGCAGCGAGTTCACCCCGTCGAGCAGCGCCTGGCGCTGGGTCTTGTCACCCCGCCGGTCGGAGAGCTTCGCGGTGGGCACGACCTCGGTCCAGTCCTTGCCGCCCCCGGTGGCCAGGGCGAAGGTCCACAGGCCGACGGCGTTCGCGTCGGGGATCTGCGTGACCACCTTGGTGAAGCCGGAGGCGAGCATCCCGATGCGGGTGGTGTCGCCGACCTTCTCCTCCATCGAGCCGGAGGTATCGACGGTGACCAGCGCCTTGAGCGGCACGGCGAGGGTCGAGTACTGCTGCTCCGACGTGGCGAGCCGCGCGGGATCGGGGTCCGGGAGCGCGGACACCGGGCCCACGCCGCCCGACGGTTCCTCGCCCAGCGCGACGCCGCGCAGGCCGTCGCGCGCGAGCGCCTGCAGCCCGTCGGGAGAGGTGAAGGCGGCGGACAGGCGACCGGCGGCGTCCTTGGCCGCGGCCTGCCGATCGCCGGTGGCGGCGACGGCGAGCAGCAGTTCGTCGCGCGGGGCACCGGTCTTGGGAACCACCGCGGAGACGCCGTCGCCGCTCTTCTTCGCGGCCAGATAGGCGTACTCGGGCACGACCACGACGCCGCCCTCGGCGGCCGCGGCGCGCACGGGCTCGCCGCTGACGCGCTTGGCGGCCTGGGCGTAACCGGCCAGCGCCGAGGTGAGCGCCTGCGGGTCGGAGCCGGGCCGGGAGGTCTCGGCCACGCCCGCGATCACCGGCGTCACCGCGTAGGCGGAGTCGGCGTTCACCGCGCGGATGCTGGCCTGCGACATCGCCTCGAGCCAGCTCGCGGGCTGCGGGATCGCCGCGCCGGCCAGCACGATCGGCGACCCGGCGACCGGGGTCGTCGGCAGATCGCGTCCGAGCTGCGCGGCCACGGCGTCGGCGCGGGCGCGCGACGGGGCGAGCCACAGATCGGCCGTGCCGGTGGTGAGCCGCCCGGCGGCCTCCCGGTCCGGCGCCTCGGCGACGGTGATCGTGGTGCACTTGTCGGACGCCGCCGCGGCCTGCGTGCGCGCGGCCGGCGCGAGGGCGGGGTCTGCCATCACGGTGACGGTGTTCGTGTCCCCGCAGCTCGCGAACCTGCCGCCGACGATGGCGACGATCCCGGCGACGAGGACCGCGACCAGACCGGCCGCGAGCAGAAGCCGCGCGAGGTTGCGCCCGCGCGGCTTCTCCGGCGCCGGGTCCCCCGGCGCGTCATGACGACCCATGAGTGCGGTGTCGCCCTTTCTTCAAAGGTGTTTACTGCTGCTGATCCTGCGGGCCCTGCTGGCCCTGCTCGGGCGCCTGCTGGCCCTGCTGGGGCGCCTGCTGGCCCTGCTGGCCGCCGGCGAACTTCTTCGCGGCGTCCTGCGCCTTGTCCACGTGCGAGGCGTACTTGCCGCCGGTCTTGTTGTCGACGAAGTCACCCGCCTTGTCGATGACGCTCGGGTTCTTGCCGAGAGCTTCCTTGGCCTTGTTCACGAGATTCTTGAAATCCATGCGTGCCAGGCTAGCGGACCGTCGACCACCAGTCCGCGATCGCAACGTCGGCGGCACCGTCGACTCTGCCACCCGGCATGGGGATGATCGTGGCGACGCCGGCCTCCTCCGCGGCGGCGAGGAGCCGCTCGACGGGCTCCGACCAGTCGTGGAAGGCGAGGTTGAAGGTGGCCCAGTGCACCGGCACGAGCGGGGCGCCGGGCTTGGCGATCATCGCGTGGATGGCGACGGCCTCCTCCGGGTTGGTGTGCACGTCGGGCCAGAGCGGGTCGTAGGCGCCGATCGGCAGCAGCGTCAGGTCGAACGGCCCGAAATGATCGCCGACCAGCTTGAACCGCTCGGTGAAGCCGGTGTCGCCGCCGAAGAAGACGGAGTGTTCCGGGCCCACGAGCGACCAGGACGCCCACTGCGTGGAGTTGCGGGTCAGGCCGCGGCCGGAGAAGTGCCGGGCCTCGGTGCACACCACCTTGAGGCTCTTCCCGTCGCGGGTCAGGGTGTGCGCCTGGTCCCAGTCCAGCTCGACGATCCGGTCCTCGGGCACGCCCCATGCGCGCAGGTGCCCGCCGACGCCGACGGGCACGCAGAAGACGACGTCGCGATCGCGGGTGAGCTCGTCGATCGTGGGCAGGTCGAGATGGTCGTAGTGGTCGTGGCTGATGATCACCGCGTCGATCTCCGGCAGGGCGCTGAGCGCGACCGGGACGGGGTGCAGCCGGGCCGGGCCGATCGTGGGCGACGGGGAGACCCGCTCGCCCCAGACCGGATCGGCGAGGATGCGGAACCCGTCGACCTCGATGAGCGCCGACGAGTGGCCGTACCAGGTCACGGCCAGGTCGGAGGCCCGCTCCGGCGCCGGGACCGCGACCAGGGGGATCGCATTCGACGGCCGCCCCTGGCCGTGCCGGGCGCGGCCGATCACGCCGCGGGCGATCTTGCCCGCGTCGAAGCGCTCGTGCGGGCTGTCCGGGTCGGAGTTGGTGTAGACGGTGTCGACCCGCGCGCCCATCGAGCGGCGCAGGCCGCGTCCCGCGCGCAGCAGCGACCCGCCGGCCAGGCCGGCGGCGGCGCCCGCCGCGAACGTCGCGGCCGATCTCAGCCGCACGTCAGCGCCCCTGGAAGCGCGGCTCGCGCTTCTCGATGCGGGCCATGATGGCCTCCTTGAGGTCCTCGGAGTCCCACACCGCGTGCAGCCGGGCCTCCTCGGCCTCGGTGAGCGGCTCGACCGCGACGTCGGTCTTGAACAGCGCCTTGTAGTTCTGCAGCGACAGCGGCGCGAGCTTCGCGATGCCGCGGGCGAACTCGAGGGCGGCCTCGCGGTCGCCGATGGCGTTGGCGAATCCCAGCTCGGCCAGCTTCTCGGCGCCGATCTTCTGTGCGGCCATGAGCACGCCGCGGGCGTGGCCGCCGCCGATGAGGTCCTCGAGGCGCCGCAGCGTCCACTTGTCGATGGTGACGCCGAGCTTGGCGGCGGGGATCGCGATGCTCGCACTGGGATCGAGGACGCGCAGGTCGGCGACCATCGCCATCTGCACCCCCGCCCCGACGGCCGGCCCGTTGAGCGCGGCGACCACGATCTGCTTCATCGCCTCGACCCGGCGGTAGAACTGGATGACCCGTTCCATGAAGCCCTTGTCCAGCACCGCACCCGATCGCAAGTCCGCCCCCGCGGAGAACACGGTGCCCTGGCCGGTCAACACGATGACGAAGGCACCGTCGGCCTCCGCGCGGTCGAACGCGGCCTCCAGGCCCTCCATGATCTCGGGGTTGAGGGCGTTCCGCGCTTCGGGGCGCTGGAACTCGATGACGGCGACGTTGTCCTCCAGCGTGTAACCAATCATGGCCCGCAATCTACGCTACGGGGGTGAAGGATGTCGTCGTGGTCGGTGCTGGCCAGGCCGGTTTGTCGGCCGCCTATTTCCTTCCCAGGTTCGGGATCGACAATTCTGTTGTCCTCGATCACAACTCGGGGCCGGGCGGCGCGTGGCGGCAGCGCTGGCCGTCGCTGACGCTGCGCGCGGCCAACCGCGTGCACGACCTCCCCGGATGGGGACTGCAGGACGCGCTCGGCACCGATTGCGATGACATCCCCGCCTCCACCGGCGTCGCGCAGTACTTCGGGGAGTACGAGAAGCGCTTCGGCATCGACGTGCACCGACCCGCCCACGTCGCCTCGGTCTCGCGCTGCGACGACGGCTTCCTGGTGGCCGGGCACGGCGCCGAGGGGCCCTTCGAGTACCGCACGCGCGCCGTCATCAACAGCACCGGCACGTGGGACAGCCCGTTCTGGCCGACGGTCCGCGGGGCCGCCTCGTTCCGGGGGGTGCAGCTGCACGCGCACGACTACCGGACCGCGGAGCCCTTCGCCGGGAAGACCGTCGCCGTGGTCGGCGCGGGCATCACGGCCGTACAGCTGCTGCTGGAGATCTCCGCGGTCGCCGACACGCTGTGGTTCACCCGCCGCGAGGTGCAGTGGGACACCACGCCCTTCGACCCCGACAAGGGCCGGCGCGCGGTGGCGCGGGTCGAGGAGCGGGTGCGGGCGGGGCTGCCGCCCGGGTCCGTCGTCTCGGTGACCGGCCTGCCGATGACCGAGGCCATGCGCCGCGGCATCGAGGCCGGGGTGCTGGTCCGGCAGCCGATGTTCGCCGCGCTCACCCCCGACGGTCCGCTCCTCGCCGACGGTTCGGTCGCGGCGGCCGACGTGATCCTGTGGTGCACCGGCTTCCGCTACTCGATGGACCACCTCGCGCCGCTGAACCTGCGCTCCCCCGGCGGCGGCATCGTGATGACCGGCCGGCTCGCCACCGAGGTCGCGGGCGAGCCGCGGCTGCACCTGCTGGGCTACGGCCCGTCCGCGTCGACGATCGGCGCGAACCGGGCGGGGCGGGAGGCGGCGCGAGCGATCTCCGAGGTCCTCGGCGTGGACGCGTCCGGCGCTCAGGGCCGGATGGGGCGGGGCAGCTCGACGCCCGGGGCGAGGGGGCTCAGCGCAGGTTGAACGTGGCCGGATCGGGGCCGATGCGCTGACCGGGGACGGCGCTGATCCGGGCGACCTCGTCGGCGGAGAGCTCGAAGCCGAAGACGTCGAAGTTCTCGGCGATGCGCGCGGGCGTCACCGACTTGGGGATCACGACGTTGCCCAGCTGCAGGTGCCAGCGCAGGATCGCCTGCGCGGGGGTCACGCCGTGCGCGGCGGCGACCTCGGTGATCACGGGATCCTTGAGGGACTCGCCCTGCCCCAGCGGGGACCAGGCCTCGGTGGCGATGCCGTGCTCGGCGTGGAAGGCGCGCAGTTCGTCCTGCGGCAGGCCGGGGTGCAGCTCGATCTGGTTGACGGTCGGGGTCTCGCCGGTCTCGTCGATCACGCGGCGCAGCGCCTCGACGGTGAAGTTGCTGACGCCGATGGCCTTCGCGCGCCCCTCGTCGCGGATCCGCTGGAAGGCCTTGAACGTGTCGACGTAGCGGTCGTATTCGAGGACGGGCCAGTGGATGAGGTACAGGTCCACGTAGTCGGTGCCGAGGCGCTCGAGCGAACCGTCGAAGGCGCGCAGCGTCTCGTCGAAGCCCTGGTCCGAGTTCCACAACTTGGTGGTCAGGAACACCTCGTCGCGGGCGAGGCCACTCTCGGCGATCGCGCGGCCGGTGCCGGCCTCGTTCTCGTAGACCTTGGCCGTGTCGATCGAGCGATAACCGACGCGCAGGGCCTCCGCGACGGCGTCGCGCGCACCGTCGTCCGGGACCTGCCAGACGCCGAAGCCGAGCTGGGGGATGGGCGTTCCGTTATTGAGCTTCACGTTCGGTACGGTCATGGCACGAACAACGCGTCCGCGGCGCTCGATGTTCCCAGTAACCTGAATTCCATGGCGATCACCGCGCAGGACCTCATCGATGCGATCCTCGACCGCGGCACCTTCACCAGCTGGGACGGCCCGCTGGTCGACGTCCACCCCGACGCGGAGTACGCCGCCGCCCTCCAGCGCGCCCGCGAGCACTCCCACCACGACGAGGCCGTCATCACCGGCGAGGGCCGCATCCGCGGGCAACGGGTGGCGCTCATCGCGTGCGACTTCGGCTTCCTCGGCGGCTCGATCGGCGTGGCCGCGGCCGAGCGGATCGTCACCGCGGTCGAGCGCGCGACGGCGCTGCGGCTGCCGCTGCTGGCGACGCCCACCTCGGGCGGCACGCGGATGCAGGAGGGCACCGTCGCCTTCCTGCAGATGGTGAAGATCTCGGCGGCCGTCACCCTGCACAAGCAGTCGGGCCTGCCCTACCTGGTGTACCTGCGCGATCCCACGATGGGTGGGGTCTTCGCGTCGTGGGGCTCGCTGGGACACGTCACCATCGCCGAGCCCGGCGCGCGGATCGGCTTCCTCGGCCCGCGCGTCTACGAGGCGCTGCGCGGCGAGCCCTTCCCGGACGGGGTGCAGACCGCCGAGCACCTCTTCGAGCGCGGCCTCATCGACGGGGTGGTTCCGCTGCGGTTCGTCCGGCTGCTCGCGCACCGCACGCTCCGGGTCCTCGCCGGCCAGCAGGACGCCGATCCGCTCGCGCCGCACCTGGGCGACCGGGAGGAGCTCGACGCCACCGACGACGGCACCCCGGCGTGGGAATCGGTGCGGATCAGCCGCGAGCCCGACCGCCCCGGCGTGCGCGCCTTCCTGCGGCACTCGGCCACGGACCGGCTGCCGCTCTCGGGCACCGGCGAGGGCGAGACCGACCACACCCTGCTGCTCTCGCTCGCGCGGGTGCAGGGCTATCCGTGCGTCGTGGTCGGGCAGGACACCACCCGCGCCGACGGTGCCGCACTCCCCCTGCTCGGCCCCGCGGCGCTGCGCGCGGCCCGGCGCGGCATGCGGCTGGCCGCCGAGCTGCGGCTGCCGCTGGTCCTGGTGATCGACACCTGGGGCGCGGCGCTCTCGCCCGAGGCGGAGGAGGGCGGCCTCGCGGGCGAGGTGGCGCGCAGCCTCTCGGACCTCGTCACGCTCACGGTCCCGACGGTGTCGGTGCTGCTCGGCCAGGGCACGGGCGGCGGCGCGCTGGCGATGCTGCCCGCCGACCGGGTGCTGTGCGCGCAGCACGCCTGGCTCGCACCGCTGCCGCCGGAGGGGGCGAGCGCGGTGATGTACCGCGACACCGAGCATGCGGCGGAGATGGCGGACCGGCAGCGGATCCGCGCGGCCGATCTGCTGGCGGACGGCATCGTCGACCGGGTGATCCCGGAGCGCCCCGATGCCGCACAGGAGCCCACCGAGTTCTCCCGCCGGGTGGGCCTCGCGGTGAGCGACGCGCTCGCGGAGCTCTCGCTGATCCCCGATCCCATCCGGATCAGCCGCCGGCTGGACCGCTACCGCTTCCTGGGCCGCTGACGGGGCCGGTCAGTCGTCGACGGTGACGCCCCACTGCACCCGCGCGGGATCGACGGTGGTGACGGTGACGACGACGTCGTGCCGATGACCCTGCGCCGTCATCGCACAGCTCTGCCTCGCTCCGACGGTGCCGGGCAGGCCGCCCGCGCAGGTCACGGTGTCGACGCGGCGGTCGCGGGCGAGCACCTCGCGGGTGCGCTGCTCGAGCTCGGCGACGGTGACCCGCTGGCCCGAGCGCGGAACGCCGGCGACGGTCGAGTCCCAGTTGACCCGGTCACCATCGACGTCGGTGACCGTGAGGTGCACGGCGAACTCCTCGTCGCCCCGGTCCAGGACGCACGACTGCGCCGCGCCGACCTCGGCCTTGAGGCCGCCGTCGCAGTGCAGGTGATCGGTCGGTGCCGCCGCTACGCGGGCCAGGGTGCCCGATTCGACCTGCTCCTGGTCGATCTCGGGCGGCGAGATCATGGACCAGCACAGCGCGACCGCGACGCCGGCACCGCCGACGACGACCGCGACCGCCCGCAGACCCATCGTGACTCGTTTCCGTGACTAAACTCCGCCTTCACCATGCGTGAATTGCGTTTACTGAATCACGAGTCGGTTGCGATCTCAATATCCGAGTGAGCGGCGTCGCACTTTCCCGTCCCTGGTGCGCGCGGTCTCAGCCGGTGAAAGTGAGCACGATGAGCGCCCCGTTCAGCGCGACGATGAGCGCGCCGGCCAGCGCGGAGGCCCAGCGCAGGGGCGCACGGTCGACGAACTCCCCCATCAGCGCGCGATCGGAGGTGTAGCGGCGCAGCGGCAGCAGCGCGAACGGGATGCCGAAGCTCAGCACGACCTGGGAGATGATCAGCGCCTGGGTGGGCGGCACACCGATGGCCAGCACGCCGATCGCGGGGATCATCGTGATCAGCCGCCGCACCACCACCGGGATCCGCTGGCGCAGCAGCCCCGCCATGATGGTGCCGCCCGCGTAGCTGCCGACCGACGTGGAGGCGAGGCCGGAGGCCAGCAGCCCGAGTGCGAACAGCCCGGCGACGATCGGCCCGAGCGCGTCCCGGACCGCGGCGTGCGCGCCCTCGATCGAGTCGGTGCCCTCGCGGCCGTACAGCGCGCTCGCGGCGAGCACCAGCAACGCGATGTTCACGGCGCCGGCGATGACGAGCGCCAGGATCACGTCGATCCGGGTGACCTTGAGCAGGCGGCGCGCGCGCTCGGCCCGCCCGGTCGCGGGCGGCGCGCCGTGCCGGTCGACGACCAGCGCCGAGTGCAGGTAGATCGCGTGCGGCATGACGGTGGCGCCCAGCATCGACGCGGCCAGCAGCACGGTCTCGGTGCCCTGCAGGCGCGGCACCAGGCCGCCGAGGACGGCGCCGGCGTCGGGCGGCGCGACGATCAGGCCCGCCAGGAAGCCGACCACGATGATCGCGAGCATGCCGATGATGACCAGCTCGAACCGGTACTGCCGGCGACCGTCGGCGAGCGTGAGCAGCACCGTCGAGATCACGCCGACGATGAGCCCGCCCCACACCAGCGGGACGCCGAACAACAGATTCAGGGCGAGCGCACCGCCGATCACCTCGGCGATGTCGGTGGCGGCGGCCACCAGCTCGGCCTGGCCCCAGAACGCGAGGCGGGCGCGCCGCGGCAGCCGGTCACCGAGCACCTGCGGCAACGAACGACCGGTGACCACGCCCAGCTTCGCCGACTGGTACTGGATCATCACGGCCATCACGTTGGCCAGCACCAGGACCCAGACCAACAGGTAGCCGTACTTCGCGCCGGCGGTGACGTTCGCGGCGACGTTGCCCGGATCGACGTAGGCGATGGCGGCGACGAAGGCGGGCCCCAGGAGCATGAGCGCACGCGCCGGGGTCTGCTTCTGCGCGACGGTATCGGTGAGCACGTTGCGAGGCTATGCGAAGAAGAGTTTTCGGTCAACCGAAACCTTGCGCGCTGGGCGCCCGGACACGCTACGGCCCTAGGCTGCATCCATGAGCACTCGCGACCACGGCGATCCCGGTGACGCCCCCACTCTCGCCCCGCCCCTGACGGACGTCGCCGAGCCCCGGCGCCCCTCCCCCGCCGAGGAGGCGCGCACCGTCGCCGCGGCCACCAATACCGCGACGCTCGGCAGCCTCTCCGCCGACGGTGGCCCCTGGGCCTCGCTGGTGACCTACGGGCTCCTCGGCGGCGACCCCGTGCTCTGCGTCTCGCACATGGCCGAACACGGCCGCAACCTGCAGCGCGATCCCCGCGCGAGCCTGTCGATCGTGGCGCCCGACGCCCCGTCGGACCCGCTCGCCAATGCCCGGATCACCCTGGCCGGCACCGTCCGCCGGCCCGACGGGGAGCTCCTCACCGCCGCCCGGGAGGCGCACCTGGCCGCGGTGCCCGCTGCGCGGTACTACATCGACTACAGCGATTTCACCGTGTGGCTGCTCGACGTCGAGCGGGTGCGCTGGGTGGGCGGCTACGGGCGCATGGACTCGGCGTCGCGCGCGGATTACGCGGCCGCGGAGCCCGATCCGGTGACGCCGCACGCCGCGGGCGCGGTGCGCCACCTCAACGACGACCACGCGCAGGCGCTGCTGGACATGGCGCGGGCCCTCGGCGGCTACCCCGACGCCACGGTCGCCCGCTGCGAGCGGGCCGACCGGTACGGCCTGGACCTGCGCGTGGAGACGCCGCGCGGCTGGGCGGTCACCCGCGTGGGCTACCTCGAGCCACTGAGCGCGCCCGCCGAACTGCGGCAGGCCACCGTCGCCCTGGCCCGGCTGGCCGCCGCGCAGTAGGCGCGCCCCCGCCGCTCAGTTCGCCGGCGGCGGGGTGGTGGTCGTGACGGCGGCCGTCGGCTTCGGCGCCACGGGCTTCGGGGCGACCGGCTTCGGCGCCACCGGCGTGGGCGCGACGGTCGTCGGCACCGGCGCGAGCGTGGTCGTCGGCGTCACGACAGCGGGCGGCTGCGTGGTGCGCGGCGGCGTGATCACCGGCTCCTGCGTGACGACGGGAGCCTGCGTCGTGACGGGCGGCTGCGTGGTGACGGGGGCCTGCGTGACGACCGACGGCTGCGTGGTGACGCGCGGCGGCTCCGTCGTCGGGACCGGCGCGACGGTGGCGGTCGGCGCGGGGGTGGTGGCCGCCTCCGTCGGTGCCGCGGTGGTCGCGGGCGCGCCGGTGGGCGGCACCGTCGAACCCTCCGGCGCTGCCGGAGCTCCGGACGCCGGCGCCCCGGACGTCGGCGCCCCGGGAGTGCCCGCCTCCGGCCTCGCGGTGCCGGGGGTGGCCGCCGCACCGGACGTGGTCGTGGCGGCGGTCCCGGTGCGGTCGGCCGTGGTGGTCGTCGGGCTCGCGACCGCGACGGAGACGGACGTGCCGATCGCGGCCTCCAGGCCCGCGCGGCTGCCGGCCCGCACGGTGGCGCCGTCGAGTGCCGCGGCGACGGGGGCGGTGACCGCCGGATCGGTGTTCACGTTGCCGGGCACCGCCTGGCCGGGAAGCGCGAGCAGCGGCGTGACCGTCGCCGAGGACGGCAGCGGCTCGAGCACCACGCCGGGCGCGACGGGCGCGCTCACCGTCGTGGTCGTGGTCGTGGTCGTCGTCGTGGCGGTGTAGACCGGCGCGAGGATGCGGGCCTGATCCCGCACGTCCACGACGCGGCCGGGCGTCACGGCCCAGACGGGGAAGAACGGGTCGGGGTAGCGCGGATTGATCCGGCGGTACGGGTTGGAGCCGAGGTTGATCGTGATGGAGACCGAGATGATCGGCTGCGGCCGCGGCCGGGTCCAGTTGCGCGGGTACACCCAGATCACCGGGACGTCCGCGCGGAAGCCCGGATCGAACCAGGGCCGCGGGTAACCGGGGCGCAGCCACGGGCGGGGCTGGTCCGGCGTCCACGGCCGCACGCCCAGCTGGCGGCCGTAGAGGGTCCAGCAGGTCTGGGTCTGCGCCTGCACGCCCGCGATCCACGATCCCCAGCGGCCCGTCTCGCAGATCGCGCGGAAGGCGTCGATCTGCTGCGGCGTGTACTGCCACGGCCGGGTGTTCACCGGCCGGGACAGCGGCGCGGGCGGAGCGGGCTGCGGCGCCACCGCGAGCCCCGGGACCGGCGGGGCGGGCGGGTAGTAGACGGTGGTGTTCCCGCTCGTGGAGGTGATGGTTCCCTGCGGCAGGCCGGCGTTGACGGCCGCCTGCGCGGGGATGGGGTCACCGACCATCGTGACGTCCCGGGGCGGGGCCGCCACCCCGTCCGTCTGGAAGGCGCCGGGGTTCGAGGTGAACTGGTCGCCCGTGATCGGAGTGAACGCGACGGGCGAGTCCTCCTTCGACGCGTCCTTCCCGCACCCGGCCAGCAGGCCCGCCACCGAGACCATCGCCACGGCCGCAGCCCCGACCTTCACCCTGTTCATCTGTCCTCCGACACCGCTCGCCGCCACGGATCGCGGCGATATGCCCCCATTCTTATCGGCCCGCGCGGCGAACACCATCGTCGGGACGGGATCGGGACCGATTCGAGACAGTGCGCGAACGCAAGAGCCCCGCACCGTCGAAACGATGCGGGGCCCCGGCTGCGCGGACTTACTTGACGCCGAGCAGATCGATCACGAAGACGAGGGTCTTGCCCGACAGGCGGTGACCGCCGCCGGCGGGGCCGTAGGCCAGCGAGGGCGGGCAGATCAGCTGGCGGCGACCGCCGACCTTCATGCCGGGGATGCCCTCCTGCCAGCCCGCGATGAGGCTGCGCAGCGGGAAGTTGATGGACTCGCCGCGGCTCCACGAGGAGTCGAACTCCTCGCCGCTGTCGAACTCGACGCCCAGGTAGTGCACGTCCACGACGCTGCCGGGCTGGGCCTCGGCACCGTCGCCCACGACGATGTCCTTGATGACGAGCTCGGTGGGCGCGGGGCCCTCGATGAACTCGATCTCGGGCTTGGTCATTGACACTCCTTTGATCAGGCGGTGCAGATTGTCGCGCCGGATGGGCGGCATCTACGCGCCGGGGTAATCACGGGCGGTCGAGCCCGTGTAGATCTGCTGAGGACGACCGATCTTGGTGGTCGGATCCTCGTGCATCTCGCGCCAGTGGGCGATCCAGCCGGGAAGCCGGCCGAGCGCGAACAGCACCGTGAACATGCGCGTCGGGAAGCCCATCGCGCGGTAGATCAGACCGGTGTAGAAGTCCACGTTCGGGTACAGCTTGCGCTCGATGAAGTAATCGTCGTGCAGTGCGACGTCCTCCAGGCCCTTGGCGATGTCGAGCAGCTCGTCGGATACGCCGAGCAGCTCGAAGATGCGGTCCGCGGTCTGCTTCACGATCGCCGCACGCGGGTCGTAGTTCTTGTAGACGCGGTGCCCGAAGCCCATGAGCTTCACGCCGTCTTCCTTGTTCTTGACCTTGTTCATGAAGGCCGTGGTGTCGCCACCGGAGGCCTTGATGTCGTCGAGCATCTCGAGGACGGCCTGGTTGGCGCCGCCGTGCAGCGGGCCCCACAGGGCGTTGATGCCGCCCGAGATCGACGTGAACAGGTTCGCGTTCGACGAGCCCACCAGGCGCACCGTCGACGTGGAGCAGTTCTGCTCGTGGTCGGCGTGCAGGATGAGCAGCATGTCGAGGGCCTTGACCAGCTCCGGGTCGACCTCGTAGGGCTCGGCCGGGAAGCCGAAGGTCATGCGCAGGAAGTTCTCGACCAACGACAGCGAGTTGTCGGGGTAGAGCATCGGCTGGCCCACGGACTTCTTGTAGGCGTACGCGCAGATCGTCGGGAACTTCGCGAGCAGGCGGATCGTCGAGAGCTCGACCTGCGCCGGGTCGTTGGGGGCCAACGAGTCCGGGTAGTAGGCGCTGAGCGCGTTGACGGCGGAGGAGACCACCGGCATCGGGTGCGCGTTGCGGGGGAAGCCGTTGAAGAACAGCTTGAGGTCCTCGTGCAGCAGGGTGTGCCGCTGGATCTTCGCGGTGAACTCCGCGAGCTGCTCCGGGGTCGGCAGCTCACCGTGGATCAGCAGGTAGCTGACCTCGATGAACGTCGACTTCTCCGCGAGCTGCTCGATCGGGTACCCGCGGTAGCGCAGGATGCCCGCGTTGCCGTCGATGTAGGTGATGGCCGACTTGCAGGACGACGTGTTGACGAAGCCGTTGTCGAACGTGCTGTAACCCGTCTGCGCGAGGAACTTACCGAGAGCGATGCCGTCTGCACCCTCGGTCGCCTTGACGATCGGCAGCTCGATCTGGCCGCCGGGGTAGGCGACCGTAGCGTTCGCGGTGTTGTCATCAGTGGACAATGTTCGTATCCCCTCGCTGTAGTCGGCGGATAAAAGCTACCTGGCTAGAACCTAGCGGTATCGCGGTTCCTCGCGAAAACGAGGGTGTCACCGGATGCCCCATTCGGTGCTCCAGACGGACCCCGGGCCGAGCCGGATCACGTCGGTTCCGGTGTGCAGCGCGTTCCCCGGGGCGGACATGGGCTCCACCGCCACGGCCCGGCCCCGGTCGGGGTAGCCCTTACCGTTCGCCGGATCGGCGATGAACACCTGGGCCCAGGGCAGCGACGGTGCCGTCCACAGTTCCGCCTGCCCGTCCGGTCCGCGCAGCACGTACCGGCCCGTGACCTCGGTGAACGGCGTGTCGATCTGCACCCCGTCCAGGCTGCGCGGGGTGCGGAAGTCGTACACCGTCCCCTCGACGGTACGCGGCGCACCGTCGGGCAGGAGACGCGCGTCGAGCGGCTGCCACTGCTGCGCCCCGAGCTCGAGGGTGCAGGCGTCGACGGGTGCATCGCCGACCCGCAGGTATGTGTGGAAGCCCACAGCGAGCGGCAGGTCGGTCGTGCCGGTGTTGACGGCCTCGAAGCGGCAGTGCAGGCCGTCGTCGCCGACGCCGTAGCGAAGGCGCAGGTGCAGGTCGAAGGGCCAGCCCGGGTGCCGCCCCACGTCGTGGGCCAGCGTCACCGCGTCCGGCGCGATCTCGACGTCGTCCCAGTCGGCCCGGCGCACCAGCCCGTGGTCGGCGGTGCCGGTGACGTCGCTGGTGACGGTGAGGTGGTGCACCTCGTCGTCCCAGGTGTAAATCCCGTCCTCGGTGCGGCCCGGCCAGGGCGCGAGCACCAGGCCCGCCGACAGGGGCGGCTTCTCGCCGAGCGGCCACTCCTCCGTGAGGGCGACGCCGTTGCGGCGCAGGCCGCGCAGCCCCGCGCCGGTCCGTGCGATCTCCGCGACGTAGCCGCCGGCCGCGATCGTGAACCCCGGTTGCACCGACATGGCCGCAATAGTACGGGCGGTCGACGGTGCCGCGAGCGGCGTCGGCGCGACCGCGGCCCGATGCAACCCCGCGCAACCGGTCAGCCGCGGGCCAGCGTCCCGGCGACGATCGTCGCGACGGCCCCGTGCAGCGCGGGCACGAGCTCGGTGCGCAGGGCCGCGAGTTCCGGGGCGACGAGGTAGGCCGATTCGCACGCACCGGACTGCTCCGCCTGGGTGTAGAGGGCGCCGGAGAGGGTGAGGATCGTCGCGCAGGCCGACGGTGCGGCCTCTCCCAGCTCGGGGACGGCACGGGTGAGCACCGCGGCCATCGCGTCGATCCCGGCGATCGCGGCGCGCTTGAACCGGACGACGGCCTCGGTGGAGACGTTGCGCTCGAGCACCGCGGCCTGCGCGGAGAGCAGGTCGAGCACCTCGGGCCGGGCGGCCAGGACGCGGGCGTAGACGGCCGCGAAGGCCTCGATCCGCTCGGCCAGGGGGGCGTCGGCGCTCCCCTGCTCGGTCCAGGCCGCGTCGAGCTCGGTGATGCACTCGGCCGCGGAGCGCATCAGCACCTCGAGCAGCACGTCCTCACGGGACTCGAAGTAGCGCAGGACGTTCGACTTGGCCAGGCCCACGCGGCGACTGAGCTCACTGAGGGTGAGCGCGGCGACGGGCATCTCGGCGAGCATGCCGGCGGCCGCGGCCATGATCGCCTCGCGCCGTTCCTGTCGCTGTTCCGCGCTGCGCGCCCGTTGGAATCCCACGGATCGATTTTACAGACCGCCGTTCTCTTGACAACAGAACAGCGGTCTCTTACGGTGGACGGCACAACAGACCGACGGTCTTTTAACCGTCGCGAACCCGAGGAGTACACATGAGCTGGACCGAGAACAACGTTCCCACGCAGGCCGGACGGGTCGCCGTCGTCACCGGTGCGAACACCGGGCTGGGCTTCGAGACCGCCCGCGTGCTCGCGCAGCACGGCGCCGAGGTGGTGCTCGCGGTGCGCAACACCGACAAGGGGAACGAGGCCGCCGCGCGGATCAGCGCCGCCGCCCCGGGCGCGACGGTCCGCGTGCACCGGCTCGACCTGGGCTCCCTCGCCTCCGTCCGCGAGTCCGCCGCGGAGCTGCGCGCGAGCACCCCGCGCGTGGACCTGCTGATCAACAACGCCGGCGTGATGTACCCGCCGAAGCAGACCACCGCCGACGGCTTCGAGCTGCAGTTCGGCACCAACCACCTGGGCCACTTCGCCTGGACCGCGCAGGTGCTCGACCTGCTGCTGGACGTGCCCGACTCGCGCGTGGTGACCGTCGCCAGCCTCGCGCACCGCATCCGCGCGGCGATCCACTTCGACGACCTGCAGTGGGAGCGCTCCTACGACCGCGTCGCCGCCTACGGGCAGAGCAAGCTCGCGAACCTGCTCTTCCACTACGAGTTGCAGCGCCGCCTGCAGGCCCGCGGCGCCGAGCGCGGGACCGTCGCGATCGCAGCGCACCCCGGCATCGCCGACACCGAGCTCATGCGCAACACCCCCTCGCTCCTGCAGGGGCTGAACAACCTGGTCGCACCGGTGCTCTCGCACGACGCCGCGCACGGCGCGCTCCCGCAGCTGCGGGCCGCGACCGATCCCGGCGCGCTCGGCGGGCAGTACTACGGTCCCGACGGCCTCGGTGAGCGCCGCGGCGCCGCGAAGGTCGTCGCCTCGACCGAGCAGTCCTACGACCTGGAACTGCAGCGCCGCCTGTGGGCCGTCTCCGAGGAACTCACCGGGGTCGCCTTCCCGGTGTAGCGGCCGCTAGCCGGTGATCTTCGGCAACCAGCCGGGATCGTTGAGGACGACCGGTGCGCCGTTGTGCAGCACCGTCGGCGTGCCGGTGCCGCCCGCGGCGGCGAGCAGCCGCACGTTCGCGGCGCCGACGGCCTTACCGTCGATGCCCGTCGCGCCGGTGCGGATCTTCTCCGCGACGTCGTCGGGTGCGCCGGCCCCGCGGGCGCGGTCCGCCAGCTGCTGATCGGTCGCGTCGGTGGATCCGGCCTCCTGCGGCTGCGCCGCGAACAGCGCGCGCAGGAAGGGCACGGCGCTCGCGGGCGCGTCCCGGCCGACCGCCAAGAAGGCGCGCAACGCCCGGGAGGAGTAGTCGCCGCTCGCGGACTGCGGGTCGAGGAAGCTCACCGGCCGGTACTCGACGGTCAGCTTCCCGGCCGCGACCGCGGCGCCGATCGCGTCGCCGTCGCGATCCTCGAAGGTCTTGCACGCGGGGCACAGGAAGTCGACGTAGATCGTGATCGACTCCCCGCCGGTCCCGACCCGGACGGCGCCCGCGGACGAACCGGCCGAAGCGCCGGCCGCGGTGCCGCCGGGCTCGGCGACCGCGGTCCCGGTAATCGACCGGGCACAGCCGGTCAGTGCGAACAGCGCGAGGAGCACGGCCGCCACGACGGAGATCCCCCGATGCATCCTCATAGCGGCAGGATACGGGGCGTCAGCGCGTGACGCGGTACCGCACGAACGCGGGCACCGCGAACGCCGCGAGCACGGTGAAGACGATCACCAGCACGCCGCCGCCCGCGGCCGCCATGGCCGCGCCGGCGCTGGCGGCCGCGGCGCCGTGCAGCGCGTCGCCGATGCGCGGCCCGCCCGCGACCACCACGGTGAACACGCCCTGCAGCCGCCCGCGGACGTCGTCGGTCGCGGCCTCCTGCAGCATCGTCGTGCGGAAGGCGGCGGAGAACATGTCGGCGGCGCCGCCCAGCGCGAGCAGCACCAGGGCCGCCCACAGCCAGCTGAAGTGCGCGGCCAGGCCGAAGCCCGCCATCGCGGCGCCCCACAGCACGATCATCACGATCACCGCGAGACCCTGCCTGGAGACCCGGGAGGTCCAGCCGGAAAGCACCCCGCCCAGCACCGCGCCCACGGACATCGCGGCGAACAGGGCGCCGAACACCCACCCGCCCTCGATCGGATCGCCGAAGTTCTCGTGCGCGATCTGCGGGAACAGGGCGCGCGGCATGCCGAAGACCATCGCGATGATGTCGACGACGAAGCTCATGAGCAGCACCTTGTGGCCCGCGAGGTACCGGAAACCGTCGATCACGGAGCGCAGGCCGAGCGACTGCCCCTTGTCCTCGGGCTTGATCGACGGCAGCTTCCACACCGCCCACAGCGTGAGCATGAGCGACGCGGCGTCGAGCGCGTACAGCCAGTGCACGCCGATGACCGGGATCAGCGGCGCGCCCAGCATCGGGCCGGCGATCGCGCCGAACTGCATCACGGTCATGTTGAGCGAATTGGCCGCGGGCAACTGCTCCGGCGGCACGAGCCGGGCGTAGATCGCCGAGCGGGTGGGCTGGTTCACGCCGAAGAAGGCCTGCTGCAGCGCGAAGGCGCCGAGGATCAGCCACACGTTGTCGGGCAGCAGCGCGAGCATCAGCGCGGTGCCGGCGAGCCCGAGGGTGGTGCCGATGATGACCAGGCGGCGGTCCAGGGCGTCGGCGATCGCGCCGCCCCACAGGCCGAAGATCACCAGCGGGACCAGGCCGAAGACGCCCGTCAGGCCGACGTACGCCGACGAGCCGGTGATCGCGTAGATCTGTGCGGGGACGGCCACCGCGGTGAGCTGCGCCCCGATGACGGTGACCACGCCGGTCCACCACAGGCGTCGGTAGTCGGGGTTCTGCAGTGGCCGAGTGTCGGCCAGGAGTCTCGGCACCCGAAAGATCCTACGACTGTCTCAGTACTGCGTGCGATCCGAAGCCCGCTACCGTGACGCGGATGAGGCTCGCACGCGCACGGATCCAGGGCGACCGGCTGCTCGACGTCGACATCGACGACGGCAGGATCGTCGCGCTCTCCCCCGCCGGGTCGACGCCCGCGCCGGACCACCTGCTCGACCTCGACGGCCGCCGGCTCCTCCCGGGCCTGTGGGACGAGCACGTGCACGTCCGCACCTGGGCCGTCTCCACCCGCCGCATCGACGTGCGCGCCGCGACGAGCCCCGAGGCGGCGGTCGCGCTCATCCGTGCCGCGCTGCCCGGCGCGGACCCGGGCCTGCCCGTCGTCGCCGTCGGCATGCGCGACGGGCTGTGGGGCGGCGCACCGTCGCGCCGGCTGCTCGACGAGATCGCGCCCGACGTGCCCGTCATGGTCGTCTCCTCCGACCTGCACAGCTCCTGGTCGAACGCGGCGCTCGGCCGGCTGCTCGGCATCGATCTGGACGAGACGGGGATGCTGCGCGAGGCGGCGAGCTTCGCCGCGGCCACCCGCGTCGAGTCGCTGGTCGCCGACCGCGCCGACGCCTGGGTGCTCGAAGCCCTCGCCGGCCTGGGCCGGCGGGGCGTCGTCGGCGTCGTCGACCTGGACTTCGACGATGCCGTGGGCGCCTGGGAGCGACGGCCCGCCCCGCCGGTCCGGATCGACGCGGGCGTCTACCCGCAGCACCTCGAGGCCGCCGACGCCCGCGGAGCCTGCACCGGCGCCCCGATCAACGGGCTCGCCCGGGTGGGCCCGCTCAAGGTCATCACCGACGGCTCGCTCGGCACCCGCACCGCGTACTGCCACGCGCCGTACCCGGGCACGACGGGCCGCGGCGTGCTGGAGGTCCCGCCGGACCGCCTCGTCGCGCTGCTGCGCCGCGGCGCCGCCCTCGGCCTGACCCCGGCGATCCACGCGATCGGCGACGCGGCCAATGCGCTCGCGCTCGACGCCTTCGCCGAGGCCGGGGTCCGCGGCCGGATCGAGCACGCGCAGCTGCTCACCGAGACGGACCTGGCGCGGATGGCCGCGCTCGGCATCGGCGCCTCGATCCAGCCCGAGCACATGCTCGACGATCGCGACCTGGTCGCGCGGTTCTGGGGCGACCGCGCCGCGGACGCCTTCCGCGTCGGCTCGCTCCTCGCCGCGGGCGTCGATGTGGTCCTCGGCTCGGACGCGCCGGTCACGCCGCTCGACCCGTGGTTCGCGATCTCGGCCGCCGTCACCCGCAGCCGCGACGGCGACGCGCCGTGGCAGCCGTGGGAGGCGATCGACGTGGCGACCGCGCTGCGCGTGTCCTCCCGCACCCGGATCGCCGTCGGCGAGCCCGCCGACCTGGTGGCCCTCGGCGCCGAGCCGACGCCGGAACGCCTACGCACCATGCCCGTCGACCTCACCCTCGTGGCCGGCGGGATCACCCACAGCGCCCTTTAGGGCTGCAGGCGGAAGGGCGCGTACGCGGGCGCGACGAGCCGCACGCGGTTGTGCACGCGGTTCTCCCGGCCCTGCCAGAACTCGACGACCTGCGGCGCGATCCGGTACCCGCCCCACTCCGGCGGCACCGGCACGTCCCGTCCCTCGAACCGGGCCTCGACCTCGGCGAAGCGCTCCGCCATCGCGGCCCGGTCGGCGACCGGGCGGGACTGGTCGGAGGCCCATGCGCCGAGCTGCGAGCCCCGGGGCCGCTCGGCCCAGTAGGCGGCGGTCTCCTCCGGCGTCACCTTCGTGACCGCGCCGCGCACGTGCACCTGCCGGTGGATCGCGATCCACGGGAAGGTCACGGCGGCAACCGGGTTCGCCTCCACGGCGCGCGCCTTGTCGGAGCCGTAGTTGGTGTAGAAGACCACGCCGCTCTCGTCGAGGCCCTTGCAGAGCACGGTGCGGGTGGCCGGCAGTCCGGTCTCGTCGACGGTGGCGAGCACCATCGCGTTGGGCTCGGGCGCCCCGGCGGCGACGGCCTCGTCGAACCAGGAGCGCCACAACGGCACCCACCCGCCGGTCAGGTCCTCCGGCTGCAGGTCGTCGGAGTCGCCGTCGTACTTCTCGCGCATCGCCGTCAGGTCCACTCCCGCAGGCTACCCGCGCACCGGCGGCGCGAGATTAGGCTGCACACCATGACTGAGATTCCGGGCGGGCTCGAAGGCGTCGTCGCGTTCTCCACGGAGATCGCGGAGCCGGACAAGCAGGGCGGGGTGCTGCGCTACCGCGGCGTCGACGTGGCCGATCTGGTGCGCGACCGGGTCACGTACGGCGAGGTGTGGGGCCTGCTGGTGGACGGCGAGTTCGGCAATCCACTGCCCGCCGCGGAGCCGTTCCCGCTGCCGATCCACAGCGGCGACGTGCGCGTGGACGCGCAGGCGGGGCTCGCGATGCTGGGACCGCTGTGGGGCTTCGAGCCGCTGCTCGACATCGACGACGCCACCGCGCGGGAGAACCTGGCGCGCGCCTCGGTGATGACGCTGAGCTTCGTCGCCCAGTCCGCCCGCGGCCTGGAGCGGCCCGCGGTGCCGCAGCGGATCATCGACCAGTCGCCCACCATCACGCACCGGTTCATGACCCGCTGGCACGGCGAGCCCGATCCCGACCACGTGCGCGCGATCGACGCCTACTGGGTGGCGGCCGCGGAGCACGGCCTGAACACCTCCACGCTCACGGCGCGCGTCATCGCCTCGACGGGCGCCGACGTCTCGACGGCGCTCTCGGGCGCGGTCGGCGCACTGTCGGGCCCACTGCACGGCGGCGCACCGTCGCGCGTGCTGCCCATGCTCGACGAGGTGGTCCGCACCGACGACCCGCGCGGCGTGGTGACCTCCCGGCTCGACCGGGGCGAGCGGATCATGGGTTTCGGGCACCGCATCTACCGCGCCGAGGACCCGCGCGCCGACGTGCTGCGCTCGGTGGCCCGCGACCTGCACGCCCCGCGCTACGAGGCCGCGGCCGCCCTGGAGCGCGAGGCGAACGCGCTGTTCGCCGAGCGCAAGCCCGACCGCGCGATCTCCACCAACGTCGAGTTCTGGGCCGCCGTGATCCTGGACTACGCGGGCGTGCCGCCGCGGATGATGCCGGCGATGTTCACCTGCGCGCGCACGGCCGGCTGGTGCGCCCACATCCTCGAACAGAAGCGCGCCGACAAGCTGATCCGGCCGTCCGCCCAGTACACCGGGCACGGCCCGCGGCAGCCGGAGGACGTGCCCGGGTGGCACACCATTAGGCTTTAGGGCATGACGATCGAGATCCCCGCCGCGCTCAAGCCCGTCGACGGCCGCTTCGGCTGCGGCCCGTCCAAGGTCCGCCCCGAGCAGCTGCAGTCGCTCGTCGACACCGGTGCCTCGGTGTTCGGCACCAGCCACCGTCAGGCTCCCGTGAAGAACGTCGTGGGCCGCGTGCGCGAAGGCCTGAAGGACCTGTTCTCCCTCCCCGAGGGCTACGAGGTCGTTCTCGGCAACGGCGGCACCACCGCCTTCTGGGACGCCGCCGCCTTCGGCCTGATCCGCGAGCGCAGCCAGCACTTCACCTACGGCGAGTTCTCCAACAAGTTCGCCTCGGTCGCCAAGGGCAACCCGTTCATCGGCGATCCGATCGTGGTCTCGTCGGATCCGGGATCGGCCCCCGAGCTCGTGGCCGATCCCACTGCCGACCTCATCGGCTGGGCGCACAACGAGACCTCGACGGGCGTCGCCGTGCCGGTCAGCCGCCTCGCGGGCAGTGAGAACGCGCTCATCGCGATCGACGCCACCTCGGGCGCCGGCGGCCTGCCCGTCAACGTCGCCGACACCGACGTCTACTACTTCGCGCCGCAGAAGAGCTTCGCCGCCGACGGTGGCCTCTGGGTCGCGCTGATGAGCCCCGCCGCCCTCGCGCGCGTCGAGGAGATCAAGGCCTCGGGCCGCTACACCCCCGAGTTCCTCTCGCTGCCGATCGCCGTGGACAACTCGGGCAAGAACCAGACTTACAACACCCCCGCGCTGGCCACGCTGCTGCTGTTCGCGAACCAGATCGAGTGGATCAACGGCAACGGGGGCCTGGACTGGGCCGTCGCGCGCACCAAGGATTCGAGCGACCGCCTCTACCAGTGGGCCGAGGCCAGCGAGTTCGCGACGCCCTTCGTCACCGATCCCGCACTGCGCAGCCAGGTCGTCGGCACCATCGACTTCGACGAGAAGATCGACGCCGCCGCCGTGGCCAAGACGCTGCGCGCGAACGGCATCGTCGACACCGAGCCGTACCGCAAGCTGGGCCGCAACCAGCTGCGCATCGGCATGTTCCCGGCGATCGACCCCGAGGACGTGACGGCACTCACCCGGTGCATCGATTTCGTGGTCGAGCGCGTGTCGGCCGACGCGTAGCGAATCGAAGAACTACCCTTGCACCATGCAGGAGCTGCGGGCTACGGGACTGAACGACGACGGGACGTCGGTGGTCTGCGAGGGCCGCGCAGGACGTTTCAGCGTGCCGATCGACGAGGTGTTGAAGGCCGCCGTGAGCGGTGAACTCGCCGGTGCCATGCAGACGGAGATCGAATTGGGCGCCGACCTCTCACCACGGGACATCCAGGCCCGCATCCGCGCCGGCGCCACCGTCGACGAGATCGCGGAGCTGACGGGGGCACCGAACCACCGGATCAAGCGCTTCGCCGGTCCGGTGCTGCTGGAGCGTTCCCGCGCGGCGGAGATGGCGCAGCTGGCGCACCCCGTGCGCGGCGACGGCCCGATGCACGCCACCCTCGCCGACGTGATCCGCATGGCCCTGGCCGAGCGCGGGCACGCCGACACCACCGAGTGGGACGCCTTCAAGGGCGCCGACAACCGGTGGGTCGTCTCCATCAGCTGGAGCGTGGGCAAGTCCCGCAACCAGGCGCTGTTCCGCTACGCGCCGGGCGCGCACGGCGGCACCGCGAGCCCCGTCGACGACACCGCCCGCGGCCTGCTCGATCCCGATGCCCGGCAGGGCCTGCGGAGCATCGAGCGCTCGGCCGACGAGCCGCTGCGCGCCGTGCCGGGCCCGGTCGCGCCGGGTCCCGTCGTGGAGGGCACCGTCGAGCGGGGCGAGCGCCGTCCCGCGCAGGCGCCCGCGGCGGCGGTCGGCCAGCACGGCCGCCGGCACCCGGAGATGCCGTCCTGGGAGGACGTGCTCCTCGGTGTCCGCGGTGGGAAGAACGGCTAGGGGCGTGGGCGCTACAGCTGCGACGCTCTGGTTCATCGACGTAGCCGAGCCGAAGGGCATCTTGGCGATCGTCGGGCGTCCCGACGAGGCCGCGTCCCGGGCGATCGCCGAGCAGGTGCTCGGCGGGCCGGTGATGGGCCGGCCGGAATCCCTCGCGCGGGCCGCCGATCCCCTGCCCGGGCACGTCTACGTGGCCGCGTGGGGCGGACTCACGGTGGTCACCCACGAGGGGCTGCGCGTGGACCGGCCCGCAGAACTCGACGAATCCTGGTGGAACCTGGTGCCCGCGCACCGCTCGTTCCTGCTGGTCGCGGCGCCCGAGCGCGCCGTCGGCGGGTTCGCGCTGCGCACCGACGGTGCGCCCAAGCGCTCGTTCGCCGCGCACCCCGTCGACATCCTCGAGGACGAGGGCCTGCCCGAGCTGTTCGAGGGGCCGTTCTGGGCCGGTCAGCATCCGCTGACCTACGCCGAGGGCGTCACCCCCGATCCGCGGGCGCTGCCCTTCCATCCGATGGAGTTCGCGGAGCAGGCCAACCGCGAGATCCTCGGCTTCCGGTTCACGCACCCCCTCGCGCCGACGGACCTCGATCCCGCGCGGATCCAGGTCATCGACTTCGTGCCCGCCTCCGGCGCTCCCGAGCAGGCCCCGCAGCAGGCCCAGGCTCAGGCGCCCGGTCCCGACGGTGCGCCGCAACCTCCCGTCGAGCAGCCCGAGCAGGGCTACGAGGACCGCGGCAAGGTCCGCAGCTTCTTCGGTTTCTGACGCACGGCCGGACCATGCCTCACCCGCTGACACCGCCGTTCACGTCCGCGGGCGATGCCGCCCGGTTCGCGCAGGTGCTCAGTCTGTACCTCTACGAGCTCGATCCCACACCCGCCGTCGACTCGGCGGCCCGCTTCCTCCTGCTCGGTGTCATCGACCAGCACAAGCCCGAATCCCAGCACTGGTACGAGCGATCCGCGGTGGCCTCGGTGCGGTGCGCGCAGTGCGCCGATCCGTACCCCTGCCCGACGGTGCTGCGCGTGGCCCTGCTCGCCCGGTTCCCGATGGGCTGGCGGCCGGAAGAACTGGCTGCCGAAATGCGCCGCGCTTCGGTGGGCTTGAACCCTGAGTACTCGGAGGTCGAGGCAGGCCGCATCTTGATCGACCTCAGCGACGGCATCGAGGAGTGGCGGAGGGACCAGGGCGGCCAATGGACCTTCAAATACGTCGGCAAGGCGGGCCAGTGGACCAGGATCGAAGGCGACGACGCGCGAATGATCGAGGTACTACTCGACACCATCACAAGTCGGACCGGGCCGTTCGGCCGCCGGGTCGACGAGTCCGACCTCACTCTCGCCCGCGCGGGCCTTCCCCACGGACAGGGCTGGTGGGCCGCCCATTCGGCGCTCCCCTACATCGCTGACAAGAGCAATCCCATCGTCCGGTGATCGCCACTCCCACGGACGCGGCCGAGCACGGTGGATCCACGGCTCACCTCGGTCCGCACCCGAAACGCGCGGGCGCACCCGTCATGCCGGGTGCGCCCGCGCGAAACGGGTGCGACCGTGGGTATGCGCGCGACGCATGGCTGTTCCGCGCGACTACGACTCCCCGCGTGCCGCAGCCTCCGCGCCGGCAGGTGCCCCGTGGACCGCGCACCGGCTTCTCGCCGGCGCACCGGCACTTCGTTCACCCGGCGAGTGCTTTGTCGGCGTTCGATACGCCGACGAGGAGTGCGACCTCTCGATTGCCGAGCTCGACGGGGTCCCGGAAGTAGGAGATCGTGCGATAGACGACGTCACTCACTCCGTCGACCCGGATCTCGTCACGCAGCAGAAAGTGATCGTCGGTCGCGGCGCGGCCGAGCGCTTCAGGCGCCATCCTGCTCGCAGGGATGCGTGCGAAGTAGCGGTACGTCTGACCATCGGGCGCCGCGTTCGACTCCAACCACGCGATATCACCGGGCTTCACGTAGTCCGACAGCCCGGACCACTCGACCGCGGAGCGTTTGTCGGCCTCGGACCACGCCGCACGAGCCCCCAGAACGGCGACGACGATCACCGCGATCGCGGCCGCAGCGACGACGTACCTCCGCCGTCGTCGCGGCATTGAACCGAATGCAGTCCACATGTCTGTCCGCCCTATTCGTTGTTCACGTAGACCGCCAGGTACGACGGTCGGCAGTTCGCGAGGTTCTCGAGCCTCCCATTGAGGGGCCGGGACCGACTGAGCGCCTGTTCGCGGACATCGGCGGTGTAATCCTCAGGCGTGCTGACCGCGAGGTAGAGCGTCGGCCCCGGTTTCGTGTACTGATCCAGGCACGCTGCCGTGACGATCATCGGCCCCAGGACACGATCCGAAACAGGGTCTCCGGTCGGGTCGGGGATCAGGAATCCGCGGACCGCGGCGATGCCGACGGCGTTCCCGCGCGAGTCGATCTTCAGGTCCGTCTTCGCCTGGTCGACGGTGCCGCCCCGCAGGCCGTCGATACTCACCAGATGCAGCCCGTTCCGAGGACTCTCCCGCTCGATCTGCTCGGCCCGGTCGGCCGCGCGCGCACGATTCGCGTCCGCTATCGATCGGGCCGTCGTCAGGCCGAGCAGCACCGCGAGCACGACGCAGGCCACTGCGAGAATCCACTCGAGTCGACTCCGTCGTCGAAGCCACCCCGCCATCGCGCCCCCGATCACCACCGAATACAGCAAATCAAATCTATGATAGATACCTGACGTATTCATGGCTATGACGAAGTGGCCGTCCAGGCGTTATGCGCGGAACGCATCGCTGTTCTGCGCGACTACTGCTCTCCGCGCGCCGCCGCTCCGCCCGCAGCACCAGCCGGGGCGGCCGCGCCGCGCGCACCGTCATCGCGCACCGCGGTCATGGCGGAGGACCGCCGCAGCGCGTACAGACCGCACAGACCGCAGGTGAGCGCGGAGACCGTCCCGCCCACCAGCAGCGGCGCGGCGGGGGTGGTGACGTCGGCGATGGCGCCGAGCAGCGGGGCGCCGAGCGGCGTGCCGCCGAGGAAGGCCAGCATGTAGATGCCCATCACGCGGCCGCGGAACTCGGGATCGACGGAGAGCTGCACGATGCTCATCGCTGACGTCGTGAAGGACATCTGCAGCAGCCCGACGAACACCAGCAGCACCGCGACGAGCCAGAACCACGGCGCCAGCCCCGCCAGGATCGACGCCACGCCGAAGGCGAAGCCGCCCACCAGCGCCGTCCGCAGCGCGGCCCTGCCCGTGCGCTTCGCCGCGATCAGTGCACCGCTCAGGGTGCCGATGGCGAGCATCGTCGAGAGCATGCCGTAGGCATCGGCGCCGAGTCCGAATCCCTGGCGCGCCAACAGCGAAAGCGCCAACGGGAAGTTGATGCCGAAGGTGGAGACGAAGAACACCGCGACGATCACCAGCAGCAGTTCGCGCCGCCGGCGGATGTAGGCGAAGCCGGCCCGCAACTGCCCGCGGGCCCGCGGCACCGGCGGCGAGGGGAACAGCTCCGCGGGACGCATCGCGAGCAGCGCCGCGACGATCGCGCCGGTGAGCACCGCGTTGACCGCGAACACCCAACCGGTGCCCACCCCGGCGATCAGCAGCCCGGCGATCGCGGGCCCCACGATACGAGCGGCGTTGAACACCATGGAGTTCAGGCCGATGGCGTTGGGCAGCAGCTCCGGCCCCACCATCTCGATGGTGAAGGCCTGCCGGAACGGCCCGGACACCGCGGTCACGCAGCCGAAGACGAAGGCGAGCACGAAGACGTGCCACAGCGCGACGACGCCCGTCAGTGTCAGCACGGCCAGCGCCGCCGCGCACAACGCGGCGCCGGTCTGGGTGAGCATGAGCACCCGCCGCTTGTCGTAGCGGTCCGCGAGCAGTCCCGCCCAGGCGGAGAGGAACAGGGTGGGGCCGAACTGCAGGGCCATCACGACGCCGAGCACCCAGCCGCGGCCGTGCGCCAGTTCCAGCACCAGCCAGTCCTCGGCGACGCGCTGCATCCACGTGCCGATCAGGCTGACCGACTGCCCGCCGGCCCAGAGCCGGTAGTTCCTCGTCCGCAGGGAAACGAAGACGCTCGGCATCCTTCAGATAGTAGTCCTAAGCTTTCCGCCGGGGTTTCAGACGAGCCCGCTCGACAGCGCCGCGACGGCCGCGAGCCAGGCGATCCCGACGGCCCCGGCGAAGCCGGCGCAGAACCACCGCGTCACCGGTCGGCGACGGTACGCCGTCAGCACCGGTACGGCCCCCGCGGTACCCAGCGCCAGCAGGAACAGACCCAGCCACCGGTTGACCGACATGACCGCTACGAACAGCCCCGCGAGCACCGCGCCGGCGATCAGCGCCACGAGCACCGCCACCGCGGTCCCGGTGATCGCGGGCGTGTAGCGCGGCGCGCTCATGTGCGGGCGCGCTCGTAGAGCGCCAGCGCCGCGGCGGTCGCGACGTTGAGCGAGTCGGTCCCGCGCGACATCGGGATCCGCGCCCGAGCGTCGGCGGCGGCCATCGTCTCGGGCGCGAGCCCCGGCCCCTCGGCGCCCACCAGGTAGGCGACCCGTTCCGGCCCGCCCGCGACGGCCTCCGCCACCGTCGACTCCCCCGACGGGGTCAGCGCGACCGTCCGGAATCCGTGCTCCGCCAGCGCGCCCAGCCCCGATGCGGGCCAGTCCGCGGCCGGCAGGTGCGCGAAGGGCACCAGCAGCACGTGCCCCATCGAGACCCGCACCGCGCGCCGGTAGAGCGGATCGGAGCAGCGCGGGCCGAAGAGCACGGCGTCGGCGCTCAGGCCGGCGCCGTTGCGGAAGATCGAGCCGAGGTTCTCGTGGTCGTTGACGCCCTCGAGCACGACGACGGTGCGCGCACCGTCGAGCAGGTCCCCCACCGCGAGCGGCTCCGGCCGGCGCGCCGCCGCGAGCACACCGCGGTTGAGGTGGAAGCCGACCACCTCCGCCATCAGCTCCGCGGTCACCAGGTACCGCGGCACGTCGGGCGCGAGGCCGTCGAGCCGCGCCAGCTTGGACTCGACGCCCATGATCGCGTGCGGGACGAACCGCGAGGCGAGCATCCGCTCCACCACGGGCACGCCCTCGGCGAGGACCACGCCGCGCGCGAGATCGGGCCGCTTGTCGGCGGCCGAGAGGTCGCGGAAGTCGCTGAGCCGCGGGTCATCCGCGTCGCGAATCGGATAAATCGGTTGCGCCGCCACACCTCCAGCCTAATATCGAATCACGTGATCGAGATCCGTACCGCCACCGAGTCCGACTGGCCGGAGATGTTCGCGCAGGACGTGCGCGCCTTCGGCTCCCCCTTCGAAGCCGAGGCGCAGCCGCTGATCCGGCGCACCCTCGACCTGGATCGGTTCGTCGTCGCGCGCGATGTCACCGACGGCACCCTCGTCGGCGTGGCGGGGTCCTTCGCCCTCACCCTGACGGTGCCCGGCGGCGCCCGGCTCGACGCCCCGGGCGTCACGTGGGTCTCGGTGGCGCCCAGCCACCGGCGGCTCGGCGTGCTGCGGAAGATGTTGGACGAGTTACACTCCCGCTACCGGGCCGAGGGCGCCGCGGTGTCGATCCTCACCGCCAGCGAGGGCACCATCTACGAGCGATTCGGCTACGGCGTCGCGACGTCCATCGACGAGGTGACCATCGCCCGCCGCACGGCGCGCCTGCGCTCCCCGCTGCCCGGCCCGCTGCGCACCCGCGCCGTCGAGGGTGCTGCGGCCAAGGAGGCCGTGGAGGACCTGTACCGCCGGTGGCACGCCGCCACTCCGGGATCGGCCTCGGCGGAGCAGTTCTGGGAGCTCTTCCACGCCGACCCCGAGTGGGCCCGCTGGGGCGGCTCGGCGCGGCGGTACCTGCTGCACCCCGACGGTTATGTGACCTACCGGGTGGACGAGAAGGACCGCGCCCAGCTCGACGACGTCAAGGCCCTCACCGACGAGGCCGCCGCCGACCTGTGGCAGGCGGTGCTCGGGCTCGACATCTTCGACGAGGTCACGGCGGACCTGCCGTCCGATCATCCGCTGCGCGCGATGCTGATCGACCCGCGCTCGGTGAAGGTCACCGACCGCAAGGACCGGCTGTGGCTGAAGTTCCTCGACGTGCCGGCGGCGCTGGAGGCGCGCACCTACGAGCAGGACGGCGATCTGGTCCTCGGCGTGGACGGCCGGGCCTACCGGCTCACCGTCGTCGACGGTGCCGCGCGCTGCCGGGAGACGGACGAGGCACCGTCGGTCAGCATGACGGGGCCCACGCTCGCGGGCCTGTACCTCGGCGCGGACTCGCCGTTCACGCTGGCCGCCGCGGGACGGTTCGCCGGAGAAAGCACACCGTTGCGGATTTTCGCGACGGCGCGGCAACCGGAACTGGGAACCGCGTTCTAAACCGCCCGTGGGATTCGTCCCACGAATAGGTAATAGCCGAAGAAAAAGGAACGGCCCTATCGGAAATCAATCCGATAGGGCCGTTCGATGATCAATCGCCGATCAGGCTTGCTTCTCCTCCGCGGCGATCAGCCCGTTGAGAATGCCGACGGCGTCGCCGAGCGTGGCGCGCTGCTCCGCGGTGAGCTCGCCGAGCTTGCCGCGCAGCCACGCCTCGCGCGCTGCGGCCTCACCGGTGATGACCTGTTCGCCCTGCTCCGAGAGGCTGACGATGACCTGGCGGCCGTCGGTGGGGTGCGGCGCGCGCCGCACCAGGCCGAGGTCCGCGAGGGAGGCGATCACCCTCGTCATCGACGGCGGTTGCACGCGCTCGCGCGCCGCGAGTTGCCCCGGGGTGAGCGGCCCGTCGTTGGCGAGCGCATTGAGCGCGGACAGCTGCGTCAGAGAGACGAGCGAATCACGCCGCCGGCCGCGCAAGTGGCGGGCGAACCGCACAGTGGCCAACGCGAGTTCTCCCGCCAGCCGTTCGTCATTGTCAGTCACGGCGTTAGACTACATCCGTCAGATTGATTTCCGCGCATGAACCCCGGGAGAACGCGTGAGCCTTCAAGCGAACGAGCCCGAACCCGCGGTCACGGCGCCCCCGCTGCCGCGCGCGCTGACCGAGGCCCGGCCGGTCGTCCTCGTCGGAACGGCCTTGTTCGCAGCGTTCTTCGTCATCACGTTCCTCGCGCGGGAGACCTTCGGCCAGGCATGGGTCGTCTGCGCCTGCGGCGTGGGTGTCGGCGTGCTCGGCGCCACCGTCCTCACCCTGCAGCGGCGGGCGGCCCTGCGCGGGGATCGGGGAGCGCAGCGCGGCCTCGTCTGAGCCGCAGCACCAGCAGCCCCAGAGCGATCACTGCGGCGCCGATCGCCCAGCCCGCCACCACGTCGAGCATCCAGTGCGCGGCCAGGTACACCCGGCTCAGCCCGATCGCGGCCGTTCCCACCAGCGCCGCCGCGAAGGGCCACCGCCTGCCGGTGAGCGCGTGGGCGGCCACCGCGAAGGTCCCGAGCACCACCATCGAGTTCAGCGCGTGCCCCGACGGAAAACTCTCCGAGGAGATCACGACCAGCCGCGGCGGGATCGGCGGCCGCTCGCGCCCGAAGACGTTCTTGAGCACCACCATCAGGGCCAGCCCGAAAAGCTGGGTCAGGCCGCAGTACAGCGCCCACTCCGGCTGTCGCCGGCGTAGCAGCAGGTACAGGAACCCGGCGATGCCGATCGCCCACATCGACGCGGTGTTGCCCACCGTCGTGACCACGCGCATGGCGGTGGTCAGGGCGTCCCCCCGGATGGAGAGCATCCAGTCGAGCACGCCCTCGTCGATCGGGTTGGGCCACATGTCGCCGTCGATCACCACCCGTTCGACTGTACGTGCAGCGCACCGTCGACGACGACGTACGGCACGCGCCGCTCCGCCCCGTCGACCGCGACGAGCAACTCGTCGTGCACGTGCACCTCGGCGGCGTCGGGGAGCGCGCCGAGCGCCTGCGCCAGCGTCACCCCTGGGTGCGCGCCACGCGCGAAGCGCGCTCCGGCGCCGAGGATCTCGATCGGCACGTCGCCCGCGAGCGGAAGGTCGAGGGTGTCGGCGAGGTCGCCCGCCACGTCGAGCCCGCCGAAGACCAGGCGCTCGGCGGTGAACCGGGCGTGCGGCACGTCCAGTACGGCGGCGTCCTCGGCGTCCACGACGGCGCCGCCGACGGTGCGCACCCGCGCGGGCAGTGCCGCCAGCCGGTGTCCCGCGATCGCGCGGTGCGCGGCGATCACGACCGCCGGGGCGGGCGTGCGCGCCGGATCGGCGAGGGCGTCGGCGAGCACCTGGGCGTCGGCGTCCGTGCGCACGGCGTGCAGCAGTGCGGTGCGCAGCCGCGGCGCGGCCGGATGGGTGCACGGCTCGAGCAGGCCCGCGAAGGTCTCGTCGTCCGCGGGCCGCAGGCGCCCGAGATCGGTACGGGTGTGCAGCCACCAGGCGGTGTAGCCGTCCGGATCGTCCAGTACCCCGGGCAGTTCCGCGAGCAGGTCGTAGGCGGGCTCCCAGTGCTCGACGAGGTCGAGGTCGCGGACGGCGATCAGCTCGTCGGGCTCCCCCGGCAGCTGCGCCCACCACTCGTCCGCGCCGTCCAGGCTCGGGTCCGGCTCCGTCGGCAGCGGCTCGCGCAGCACCCCGAACGTCCAGCCGACGCCGATCGCGCGCAGCGCCTGCGCCGAGTGCCGTGCCTCGAAATCGGGGTCGACGGTGCCGTACGGGTGATCCTCCCCCAGCACCTCCCGCAGCGGCGCGGCCGCGGCGAGCAGCTCGTCCGCGGGGTGCAGCGCACCGTCGTCGCCGGGGACGGGCAGCGCCCCGAGCCAGCTCGGCCCGTCGGCGGCGTTGTCGCCGAGCAGCCCCAGTACTGCCTCGGTGAGCTCGACGTCCTCGGCGAGCGCACCGTCGGACCAGTCGATGCGGCCGACCTCCTCGCGCAGCGCCGGGTCGCCGAGCAGGTCCGCAGCGGGGAGCGTGCGGGCGCCCGCGCGCTCGAGCAGCGGATGCGCCGCGGCGGGATACACGATCCGCGCCCAGGTGACGAGGGCCAGTGCGGTCGCCTCCCCCGCGACCAGCGCCGCGCCGCGCGCGCCGGTCACCACGCGGCCGTCCGCGAGCGGGACCGGCAGGGCGCCGAGGTCCTTGGCCGGGAGGCGCGCCGCGTCGAGCGCGGCGTACAGCGCGCCGTACCAGGCCGGATCGCGGTCGCGCGGCACGGCGTCGGCGAGGTCCGCCGCGGTGAGCTCGCGGGCGCCGAGGGCGACCAGGCGCGCCGCGTCCGGCGCGGAGGAGTACGCGGGCGGGACGAGCGGAAGCGTCTCGCGCAGCAGGTCGTTCAGCTCTGCGGTCAGTCCCGGCAGCACTGCGGCGCGGTCCGGGCGCAGCCGCCCACCGTCGGGCCCGGGGACCCAGGCGTGCCCGCGCAGCTCGTCCTCGATCGCCTCGCGCAGGAGCGCGTCCACGCCGCCCGCGGGTGGACGACGCGGCGGCAGCAGCGGCATCGGGTCGGGCTGCGCGGCGACGAAGGCGGCGTAGCCGTGGGCGGCGAGGGCGACGTCGGCGGCGGGGTGCAGGCGGCGCCGGTCCGGCGTGGTGGGCAGGTCGGCGATGACCCGCACGGGCAGGGTCAGCGGCTCGTCGGTGCGGGTGGGGGCGTGCAGGAAGCGCGCGTCGGCGCCGACCACCCAGCGCGCGTGCGGGCCGTGCCCGGTCACGAGATCGGGTGCGGCGAAACGTTCCTCGCCGACGGTGATCGTCGTCAGCGCCGGCAGATCGAGCAGCAGGTCCTGCGCCTGCGCGGCGAACTCGGCGAGCAGCGCGGGGTCGGCGCCGCGCAGCACGACCTCCGTGGCGAAGCCCGCCCGGGGCGGCGTCGCGACGGGGTACGGCAGGCGCATCGCCGCGACCGCGTCCAGGCCGGCGTCCGCGCGGGAGCGCTCGGCGGAGAACGCGATGCCGCCGCCGGTGGAACGGATCTCGACGTGATCGGTCACCGTCAGTACCGCGGCGAAGCCGACGCCGAACCGGCCGACGGAGGCACCGTCGGACTTCGGGGAGACGCGCAGCGCGGCGAGGGACGCCACGCCCGCCTTCGTCAGGGGCGCGCCGGTGTTGGCGACGTGCACCCCGTCGGCCTCGGCCCAGACGGCCAGCTCCCCGGGGGCGGACGCGGCGGTGGCGGCGTCGGCGGCGTTCTGCGCCAGCTCGACGGCGACCCGGTCGCGGTAGCCGACGGTGACCAGGTCCCGCTCGGCGGCGAGGTCCTCGGCGGCGCGGGTGGGCGAATCGCGCCAGGCGGCGAGGGTCGCGCGGCGCAGCGCGGCGGTACCGAACGGATCGGCGGCCATCTCAGGCCTGCTCGGCGGGAACCTTCTCGACGGCGCCGTCGTCGTAGGGCTCGTACGCGGGGCTCCCCTGGCCCGACGGTCCCGTCACTGACGAGTGCGCGCCGCAGCCGTAGTGGGCGTGCACGACGTGACCGTCGGCCGAGTATTCGTTGCCGCACACCCCGAACGCGGCGCCCAGGGCACCGGAGAGCGGGAGGAAGAAGGCGCAGTCGCCGCAGTGGTAGCGGGTGGCGCGGGCCATCTCGGACTCGGGCCCGTAGTCGCCGGCCAGCCAGCGCTCCGCCGCGTCGATCCGGCCGATGCGCGACATCACGCGCTCGAGGTTCACGCCGATCTCGCCGGCCACCTCGTCGACCGCCGGATCGCCCGACAGGGCGTGGCCGGGCTCGATGCGGACGTCGTTCTCCCGGGGCGGCAGCACGTCGCCGGGTGCCAGATCGCCCGCGCGCACGCGCTCCTCCCACGGCACCCACTCGGGCGCGGTGAGCGAACCGGGGCCGGGCAGCAGCGCCGTCTCGGACACCGTCAGGTCGCCACCGGGGGTGGCGGCGATCACGGCGCACCACTGCCAGCCGCGGTAGGCGGGCAGATCCGCTTCGAAGTAGTGGGCCGCGGCGAACTCGTCCTCGACGACCGTGGCGACGTGCGCGCCCACCCGGGCGCCCTCGTCGGCTTCCAGTACGGCGCGCGCGAGGTCGACCGCGGCGGCTGACTGCAATGCGGAACTCACCCCTCGATTGTGCCGGATGCCGGGCTTCGCGGCGTGGGCGGGGCGGCACGGCCCCTGAACACGGCACTCCTGCGGATGCGGAACAATGGTCGTCGTGAGCAGTCATCCGGGGCAGCAGCAGTATCCCCCCGACGAGCCCCGGCGTCGCCCGGGGTCGCTGCCGCATGCGCACAGCGGGCAGTCCGTGCGGCAGGGGGCGGGGGCCGCGGGCCAGGAATCCGAGCGCCCGCAGTACACGACCAACCACCATCTTCCGCCGCTCGAGGACACCCCGACCGCCGCCGACCGGCGCGCGGCCGAGGAGGAGCAGCGGCGGATGCCGCGCAAGATCACCGTCACCCGGGTGGCGGCCATGCGCGGCCGCGAGATCACCGAGGCCGGGATCGCGAAGTGGCGGCAGGCCACCACGGCCGACGGTGCCGACAAGTCCGGCCTGACCGCGCTCACCTACCCGGTGATCCTCAACAACGCCGTCGACGCCGCCATGATGGTGGCCCTCGCCAACACCCTGTTCTTCGCCGCGGCGCAGGCCGAGTCGAAGTCCAAGGTCGCGCTGTACCTGCTGGTCAACATCGCGCCGTTCGCGATCATCGCGCCGTTCATGGGCCCGCTGCTCGACCGGATCCAGCACGGCCGGCGGGTGGCGCTCGCGACGTCCTTCGGCGTCCGCGTGGCACTGGCCGTGCTGCTGATCACGAACTGCGACTACGACCCCGTCGCCAACACCGTCAACTTCGATCCCTGGGTGCTCTACCCCTGTGCGCTGGGAATGATGGTGATGAGTAAATCCTTCTCGGTGCTCAAATCCGCGGTGGTGCCGCGGGTGCTGCCACCGTCGATCGACCTGGCCCGGGTGAACTCCCGCCTCACGCTGTTCGGCCTGGTCGTGGGCTCGGGCGTCGGTGGCGCGATCGCCTCGGCCGCCGAGTTCGGCCTGAGCCGCATGCTGCACATCCCCGGCGGCATGTACGCGCTGATGGTCTTCGCCGTGCTCGGCGCGGTGATGTGCATGCGCATCCCGAAGTGGGTGGAGAACACCTCCGGCGAGGTGCCCACCACGCTCTCCTACACGGGGGCGATGGCGCGCGACGCCGCCCGCGCCTCCGCCGGCGGCGCGGAGGAGAGCGGCCGCGCGAAGATCGGCGCCGCGTTCAAGAACCTGCGGGTGCCGCTCGGGCGCAGCGTCGTGACCGGACTGTGGGGCAACACCACCATCCGCGTGCTGACCGGTTTCCTCACCCTCTACATCGCCTTCTACAGCAAGGCCCAGCAGGCCTCGGGCGGCTCGGCCACCGAATCGCTGTTGATGATCGGCGCGGTGGGTGCCGCCGCGGGCATCGGCAACTTCATCGGCAACGGCATCGGCGCGCGCCTCGAGCTGCCCCGCCCCGCGCGGATCGTCGTGCAGGCGACCGTCGCGGCCACCGCCGGGGCGATCATCGCGGCCGTCTTCGGCAACCTGATCGTGATCGCGGCCGTCACCTTCCTCGCCTCCGGCGTCTCCGCGCTCGGCAAGGTCTCGCTCGACGCGTCCATCCAGGACGACCTGCCCGACGAGTCCCGCGCGTCCGCCTTCGGCCGCTCCGAGACGGCGCTGCAGCTCGGCTGGGTCGGCGGCGCCGCGCTCGGCGTGCTGCTGCCGCCCACGCTGTGGATCGGCTTCGCCACCGTCGCCGCGATCATGGTCGCCGGCACCGTCCAGACCGTCCTCACCTACCGCGGCGGCTCGCTGATCCCGAACTTCGGCGGTAAGCGCCCGGAACACGTCCCACCCACGATGAACGGGGTCAGATGATCAAGCCCAGCCCGAAGCTGCTCGTCGCCGGAGCGGCGTTCCTCGTCGCGGCCGCGGTCCTGCTCGCGTACGCGGTCGTCGCCGGACTCGAGAAGCGGGATGAGCCCAAGCCGCGCCCGACGCTGCAGGCCACCGTCGGCGACCGGATGCTCGATGTCGGGCCGATGCAGTTCTGCACCAACGTGCAGGCCGCGGAGTGCGACGTGCCGCAGCGCCCGGTGAAGCTGCCCGTGGAGTTCGGCCAGGCGATCGTGATCTCGCTGCCCGAGTACATCTCCGAGCGGCCGTGGTTCCTCACCATCCAGCGCTACGACACCCGTCGCGGCGAGGCGACCCTGGAGACGATCACCCACGTCGATCCGGCGGAGGCCACGCTGGTGCTCAAGTCGACCGAGCAGCTGTTCGTCACCGCGGTCGAGATCAACGTGCCCTCGCAGTACCAGGACGCCCAGGGCAACCTCATCGCGCAGGCCGTGTGGGGCATCGACACGCTCGCCGAGAGCGTCGCCAAGGATTACGCGCTGGTGCAGAAGCCGTAATGGGCGGCGAGGCGGTCGTCCTGGTGGTGGTCATCGGCGCCACGCTGGCGCCGATCGCCCTCGCGGTCGTGGTCCGGCGCCGGCAGAAGTCCGGCCGCTGGCGCGGCGGCTTCACCCCCGGCTACGACCCGACCACCGACAACTGGGCCACCCGGGTGAACGCACCCCCGCCCGCGAATCCCGACCAGTCCGAGATCCGCGACCGCCACGAGTACTGAGCCTCACGCGGCGCGGTCGGCCCGCCCGGGCAGGCGGAACGCGGGCACCGCACCAAGGACGGTGACCGCCGCCATCACCCAGAAGGCGGGGTGCAACGCGGTCTCCGCGGGCGCGTGCGCGAGCCCCGCCTGCAGGATGATCGCGACGGCGGCGACACCGACCGCACCGCCCATTTGCTGGGCTCCCCTGGTCAGCATCGACGCGTGCGGGAACTGATCGCGGGAGAGCCCCGTGTACGCCGCCGACATGATCGGCACGAGTACCGCACCGAGGCCCAGGCCGCGTACGAACAGTAGGAGCGCGAGCACCACCGGGCTGGTGGCGGCGGTGACGAAGGCGAAGGGCACCGTCGCCACCGCCATCGCCACGAAGGCCGTGCCCGCCACCGCGCGCGGACCGAAACGCTCCACCAGCCCGCCGATGAAGAACCGCGGCACGAACGCGCCGACGGCCTGGGGCGCGAGGAGCAGCGCGGTGGCGAGGGCACCGTCGCCTCGGACGGTCTGCCAGTAGAGCGGCAGCAGGAACATCGTCCCCATGAGCGCCCCTCCCGCGACGAGACTCGCCAGCGTGGACGCAGCGACCGTCGGGACGCGAAGCAGTCGCACGCGCACGAGCGCGCGATCGCGGGCGCGCACCGCGTGCACTCCGAACGCGGCGATCAGCGCCGCTCCCACCCCCACTGCCAGGAGGACGCCGCCCGACGCACCGGTACCGGCCAGCTCGGCGAGGCCGTAGAACGTGAGGACGATCCCCGGAGCGAGCAGTGCCAGGCCGGCGCGGTCGAGCGGCGGAGCAGTGCCGGGCGCCGGCGCGTCGTCGGGCAGGACCCGTAGCGCCGCGAGGGCGGCGATGCCGCACAGCGGGACGTTGATCGCGAACATCCAGCGCCAGTCCGCCCAGTGCAGCAGTGCGCCGCCCAGGACCGGACCGATCAGCGGTCCGAGGGCGATGGGGACGCCCAGCGCGGCGGTGATGCGCGCGAGGGAGGCACCCCCTGCAGCGCGCACCGCGATCGTCTGCATGTTCGTCATGAGCACCCCGGCGGCGGCACCCTGCAGTGTGCGGAAAACGATGAGGCTCAACGGGCTCCAGCTCAGCGCGCACAGCGCGGAACCGGCGGCGAAGACCGCCAGCGCCGCGAGCCACGTCCGCCGGCCGCCGAAGCGGGCGTCGAGCCAGCCGCAGAGCGGGATCGAGACGACCAGCGCGAGCAGGTAGACCGTGCTCACCCACTGAATGGTGGCGATGTCGGTGCGCAGGTCGACGACCAGCGTGTGCACCGCGATGGTCAGCATCGTGGTGTCCAGGATCGGAGCGAAGACACCGAGGACGAGCGTCGCAATGAGTGCGCGCTGCGATCGAGTCGTCGCCGGTGCATTAGATACAGTCATGTATCTAATGTGCGCCATGTTGATAAGATACGCAAGTGGACTCAATATCGGAGGCGCCGCGCACCCGCCGTCGCGGCGCCGCGCTCGAGGAGGCGATCCTCGACGCGGCGTGGGACCAGCTGGTCGACAAGGGGTACGGCGACTTCACCCTGGAAGCGGTGGCCGGCCGCGCCGGGACCTCACGGTCGGTGCTGTACCGCCGGTGGCCGGGCCGGGTCGAGCTCCTCCGGGCCGCGGTGGCGCGTCGCGGCGGAACCCTCGCGGCCGACCCGCCGGACACCGGCACCCTGCGCGGCGACGCGATCGCTCTCTTGCATGCCATGTCGGACCATCGCGTCGAACTGATGATCCTGCTGCAGACCCGACTCGGCGAGTTCTTCGCCGAGTCGGGCGACTCCCCCGCGGACCTGCGGGAGCTCATGGTCGGACCGCGCGGCGGGTCGATGCACGACGCTGTCGCCCGGGCGATCGAGCGCGGCGAGATCGACCCCGAGCGGGTCACCGACCGGATCGTGCGGCTCCCCGCGGACCTGGTGCGCCATCAGATGGCGATGACGCTGCGTCCCGTGCCGTCCGAGGACATCGCCGAGATCGTCGACGACTGCTTCCTGCCGCTCCTCGTGCCCCGTGGGGACTGACGCGGCGGCGAGGACCTAGGAATCCAGCTCGCGAGCGATCTCGCGGAGCACCTTGGCGATCTGCTCGGAGGCCTTGCGGTCCGGGTAGCGGCCCTTGCGCAGCTCGGGCTGCACGCCGACGTCGAGCAGCTGGATCATGTCCTCGATCAGCACGTTCAGGTCCTCGGCGGGCCGACGGTCCGCGGCCGGCCGGCGGCCGCGCTGCGCACCCGCGCCCCGGGAGACCGACGGTGCCGGCTCGAGCACCGTCACCGTCAGCGCCTGCGGGCCGCGACGACCCGCGGCCATGCTGAACTCGACCCGCTGGCCCTGCTTGAGCCCGTCGACCCCGTCGGGCAGCGCCGACGACCGGACGTAGACGTCCTCGCCGCCCTCCTGGGAGAGGAAGCCGAAGCCCTTGTCCGTGTCGTACCACTTGACCTTGCCGGTAGGCACTCTCGTCACCCGCTCTGCACTAAGAACAACAAAACGCGCCCCGCGATCGGCGAGACGCACTGGGACTAGTCTAGAGGCATGGGCAAGTTCGTTTCCGGCGCCGTCTCCGTCTCGATCGCACTCTTCGCGATCGGGCTGATCGCGATCGCCGCCCTGTTCCTCACGCCGCTCGTCACGGGCGGCACCACCGCCCCCACCTGGGTGTACGCCCTGACACCGCTGGCGCCCGTCGGTTTCCTCGTGGGCGTGATCGCCGTGATCATCGGCGGTCGCGTCGGGGATCGCGAGCAGTCGTGAAACCCCTGGTCGACCGCTACGGGCGCGTCGCACGCGACCTGCGGGTCTCCCTCACCGACCGGTGCAACCTGCGGTGCACCTACTGCATGCCCGCCGAGGGACTGCCCTGGCTGGCGAACGACCACGTGCTGACCGGCCCCGAGATCGACCGACTCATCACGATCGGCGTCCGCGACCTCGGAATCACGGAGATCCGATTCACCGGCGGTGAGCCGTTGCTGCGGGCCGACCTGGACCGGATCGTCGCGCACGCGGCGTCGCTGGAACCGCGCCCCGAGATCTCACTGACCACCAACGGCCTCTCTCTCGCGCGGCACGCGGCGAAGCTCGCCGGGGCCGGGCTCGACCGGGTCAACGTCTCGCTCGACACGGTCGATCGCGAGGAGTACGCGAAGGTCACCCGGCGCGACCGCCTCGACGACGCTCTGGCCGGCCTGCGCGCCGCCGCGGACGCCGGCCTCACCCCGGTCAAGGTCAACGCCGTCCTCGGGCCGGGGCGGCTCGACGACGCGCGCCCGCTGCTGCGACTGTGCCTCGACGCGGGCTACGAGCTGCGGATCATCGAGCACATGCCGCTCGACGCGGACCACACGTGGGACCGCAGCACCATGATCACGGCCGAGCACATCCTCGCCGAGCTGCGCCGCGAGTTCACCCTCACGCCGCACGCGGAGCCGCGCGGCAGCGCGCCCGCCGAGCTCTTCACGGTCGACGGCGGCCCGTCGACGGTGGGCGTGATCGCCTCGGTCACGCGCCCCTTCTGCGGCGATTGCGACCGGGTGCGGCTCACCGCCGACGGCCAGATCCGCACCTGCCTGTTCGCGGCCGAGGAGACCGACCTCAAGCCGTTGCTGCGCGGCGGCGCGACCGACGAGCAGATCGCCGACGCCTGGCTCGCCGCGATGCTCGGCAAGCAGGCCGGACACGGCATCGACGACCCGGCGTTCCTGCAGCCGTCGCGCCCGATGAGCGCGATCGGGGGCTGAGCCGTGCTGATCCGTTACTTCGCCGCCGCCCGCGCCGCGGCGGGGGTCTCCGAGGAGCGCGTCCCGGTGCCCGACGGTGCCTCCGTCGCCGAGGTGGCCGAGCTCCTGGCCGAGCGCCGCCCCGCGCTGAGCGCCGTTCTGCCGCGCTGCAGCTACCTGCTCGACGAGGTCGCCGTGCGCGACGTCGCGGCACCCGCATCCGGGGCGATGCTCGACGTGCTCCCGCCCTTCGCCGGCGGCTGATCCGACCGACACCCCCGGGTGACATCGATCACACTCCGCAAAATCACGGTCCGGTAACGGTTGGGCCACGGGGCGGGGTCTGTTACCGTCGCTGAGGGCCGCAGCAGCAGCCACCCGGATCGTTCGCAGCGCAGAGCTTCGTCCAGTGTCCGATTCGGGAAAGCACCACGATCTACACCTGGACGAAGGCGGAGGAACCATCCGCGGCCGCACGGCCGCAGGGCGCACGCCCTAGGGGTCAAGCCGGGCAACCGGCCGAGCAGCCTCTCGCTCGAACCCGACAGCTAACTTCGCACGCGCGTAGAGAGGAAAGACTTCACACGATGACCGGTCGTCACCGCAAGCAGTCCACCACCAGCCTGAGCGCCGCGAAGATCGCCGCCGCCGGCGCGATGCTCGGTGGCGCAGGTTTCGCGCTCGCCGCACCCGCCGCGAACGCCGCCCCCGATTCCCAGTGGGACCAGGTCGCGCAGTGCGAGGCCGGCGGAAACTGGTCGATCAACACCGGCAACGGCTACCACGGCGGCCTGCAGTTCAGCCCGTCCACCTGGAACGCCTACGGCGGCCAGCAGTACGCGCCCACCGCGAACCAGGCCAGCAAGGCCCAGCAGATCGCGATCGCCGAGAAGGTCCTCGCCGGCCAGGGCAAGGGCGCATGGCCGTCCTGCGGCACCGGCCTCGGCGCGCCGACCCCGCGCACCGTCTCCCCGACGGACACCGGCGCCACGAAGCCGGCCACCAAGCCCGTGAGCAAGCCGGCCGCGAAGCCCGCCGCCAAGCCGGTCGCGAAGCCCGCCGCCAAGCCGGTCGCGAAGCCCGCAGCGAAGCCCGTCGCCAAGCCTGCGGCCAAGCCCGCCGCGAAGCCGGTCGCCAAGCCCGGCCAGTCGGTCAACGCGAAGTACATCGAGCAGGTCATCTCGCAGGCCCAGAGCGGCGGCCAGCAGGTCGATCCCGCCGTGCTCTCCATGCTGCAGCAGGCGGCCGCGAAGGGCTACTGAGCCCACGCGCTCCATCACGTCCCGAAGGGGGCCGACGGCACCACGCCGTCGGCCCCCTTCGTCGTTCGCGGAGGCATCCCGGTCGATCGGTGATCGAATCACGGTCGGGTAACGTTTTGCAGTCGCACACTATCTGCTAGGTTCATCACCGGTCGTGTTCGCGACTGCAAAGCTCGGCAGGAAAGAAGGCCCGATGTTCACTCGCCACCGCACCTCACGGACCGCAGGCAAGCTCGCCGCCGCCGGTGCGCTGTTCGCCGCCGCGGGGCTCGTCGTCGCCGCACCCGCCGCCGCCACGCCCGGCTGCCCCTGCAACCCCGTCGCACCCGCCCCGGCTCCGGCCCCGAGCGCTGCGGCCCCGGCACCGGGTGCGTCCGTCACCCCGGCGAAGCCGGCCAAGCCCGCCCCGGCCCGTCCGGGCGCCGGGCAGCCCGGCCAGGGCGCCGTCGTGCCCGGCGTGATCCCCGTGGTCGTCCCCGGCGGTGTCGCCCCGGGCGTCGGCACCGCCCCCGGCGGCGCCGGACGGACCGGCGCGGGCAACGGCGCGCGCGGCGCGGCCCCTGCCGGTGTCGCAGCCCCCGCGGGCATCGCAGCACCCGCCGGCGTCGCAGCGCCCGCGGGCGTCCTCCCCGTCCCCGTCGGCATCCCGGTGGGCGTCGGCATCCCCGCCGGCGTCGGAATCCCCGCCGGTATCGGCATCCCCGCGGGCGTCGGCGCGGCCGGGCCCGCTGCTCGTGCGGGCGCCGGTGCGGCGGGCGGAGCCGCCGGTGTCGGTGCGGTCACCCCCGGCACCCGTGCGGGTGTCGGCGCCGCCGGCGCTGCGGGCCCCGTCGGCGCGGGTGCGGTGGCGCCCGGCGCGCGGGCCGGTGTCGGCGTCGACGGGATCGGCGTCCCCGGCACCAGCACCGGCGTCAAGCCGGTCCGCCCCGTCTACCCGGCCACCGCGAACGTGCCGCAGCGCCCCGCCAACCCCGGCATCACCATCCCCGACGGCGTGCTGGGCGCGCCCGTCGTGCCCGGACACCTCGGTGTCCCCCTGTTCGCGCCGCGGGCGTGTGACCCCACGAAGGTCACCACGTGCGCGGCCCGGTGACGAAGTAACGGACCGGTAGACAGTGGGTCGGCGGCTACGCGCTGCCGACCCACTCGTCTGTTCCGTCCCGGAACAGCTGGTGCTTCCAGACGGGGAGCGCCTCTTTGACCGCGTCGACGATGCGCGCGCAGGTCGCGAACGCCGCGGCGCGATGATCGGCGGAGACGGCAACGACCAGCGCGGCGTCGCCGATGGCCAGCGGACCGACGCGGTGCGAGACGGCGACGGCGCGCACCCCCTCGGCGGCGTCCGCCTCGGCCTGCACGACCTCGGCGATGACGCGCTGGGCGGTCGGGTGCGCCGAGTACTCCAGGCCGGTCACGTCACGACCACCGTCGTGATCACGGACCGCGCCGATGAAGCCGACCACGGCCCCGGCCTCGGGCCGGGTCACTGCCGCCTCGTGCGCGGCCAGGTCGATCGGCTCCTCGGTGACGCGGGCCAGGACCACTTCAGCCATGGTCGCCGCCGCGGATCTGGTCCAGGGCGTGCGAGAGCACCCCGTCGAGCACGGCGAGGCCGTCACGGACCCCGCCCGACGAGCCCGGCAGGTTCACCACGAGCGACGTACCCGCAACGCCCGCGAGACCGCGGCTGAGCACCGTGGTCGGCACATCGGGCAGGCCGGCCGCGCGGATCGCATTGGCCAGCCCGGGGATCTCGAAGGTCAGGGCCCCGCGGGTCTCCTCGGGGGTGCGATCCGACGGGGTGAGACCGGTGCCGCCGGTGGTCAGCACCACGGCGTCGCCGCGGCGCACCGCGGAGCGGATGGCGGCGCCCACCTCCTCGCCGTCGGGCACGACGACGGGGCCGTAGACCTCGAAGCCCCGCTCGCCGAGCCAGGCGGCGATGACGGGGCCGGTGGTGTCCTCGCGCTCGCCGAGCGACGCGCGGGTGGAGGCGACCACGACGGTGGCGTGGTGATCGCGGGAAGGGCGCAGGGGTTCAGTCATCTCTCTCCCAATGGCCGGTCTTGCCGCCGTCCTTGGTGAGCACGCGGACGTCCGTCATGACGGCGGCGGGGTCGAGTGCCTTGACCATGTCGTGCAGGGTCAGGCCGGCCACGGTGACGGCGGTGAGCGCCTCCATCTCGACGCCCGTCCGGCCGGTGCAGCGCACCGTGGCGGTGACGGCGATCTCCGCGCCCGACGGCCGCAGGTCGACGGTGACGCCGGAGATCGGCAGCGGATGGCACAGCGGAATCAGATCGGCCGTGCGCTTGACCGCCATGATGCCCGCGATGCGGGCGGTGGCGAGCACGTCGCCCTTGGGGACCGCACCGTCGGCGATCGCCGCGACGACGGCCTCGGTGGTGCGGAAGGTCCCGGCCGCGACCGCCGTGCGGGCGGTGACGTCCTTGGCGGTCACGTCGACCATGCGCGCGGCGCCGGTCGCATCGACGTGCGAGAGGCCTGAGGCCTGCACGTCGCGCTGCTCGGCGTTCGCCGCGGCGTGGTCGCGGGAAGCGGGACTCGGAGTCAGCGGTTGATCCGGGTCGACGGGTGCACGTACGGGATGTGCTGCTGGGGGAACTCCAGCTCACCGAACGGCGACAGCGCGCCGACCACCGGGGCCACCAGCTCGGTCACGGCGTGATCGGCCGTGCCCTCATCGGCACCGGGCCAGCCGTTGTCGACGTACTCGGCCTTCTTCGCATTCGAGGTCTCAGACACGCCGCTATTCTGACATGCCGCGACCTCTACGCTGTATCGGTGAGCAGTATTGCGGCCTCCGCCGCCCCCACGGCGCTCCTCGCGGAGTGGTTGCGCGGCCGTGACGACGCGGAGATCACGGCGCTGCTGGACGTACGTCGCGACGTCGCGACGCCCGTTCCCGCCGGTTTCCCGGTGCTCGCGAGCCGCCTGCTGAGCCCGTCGTCGCTGGGCCGCGTCGCCGAACGGCTCACCCTGCTCGATCTCGCCGTGCTGGAACTCCTGCTCGGCGAGGAGCTCGACCCCGACGCCCTCGCCCGCCGGCTCCGCGGCCGCGCGCTCAAGAAGCAGGTCCTGGCCTCCGCCGCGAAGCTGCGCGCGCTCGCCCTCGCCTGGGGCGACGAGGCCCTGCGCTCCGCCCCCGCCGCCCGCGACGCGCTGCCGTGGCGCACGCCCCAGCTGATCACCCCGCCGGACCTCGATGCGATCGACGCCGCGCTGGCCGCCGCCGGCCCCGACGAGCGCGCCCTGCTGGATCGCCTGGCCGAGGGCTCGCCGCTGGGCCGCACCGCCGCCGCGGGCCCCGGCACCTCCCCCGAGCATCCAGTGCAGCGCATGCTCGCCTCGGGGCTGCTCGCGCGCGTCGACCATCAGACCGTCGAGCTGCCGTGGGAGGTACGTGCGCGGCTGCGCGGCGAGCTCCCCCTCGGCTCCTCCCTCAAGCCGCCCGTGCTCGACGGTCCGCCCGTCCCCGGCACCGACGGGGCGGGGGCGGTCGCGGCGCTGGAGTTGCTGCGCCACGCCGACGACGTGCTCGACGTCCTCGGCGCCGTCCCCGCGCAGCGGGTCAAGGCGGGCGGCATCGGCGTGCGCGAGCAGCGCCGGGTGGCGAAGGCCGCCGGTCTGGACGAGGAACGCACCGCGCTGATGCTCGAGCTGCTCGCGGCGGCCGGCCTCCTCGCCGAGGGCGAGCTCGACGGCGAGGAGGACTCCGTCTTCGCGCCGACCGTCGGCGTCGACGAGTGGCAGCGCGCCGCGCCGGCCGATCGGTGGGCCCTGCTCGCCCGCACGTGGCTGGAGCTGCGGCGCCAGCCCGCGCTGATCGGCACCCGGGGCGAGGAGGGCATCGTCGGGCCGTTGCACCGGGCGGCGCGCAGCACCGTCGCCCCGCAGGACCGCGCGGCCGTCCTGGACGCCCTCGCCCTCGCGCCGGCGGGCACCGCCCCGGCGCTGCCCGAGCTGCACGCCGCGATCCGGTACGAGCATCCGTCCTGGTACCGCAGGCTCACGCTGGACGCGGTCGCCGGCATCGTCGAGCAGGCGCAGATCGTGGGCCTGGTCGCGGGGGGCGCTCTCACCGCGGCCGGGCGCGCGGCCCGCACCACCGATCCCGCGCAGGCGATGGCGGCCGCGCTGCCGAAGCCCGTCGAGGAGTTCCTGCTCCAGGCCGACCTGACCCTGACCATCCCCGGCCCCACGACGCACGACTTCGCCGCGGCGGTCGCGCTGGTCGCGGACCTCGAGTCCGCGGGCGGCGCCGCCGTGTACCGCGTGACCGACGCCTCGGTGCGCCGCGCACTCGACGCGGGCCGCACGTCCGCGGAGGTGCACGCCTTCTTCACCGCGCACTCGGTGACGCCCGTGCCGCAGGGACTGACCTACCTGGTCGACGACGTCGCGCGACGGCACGGGGCACTGCGCGCGGGCGTCGCCGGCTCCTTCCTCCGCTCCGACGATCCCGCGCTCATCGCCGCCGTCCTCGCCTCCCCGGTCACCGAGGCGCTGGCGCTGCGGGCCGTCGCGCCGACGGTGCTCATCGCGCAGGTCCCGCTCTCGGACCTGGTTGCGGGCCTGAACGCCGCGGGCTTCACCGCGGCCGCCGAGGACTCGCGGGGCGTGGTGGTGGACCTGCGCCCGTCGGCGATCCGGCTGCCCGCCCCGCGCCCGCGGCCCCCGGCCGCGCAGCCGACGCTCGAGCAACTCGCCGACGCCACCGTGCAGATCCGACGGCAGGACTCCCCCGCCGACGGCGCCCGCACCTCCGGCCCCGAACTGATGGCGCTGCTGCAGACCGCCGCCGGCGAGGGCCGGGCGGTGCGGCTGGGCTACGTCGATGCGAACGGGGTGTTCACGCGGCACGTCGTGGTGCCCGAGTCGGTGCGGCACGGGCAGCTCGCCGCGCTCGACGGTGACGCGACCCGCCGGTTCGCCCTGCACCGCGTGACCACTGCGGACTTCGTCGACGCCGAGTAATTCATTGACTGACTGATCAGTCAAAGTTACGGTGGGGACATGCCCCGCACCGTCGACCCCGCCCTCGTGGCGCGCCGCCGTGCCGCGATCCTCGAAGCAGCGGCCGCCGAGTTCTCCTCCGCCGGCTTCGAGCGCGCCCGCGCCGCGGACATCGCCGCGCGTGCCGGGGTCAGTTCGGGCACCGTCTTCTACTACTTCACCGACAAGGCCGGCCTGTTCCGCGCCCTTTTCGGCGCCGACGTCGAGCGCAACACCGCGCTGTGCGACCGGGCCCTCGCAGAACCCGACCCGCGGGCGGCGATCGCGATCGTCATCGACGCCCTGGCCGAGTCCGCCGTCGACCCCATCGCGCCCGGCATCGTCGCCGAGCTCATCCGCCGCGTCCCCGCCGATCCGGCTCTCGCCGAGATCGTCGCCACGGCGGACGGCCTGGTCCGCTCCGCCCTCGCCGCGATCATCACGCGGGGCCAGGCCGACGGTGCCTTCGACCCCGGCCTCGACCCCGCCCACGCCGCGGCCTTCCTCGTCTCCTTGACCGACGGCGCGCACCTCGCGGACGGCGACGTCCGCCCCGACGTGCGCCGTGCCGCCCTCGCCTACCTGCGCCCGGAGGAAACATGACCACCACCGCCACTCCCCCGCCCGCGACGATCGGCGTCTCCCGCGCCGCCCAGCTCGCGACGATCACCGCCACCACCGCCCTCGGGGCGCTCCTCGGCGTGGTGGTGCGCGGGCTCGTCTCCTGGCTCGAGCGCACCGTCGACGGCTCGCCCGGGCCCCTGCGCCTGGCCGCCCAGTTGCCCGTCGGGGTCGCTGCGGGCGTGCTCACCGTGGTCGGGCTGATCGGCGGAATCGTCCTGGTCGCGGCGTGGCAGCACGAGGTCGCGGCACTGAACGTCGCCGAGGATCACGTCGAGCTCGCCGCCGGCGGGCACCGCCGGTGGATCGCGCGCGACGAGGTCGGCGAGGCGTTCCTCGGCCGGGGCGGGGAGCTGACGATCCTCGATCCGCAGGGCCGCCTGCTCGCGGCCGCCGGCACGGACGGCGTCTCGGGCCGCCGGATCGCGGAGGCCTTCCGCGCAGCCGGCTACCACTGGTCGGGCGCGAGCGATCCGTACGAGCGCGAGTTCATCCGGTTCGTCGACGGCCGGGACGAGGCGCCACCCGAGGCGCGGGAGCTGCTGCGTGCGCGGGCGGTGGCCCGGGCCGAGAAGCGTGAGCCCACGGCGCGCGACCTGCGGCTACGGCTCGGCGAGGCCGGGGTCGTGGTCCGCGACCGCGGCGACGAGCAGGAGTTCCGCCCGGCACGCACGGCGTCGCCGACCCGACGACCAGGTCGCTGAGCGAAACAGTTCTCGCCGGCAGTGCGGCGACGTACCGTGGCCGCCATGAGGCTGCCCGTCGCTGTGAATCTCACCGCCCCCGAGGCAGATGTGCGACTCGCCGCGTTCTCGGTCGAGGCGGCCGGAGCACTGTTCGTCGCCCTCGATCACGCAGATGTGTGGGCTCACATCCCGGGTCCGCGGCCTGCATCGCCGACCGATCTCGCCACCTTGCTCACCGGAGACGAGACCAGGAGGCAGGCACTGGTGATACATGCGCGCGGCCGAGTCGCCGGAACGTCGTCCTACTTTTTCGACCACGGCGCCCCGGAGGGCGTCGAGATCGGTGCCACGCTCTATGCACCCGCGCTGTGGGGCTCGGGGGTCAACACCGCAGTCAAGGGTTCGATGATCAGCGCGGCCTTCGCCGCAGGAGCACAATGGGTGCAGTTCCGCACGGACGAGCGTAACGGGCGATCCGCTGCGGCAATCCTCAAACTCCCGGGTGCAGTCGAGCTGCCCCCACTGCTCGAATCCGAGAAGATCAGGAGCGACGGCACGGTTCGCACCAGTCGGATGTTCCGGATTCCGCGCCCTGCTACGTAGCCGATGCCCGTCCGCTCCGCACACCTGCCCCGATTAGAGACCACATCATGCCCGAGCCACGCCCGCCCCTTCCGCCGTTCACCGCTGAAACTGCAGCCCAGAAAGTTCAAGTAGCGGAGGACGCCTGGAACACCCGCGACCCCCGCCGGGTCGCGAGTGCGTACACCGACGACTCACGCTGGCGGAACCGCGATCTGTTCATCGGCGGCACCGAGCAGATCGTCGATTTCCTCACCGCGAAATGGGAGCGCGAGCTGGACTACGCTCTGCGCAAGAACCTGTGGGCATTCACTGAGAACCTTATCGCGGTGCGCTTTCAGTACGAGTGGCACGACGCCGATGGCCAGTGGTGGCGCAGCTACGGCAACGAACTGTGGGAATTCACGCCCGAAGGGTTGATGTCACGGCGCGAAGCGAGCATCAACGACGTGGCGATCACCGCATCCGAGCGTCGCATATTCGGTCCTCGACCGACGAGTGAGCGCGGAGTCGAATTCCCGCTCCAGTAGTGATCCATCACGGCATCCCTTCTACCTCGATCATCACCCGCATCCGTTGGAATTCGCCTACTTCGATCTACCATTCGGTGATGGGTAGGCACTCGTCGGGCGAGTCGCCCGACCTGTCGGTGAAGCTCCTCATCGCGACACCCCTATGCCTCATTCTCAGGATGTTCGCCGTGTGGATGGGGATCGTGACCGTCCACGAGCCCGCGACCTGTGACCTCGGAACGATGACTTCATCGGACGTATGCGAACTCGGACCGAAGCTCCTCGACGAAACACTCATCGTCGACGGCGCGTCGAACCCACCCCGCGGACGGTACCGCGACGCCGCCGAGCAGAGGGCGTACAACCGTGTCGCCGCGCCCCTGTATCTCCTGGTCGGTGCAGTTTTTACCGCCGGTTCGACACTGATCGGCGTGTTGCAAGTTCGCGGGCTCCGAGCACGGCGACAGATTCGCCGGAAGCGCCGTGACATGTAGCTCACCTCACGAGAACTCGTGCGGTTGGTGAAGCACGGGAAGGTAGCGCGGATACGCGGGCGCGAGTTCCCTGAGAACGTCGTCGAAGGGCTCGTCGAGTTCGACCCCGGCTCCGCGCCCGCTGTCGTCATCCCAGACGTACTCCTCTACCAGCTTGCGCTCCAAGGTGATCGCAAGGGCTTCCAGCCACAGGTACAGACTCGGCGCGTGAACCTCGCGGAACTCATCGGCGTGATGAAATTCCACCACCTGCCCGGGAACGCTGCGGAACAGTTCGGACGAGCCGTCGTCGTTCTTCAGGCGCGTCTCGCCCGCTACGTCGATGACCAGCTCCGGACCACCGTGTTCCATGAGCGGGAGGTAGTACTCCCCCCACCACACCGATTCGCGCCAGCCGGGCTCCGCCGCCCGCAGCTGGCGCATCATCCGCACTTTCTCGAGTGCCCGCTGCGCGGTCGTAAGCCCGTAAGTCCTGATGTAGATGTCACCGGTTGAGTCCACGGCGTCCGGCTGGGGCCCTCTCCACGCGAGGAAATCCCGATATGCCGCCGGAAGTGCCGCGCCGAAGAAATCCTCCAACTCATCGAGGTCCTGTTGCGACGATCCAGGTCCGAGCGACTTGCACAGGTTCGGGTAGTTCGCGGCAAGAGCAGCATCGAGCCTGGCGACGAGCGGGTGCATACCGCGATCGTAGATCGGTCGATCACAGCGCGCTGAGCGCAACCGAACGGATCATGGGTGCCCGCACCGCTGGTGCGCACGGGTCGCCGAACGAGCTGGACCAGCGAGCCGAATGACCGCGGCAAAACCTCCGCGACCTGCTGCGACACCACTGAGGTCTATAGTGTCCGAAGTGGGATACAGGTGCGTCTGCGGCGGTGACGAGCGCCGATGGAACCGGCACCTGCGCGCCCCTGCGAGGCTGCGCACTCCCGAGATCTCGCGACCTCGACGGTCGCCGACAGCACGACCACGGACGGATGCCTGCTCATGACCGACGGACCCCTCATCGTCCAGTCCGACAAGACGCTCCTCCTCGAGGTCGACCACGAACTGGCGGATGCCGCGCGCGCCGCGATCGCGCCCTTCGCCGAACTGGAGCGGGCCCCCGAGCACGTGCACACCTATCGCGTGACCCCGCTGGCGCTGTGGAACGCGCGCGCCGCGGGCCACGACGCCGAGCAGGTGGTGGACGCGCTGGTGAACTACTCGCGGTACCCGGTGCCGCAGCCGCTGCTGGTCGACGTGGTCGACACCATGAGCCGGTACGGACGGCTGCAGCTGGTCAAGCATCCGGCGCACGGCCTCACCCTGGTCTCGCTCGACCGGGCGGTGCTCGAGGAGGTGCTGCGGCACAAGAAGATCGCCCCGATGGTGGGCGCCCGCATCGACGACGACACCGTCGTGGTGCACCCTTCCGAGCGCGGGCACCTCAAGCAGTTGCTGCTCAAGGTCGGCTGGCCCGCGGAGGACCTGGCCGGCTACGTGGACGGCGAATCCCATCCGATCGCACTCGACACGGACTCGCACCCGTGGGAGCTGCGCGACTACCAGAAGATCGCGGCCGACTCGTTCTGGCTCGGCGGTTCGGGCGTCGTGGTCCTCCCCTGCGGCGCCGGCAAGACGATGGTGGGCGCGGCGGCGATGGCGCGGGCGCAGGCCACCACCCTGATCCTCGTGACGAACACCGTGGCCGGCCGGCAGTGGAAGCGAGAGCTGCTGGCGCGCACGTCGCTCACCGAGGAGGAGATCGGCGAGTACTCGGGCGAGAAGAAGGAGATCCGCCCGGTCACGATCGCGACGTACCAGGTGCTCACGCGGAAATCGAAGGGCGAGTACAAGAACCTCGACCTGTTCGACTCCCGCGACTGGGGCCTGATGATCTACGACGAGGTGCACCTGCTTCCCGCGCCGGTGTTCCGCATGACGGCGGATCTGCAGTCCCGGCGGCGCCTCGGCCTGACGGCCACCCTGGTGCGCGAGGACGGCCGCGAGGGTGACGTCTTCTCCCTGATCGGGCCGAAGCGCTACGACGCGCCGTGGAAGGACATCGAGGCGCAGGGCTGGATCGCGCCCGCCGATTGCGTGGAGGTGCGCGTCACGCTCACCGAGAACCAGCGCATGCAGTACGCCACCGCCGAGCCCGACGAGCGCTACCAGCTGGCTTCCACCGCACCCACCAAGGTCGCGGTGGTGAAGTCGATCCTGGAGCGGCACAAGGGAGCTCCCACGCTGGTGATCGGTGCCTACCTGGATCAGCTGGAGGAGCTGGGCCGCGAGCTGGACGCCCCCGTCATCACCGGATCGGTGAAGAACAAGGAGCGCGAGGCCCTGTTCGACCGGTTCCGCTCCGGCGAGATCTCCACGCTGGTGGTGAGCAAGGTCGCGAACTTCTCCATCGACCTGCCCGAAGCCTCGGTGGCCGTGCAGGTCTCGGGGACCTTCGGCTCGCGGCAGGAGGAGGCGCAGCGCCTCGGCCGGCTGCTGCGCCCCAAGCACGACGGTGGCACGGCGCACTTCTACTCCGTCGTCTCACGCGACACCCTCGACGCGGACTACGCCGCGCACCGCCAGCGCTTCCTCGCCGAGCAGGGCTACGCCTACCGGATCGTCGACGCCGACGACATCCTCGGCCCCGCCATCGGAGAGGCCGGGTAACACCTCACGCCGCCTGCGGCGGTGCGGTGGATCGGTGCACATGTCCTGTGGGGGTGTGGGTTTCGACGGTGTGCCGTCCGGTGGGGTCTTCGAGGGTGTGGGCGTGCCAGCCGGGTGCTTCTTTGGCGTAGTTGCAGGCCGCGCACAGTCCTTGCCCGTTGGTGTAGCTGGTCTTGCCGCCTGTGGCGTGTGGGGTGACGTGGTCGGTGTGGGCGATGGGTGCGTCGCAGTACGGGGTGCGGCAGTAGCGGTCCCGTGCGCGGATCATGTCCGCCAGCCCGTCGGGGAAGAGGCGTTGCCGGGAGTCCATCGCCACGACCGCACCCGATTCGGGGGCGATGTAGAGGCGTTTGACCCACGCGAGACCCGCGGCGGTGGCGTGGCCGACGAGGTTGCGGGCGATTTCCGCCGGCAGTGTGCCGCCGCCGTCGAGGTGCGCGGTGCCGGGCCGATCGCCCAGCAGGACGGTCGCGGGGATGGTCAGGTTCACCAGCACGGGTTGGCCGTCGATCGATGCGCGGCCGGTGAGGCGGGCGAACGCGGTGTCGGCCATGATCTGCCCGCGCGCGCGGAGTTCGGTGCCGTGGCCGAGGAGGGTGTCGGCGTGTTTGCGCAGGTGCGCGTACGCGCCGACCGCCTGCGCCAGTGGCAGCAGTAGCGAGACCCTGGCCATGCCTTCGGGGAGCGGGCGGATGGTGACGGTGCGGTCCTTCTCCGCGGAGGCGTTCCGGTCCACGGTGGCCCGCGCATCGAGCGCGTACGCGATCTGCTCGACGTGGGCGGCGAGTTGCTTGAGTCCCATTCCCGCCAGGGTCGCCGGGTCGGCGCACAGTTGCTGATCCGCGGTCTGCCGGTCCGCGATATCCAGGTGCGCCAGGCCGCCGATGATCACGGGGATCGCCTCCGGGGCGAGGTCTCCGTCGTGCAGGCGGGCGCGGGTGTGCGGCAGGTGCCGCTCGAGCTCCACTGCGCGGGCGAGGAACTTCGCGGCGGTGTGCGGCGAGAGGTGCAGTGCCAGGGCGAGTTCCGCGGCGGCGCCCTGCTGCCAGCGGTCCTGGCCCACACCGGCGGCGATCCGCTCGCACACCCGCTCCCGCAGCAGCGACGCCGCGAGGGCGTACTGTTCGAACATTAGACGGCACCGTCGGACCTCACTCGAACGCAACCGATCGATCACACCGCCATCGGGAGGCCGATCAACCTCCGCTTCATGAACTTTCTCCATGACTTGACGCTACGCCGACCCACCGACACGTTTTCGAGTTAGCCGCGTCTAATCGAACTACCGCGTCGACACCCGCCCTCGCGAACGCGCGCTCCCTGCAGCGAGAACCGCGACGCTCGCGGCAGCGGGGAGGATCACCCACAGAGCGGCCGCGATGTATCCACCCTGCGCAGGGAGGAGCGCCCCGGCGGGCGTGGCGCGAGCCAGCAGAAGCCCGGCGAGCGCGCTGCCCACCGCGAATCCCACGGCGCGGGCGATCTGGTTGACGGCCATGACGCTGGCTGTCTCGGACTGCGGCGTCCCGTCGAGCACCAGGCGCGGCATCACCGCGGACGCGACCCCGACGGCGAACCCCAGAACCGCGAGGGACGCGAGCACCGCGGGGAGACGATCCCGTCCGGCGACGAAGATCCCCGCCGCCGCGACCACGAGTGCCGACGACATCGCGAACGTCGCACGCGGACCGATCCGGCTCGCGATGCGGGGCACCACCCTGCCGGCGACGAAGCCCAGCACCGAGAAGGGGATCAGCGCGGCCCCCGCAGCCACCCCCGGGAGAGCGAACCCGTACGGCGCGCCGGCGGGCACCTGGACGTAGCGCGTGAGGTCGCTGAACAGGAGATACATCCCTACCCCGGACACCAGCATCGCGAGGTTCGCCGCGGCCACGGGAGGGCGCGCGACGAGCCGGAGGTCGACGAGGGGCTCGTCCGTGCGCAGTTCCACACGTACCCACGCTGCGAGCGTCGCGACGGTGCCGCCGAGCACGCCGATCGCGACCGCCGGCCGACCCCACACCGCGGGTTCGGCGACCAGCAGCAGCGCGCCGAAGGTACCGGCCGCGAGCAAGAGCGCTCCGCGCACGTCGATCCGCGGCCGCGGCCCGGGTGCGTCGACGGGAACGAACCGCCAGGCGACGACGAGGGCGGCGACGGTGATCGCCAGCCCGGCGCCGTACGCGGCGCGGAGCCCCCACTGCTGATCGACGAAGCTGATCAGCGGATACCCCACACCGATACCGACGGTCGAGGCGACGGAGAGGGACGCGATCGTTCCGGCGGAACGCTCCACGGGAAGGGCGCTGCGCGCCACGCTGACCAGCAGCGGCACGAGGGCGATGCCCACCCCCTGGAGCGCGCGCCCGACGAGGAGCGCGCCGAACGCCGTCGGCAGCACCGTGAGGACCCCACCCACGGCGACCAGCCCCAGCGTGCCGAGGATCGCGCGGCGGCGCAGCGGTCCCCCGCCGAGCCGGCCGAGTACCGGCCCGGCGATCGCACCGGTGAACAGCGTGATCGTCAGAGTCCACTGCGCGGCCCCCAACGACACGCCCTCCGAACGCGCCACCGCGGTGATCAGGGGCGCCCCGACGCTGCCGACCACCGCCGCACACAGGGCGACGGTGACCAGCGCACCGGGGAGCCGGGTCGTCATGGCGATGCCGGCCGGTTGGTCGCCGTGCTGATGTGCTCGAACAGTCCGGGCTGGATGCGGGTCCGGACGCCCGCGGCCCACGGCGCTGCGACGTCCCCGACGTCGAGCGCCGCCCCGGTGTTGAGCAGCATGCCGAACGCCAGGAAGGTCTTGACGGTGACGGGATCGAGCCCGGTGCCGGCGGCAGCGGTGTCCCACAGGCGCGCGAAGCAGCCGCGCACGACGTCGCGGACCTCGGGATCACCGCACGCCGCGAAGCCCTGGAGCTGGAGCCGCAACGCGGTGTCGTCGGCGAGGTTCTCGTAGTACTCGGCGCCCATCCGGGACAGGGCATCGATCCCCGTGGCCCCGTCGGCGGCCCGCGCCATGGCATCGACGAGCCCGGCGAAGGCGCCGCTGACGAGTTCGAGGAACAGCGCCTTCTTCGTGCCGAACATCCGGAACACGTAGGCCTGGGTGATGCCCGCTTCGTGCGCGACGGTGTCGATCGACGCGCCGTGCAACCCGTGCGCGCCGAATTCGCGCGCAGCGACCTGCAACACCTGCGCCCTGCGCTCGGGTCCGCTCATTCGGGTGGTCACCCGAATAGATTAGTAGTTACTAACTACAAACCACAACCGACCGTGTCGAGCGGGCGGCACGGGCACCATCCGCCGCGGCTCACGGGCGGCCGGGCACGCCCGGCCGCGATGGTGCCGTGCAGGGTCCCGTCGGCGCCCCAGTGCAGGATGTCGTGCGTCCAGGGCTCGAGCAGGATCAGGTGGCGTTCGTACATCTCGACGTGGGTACGCCGGTACTCCCCGAACCGTGCAGCCAGGTTCGCGAGAAATTCGTTAAATCGCATGATCACCCGCCTTTTCCATCCCGATGGCAACGTCGCCGTCTCGATCATGGGGGACACGACGGTGAGAGGTCCAGCGAGTATTTCTACCGCCATCCGGTGGCGCGACTGAACGGTTACCCTGGGGCGGCGTCCACCCCGAACGGGCTCACCCCCAGAACGGAGAAGACACACCATGAAGTGCACCAGGACCGCCGCCGCGACGGGCGTCGCCGCGCTGCTCGTGCTGACGGGTTGCTCCGACGACGGGGCCGAGACCGCGCCCAGTACCTCCCCCTCCGCGACGACCGCCACCGGAACGTCACCACACCATCAGGCCCCGCCCCCGCCGGCCGCGCCGCCGACGCGGACGGTCACGGTCGCGCCCACGCAGGCGCCCTCGTCGGCCCCGCGCCCCACGGGGCCGGGAAGCGAGTACGACGTGCCGTGCACCGGCGGGCCCGACGAGGGCACCATCTGCACCAACCCGAATCACGGTGCAGGCGACGACCCGTACGGCACCGCCGCCCCCACCACGTCCCGACCGGGCTGATCGACGGCGAGGGCGTCGATGCTCAGCGCCAGCCTCAGACTGACGCCCGCCGCCCCGTCCGCCCACTCATCGCCGAGAAACTCGGCGATGCGGTGCTGCCGCTTGACGACCGTGTTGGGGTGCAGACCGAGCCGTCGAGCGGTGGCCGCCGTGTTCATGTTCTCCTCGAAGAACACCGCGAGGGTGCGGACGAGGTCGGACGAGGTCGCGCGGTCGAACTCCCGGAGCGGACCGAGCAGCGAGTGCACGAACTCCGCGAGCTCCGACGACGAGAGCGCCCTCAGTAGCGGGAGGTAGGCCGGCAGGGAGGCCACGTCGACGGCACCCCGCCGGCGGCCGCTCGATCGCAGTACCCTCTCCGCCCCGGCCGCCGCCTCGTACCCACGGACCAGGCCCCCGGCCTCCACGTCGTCCACCGCGGCGGCGCACACCAGCACGTCCGCCCCCACCACCCGCCGGATCTCGGCCCTGACATCGGCGGCCGCCGCCGCGGCGTCCCCTCCGCGCGACAGGACGACCGCCACCCCGTCCAGCACCGACACGAAGTCGACGCCGCGCCCCGCCCCGAGCACCGCGCGAATCCTCCGCAGGTCGGCCCGCGAGGTCGGCCCCACGACCCCGACGATCCACGCCGCGGACAGATCGATACCCGCCCGCTCCGCCCGTGCCCGCAGGGGCGCGTCGACCGCGCCGTGGTGCGTCAGAAGGTCACCGACCACGGGAAGGTCGACGGTGCCGCCCGGCTGCAGAAGGGCGAGGTCGCGCGCCGCGATCAGAGCGAACAGCCCCGCGAACCGGCCGACGGCGGCGACGGTCCCGTCGTCGACGCCGCCCCGCACGAGGACGAGCAGCCCGCCCACGCAGCGGCACGACACCGTCGCCGGGTGGAAGACCGCGTGCCCCTGTCCGTGCGGCAGGACCACCGGCCGGCCGGTGCGCCGCCCCTGCGTCACCGCGTCGAGGACCCAGCGGTCGCGCCGGGGATCCAGCGCCGCCACGAAGGGGGCGCGAGCCACTTCGCAATCGGCACCGTCGACCACCAACGCCGCTGTGACGCAGTCATATCCGTCCACCACGGCGTCCACGAGCTCCGCAGCACCGGCACCGGACAGCACGCGCGCGAACTGGTCGTCGTACAGGTCGGGCGCCCGCCGCAGCGGCGCGAGACTCTCGGCGGACACTTGCCGGCTCCCTCCTCCCCCGCTCGACGGGTCACGAGCGCCGCATCGAACATAAGCCCGCGGCGGCGGTGCCGCTTTCACGAAACAGCGGGCTGTCGTGAAACGCGTGTCACGGGGCCGCGCGATACGCGCTGGGGGTGCGCCCCACCCTCCGCTTGAAGGTCGCGGCGAAATGGCTGGGGCTCGCGAACCCCAGGGTGGTACTGATCTCCGTCATCGAGAGGCTGGTGGTCACGAGCAGCGTTTGCGCCCTGGCGATCCGGCGATCCAGCAGGTACCTGTGCGGAGTCGTCCGGAAGGTGCGGACGAAGGCGCGACGGAAGGCGTCGGTGGACACCCCCTCCGCCGCGGCGAGCGCTCGGAGATCGATGTCGGCGTCGGCCGCATCGTCGAGGATCTCCACCACGCGATCCAGGGCGCGGGGGTCCAACGCGCGCGGCGCGGTTGGCGGGACGGGCCGCTCACCGTACTGATCCAGGATGTGCAGTCGCATCGTGTCGAGCAGCGATTCGCGCAGGAGCCGTGCGACGGCGTCCCGTCGATCGGCGATGCCCGCGATCCGGTCGACGAGCTGGTGCAGCAACGGATCCCGTCGACTCACCACGGGCAGGAGCGCTGTCGAGGCGGAGAGCGCGGCGGGAAGGGTGACGCGGGCGAAGTCGTACGCGGCGCGCCGCGCCACCGCGGTGGAGCTGTCACCGGCGGGCACGACCCAGACACTGCTCGGTGCGGGAACGATCCGCCCGGACGAGCCGCTCGCGAACGCGAACTCCTTCGAGTTCGCGGTGCCGCCGCGCCAGATCAGCACCTCGTGGCGCTGCCCCGCGATCGTCCAGTCGACGCTCTCCGCGAAGTCCTGCCGGACGAATCGGATATCCATGCCACCCATCCACCGATCCTATGCACGCGCCGGCCGCCGGCACAGCGCGACGATAGCGCCCGGGCGACACTGCTCCGGTGTCCGGTTCCACCACCGGCGGGACGGCTCGGTGTCGCCCTGCGATACCCGCCAGATTTGCAGCCGCACAATACATCTCATACATTCGATCGCTGCGTGAGATGTGGTTAGCATGAGGCGATTTCCATCGGAGCGACCACGGACAAGGACCGCCATGACTCCCCCTCCCCGATCAGCAGCCGCCGCGCTCACCGCCGCCGATGCGGTCGAATCGGCGCGCTTCGCGCTGACGACGTCCGGGGAACTCGACCGCCGGCAGGTCGTGACCGCCCAGGGCGATCCGGCGGTCCGGTCACGAACGAGCGCACGGGGCACCGTCACCGTGCGCGCGGGTGGCTACCGGATCGCCGCACGCGGATGACGAACGAGGCGAGGAGCTCCCGCCGGAGGGACCGGTCCGTCGGTCCCCAGCGCTGGGCGGCCGTGATCATCGTGGCGCTCCTCCTGTCGGCCGCCGCGGCGGTGGCGCTGCTCGACCACCGCAAGGCCCGCGATCGAGCCGCGGCCCCCGGCACGGTCACGGTGACCACGCACCAGTACCTCTCGGTCCCCGGCGTCGACGGCGACACGCTGAGCGGCTATCTGTTCCGCCCCGCGGTGCACGGCTCGGCGGCGGCGACACCCACGATCGTGCTGATCCACGGCGGCGGATGGCTCAACGGGGCGACCGCCGAGTACGTCCGGCCCGCCGCGCAGGCGCTCGCGGATCGCGGCTTCGTGGTGTGGAGCCTGAACTACCGCCGCGTCGGGGACGGCGGCGGCTGGCCCACCACCTTCACCGACCTCGCCGCCGGAGTCGATCACCTCGCCCGGATTCAGTCCCACGTCCCCGAGATCGATCTGAGCCGGGTCACCGTCGTCGGCCATTCCGCGGGCGGCCAGCTCGCTGCGTGGACCGCCGGACGCGGGACGCTCCCGGACGGGGCGCCGGGGGCCCGCCCGGTCGTGCGCCCGCACGCCGTGGTCTCGCTCGCGGGCGTCCTCGACATGCGGCTGTCCCTCACCAAGAACGATCACGTCCTGCGCGTGATGGGCGGCACGCCGGAGCAGTACCCCGACCGCTACCGCCTGGTGGATCCCCTCGAGCGGATGGATCCCCGCGTCCCGGTCGTCGCGATCACCGGCACCGACGACTCCGTCGTACCGCCGCGGGAGGCCGCCGAGTACGTGGAGGCACTGCGCCGCAAGGGCGGAAGCTCCGCGCTCATCGAGATCCCGCAGACGGGCCACGGCGAGGTCATCGACGTCCGCACCACGTGGTGGCCCATGATCGCGAGCGCGATCGCCACCGTCGCCGAGCACGGCCCGCGGGCGGTGCCGGCAGGAGCCGGGGCGTGAGTCGACGGATCCGCCGCGCGCCCCTCCCCACCGCTGCATCGCTCGCGAAGGTGGACGCGGTGCGGGTCACGCTGTCCCTCATCCCGGCGGTTCTCGGCGGCTTCGCCGTCGAGCGGAGAGCCACCGCGATCGGGAAGGGGTGATTCCCGGCCACCACCTCCCCTCCGCACCGACGACACCCCCCAGCACGAAAGGAAGACATGATGCGCAAGCACTCCATCGCGACGATCGCGAGCATCGCCGCACTCGTCCTGCTGAGCGCAGGCTGCTCGGACGACTCCACGCCCGCTTCGACGACCTCGTCGACGGCACCGTCCAGTTCCTCCGCCGCACCCCACCATCCGACGGCCGCCGCGGGAAAGCCGGACAAGCCCGCCGCGGGCACCGGTGGCGGCGGACACCAGGGGCCCACGAAGACCGTCACCCAGAAGCCGGGTCCGACCCGCACCGTGACGGCCAAGCCCGGCGCGCCCACGACGCAGGCCCCCGACAGCGGCCAGCTGGAGACGGATTGCACCGGCCCCGACCGGGGCAGCATCTGCAATCCCAATCACGGCGCGGGCGATGATCCCGACGAGAACGGGACCGCCCCGACCACCGATCCGCAGGTCCGCGACGACGACCCGGGCGGCTCGCCCTGCACGACCGGCATGGGCGTCTCCGGCGTCTACGTCCCGGATGACCAGGGCGGGTGGGTCTGCCAGATCAGCTGACCCCTCCTTGCGGTCGCCTCGGTCGCCGTCACAGAGTGCGCAGCACCGAGGCGGCCGCGTGCCACCCGACCATCCCGTGCACGCCGGGGGCGCCGGCGGCGGAGGAGCACAGGAACACCCGATCGGTGAGGCGGTAGGGGTCCACCAGCGTCGGGCGGCGCACCAGTTGCGCGGGCACGGCGGCGCCGGCCGCGATGTCGCCGCCGACGAGGTTCGCGTTCACCGCCTGCAGGCCCGCGGGCCCGACGGCGCGCGTCTCGACGATCCGCTCCCGCACCCCCGGCGCGTGCCGCTCCACCTCGGCGATGATCGACTCGGTGAGATCACCCGGAAAACCGTTGGGGCAGTGGGCGTACATCGACACGGGCGTGAGATCGCCGTGGCAGCGCGAAGGATCGGCGAGGTACTGCTGAGACAGGATGATCACCGGCCGCGCGGGCATCCGCCCGCGATTGACCATCAGCTCCTTGGCCGCGATCTCGCGCGCGGTGCCGCCCAGATGGACGAACGCGGACCGTCGGAGTTCCGCATGGGTCCAGGGGATCCCGCCGTCGACCACCAGATCCACCTTGAACGCCGCGGGCCCGAAACGCCATTGCGCGGCGCGGCGCCGCAGCCACCGCGGCGCGCGGTCGCCGAGCAGTTCCCGCGCGGCGGGCAGGCCGGTGTCCAGGACGACGACGTCGGCGTCGGGCAGTGCCGTCACCCGCTCGCCGGTGCGCAGCCGGCCGCCGTGCGCCTCGACGACCCGCGCGAGCGCGTCGGAGATCCGCTGCGAGCCGCCGAGGGGCACGGGCCAGGGACGCACCCCGGAGAGCAGGTAGCCGATCGAGCTGGTCATCGGCAGGTGCTGCGGTGCGATGGAATGCGCTGCGACCCCGGCGAAGACGGCACCACCCACGCGGCCCAGGGCGGCCGCGGTGGCCGTGGCGGGGAGCAGGAAGCGCGGACCCCACCGGGTCGCGACCACCGGATGTCGCGGCACGGCGGTCAGCGGCCCGAAGAAGACCGGCATGACCTCGGGCCCGCAGTCCGGGACGTCGGCGAGGGTGCCGACGGCGTCGGCCGGGTCGGGCGAGAGCGGGTGGGCCACGTCGATCGGGGCGGTGCCCCACTCGATGTCGAGGCCCACCTCGCGCAACGCGGGCGAGGCGTGGGCGAGCGGGTGGCCCGTCGAGAACCGGTCCACCACCGTCCCCCGCAACGAGTCCGAGCGGCAGGCACCGCCGATCGTGGGCTCGGCCTCCAGCACCGTCACCTCCAGGCCGGCGCGCGCCAGGCACGCGGCTGCGGTGAGCCCGTTGGGCCCCGATCCGACGACGACGGCGGAGGTCATGCCCCCACGGTAGCGCTGCGGGCCACTAGGCTGCGGGCATGCGCACCGTCCGACGCCTCCAGCCCTTCACGTCGACGATCTTCGCGGAGATCTCGGCGCTCGCCGCCGAGCACGACGCCGTCAACCTGGGCCAGGGCTTCCCGGACACGGACGGGCCCGCCGGGATGCTGGCCGCCGCGAAGGCCGCGATCGACGGCGGTATGAACCAGTACCCGCCCGGCGACGGCCTACCCGAGCTGCGGCGCGCCGTCGCGGCACAGGTCGAGCGCGAGTACGGCCTGCGCTACGACCCCGACGGGGAGGTGCTGGTCACCGTCGGCGCCTCCGAGGGGATCGCGGCCGCGGTGCTGGGCCTGGTCGAGCCCGGCCAGGAGGTCATCCTCATCGAGCCGTTCTACGACTCGTACGCCGCGACCGTCGCGCTGGCCGGGGCGCAGCGCGTCGTCGTGCCGCTGGTCGAGGACGGCGGGCGCTACCGGCTCGACCCGGCGCTGCTGCGCGCCGCGGTCACCGAGCGGACCGCGGCGATCATCGTCAACTCCCCGCACAACCCCACAGGCACCGTGCTCGACGACGAGGACCTGCGGGCCATCGCCGAGCTGTGCGTGGAGCGCGACCTGTTGTGCTTCACCGACGAGGTCTACGAGTACCTGCTCTTCGACGGCCGCGTGCACCGCCCGCTCGCCGCCTTCGACGGCATGCGCTCGCGCACGGTCCGGATCTCGGGCGCCGCCAAGGCCTTCAACGTCACGGGCTGGAAGGTCGGCTGGATCACCGCCCCGCGCGAGCTCGCCGACGCCTGCCGCGCCGCCAAGCAGTGGCTGACCTTCACCGGGGCGGCGCCGCTGCAGCACGCCGTCGCGCACGCGCTGGAGCACGAGCGGTCCTGGCTCGAGAAGCTCTCGCCCGCACTGCAGGAGGGCCGCGACCTGCTCACCGCGTCGCTGCGCGAGGCGGGCTTCGGCGTGCATCCCTCGGAGGGCACGTACTTCGTCGTGGCGGATGCCCGCGCCCTCGGCTTCGACGATGCCGGCACGCTCTGCCGGGAGATGCCGGCGCGGATCGGCGTGGCCGCGGTGCCGGTGAGCGCGTTGGCCGACGACCGGGCCCGCTGGGGCCACCTGCTGCGCTTCGCCTTCGCCAAGCGCGAGGAGGTCCTCGTCGAGGGGGCGCGGCGGCTCGGCGCGCTGCGCGGCTGAGTCAGAGCGGCACCGCGCGCACGAAACACCGTGCCACGTCGAGCCGATCGGGCTCGTAGCCGTCCCATTTCGCGGCCGGGACGTCCCGCTGCGTCACCTCGTGGAACCCTCGGCGGGCGAAGAACTCGGCCGCCTGCGCACTGACGGTGACCGCGAAGAGCTGTGAGACGCCGCGCTCCCGGCACATCGCCAACAGCCCGTCCATGAGCAGACCACCGGCGCCGAGACCGGAGAACTCGGCGACCGTCATCAGCCCGGAGACCTCACCGAATCCCGTTCCGGCGTAGCGGTCCACGTCCAGCCCGACGATGCCCGCGAGGTGCCCCGTCCGGAGCACGCGCGCGCCGATGCCCCCGGCCGCCATCGCGGCGATCTGGAACCGGCTGCGCGGCTTGAGGGTTCCGTCCTGCACGCCCTGCTCGACCAGCGCCTCCACCGCCGGGAGGTCGTCGACGCGCAGCGGTTCGATGTGCAGGTAACGCCCCTGGGTCAGCACGGTTCCGCGGCCGTTGAAGGTGAGCAGCTCGACGTCGAGATCCTCGGCACGGCAGAGGTTCACGCTGTACGCGCCGCCGGCCAGGGCCTCCTGCGCAGCCGGAACGTAGTCGTCCAGGGCGCGCTCGGCCAGGTGCGCCGCGAGGGAATCGCGGTGCACGTCGATGTCGGCGTAGCTGCGCGGCGGCGCGCCCCACCCGCCCCCGGGATCGGTGAGCACCGTCTTCGCCGCGCGCACGCTCGCGGAGACCGTGCCCGCGGTGCGCGCGACGGCGCCCTCCTGCACGCCGAGGACGACCCGCGCGGAGTCCGCGACGGCGAGCCACAGTTCGGCGACGGCCTCGTCGTTCCATTCCGCCGCGCCGGTCACGGACAGGCCGTCGACGGCGTCCACCGTGGCGGCCCTCCGGGGCTCGGGGACCACGAAGACGAAGCGGGTGTCCCCCGGTCCGAACCCGTCGATGGTGCGCTGCACCGCGGCCAGCCCCTCGTCCGTCAGGACCGGCAGCGCCACCACGATGGTGATCCCGCGGAACTCCTCGACGAAGAAGTCGCGCTCGGCGAGCGGCACTCCCGTGGGCATGGACGCGGCGCCCGTCTCCCCGCCCGCCCGGAACGCCATCGGCTGCGCGCGATGCCGCGGGGGTCTACGCCGGTGATCCGTCACGTCGATCCAAGGTACTGGATACGGCCGCCCACCGCGGGTGCCGATCAGCGGAACTCGGGGATGACTTCCTTCTCGAACAGCTCCAGCCCCGAGGTGTCGTAGGCGATCTCGGGGAAGTAGCAGATCGCGTAGGTCATGCCCTCGGCCTCGAGCCGCTTGAGGTTGGCCACGATGTCCCCCGGGGTCCCCACGCCCGGCATGCCGAGGTAGGCGCCCATCTCGCCGTCGACCGCGGCCTCCGGCACGTGCTCGAGCAGCCGATTGCGGGTCTCGTCGAGCCGGGTCTGCACATCGCGCGCGGCCTCGCCGATCGTGATGTTGTAGTTCGCGGACCGGGTGATGGCGTCGAAGTCGCGGCCCAGGTCGGCACAGTGCTTGCGGAGCACCTCCGACTTGTGGGCGAAGCCCTCGAAGGTGCCGTCGAAGTTGGTGTAGTCGGCGTACTGCGCCGCGATCCGCAGCGTCTTCTTCTCGCCGCCGCCCGCGACCCACAGCGGGATGCCGCCGTCCTGCAGCGGCCGGGGCTCGACGATGGCACCGTCGACCTGGTAGTACTTCCCGTCCAGCGTGGCCGAGCCCTCGGCCCAGGCCTGCTTGAGGATCTGCACGCCCTCGTCGAGGCGGCCGAGCCGCTCCCCCGCCGACGGGAAGCCGTAGCCGTAGGCGCGCCACTCGTGCTCGTACCAGCCGCCGCCGATGCCCATCTGGGTGCGGCCGCCGGAGATCAGGTCGACGGTGGCGGCCACCTTCGCCAGGTAGGCCGGGTTGCGGTAGCTCATGGCCGTGCACATCTGGCCGAGCTTGACCCGGTTCGTGGTCGCGGCCAGCGCCGACATCAGGGTCCACGCCTCGTGCGTGGCCTCGCGGCTGGCGACCGGAGTGGTGTGGAAGTGGTCGTAGACCCACACCGAGTCCCAGGGGCCGGCGTCGGCCCGCTGGGCGAGGCCGTTCATGACGGACCAGTGGTCCGCGGGATCGATGCCGACGAGGTCGAAGCGCCAGCCTTGCGGGAGGAAGAGTCCGAATCGCACGTCTCAACCCTACGGAGGTCGCTCCGGACTTGTCAGTCGGTCCTCCTATCGTGAGCCCCGATGCAGGATTCGCTGTTCGACGACGCCGTCCCCCTCGCCCCGCACCGCCGGGAGCTGACCGACGGGGCGTGGCTCGACGTGCGCGCCGGCTGGCAGCCCGACGCGGACGCGCTGTTCGCCGCGCTCAGTCGTGACGTGCCCTGGGTCGAGGAGCGCCGCCGGATGTACGAGCGCACCCTGCCGGTGCCGCGACTGCTGCGGCACTACGACACGGGCGCGCCGCTCCCGCACCCGGAGCTGGCCCGCACGCGGGACCGGCTCACGGAGCTGTACTGGGACGAGCTGCGCGAGCCGTTCACCTCGGTCGGGCTGTGCCTGTACCGCGACGGGGGCGATTCGGTGGCCTGGCACGGCGACACGATCGGCCGCGGTGCCACGCACGACACGATCGTCGCGATCGTCTCGCTGGGCGCGACCCGGCCGTTCCTGCTGCGCCCGCGGGGCGGCGGCGCCAGCACGAAGCTCTCGATCGGCCACGGCGATCTGCTGGCCATGGGCGGCTCCGCGCAACGCACCTGGGAGCACGCCGTGCCGAAGGTGCCGCACGCCGGGCCGCGGATCAGCATCCAGTTCCGGGTGGCCGGCGTCCGCTGAGCCGCAGATCGTTGTGCAGCCTTCATAAAACCGGATTGGTCATGACCTGGTGTGACAAGATGACCCCATGATCGCGGACGGCCCGATTCCGAAGCACGAGCAGCTCCGCGCGCTCCTCGAGCAGCGCTGCACGGACGATCTCGAGCCGGGCGCCGCACTGCCCAGCGAGCGGCAGCTGTGCGAGGAGTACGGCGTCTCGCGGATCACGGTGCGCGAGGCGCTGCGCCAGCTCGTCGCGGAGGGCACGCTGGTGCGGATCCGCGGCAAGGGCACCTTCGTGGCGGACCGGCCCGCGCGGTCGCGGCTGCACCTCGCCTCCTTCCACGAGGACATGCGCCGCCTGGGCCGCAATCCGTCCACCGTCGTGCTGCAGACCGAGCTGCGGGTGCCGCCACCGTCGACCACCTCCGCCCTGCAGATCCGCGCGGCCGACAAGGCGTACCACGTCAAGCGCCTGCGGCTCGCCGACGGCGTGCCGATCTCCGTCGACGACGCCTGGTACCCGCAGGCCATCGCGCCGGGGATGGACGGGCACGACCTGACGCAATCGATCTACCAGCTGCTGCGCACCGAGTACGGGTACGGGATCGACCGGGCCGAGCAGTCCATCGGCGCCATCGCCTCCGACGGTGAGCTGGGGCGCGTCCTGGGCGTGCCCTCGGGGACGCCGTTGCTGGCCTTCGACCGCGTCGCCTTCGCGGGAACCACCCGCGTGGAGCACAGCTACTCCTGGTACCGCTCCGACCGCTACCAGGTGCAGATGACCGTCACCGAGACCGCCGAATCGCACTGACCGTGCGGACCGCCGGGCGTCCGCCAGCGCTCGGATCACGCCTCCGGTGGACCGCGCCTCCGGGGCAGGCTCTAGTTTCGGTGGCATGACCTCGCCCCCGGGTGACGAAGTACATCCCTCCGTCGCCGCACCGACCTCCATGCTGGGGAGCCGCAGCATCGCGCCGGACTTCGCGCGCGGTTTCATGCTCGTCCTCATCGCGGTGGCGAACGTCCCGGCGTTCCTGTGGGACCGCCCCACCGGCACCGGCGCGCACGGAACCGGCGGCTCACTGGCCGATCGGATCGTGCAGACCGTCGGGATCACGGCCGTCGACAGCCGCATCTACCCGATGTTCGCGTTCCTGTTCGGGTACGGCATCGTCCAGTTGTTCTCCCGCCAACGGGCCGCGGGCACCGAGCCGCGCGACGCGCGACGCCTGCTACGGCGGCGCCACTGGTGGATGCTGGCGTTCGGCTTCGTGCACGCCGCGCTGCTCTGGTACGGCGACATCCTCGGCGGATACGCGATCGTCGGGCTCGTCCTGGTGGGGCTGTTCCTCACCCGCTCGGACCGCGTGATCGCGATCTGGGCCGGCGTCCTGCTCGCGCTGTCCGCGTCGCTCGCCGTGCTCCCGTTGCTCGGTCCGGCCACGCCGCAACCCGGTGACGGCAGCATTGCCGCCGGCGGACTCGATGCGAACGCGATCCCGGGATTCTGGGCGGCTCTGACCGAGCGCATCACCACGTGGGCGGCGCTCGTGGTGCCGGGGACGGTGCTCGGGCTGATCGTGCCGATCGCCGTCCTGCTCGGCATGCTCGCGGCCCGGCACCGTGTCCTGGACGCCCCCGCGTCCCACCTCCCGCTGCTCCGGCGGTGCGCCGTCGGCGGGATCGCCCTCGGATGGGCCACAGGACTGGTACTGGCACTGCAGAATCTCGGCACCCTGCCCGTCAGTCGCACGGCGGACTGGTTCTTCCTGCCGCTGTACACCCTCGGCGGGCTGTTCGGCGGGCTCGGTTACGTCGCGTTGTTCGGCCTGATCGCCGTGCGGATCGAGCGGGCGCGAGCGACGCCGGGCGCGACACGGGGTCGCCTGCAGGGCTTCGCCGACGCGGTGCAGGCGCTCGGGAAGCGCTCCCTGAGCGGCTATCTCGCGCAGTCCGTCGTGTTCTCCCCTGTGCTCGCGGCCTGGGGACTGGGCTGGGGCGGGTATCTGTCCGACTGGTCCGGCGCCGTGTTCGCGATCGCCGTGTGGGCGGCGACGGTGGCGCTCGCCGTGCACTGGGAACGCCTGGGCCGGCGCGGCCCCGCGGAGCAGCTACTGCGACGCCTGGCCTACCCGCGACCGGTGACCGGGGCGCCGGCGAGCGAGAGCACGCCGTAGGTCACACGGGCGGGACCGCGGCGAACGCACGGCACCCTGCCGGGCACTGTCAGATCGCCTCGTACTGCGGCTCGCCGCGGAACCGCGACGGGCGGCCACTGATTCCCAGCGCCGACCACACGCGGCGGGAGACGGGATTCATCAGGCCGATGCGCTCCGCCAGTGCGCGGACGTCGCCGAAGACCTCGGCGCGCATGCGGCGGGTGGCCGGGTCGCGCCAGAAGATCTCCTTGCGCACCTCGG